>CAYVJQ010000019.1:0-24513 GCA_964451725.1 uncultured Nannocystaceae bacterium | reverse complement strand
GTCAGGACAGTCAGGACAGTCAGGACAGTCGTCAGCGCGGTCGCCGGAGCGCCCGACTCGGCCCTCCTCCACCCGCTCGACTTCGCCCGATCCAACGGCCCCGAAAAGCTCCTCGACTGCATTGGCGGAGCATAGCCGGAGCAGACGCCGGTGACAGCCCACGCGTGAGCTGTCACCAGTCGGCCGGATCCAGCGAGCGGTTATAGTCGCGACTCATGAAGTTGACCGGCCGGATCTTGTGGCTCACCGATGACCCCGCGGACCTGCGCGCCCAGCTCGACGGGGCCACCCCCGAGTTCGACGTCGCCTCCCCACCCGCGCTCCACTTTGGTGTCAACACCGACGCCATGATCAACGGTGCAGCCTGTACGCTCGGCTACACCGGCGAGATCCTCGGCCCCTATTTCCTGCAAAACTTCCAAGACGTCGTCCCGATCGAGGGGATCAAGTCGGGTGGGTTTCAGGTCGTGGTCGGCGGCGATGCCTACGGCAGCGGGAGCAGCCGCGAGGTCGCCGTAGTCGCGCACCAGGGCGCCGGTATCGAGCTCGTGGTCGCGCGCAGTTTTCAGCGTATTTTCCAGGAGAACATGGTCTACGCCGGCCTGCCCTTCACCACCGACTTCGCTGTGATCGACCAGCTGCGCGCGGGCGAAGATCTGGACCTGGACGCGCTCGCCGAGGCCCTGCCCCCATTTTTCCGGGCGGTCAGCGAGACCGGTGGACTCATGCGCTACGGCACCGCCGTGCTCGCGGGTGAAGTCGGCCCCACCTACACCATCGAGCGCGAAGCTCGGCCCATGACCTGCATCGAGAAGATCGTCGCCCGCAAGGCCTGGCGCGGCGCGGGCCAGCCCTTCGGGGTGGCCTCGGTCGCACCCGGCGACCAGATCCTGTGTGAGGCCGACTTTCGCGGCATGCACGAGTACACCGGCGGCATGGTCATGAAGCTCTACGCCGACGAGTGGGGCTCGGCGCCCGTGCACCAGCCCGAACTCGCGGCCGCCTTCGAAGATCACTTTGTGCTCATCGACCGAGACACGGTCCCCCAGCTGGTCAAAGACAAACGCCTCCAGCCCGCCCGCAACCTCGCGGCCGAGATGATCGAGGTCTGCGAGCGAAACGGCATCCGCCTGCACGGGCCCGGCCGGCTCAAGCAGGGCGTGTGCCACCGGATCGTGGTCGAAGACTACGCCCGCCCCGGTGACATCATCGTGCTCACCGACAGCCACACGCCGACGGCCGGAGTCATGAACGCCTTCGCCTTCGGCGTGGGTTCGACGGCCATGGCCTTCGCCCTGCGCACCGGCATGATCCCCGTGACCGTGCCCAAGACCGTGCGTGTATGGGTCGAGGGTGACGCCAAGGGAGTGCTCTCCCCCAAGGACCTCGTGCTCCACCTGATCGGTGATCCCTTCTTTCGCGAGGAGCACTGGCGCGAGTCCCCGACCGACACCTGCGTGATCCAGCTCGGCGGTCCGGGCATCGATCAATGGAACGTCGACGAGCTCTCGGTGATCACCAACATGACCGTCGAGGGCGGGCTCATGACCGGCATCGTCGAACCCTGCGCGCCGATCAGGGCCTTCCTCCAGAGCACCCGGGGGCAGGACTACGCCGACCGCTTCGTCGGCCCCGACGAGGGCGCCACCTACGTCAAGACCATCCACGTCGACCTCGACGAGGTCCCTCTGACGGTCGCCACCCCCGGTGACTCCCGCAACCGCAAACCCCTCGCAGAGGTCGGTGACGTGGCCATCCACAACATCGTGATCGCCTCGTGCACGGGCGGATCGATCTCCGATCTTCGATCCGCCGCGAACGTCCTGCGTGGGCGCAGCTTCGCCGATCAGGTCCGGGTCACGGTCACCCCCTCGAGCGCAGACGTCGCCAAGGTCGCCCAAGAAGAGGGCCTGCTCGACCTGTTTCGGGAGTTGGGCGCCGTGGTCACCGACCCCGGCTGCGGGAGCTGCATCGGCAACGGACCGGGCATCCCCTACGAGCGCGAGACCACGGCGAGCACCACCAACCGCAACTTCGATCGGCGCATGGGCGCCCCTGGACCGGTCTACCTGGTCTCGCCAGCGATCGCGGCCGCGTCCGCGGTCACCGGCAAGCTCACCGATCCCCGCAGCCTCGGCTGAGAGGCCCGACTCGAGGGCGGCCCCTGGTCCGTCTCGGTAGGATTGCCCAGTCGAATTCGGGGGCCGAGCGGCGGACCCGATCGGCCTCGGGCGATGCCCGACTCCGGGACTGCCGTGCAGGTCGGCGATAGCGAGCGCGCTCGCGCCTAGACTCGTCCAATGGAGACCGAGCCCAGGCGACCCTTCAGACCCGATCCGACCAGCCACGGCCCCCGCGAGATGGTGCGCGAGTTCATCCTCGCGGCCCGGGAAAAGCACGAGTCCGAGAGCGGCGATCCAGCGGCGGCGAGCGAGCTCCCCGGTGATCTTGCCGCAGCGATCGCCCTGCTCCGACCCCCGGGCCCCGAACACCCGCGCGCCCTCGTGGATGTGATCTCGAGCCGACGCAGCACCTCGCTCCGAGCCAGCGGCCCGCTCCCTCTCGACGCCCTGGCGGCCCTGCTCGCAAACGCCGAGCCGGCGCATGCGGGCCCGCTGTGCCCGGATCCACAGCTTCGCGCGCTGCTCTTCGTGGTCGCCCTCGAGGTCGGATCCGTCGACGGCAGCAGCCTCGATCCAGGGGCCTACCGCTACGACGACCTCGAGCACCGCCTGTTGCCGATCCAGCCCGTCGACAGGGAGCAGCTCCGGGCCGAGGTCCTGCTCCAGCACGACCAAGGTGACGCCGCCGCGCTGGTGTTCGTGGTCACCCCGCTGGCTCGGTGGCTCAGGGCTCAGGGCGACCGGGGCTACCGGGGGGCGCTGATGTCCGTGGGCTGGGCCGTGGACAGCCTCTACCTCAGCGCGGAGGGGCTGGGCCTGGGGCTGCGCTACTCGGCGACGGGGGGCTTCGCCCTGACCCGCGCCAACGCGACCTTGAAGATCGACGGCTACCACTTCACGACCGCCCTGGCCTTCGCCCTCGGCACCCGGCCACCCACGCAGAGCCCCGCCCGATGAGCGCCCGTTGGCAGCTCCGCCCGCTCCTCCTGATCCGCGTCACCGGGCTCCCGCTCTCGACGCTCGACGGCCTGGCGATGACCGAGGCCCCCGCGATCGTGGCCCGGCTCGATGCCCTGGAAGAAGAGATGGTCGCGGCCAGGGCGTCCGCTATCGCCCTGCTCCACAGCCTCGTCGGAGGCTGCGAAGATGCAGCCTCGAGGCGCTGGGCGCTGACCGTCAAACGTCGCCTGTTCAACGCCAAGGCCCTGCGCCCACGGGACCTCGAGGGCACTCCGGATTCGGCCCCGTCCCCGCTCGCCCCCCGGCTCGAGCAGATCCACGCGCAGGAGCGACGCCACGCCCTGCTCACCCTCGCCCTGGGCCAGGCCCTCGAGCGAGAGCGCGCCCAGATCTCCGTGCGCCTGTGCGCGCGCGTGGATCATCCGCGCCTCGTCGGTGGCATCCTGCTGTCGAGCCGCGACCACTGTGAAGTCGCCCAGGGTCTCGCCGCGCTGACCAGTCAGGACCCACACACCGCCGCGCGGGCGATCCGGGAGGCGACCATCGCCCGCTACCTCCTCCGGGCGACGACCAGGACCACCCCCTTCGGCAGCTTCGCCGCCGCCGCCTTGCTGCCCATCGACTCGGAGGGAACACCGAAGAGCGAAGCCGAGAGCCCGACCTGGGTCCGCACCCCCCAGCTCAACCTCGGGATCCTGGGCGGGCACATCTTGCCCGAGCTCAACGCCGAGGCGCTGAGCCGCCTCCCCCTGCGCCCGACCCCACTGCGGAAAATGGTCGCGCAGCCCTCCCCCCATATTCTGTTCCCGCGCTACCTGCCCGGCTCTCTCGACACCGCCGACTCGCCGACCTGCCGGTGGAGCCGGGTCCCTCTGAACCTGCCCATCGTCCAGCTTCTCGACGCGGTCGACGGTGCCACGGCCGCTCAGGCGATCGCTGCGCTGGCCACCCCCGAACGCGACGCCGCCGTGTGGAAGCGGGCGCTGGAGGCCCTGCTCGCCGCCGGTCTGGTCGAGCGAATTTTCCCCGCCTGCAGTCCCACCGCAGCCGGACTGCAGGACATGGCCACCGCTGTCGAGACCCTCGGCGATCGAGGCTGTGGACGACGCCTGCGCATCCTCGGCGCGGCCCTCCAGCGCCACGCGGAGGCCCCCGTCGCCCGGCGCCCGGCCCTGGTCCAGGAGATCGCCGACGCGGCCGGGACCGCCCAGCTGCGCGGCTGCGTGCTCGAGGACTGCTCGGTGCAGGGTCTCGACGTCTCCCAGCTGCCGCTGACCATCGAGCGGCTCGCCGCGGAGCTCGAGCCGGTCGCCGCCCTCGCCCGGTCCTGCGCCACGGATCGACAACACCAGATCATCGCGGAGGAGTTTTGCGCGCGCTTTGGGGTCGACGGGCGCTGTGACGACGTCGCCGGCTTCGTCACCAGCCTGCTCCAGGACACCGCCCTGTGTGGCCGCCTGCGTCACCTGGACGCGCCCTCGCCCTGGCTGGACGCTCGGCTGGGCCGGGCGATCGAAGCGGCGGCAGACGAGCCTGGGGAGCCCCTCGACCTGGACCCAGCCCTCTTTTTGGAGCTCCCCGGCGCCGACTATCCCTGCTCGATCGCAGCCTTCGTTCAGCTCGCCGTACGCCGGGAGCGACACGCCGCCACGCCCAATCTCGAGGTCGAACACATCGTACTCAACGGCTTCCAGAGCGGGCGCGACAAATATCTCTCGCGCTACCTCTGTGATCCGGCGGTCCCCCGAGATCGGCTGTCGACGATCCGCGACAGCTTCGCTACCGACGAGGGCCCGACCCCCGTCGGGATCCACCTCGGCATGGGGCTGAACTTCCAGCTCCACCCGCCCTTGACCCCGTGGACCCTCGACGCCCCGATCGAGGTCTCCAGACCGGGCGACCTCCAGCTCCTCTCTCTCGCCCAACTGGTGTCGACCTTCGACCCGCAGACCAGCCAGCTGCGCCTCTACGCGCCGCACTTGAAGCGGGAGGTCGAGCCCATCCACCTCGGCTTCGTCCGCGATCAACTGCTCCCCGATCCCCTGCTCGTCATCCGGGCCCTGTCTCCCCGGATCCGCGACGAGACCATCGCCGAGCGGGCCGCCCTCTACACCACCCTCGACGCGCGCACGCTCATGACCGGCCGAGGTCTGCGCCGCTTCCGTCCCCGCCTGTGCTCGGGCCCGGTGGTGGTCGAGCGCGCACGCTGGGCGGTGCCCGTCGCCGCGGTCCCACTCAAGGCCGAACGCGAGTCCCACGCGCCCTACTTCGCCCGACTCGAGCGTTGGCGTCGGAGCCTCGGCCTGCCCCGGCGAGGCTTCGCCCGTCGCCTGAGCGCGAGCACCTACCTCCGCGACCTCGCCCGCAGCCAGCAGTACCTCGACTGGCACAACCCCCTGGTCCTCGGCAACCTCCGGCGGCTGGTCGGTGACCAGCCCGACGCGTGGCTGGTGATCACCGAGCTGCTCCCGGCCCCTGAGCAGGCCCACCTCGAGCTCGACGGCGAGCTCCACTGTGCAGAGCTGGTCGTTCAGCTCGACTGGAAACCACAATGACCCAACGCTGGCTCTACCTTCGAATCTTCCACGAGCAGGGCCCGGCCACCGACGAGATCATCGTCGAGTTCGTAGGTCCTGTCGCCCACACTCTGCTCGCCGACGGGAGCATCGACCGCTTCTTTTTTCTCCGCTACTTCGAGGACGGTCACCACCTCCGCCTCCGCCTTCGTCTGAGCGAGGGCGGAGAGCTGGAGCCCCTGCGCACCCGACTCGTGTCCCGGGCCCTCGAGCTCGCGTGTGTGTCCAGGGTCGAGAGCGCCGACTATGCGCCCGAGCTCGCCAAGCACGGGGGCGCCGCGGGCCTCGAGCTCGCCGAGCGTCAGTTCTTCGAGTCGAGCCGGCTCGCGCTCGCGTGGATCGAGGCGAGCAGGGCCGAGCCCGATCGCCGGGCGCTGTTCATGGCCAGCGCCGCGACCTCGCTCCTCGATCACGCCGGCCTCGAGCGGCGCGAACACGGCCAGTTTTGGCGGCGCTACGGCGGCCACTGGGTCGACGTCCTCGAGCGAGCGTCGGGTGCGATCGAGGACGCCCCGCCTCCGCAGGCCGCCCAGGTCGAGCGGGTCCGGGCCCGACTCGATGCCCCCCACGCGGGGCTCTTGGATCCAGCGCCCGCCCCCGCCCAGCGCTGGCTCGCCGCGGTCGCCGAAGATGCCCCCGCCCTGCGCGAGCTCGCCGACCGTGGGCAGCTCACCGTGCCCTGGGAAGTGGTGCTCTCGAACCTCATCCACACCTTCGCCAACCGTCTCGGCCTCGGCCTCTCGGGCGAGGTCACACTCGCCAAAATCGCCGCCATCACCTCCGCCCTCCCACCGCGATCGTGGCACCCGCCCGCCGTGGACAGCGACGATCCACGCGCGCTGTGGGCGACGATCTGCGAGGGTCTGGACCGGGCAACATTCACCGCTGTCGCCATCGAGGGCGACCCGGAGGCCCTGCTGCATCGGTGGCGGCGAGACTTCGAGGCTCTCGGCGGTCACTGGCTCGAGGGCCCCCGCGGTGAGGACAGAGCCGAGGACGAAGATCGGGGACAGCCCCCGGGGTCCGCAGGGCCCACGCCACAGCGACCCTTCCCCCTCTGGCGCCGGCTCGCGCAGGGCCAGGGCGACGGCGGGGAACGGGCCCTGGACCACCACCTCGCACAGGCCCGGGCGCCCTGGTCCGACCCCGACTGTCCCATGCTCCCCGATCCCTTCGGGGTCCACTGCGCGATCGGTGACCTGCTGCTCCCGCCGGACCCGCCCCGGCCGACCCTCGCGGTGCTCCGAGATGTCGCGCTGTGCGGACCGGACTGCCTCGAGGCCCTGTCGACGATCGTCCGTCGCGGGGTCGGAGGTCCCTGCGTCTTGGTGATCGTCGCGGACGCCCGCACCGAGTCGCTGGAGGATTCCCACCGAACACGCTGGTCGCGATTGATGCGAAATCTCCGGGCCCAGGCCGGACTCCACCGCCTGGTGCTCGCACCGGGGCCGACCCCGGCTCGCTGCCCCGAGACCGGGCCTCCGAGCTCGCCCTCGGCTCCTGCTTCGGCCGCCCTTCCATCGCCGGTCGAGGCGGGCCTCGACTGTTGTCGGTCGGGGGCGCTCCACGCCGGTGTCGCCCAGCTGGCCGCCGCCATCGCGGCCGATCCGAGCCTGGGCGAAGACCCCCTGGTGTTGGTCCACCTGGCCATGGCCAGCCTCCAGCTGCGGGCGCCCGAGCTGGCGATGGAAGCCGCCGAGGCCGCCTACCGGGCGAGTCCCGGCAGCGCCCGCGCCCGCGCCCGCGCCCGCCGGGTGTGGATGGCTGCCATGCACCGACGCGGCGACAGCTCGGGCCTGGACCGGCTCTACACCGAGATCCAAGCCGAGCTCACGCCCGACACCGACACCGACACCGATACCGATACCAAGACCGGAGAACCGAGCCCATGGTTGCTCCTGGACGCCGCCCTGGCCACGGCCCTCCGCACCGATCGTCGCGCTGACCACGTCGTGCACCTCGACGCGATCCTGGCTCGCCCGGCCACAGCGATCCCGCCCCACTGCCTGGCTATCGCCCACATCTGGCGCGCCGCGCCTGCCTTTGTGGATGGTCTCTTGCACGCGGCCCTCCCCCATCAGCGCGCCGGCGCACACCTGCTCGAGTCGCTGGCCGACCCGACCCGACTGCTGATCACCCGGCTCCGACTCGGGGGCACGCTCATGGCCCTCGAGCGCTTTGCGGAGGCGGCCCCCCTGCTCGACGCAGTGACCACAGCCAGCCTCGCCCGCGGGGACACAGGAGGCGCCGCCAGTCGAGCCCGGCGCCTGATCCTGGCCTACGTCGGGGCCGGGCAGACCGAGGCCGCCGCCCGCTGGCTGCACGGGGGCTCGGTCCATGTCCGGACCATGTGGAGGCGCCACCCGGAGATCGCCCTCTATTGTGAAGTGATGCTCGCCCTGGCCCTGGGGGAGCGGGGGCGCGCTCGGGTGATCGCCGAGGCAGTACCCCAAAGCGGTGCGGCATCGGATTCGCCGACGCTGGAGCGACAGCTTGGATTGACCACGCTGCGTACATAGTGAGCCCCGAACCTCGATCGAGGCCCGGGGCGATTCTCTCTACTTCATCTACTTCGTCTACTTCGTCTACTTCGCCTTCTTCATCTCGAGGAATTCCTTGGGGGCATCTTTCATCAGCTTACGTGCTGCGTCGACGAAGGCTTCTTGGCCTACGGCTTGGATTGCTTTTGTATGGATACCCACCAACGAACGGAGCTCCTTTTCGGGTACGGGATTGTCATTGATAACAGAGGTCGTCACGCTGCTGATCGTGGAAAAACAGGCGCTGGTGCACAGCGAGCTCAGCGGAACCGCCAAGATACCGGGACCCACGGCGTTCTCTGCGGTGACGACGGACACCTCGATCGCTTTGAGGCCCTCTTTGAGGTCGAGATCATTCTCATCAATTGTGGTGAGTCCGAGTTCGAGAAAACGTTTTACTTCGATGCTCATGCCCTCATCTTACCACGCGAACGAATATGGCCAGAGATATCCCAGATCATTAATATTAACATCGATCCCGCCAACCATTCCCTTAATGGGACAACCATACCAATTGGAATCACCCCATTCTCAAATCCAGTGATCCCGCAGGTCTGGGCCGACCCGACAATCAGGTCTGCTCTGGGCGGTCCTGGCGTAGACTGCCCCAGCGGTCCTGCCATGTCCGACCTTTCCACTCCCCCTTGCCGCGCGCCCTCGTCATCGGACTGTGGGCTCTGATCTTCGTCAGCGTCACCCAGACCTTCGGTGCGACCTGTCATGCAGCTCCACCACGATCACCCCGTGCTCGAGGCCTGGACGACGATCGGCAACGCGGCTGGGTTGGTGCTCGGAGTCGGCGCCACCATCGGCGGCCTCCGCTTGCTCCGCCGGGACCCGCGCGGGCTCGGCCTCACCCGGACCTTCGCCGTGGCGACCTTGGTCTACATCAGCCTCGGCGCGCTCGTGAGCGGGACCTTCCTGGCGCCGGCGACCGCCGCCGACCTCGGCGGCCCGGACCCCGAGCGACAGACCTTCGCACTGGTGCTCCTGATCACCATGGCCAGCTCGGTGGTCTTCTTCCTGGCGTTCTACTCGGGCGTGCTCGCTGTGCTCGCGCGGCCGGGAGTCCGAGCTCGCTTCGAAGGTCCGAGCGCACGGTCGGATGATGCCGGTGGCGGCGTCGAGTCCTGAGCTCGCCGGTAGCAGTACTCGCGCAACAGGGCGCGACGAAATTCCTCGAGGTCACGAAATTCAGACCCGTGCAGCGCCCTACCCCAGTCGAGATCAGCCTGATCTCCGAGGTGCCAACGAAGCAGCGCGTGTTCGCCGATCTCCGCTTCGACCAGACCCGGGTTGCTCAGACCGAGCGCCCCGAGCTGGCTTCGCTTGTCGCTGGCCCGCGCCCGCAGCCGCTCGTAGTCCCCGCTGACCCGCAGCTCGTTGGCCACCATCCCCTCCGACACCTCGGTCAGAGAACTCGACATCACCTGAATCACGGCCTGTTCGAGGATCAGGTGGCCATACATCTCCTGGTCCAGCCCGTTGACCCGGAGCCAGACCTCGAGGCTCTCGAGGCTCAGCAGCCCCCGCTCGCGACGAAAGCTGTTCGAGACCTCCTCGAGCAGCTCGGCCTCGAGCGAGATCCCGCGCCGGTGGGTCTCGGCCACCAGCAGGTGCCGCAGCATCGCGGCCCTCGAGGTCTGCGAGCAGGTCTCGGGCTCGAGGCGCAGCTCTTCGAGGAGCTCGTCGCGGGCGACCACGTCCCCCTTCGAGTCGGACTCCGGCGAGACCTCCAGGCGCAGCTCGCCGGCCGAGCTCTGGGCTCGGAGCCACCACTCGGTCTCCTCGAAACAAAAGTCGACGAGTTTTCGACCCGGGTCCTCGCCCATGAACTGGTCGACCGCCCCGAGCAGGGCGATCGCGTCTGTTCGCTTTTGGTTGCGCCTGCCGGTGGGCAGCCACCGAGACAGACGCTCGAGCTGCCCGGCCGCCAGCCCCTGCGCGCGGCCCCGGTTCAAGAGCTCGGCGTAGGTCCGCTCCGGGTAGAACAGGGCCTTGCCGATCTCGACGAGGGCGTCGTGGGTCTGCCTATCGATGACCTGCTCTCGCACCCCCGCCTCGAGGGTCACCCGGATGTTCACCATCGCCTCCGAGATCACCCGAAAACCCAACTCGGCGCTGGCGTGGGTCACGGCGACCTCGTCGTCGTCCTCGTAGGTTCCGTCGTGGAAGGCCTCGAAGATCCGACCGACCCCGACCATACCGAAGGCGCTCAGCTCGGCGGCCCGCAGCGCCCCCATGCTCGCCGCACCAAACACATGGATGCCCTCGGACATCGCCCACAGGATCTCCTTGTGCCACACGGCCGGCACACGCTCAAAGAGGCCGTCGATGATCCCGATCGCCCGCGGCCGCTTCAGCCCGACCCGGTAGACGTCGCCCTGGGAGACGGGGGGCAGATAGATGGCGTCGAGGTGCTCGGCGGCCTCGGCCGCCGACAAGCTCGGACCCGTGAAGATCACCACGCTCACGCCGCCACCGCCCTGGCCCGCTGCCCCAGCTCGTACCTGGGGAAGTCGTGGTTGCCCTCGAGGCCGGGGATCACCACCTTGACGACCGGGATGTCGAAGCGCGCCTGCCGGAGATCGCAGACGATGGCGCGCTCGATGCCCGCGGTCCGCAGACGCTCGAGGAGGTTGAGCACATCCTCTGCGAAGCTCTCGGAGGACAGACTGGGGACCTCCAGAAACGAGCGCCCCCCGACCTGGGCCTTGGACACCAGCTCGCGCACATAGCGGAGCTGGTCCGGATTTCGATGGCGGTCGTAGTCCCCGCGCATCACGTCGTCCCGAACCCCCGATATGACCGTCAGGCGGGTCTGCGCGGCCTCTGTCAGCGCCCGAAGCAAGGCGATCTCGCGGGCGCCGTGGCAGCCCTGCCCGCCCGCCGAGTGCAGCGAGCGCAGCGAGTCCTCATCCTGCTCGACAATGAGGCAGGTGAAGGCGGGGACCCCGAGGTCGGAGGTCGTCTCCCACACGGCCGTCAGCACCCCCGCCCGCCTGAACTTGTCGAGCACCTCGAGGCACCGCGGGTCGTCGATGGTCGAGAGATCGATGCGGGTAGCGTCTCGATGCTCGGCGCTACCCAGTCCCCACAGCGTGGTCGAGTCGCGCTCGATGAGCTCACAGATCGCATAGGAGATCGCCTCCAACATATGATTGCCCGAGGCCAGGCCGTTGGTCGAGCAACAAAAAATCCCGGGATTGACCCGACCTTGAAGTGTGGAATTGATATGCACCGACTCGTAGGGGACCCAGACTTCTCCACCTTGCATAATGTCGACCCCCTCGACCCACAAGAAGTGAATGTCATGATTCAATGGCATCGTCGAGGTTCGCGGGATCGCCATGATGTCGGCCAGGCACAACCCCTGGGCCAGGTCGTTGGCACTCCCCAATCGCAGGGGGAGTGAGACCCTCTCCGCGTGATAGGACTCGACGGATTCCATGACCCCCGACACCCGGGCGGCCTCGAGGGTCAGGCCCTTGCCCTGACTGACCGCCAGGGAGCGGGCATTGGGGCGATAGACCACCACTGTGGGCAGCCCAATACAGTCCAGGCCCGTCACGTTGCCCACCCTGGTGATCCCCATCGCGGGCAGCAGGGGGCGCAGCCGAGCCATGGTTTGGGCGGGCGTCACGACCCGATGGGTCTCGGCTTGAAATGCCTTGACGCCCGGATCATCACTCCCCACAATCGACCGCAAAGCGGCGACGCTATTGGATTTTGAAGCTATCATCGCTATTAACGAAGAGCGTACCCGAGGCTCGCGCCCCCGGCAACGAAAACACCTACCCGACATTGGGTAAATCACTACATTGATTCGATAGGAATTCGCCTGTGTCCCAAACCGATCTACTGGCGCTCCTCGAGCGTGTCGCCCCCCTCATCGACGAGCGTTGTGGGGTGCTCACGAACCCCGTCCCCCTGACCTTCGCGCCCGGATTCGGCGAACACATGTATGGATACGCGGCCTGCGTGGCGCGGCCGACCCAGCTGCATCCCCGGCCCTGCGCCATGAGTCCGGAGCTGGGGGGACTGGTGGGCTACGGCACGGCTCTGGACGATCCCCTCGCCCGGGTTCGGGCCGTCTGTGAGGGGCTCGAGCGCTACTGCTCCGTCATGTACCCGACCCAGGGCGTGCGCCGGGCCAGACCGGGCGAGCTCGACGGCGAGGTCTGCGATCACGCCCGCTTTCCGCAGTGCTCCGAGACCGAGCGGGCCCGGGGACACGCCCATGTGCGGGCCCCCGACCCCTCGCGCGAGGACGACTGGATCCAAGCTTTTTCCCTGCTCGAGGGGGTCCCCGTGTGGCTGCCCCTCTCGGCCGTCCACCTCGGACTCCCGATCCCCATGTCCGAGCACGTGACCTGGCCGATGTCGACCGGCTTCGCCGCCGGATCGAGCTTCGAGGACGCCGTGTTGTCGGGGCTGCTCGAGGTCATCGAGCGCGACAGTTTGGCCCTGTGGTGGCTCCAGCAGCTGCCCATGCCCGAGATCATCCCCGATCCGAGCAACATCGATCCCCGCCTATCAGCCCTCTTGGAGCAGGGCCGAGAGCTCGGCGTGGACAGTCACCTCTACGACCTCAGCACCGATCTCGGGGTCCCCGTCGTCGGAGTGATTCAGGTCGATCCCCACGCCAGTCCCCACGTCGTCACGATGGGCGCCTGTCGGCCGCGGGGCGTGGACGCAGCGGTCCGTGTGCTCGAGGAGGCCGGGAGCCTGCGCATCGCCATGCTCGACCAGGCTCCCATCTCCCCTGACGCCTTCACGGCCGGACAAGCCCGGACCCCGGAGGAATTTGGAGCCCTCTACGCAGGGCGCGACGCGATCGAGCGCTTCGCATTCGCGCTCGAGGCCCCCACCCGGCGCACGGACTTTCCGGCTCCGATCGCGGGCGACCCCCTGGAGACGATCGTCGCGCGGCTGGGCGAGCTGGGCAAGCAGGTCCTGGTCGTCGACGTCACCCTCCCCGAGGTCCGGGCGGTCGGCGTGGTCGTCGTCAAGGTGATCGTCCCGGAGCTGATGCCGATCAGCTTCTCCCACGACGTCCGCTACCTGGCCCATCCACGCCTCTACGACGTGCCCCTGCGGCTCGGCTACGGCCGCCGCGACGAGTCCATGGTCACCCCCGATCCCATCCCTTTCGCCTGAGCTCCGCATGAACAGCCCCACTCGAATCCTGATGATGGTCAGCGGCGCGCTCGGCCGGCGCTGCGCAAGCTTGCTCGCGGACCTGCCCTCGCTCGCGCTCACCCTGGCCGACCCCGACGCCTCACTCCCCGACCTCGATGGTCATCAGCTGGTCGCGCTGGTCACCCAGCGGCCCTTCCCGGCCGTGGCGGCGGCCCTCGACCAAGCCTGCTGGAGCGCCGCAATCCCGTGGCTGCACGCCCAGCTGTGCGGACATCGATTTCGGGTCGGCCCGGTGATCGTGCCGCCCTCGACTCCCTGCTGGGAGTGCCTGCGCCGTCGTCTGAGCTCGCTGGCGCCGGACTTGCCCGCACACGAGGCTGTCGAGGCGGCCGCGATGTCCGGGTCGAGCGACCCGTGGTTTCGGGGCGAGCTCGGCCCGCTCACGACACAGGTCGCCGCCCTGACGGCCGCCCAGATCGTCGCCCTGGCCACCCGCACCGCGCCGACCTCCCTGGCGAGTGCGTCTCCCTCCGACATGGGTCAATTCTGGGAGGGAGACGCGATCTTCGGCCTGCTCCGAGGGCGCCGCTTCGCCCGGATCGGGCGCTGCCCACGATGCTCGCCGATGCGAGCCGACGACAGCGTCCGCTTCGTGGCCGAGCAGCTGGGTCGACGCTTCGTCCACGCTGCGCCCGATCGAGGGGCGCCATCGTGAGCGGCGAGGAGTACAGCGCGGCCAACCTCAGCGCCGTCACCGATCAGTTCGCCGAGTTGCGGATCCCCGAGCAGCCGCGCCTGGTCACGGACCTGTTCCCGGTCGCCCTGCCGGCGGGGGGCATGCACCTCATCGGCGCCGCCCCCAAGACGCTTCGCGGCGCCTCGCTGGGCTGGATGGTGCGCACCCTCTTTCCTCTGCTCGACGGGACCCGCACCCTCGCCGCGCTGGGCGAGGCCCTGCCCGCGGTCTCCCCCAGCAGTCTGCGCGACGTCCTGAGTTTGCTGCGCATGCACGGGATGCTCGAGGAGGGGCGCGACGCCGGCTCGGAGCACGAACGCGGGATGCTCGAACAGACCCACGGGCCACAGATGGCCTTTTTCAGCCGCTACCTGTGGCTGACCGGTCGCCACCCCAACCGCTTCTCGGCCCAGCGCGCGTTGGCGGCAGCTCGAGTCGCCGTCGTGGCGAGCCCCGAGCTGGGGGCGCTGCTCGGTGCCGAACTCGAACCACTTGGGGTTGGGGGGTGCGTCGACCTCGATCTCGAACACGTCGACGAGCGAGACCTGACCGGTGCCGACCTGGCGATCGCTATCGCCCCGGCATCGACCCAAACCCAGCTCGTGGCTCGCGTGCGCGGCCTCCCCTGTCTGTTCGTCGACCCGGAGGCGTGGACCGTGGGCCCGTTGACCGTGCACGGACACTCGGCCTGCCCGACCTGCGTGCGCCTCCAACATCCGCCCCCGACCGTGAACGAGCTCGCGCCCGCCGAGCGCGAGCTGTGGCGCCGCGCCCTGCTCGGTCGAGCGGCCCAGCACGTGGTCGCTTTCCTCACCGGCCTCTACCAGTCCCAGGCCTTCGAGCACATCGAGCGCTGGGACCCGGCCGCGGGCACCACCTCGCTGTGCCAATCCGTGCCCCAGCTGCCCAACTGCCCGACCTGTGGCGAGGACCGACCACCGCGCACGGTCGATCTCGGCGATGGGCACAGGGAGAACTTCGCGCTGTGTTTTCACCGCAGCGCCCTGCTCAAGCCTTGGCACCTCGATCAACCGGCGGTGATCCAGGGCCATCTGAGTCGGCAGGTGTCGAGACAGATGCGCGACGCGAAGCTCGAGCCGCGGCGGACTGCGGGGGTCGCTACCGGCAGCGCGTCGAGCTCGGGCTCTGCTTCTTCAGCTTCAACTTCACCCTCGGCGCAGACCTCGAGGCTCGCGCGCATACTCGGGCTGAGCTTCGGGGGGCAGGTTCGAGCCGCGCCCGAGGGCGGTCATCGCTTTCACCGGAACACGGCCTCGGCGGGGAACCTGGGGTCGGCCGAGGCCTACGTGATCGTCGCGGCCGTCGACGGCCTGCGACCGGGGCTCTATCACTACAACACGGTCGAGGGCCGCCTCGACGCGCTGAGTCACCCCCCGATCGCCCCCCTCCTGCGCGACCTGCCGACGCCAGAGCGGGCGCCAATTCGGGCCGTGATCGTGATCGTCAGCGCAGTCGACCGCCTGTGCGCCAAGTACGAGGCCCGGGGCTACACCTACAGCCTCCTCGACGCCGGGTTGATGGCTCATCGGATCCAGACCACGGCGGCGGCCGTGGGCATGGGTGCGGCCTTCCAGCTCGACTTCGACGACGCGGCCTGGTCTCGGCGTCTGGGCATCGACGGACTCGAGCTCTCCCCGGTCGCGCTGGCGGTGTTGAGCGATGGGGCAAAACTCGGTCGCTGAGACCGGCATCCCGATCCCTGTGGTATCGTCTTCTCCTGTGTCGGCCCTCCTGGCATTGATCGTGAGTGGGGCGCTCAACCAAGCGCCGCCGCCCCTCCCCCCGGAGCCCGCACCCACGGTGCAGCCCGAGGATTCCCAGTCTGATGGTCAGGATTCCCAGTCTGATGGTCAGGATGGTCAGGATGGTCAGGGCGATCCCACTCCGCCCACGGAA
This sequence comes from uncultured Nannocystaceae bacterium, assembly GCA_964451725.1. Lineage (GTDB taxonomy): Bacteria > Myxococcota_A > Polyangia > Nannocystales > Nannocystaceae > Plesiocystis. Next base: position 8,519 of record CAYVJQ010000019.1, on the reverse strand, counting down.
ACGACGATCCGCCCGCCCCGGCAGTCCCTGCCGGCCGGCCTGCGCCCCGTGCCCTTTCCGCTCGAGCACCAGCGACGCGACGCGAGTTCGACTCCGATCTCCCCTCCGGCGCACCAACAGCGGCGCTCGATCGTCGACCTGCGAGACCCCTTCGACCGCCCACCGCCGCGACCGCTGACCCAGAGCGAAAGGGATGCTGCCGCCAGCCGGTTGCTCATGCCGGACCTCAAAGATCCCTTCGCGGTCGCGGTCCGTCTAGTCCGCTCCAAGACCCTCGGCCGCCACGTCCCCAACGACATCCGCGATCCCTTCCAGCACGTCGAGCGGCCCGATCGACCCAAGCCGCCCGTGTGTGTGGAGACCAGGGCCGACGGCACGCTCGTCCAGCACCCGGGCAAAGTCCGCCAGGGCGAGCGCTGTGTCCGCCCCGCCATCGATCTGCGCGATCCTTTTGAGCGCGATCCTTTTGAGCGCAATCCAGGATGAGCGTCGACGCTGTCGAACTGCGCGATCCCTGCATGCGCGATTCCGACTGAAGCGCCGCCATCTCGAGTCCGCGGCGTGAGACGCGAGCGCCGAACCCCGACCAATTGTCCGGTATGCTCGCCCCCATGAGTTGGCGTCCGTCTGGATTGTTGTCGTTCAAACACCCGGTCTCGGGCTTCCTCCCCCTGAGCTTGCTGTGTCTGAGCGCCACCTTGGCGGTCGGCTGTGACGACGGCAGCGGCGACGACGACGACCGAGGAACGGAGACCGGCGGCGATGCCAGCTACATCGACGCCGAATTCGAAGTTCGCCAGAGCGTCGAGCAACTCCAGATCACCCACGCCACCCCCGGCGTCGAGCTCCGGGTCGTCGACGCCGCGGGCACCGAGCTCCAGATCGGCACCACCGATGAACTGGGCAGCCTGATCTTTCGCCTCCTACCCCCAGGTGAGGGTTATTCGGTCGAGGAGGCCCAGGGTCTGGTCCGCCAGGCCGCCCGCGATCTCATGGTCTGGGACGTCGCCGGCAGCTACCCCGAGCAGGCCCACTACGACGGCCAGACCCTCCAGCCGGGCTACAACTACATCACCACCCGCGACGGCACCCAGCTCTCGGCCTACGTGACCTTGCCCGGGCCGATCGAAGACGGCCCCTACCCGACGATCATCAACTACTCGGGCTACCAGCCCAGCAAACCGGGCGGACCGATCAGCGATCAGTACGACGTCGGCGATCTCGACCTCAACACCCTGTGCCCGACCTTCCCGGTCATCTGTGACGCCCCCAACAACCCCTCGGGCCTGCTGGGCGGGTTCATGGGCTTCGCCACCGTCGGCGTGAACATGCGCGGCACCGGCTGCTCGGGCGGCGCCTACGACTTCTTCGAGACCCTCCAGGTCCTCGACGGCTACGACCTCATCGAGACCATCGCTACCCAGGACTGGGTGCTCAACAACAAGGTCGCCACCGCCGGTCTGAGCTACCCGGGCATCAGCCAGGTGTGGGTCGCCCAGACCCGACCGCCCAGCCTCGTGGCCATCGCCCCGATGTCGATCTTCGCCCACACCGCCAACTCGGTCATGCGCCCCGGCGGGATCACCAACGACGGCTTCGCCCTCAACTGGGCCGAGCGTGTACTCGACAACGCCGTCCCCTACGGCCAGGGCTGGGAGCAGGGCATGGTCGACGCCGGCGACACGATCTGCGAGGAAAACCAACTCCTGCACGGACAGCTCATCAACGTGATCGAGAAGGCCGAGCAAAACCCCTACTACACGGCCGCCGTCTACGACCCCCTCAACCCCTTGGTGTTTGCGGGCGAGATCGACGTCCCCGTGTTCATCACCGGCGCCTGGCAGGACGAGCAGACCGGCGGCCACTTCGCCAAGCTCTACAACCACCTGGACAGCTCGCCCCACATCCGCATGACCATGTTCAACGGCGTCCACGCCGACGGCTACGTGCCCGAGCATCTCCTGCACTGGGGCGCCTTCCTCGACTTCTACGTCCGTCAGGAAGTGCCCAAGATCTCCGCTGAGCTGCGCGCCGTGGGCCCGAGCCTGTTCGGTGCCCTGCTCGGCGACAACGTCGAGTTTCCCCCCGATCCCTACGCCATGTTCGGCTCCTACCAGGAGGCCTTCGACGCCTACCAGGCCGAAGATCCGATCAACGTGCGCTTCGAGATGGGCAACTCCACCGAGTACGAGACCGGGATCGCCTCGAGCGCCTACAGCATGAGCTTCGACCAGTGGCCCCCGGCCGAGCTCGAGCCCCAGCGCTGGTACTTCCAGCCCGACGGCACCCTCGAGACCGAGCTCCCGCCCACAGACGGCGGCGCGTCGAGCTTCCACATCGACCCCGCCGACGCCCGCACCACCACGCTCCCCAGCGGCGACGTCAACTCGGCCCTGCCCCCCTACGACTGGCCCCAAGACCAGACCGACACCGCCGCCGTGTTCGTCAGCGCTGAGTTTGCCGAGGACGTGGTCATGGTCGGTCCAGCCAGCGCCGACCTCTGGGTCCGGGGCAGCATCGAGGAGGCCGACGTGGAGATCAACGTCATCGAGGTCCGCCCCGACGGCCAAGAGATGTACGTCCAGAGCGGCTGGCTGCGCATGAGCGAGCGAGCCCTCGACACGGGCGCGAGCTCGGAGCTCGACCCGGTCCAGACTCACCTCGAGGCCGACCTCGCGGCCCTGCCCACCGACAGCTACGTCGAGGCCCGGATCAACATCTTCCCCTTCGCACACACCTTCCGCGCGGGCTCCAAGATCAAGATCAGCGTCGACACACCCGGAGCCAGCCGCCCCGAATGGAAGTTCTTGTTACACGAGAGCCAGAGCGCCGACGTTCGGGTGAACATCGCCCACAACGCGGCCGCGCCCAGCTCCGTGCTGTTCCCGGTCCTGCCGGGCGTCAGCGCCCCCACCGAGCTCGCGCCCTGTCCCTCCCTGCGTGGGCAACCCTGCCGCGAGACTCAGAGCTTCGAGAACACGCCCGCCGACTGAGACCAACGAGCACCCGCCCAGCCTGGGCGGGTCCACAGTTCAGACCCCGAGCGCCGTCCTGCCCCATTGGACGGCCTCGGGGTCTCTCTTTGTCCCGAGTCCCGGAGGTCCACAGCGCTCAAAGCGCGAACATCCTCGAAGCCACCCCTCGTGGGTCTCGACGTGTCGGCGTCGAGAGGCCCCGGGTGACCTGAGGTCGTGACTTTGACCGGTCCCCCCTCCCTCTAGCAGGTCAGCTCACGCCACGAACACCCGCCCAGCCCGCAGACCACTTGTCGCGCGCGCGGCCCAGACTTTACCGTCGGCCACAGCGATGCCCGTGCAGCTCGACAGCTATCTCCAAGGTTCCTGGACCGTCGGCGAGGGGGACCCGGTCACCCTCATCAACCCGAGCACGGACGCCGCCGTAGCGACGATCCGGCCGATCACCCGCAGCCTGGCTGAAGACGTAGCCTGGGCCCGTGAGGTCGGCGGCACCAGCCTCCGCGCCATGAGCTTCGCCGAGCGTGGAGCCATGTTGCAGGCCATGGCCAAAGCCATGCACGAGGCCCGTGAGGCCCTCATCGAGGTCGCCATCGCCAACGGCGGAAACACGCGCGGCGACGCCAAGTTCGACATCGACGGCGCGACCGCGGTCCTGTCCCACTATGCGTATCTGGCCAAGGATCTGGGCGAGAAATCCTGGCTCATCGAGGGTGAGGCGGCCGAGATTTTCCGTGGTTCCAAGATCCGCGCCGAGCACATCCTGGTGCCTCGCCGCGGCCTCACAATCCACATCAACGCCTTCAACTTCCCGGCCTGGGGCATGATCGGCAAGGCCGCCGTGGCCCTGCTCGCGGGTGTCCCCGTGCTCAGCAAACCGGCGACCAGCACGGCCCACCTGGCCCACGCCATCGTCGCCCTCTTGGTCGAGCGCAAGCTCCTGCCCGAGGGCGCCTTCTCCCTGCTCATGGGCTCGGCCGGCGACCTCCTCGATCACGTGGGTCCCCAAGACGTGGTCGCCTTCACCGGCTCCCAGGGCGTGGGCAACAAGATCAAGACCCACCCGGCCGTCATCGCTCAGGGTGCGCGCGTGAACCTCGAGACCGACAGCCTCAACGCCGCCATCATCGGTCCGGACGTCGAGGCGGGGACCGAGCTCTTCGATCTCGCGGTCCGCGATCTGGCCGTGGAGATCACCCAAAAGGCCGGCCAAAAGTGCACGGCCACCCGCCGGGCCCTCGTCCCCGAGGCCCTCGTCGAGGCCCTGTGCGAGAGCCTCTTCGACCGCCTCGACCGGACCAAGATCGGCGAGCCCAGCGACAAGGCCAACCGCATGGGTCCCCTGACCAGCAAGGCCCAACACGCCGACGCCCTCGCCGGCATCGAGCAGCTCAGCGCCGACGCCGAGATCATCCGCGGCAACCCGGCGCGCCGAGACGGCTTCGAGGGTGTGCCCGCCGGCAGCGGCTGCTTCCTCGAGCCCATCGTCCTCCAGGCCAAGCCCGGCGCCGCCACCAACCCGGCCGCCGCCTTTCACAACCACGAAGTTTTTGGCCCGGTCCTGACCCTGCTCCCCTACGACGGCGAGCTCGACACCGCGGCCGCGATCGTGGCCATGGGTAAGGGCAGCCTGGTGAGCACCGTCTACACCGACGACCGGACCTGGCTCCGGCGCGCCGTGACCGAGATCGGTCCGCACCTCGGTCGCATCGTGATCGCCAACGAGAAGAGCGCCGGCGCCTCCATGTCACCCGGCTGCGTATTCCCGGTCGCCAACCACGGCGGGCCCGGGCGAGCCGGCGGCGGCGAGGAACTGGGCGGGCTCAACGGCCTGGGCCTCTACATGCAGCGCGTCGCCGTCCAGGGCGGCGCCAGCCAGCTCGCCCGGCTACTGGGGAAGTGAGCCCTGAGCCCGGAGCCCGGGGCGGCGAGAGGCCAGCCCCGCGGGCCTCGACGGGGCTCGATTGAAGCCGGCTGCGGGGGGGGCAACTTTCCCGCCTCCACACACCCGGGCCCCCGCAGCCGGCTGCCGCGCTGTCACCGATGGTTCCGCGTCTCCCTTCTTTTGGCGTCGTAGTCCCCGCGATCTTCAGCACTCCAACAGTGTCCTTTACTCCTCGCTGAGGCTCTTGCTGCAGAGCCTCTCTTCCTCTCTCGTCGCTGCGCGGACCAACACACAGAGCGCGGACTCCAGCTCTGGCCAAGCACTCTCGAACGTCGCGGGGTCGGCTCCAACCAACGCACCGAGTCGAGAAACATCGATCCCCGCGATGGAATAGGCATCGCAGGCATCAAACAGGCTCCATACGAGGTCTTGTCTCTCGACCGAGCTCCGCTCGAAGTGAAGAGCGAGACATCCCGCTGTCCTGCTCCAGTTGAAGCCGGTCACCGTAGTCTTCCGGCAACACCTTCGTAGCCGCTTCTGTCAGGATAAGGATAGTTGCCGGGAAGATGTGGTCGTCACGCCCAACGGCACGGGCCCTAAACAAGTAGAGTATGTCTTAGGACAACACGGGAAGACCAGATGAGCGAGAGCACTCTCACCAAGGACCATTTCGACCGTCATCCCGTCTGGGCGTGGGATGACGGGATGGAGGGGCACGTTCCTGCTGAGCCCTTCGACCCCTTGCCCGACGAGGTAACGCTATTCATCCGCGCACGTTTTGTCGCGGCGAGCGGAGAAAGGCTAAGAGGATACCTGATCGGCTCTGAGTCTTTCTACGCCGTGGGGTTGTTCGTTGAAGGCCAAGAGTTCGTCCTCAATCTCAATCTTCCGGAATTGGCCGAAGCTGACGCCTTGAAGATCAGCCAACTGCTGGACATCCCCAACCTGGAGCTATTCCCGATGCGATACGAAGATGATGTCGATTTCAAACGCTCACCTGTCCTTCGGGGCAAGCTACCCCCTTAGTCGCCTGTCCCCCCCAATGCTGCGCAAGAACCGACCCTTGTAATCGCAGATCCACTTCCAGATCTGCATAGAGTCGCCGGTGAAGGCGGACTCGACCGAGTACGTAGAATACGACCTGCGCCAGGCGGGGCGAGCAAGCTTGCTCGGCACTGGACCCCGAGTATCCTGTACGAGGCCACACGGGGCCAGCTGCGAGACATCGATCACCTGGCCACCTACGTACTCGGCGGCCCGGCCCAAACAGTCAGCGTTCGACCGGGGGCTGCTCGAACACTTGCTCGAGCGCGACCAACAGGCCGGGGCGTCGACGTGAACGCGCCAGCGAGGCCAACGGCCCCGACGAGCGACCCACTGGAGCGACTCTTCGTGACCCTCGACCCAGTCGTCTGCCCCTCACGAAGGTGCGGGACCTTGTGGACTCATCAGCCAGGCGCGAGGTCTACGGGATGCAGCTCGTCGTGCTGAAGATCTGTGCGGGATAGCGTACGCCATTGTTCCAGTAGCCACCATAGAACATAAAGTGGGCACCCTTGCCGCTGTCGGCGTAGGCGTCCACCACCGCCGGCATGGAGTCCAAGATCTCGACCCAGGACTCACAACTTACGAGATCGGCGTCGAGAACCTCCGTTTGGATATCCGCGCAGATCTCTGCGTCCGACGCCCCCCCATCGCGTAGGTCGACGAAGTATGACGCCTGTTCCACTACGACATGTTTTTGGAGAAACCATTCATTGTATAGATACGTATAGCATTCACTCTGGCACAGATTCTGCCCACCCGCGTTGGTCGCCGCGGCGACTGGGGCGACATTCGTAAACATAGATATCGATAGTGATCCCACGAGTGCTGCGATCAATGTAATCCGGTGCTTTGTTGTCATTTTGTTCCTCTTGTGGACATCGCCGTACATTCGGCGTTCTCAGTCCGTCCAACGAGGTCAATTCTTCGAGGTTACAAGAAATTGGCTCCTCAAAAATTGTGTGGCCCTACTCCAGATCGCGAAGCTTCCCCAGCTTGTGGCAGAGGGCTTCCTGTATGCATTTGAGGGTCCCAAAACCGCAGTTCGAATGCGTGATCAGTCGAGCAGCACCGACTCGTGACGAGGACCAGGCGGGCGACCTTCTGACCGTCCTGAGCCGCGAGGCGCCCGCCTGCACGGCCAATCCTTCGAGACCAGCGCCTCGAGGCGCTGGTCTCGAAGCGCCCGGATCTCCCGCTCGTGTCCGGTGAACTGTCCGCTTGGACAACGTAGCCGACCGAGCTGTCCGCTTGGACAACGTAGCCGACCGGCCCGTGCAGCCGCCGGTTGTTGTAGTGGTCCACGAGGCCGGATCTCGCCCGCCGCGCTTCATCGACCTCGGCGGGGGCCCTAACTCGAATGGTGCTGAAGCGAAACTTCAAGGTGGGCCAGGTGGACAGAGCCGGGTTGCGGACACCACCTACAGCAGGACCTGCGAAACCTGGATATACCTCGCGGTGGTCGCCGGCCGATGTTCGCGCTGAATGATGGGATGGTCGATGGCCGGGCATATGCGCACCGAACGGGTGGTCAACACAATGTAGGCAATCTCGAGGAGTCGCAACCCTCATCCGGCGGGGTTGGTACTTCGATCCGAGCGTGTCTCGCGGTACGCGGCGAAGGAGCACCGCACTGCGCTCAGTAGTGCCGCCATCACTTGCAGCATGATCCGTTCCCAAGTGCTGGTACAGCACAGGAGGACTTCCCTGAGCGGAGCATCCCCGAAGACGACAATTGTGGCGTCGCCCGAATTTACCACAGTGGGAATCGACGGCATTTGCCAATCGGGCATGTGGCACCATGAGAGTACGAGCAACCCTTTCTACACGCCCCGATCTGCTGCAGAGGCGGCGTACCAAAGGTGTCCACCAAGCTGGGGGAAGGTCGTTCATCAGTGTTCCTGTTCTCCGCCTAAACTGGAGTGGCAACACGAGCCTTGGATCGATACGAGCTGGTGAGGCTGGAGCCCTCGCAAGGCACTGGCAGCCGATGAGCTGAGTCTATTGGAGAGGCGACGTCTGAATGTGCTAACTAACTATCTTGAAGCGGCCGCACCTCTATGAGGAAACCACCTTGAAGCCAGACTGAGCCGTTGTGAGGAGTTTTGCCACACCTGCAAGGTTCGGAAACGAGCTGGCTTCCTCACAGCGAAACTGGAAGCATTGCAGCTCATCCTCTTTGGCCTCGAGTTCAGGTCGCGGTTCAGTTCATCTGGCGAGTGTGTTCAGTATGGAAACCAGCCCCGGCCCAATGGCCAATTCGGAGCATATGTCATGAATTTGAAGAGAGAGGGAGGTTCCTATGGTGGTGTTTCCAGAAATGGGGACATTAAGTCGCTGGCTCATGGGCTGTGATTGATGTCACCGAGACAGGCCCCCCTTCCATCCGAGTTTAGTCTAAGTTCTCCGCCAGCGATGCGTGGCCTCACCAACCCAAATGACCTCGACTCTTCCGGCGACCCTATCCAGAGCTACATTGAGTTCTTCACCGGATTATCTCAACCCAGCCAGATTTTTGATTCTTTTCGAGAGGCTGTTCCGAATAGGACTCCACTCGAAGCCAAGGTAGTCGGCGCGCTTTGGTATCACCTATCTGAGGCGATCGTCGACCTCCT
>CAYVJQ010000018.1:0-73329 GCA_964451725.1 uncultured Nannocystaceae bacterium | reverse complement strand
CTCGACGGCCGTCTCCCCCTCGTTGCGGACCCACCCTGCGACGGCCCAGCCGCCGAGTTCGGCACGACGCGGCGGGTCATACTCGAGGATCAAAGTCTCTGGAAGCGCCTCGAGCTCGACCTCGCGCACAGATCCAAACACGGCGATGTTCAGATCTTCATGAGCCACGGGCGCGGCCACAGGCACGGCGATCATCCTCCGCTCGTCGGGGGCGAGACCAGTCTCGAGCCCGTGCTCCAGGGCCACGCGGACCTCGGTAGCGAGCTCCCCCGCTTCGTCGAGGAGCGCGACCCTGGCCTCGAGGGCGTCGATGGGATCCGGGTGCTGGTTGTGGATCTCGGCGAGCACCCAAAACCCTGGGCCCGGTCCCCCCTTGGTGCGGTGAAACTGGACGTCGAGTTCGATCTGGGGGCGCGCAGCCGCGGGCTCGGGGGCGCGCTCGCCCTCCGAGTCGACGCCGCCGCCCTCGGCGCTGGGCTCCCCGCCCAGCTCCCCGGGGTCGTCCCTCGATGTGACATGCGTATCTGACGCCGCAGTCGGGGTCGTCCCACAGGCCGACATCCCCCAAGCCAGGCCGGCCAGCACGGCGGCCAGCTGGGCGAAACGCGCGGGTTCGGGCACGGCCGAGCCTACCAGCCCAGGGCCTGAAGAAGATCAAACAAAGCTGTCACTCGATGATCTACGGGGGCCTCGAAGTGCACGCTACCGCCGGACATGAAACTCAGCCATCATCTAAGCGGCGCGCCGCAACCAAGCTTTAGGACCTTTCCTATGTTCCGCAGTCCCCAATTTCGAACACTCCTCACTCTGTGCTGCATCGGCGCGCTCGCTCTCGCCCCTGGACAGGAGGCACAGGCGATTCAACCGCGCAGCCCGCAGGGCGATGAGGGTCGGCTCGAGCTGCGGCAGGGCGTAACCCCGCCCACACGCAGAGCTGTCCGGGCGAGCTGGCGAGGCGCTCCCTCTGCGCCCATGGCCCGGCTGCAGGCCGAGCTCGGTGGCCACGCCTGGACACGCTTCGACGAGGACACCCAGGTCCTCGACACACTCATCCCCGACCAGCTCGCGGTCCCAGGGTCGTCGAGTTCGGCACAGGTCGCCGATGCGTTCGCCCAGGCCTTCCTCGCGCGCCACCTCGAGCTGCTCGCGCCCGGGACCACGCCGGCGGACTTCATCCTGGTCAGCGACGTGCTCGCGGGCGGCGTTCGCAGCGTGGGTTTCGTCCAGACTCACCGCGGCCTGCCGGTGATCGGCGCGCAGATCAGCTTTCGATTCAAGCACGACCACTTGATCGCGCTGCGCTCTCAGGTGCTCCCCGGAGCCACGCTCCAAGCCCGGGCGAAGACGGCGAGCAGCCAGCGGATGCGGACCCAGGCGAGGACCTGGATCGCCGACGCGTTCGCGGCCGGCCGCAGCGCTGGGAGCCTCGCCGACGCGCAGATCGAGGGCCCGATGATCCTGCCCCTGATCCACTCGGGCGGGACCATCGAGTACCGGGAGGTGTTCGCCCTCGAGGTCACGCTGGACGCACCGATCGGCCGCTGGCGAGTGTACGCGGACGCCGAGACCGGGGAGGCGATCGCCAGGGAGTCGCTCCTACATTGGGGTCAGGTCCGCTTCGACGTCTATGAGCGCTCGCCCCTGGGACCCCGCGCCGAGATCCCTGCCGGGTTCCTGACCGTGGATGTCGACGGTGAGCCGGGCGCGACGGACGTCCTGGGCAACGTTGCGCTCTCGGGCGCGGTCACCCTCTCCCCCACGGGCACCTTCTTGCAGACCGCCGACGACAGCGCTCCACTCCAGAGCACCACCTTCAACCTGGGCGGCGACTCGATCTTCAGCTGGGCGACCCCCGATCCGAGCACGGCCGACGCCCAGCTCAACGCCTACATCCACGCCCAAACGGTCAAGAACCGGGTCCGAAGCATCGACCCGAACTTCGAGGTCCCGCTCACCCAGACCGCCCTGCTCGTCAACATCGACGACGTCTGCAACGCGTTCGCCGATGGGGACTCGATCAACTTTTTTGTGTCCGGGGACGGCTGCGAGAACACGGCCCTGATCGCCGATGTCGTCTATCACGAGTACGGCCACGTGGTGCACACCCAAGGCCAGATCCCCGGGGTCGGGCTGTTCGACGGGGCGCTCTCGGAGGGGGCCTCCGACTATCTCGCGGCGACGATCGTCGACGACGCGTCCACGGCCCCCGGGTTTTTCCTCGACTCCACCGACCCCCTGCGCGAGCTCGACCCGGAGGGCTTCGAGTGGCATTGGCCCGAGGACCAAGGCGAGGTCCACGACGAGGGCCGGATCATCGGCGGCGCGCTCTGGGACCTGCGCAAGCTCATGATCGAGAAATATGGTTTCGCCCAAGGCGTGGCCAAGACCGACGAGATCTGGCTGCAGAGCCTCCGCCGCTCGGTCGACATCCCGTCCATGTACCTCGAGGCTCTGATCACCAACGACGACGACGGGAGCCTCCAAAATGGGACCCCGGACGTCTGCGAGATCAACACGGCGTTCGCGTCTCACGGGCTCTACGATCCACCCACGGGGCAACTCGCGCTCGAGACCGAGGTCCTCGCCAACGGCGACATCGAGGTCGTGCTCCACTACGGCCAGTCCTTCGCCGAGTGTGCTCAAACCGAGCCCAGCGCGACTTTGGAGTGGCGGCCGCGCCCCAGCGAGACCGACCCCGACCCGGCCTCGGTGATCGTCGACATGAGCACAGTCGAAGAGGGGCTGTTGCTGGCGACGATCCCCGCCCCCGCCCAGCTCGAGGTCCTCAACTACCGAGCCGCCTTGGACTGGGGCAACGGCGCTCAGGCGATCTTCCCCGACAACGCCGCCGACCCCTGGTACGAACACTTCGCGGGCGAGGTCACGCAGATCTGGTGCTCCGACTTTTCGGACGACTGGGACTTCAGCTTCGGCTGGGACTTCGGTCTGCCCCAGGGCGTCGGCGGCGATCCAGAGGCGGCCTTCGAGGGCTCCACCGTCGCGGGGAACCAGCTCACTTCACCGGGCACCTACTTGCCCTTCGTCACCAGTACGCTGACCAGCCCGGTCATCGACGCGAGTGGCTTCGAACACGTTCGGCTCCAGTACCGGCGCTGGCTCAACGTCGAGGACGGGTTCTTCGATCAGGCGACGATCTCCGCGAACGGCACGCCGGTCTGGGAGAACTTCGTCAGCGCCACCGACTGGGATGCCTCTACCCACCACCGTGACGCCGAGTGGCGCTTCCACGACGTCCCCCTCACCTCCGTGCTCAACGAGGACGGTGGACTCCAGCTGAGCTTCAAGCTCGACTCCGACGGCGGGCTCGAGTTTGGAGGCTGGACGGTCGACGCCCTGTGCGTGGTCGGGCACAGCGAGATCGTGAACGGGGGCGAGCTGTGTGGCGACGGGATCGTCGGCGAGTTCGAGCAGTGTGACGACGGCAACCTCCAAAATGGAGACGGCTGCAGCTCCGGCTGCCTGTTCGAGGAGGAGCCGGGCGACACGGGGGATACGGGTGACACCGGTGGCGCGGCGGAAAAGTGGATCCCCGAGGGCCGCGGCTGCGGCTGCAGCACGGGAGACTCGGCGCCTGTCCGCGGTCGGGGTGCGCTCGGCGGACTGATGCTCCTGGCGCTCGCCGGTCTGCGCCGGCGTCGGCGGGTCGACTGAGGTCACTGCCCGACGACACAGACGACCGCGGTCGCGGGGCGAGTTCGAGCGACCCGGGGGCTGCCGCGGGGCTGCTATCGTCGCCGCATGCCTTCCGCTCCTGAGATGGACTGCCTGCCTTCGGGCAGCGCCCGCGTGACCGCAAGCGTGCTCACTTCCTTGCTGTGGGGTGTCGCCAGTCTGTCCGCCTGTGCCGACGACGGTGGCGCGGAGGCGGGCGTGGACGGGACCGATACCGGCGGCGCGACAGACGACGAACTCGGAGAGACGGCGGCCGACTCCAGCTCGGAGTCCGGATCCGACGAGTCCGAATCGGAGTCGGGGTCGGACTCCGAGTCCGACTCGAGCAGCGAAACGAGCGAAGACGACACGGATGGCATGGACGACATGGGCGACGACACGGAGACGGGTCCTCAACCCATCGCCTGCGCCGGCCACGTCGAGCTGTGTGCGCGCCGCTTCGACGAGGTCGTGTTCCCCGCCAGCCACAACTCCCACGCGGCGAGCAGCGAGGGCTTCACCCTGTTCAACACCAACCAATCCGTGGGTGTGGCCGAGCAGCTACAAGCAGGCATTCGTGGCCTGCTCATGGACACCTACTTCGAGGGTGGCGAGGTCGTCCTGTGCCACGGCCCCTGCGGTCTGGGATCGACCAACCACGCCGAGGTGCTCGGCGACATCGTGGACTTTCTCGACGCCAACCCGGGTGAGCTGATCACCATCATCTACGAAGACGGTGTCTCGCCCGAACAGCTCGGCGTCGACTTCGAGTCGACCGGGGCCATCGCTCGGGTCTACGCCCACGAGCCCGGCCAACCCTGGCCGACCCTGGGAGAGATGGTCGAGGCCGACACACGATTGGTGATCACGGCCGAGCAGGGCGGCCCGCCCCCGGCCTGGCATCACAACATCTGGGAGATCGGCTGGGACACGCCCTACGGACCGACCTCGGCCGACGACCTGTCTTGCGCCCTCAACCGGGGCTCCGCCGACAACGACCTGTTTTTGGTCAACCATTGGGTCAACAACGCCTTTGGCCTGCCCTCGACCGAGAACGCCGACGAGGTCAACGAGTACAGCTTCCTGCTCGCCCGGGCTCAGGAGTGCGAGGCCATGTGGGACCACGCGCCCAACCTGCTGGCGGTCGACTTTTACAGCCGCGGCGATGTCGTCGCGGTCGCCGAGACCCTCAACGGATTCTGAGCCCCCCGGGCCCGACCGCCCCACGCCGGGCGATCCCCTGCCCCGCAGCTCAGCGAGCAGAGCGCGGACCGCCGCGAGTTCGTGGCGCAGCGCGTCGAGGGTCTCCACCGCCAGCCTCGACTCAGGCCCAGGCTCAGGCTCGATATGGGGGTTGATCGCGGCCCCCATCACACCGGCGACGTAGCTGAACACACCCAGCCCGCAGACCATGACCGCGGTCGCCACCATGCGCCCTCCGACGGTCGTGGGCATGACGTCGCCGTAGCCGACCGTGCTCAGGGTCACCACCGCCCACCACAGGGCGTCGTCGAGGCCGGTGGTGGCCTCGGGTTCGACCGTCCGAAAGGCGATCGCGGCGGCGAGCACCAGCGACGAGACCAGGCCGAGCGCAGCGAGCAGTTTCGCCGCCGGTCCGCTCAGCGCCCGGGTCCGCCAGACGAGGCGAAACAGGCGCAAGAGCCGGAGCAGACGCAGCAGCCGAACACCCTGAAAAAACACACTCAGGGGGATCGAGGCCAACAGGTCGCAGAGGTTGCTCGGATCGCGGAGGTAGGCCCGACGATCCTCGGCGATGCCCAGGCCCAGCGCCCACTCGCTGAGAAAGAGCGCGCAAAAACCAAGCTCCAGGCGGTTGTAGAGCGCGTGGGTGTCGTGGTTCGAGGCCTCCAACACCATGAGCACGAGCAGGGGGATCAACAGGCAGTTGTTGATCAGGCCCAACACCTGATGGATGCGCTGCCCTGGGGTCGGATTGGGGGGTAGATCGGGCACAGCGTGGGTCCTCTGGGTACCAGTGAGAAACGGCGCCCGATGGACTGAGGCCGCCCGAGACGCTCACAGTGAGTGAGCTCATCGTCTGCTGCCGCCCGACCCTGGGGCGGGTTGGGGCAGACAGGGCAGACAGGCCGGGAACGGCGTCCCACCCAGGTGTGCGGCGCCCCACTCTGTTTGACTCTGGCCCTGTGCTAGCCAACCGTGGTCCGCGAGCGGCTATGAGCGAGCACAACAACACCCACGAGGACGAGCCGAGCATCAACAAACCCGCCGGGGTCCCGACCGGGAAGGTGTTGGTCACCGGAGGCAGCGGACACGTCGGCAACAACATCGTCCGCATGCTCCTCGACGAGGGCCAGGAGGTTCGTGTGCTCGTCCAGGCGGGCGCGGACAACCGCAGCTTGGAGGGCCTCGACCTCGAGCGTGTCGAGGGCGACCTGTGCAACCCGGACTCGCTGCGCCGCGCGGTCGAGGGGGTGGCCCGGGTCTTCCATGTCGCCGCGAAGATCTCGACGGCCAACGCCACCCCTCAGGAAGAGCGCAGCCTCTACGCCATCAACGTGCTCGGGACCCGCGACTTGCTCCGGGCCTGCCTCGAGGCCGAGGTCGGGCGCGTGGTCCTGACCGGCTCGTTCTCCGCCAACGGATTTCACCTCGACGAGTCGAGCAAGCCGGCGAACGAGACCCTGCCCTTTTACCCCTTCGGCGGGGCCATGCCCTACGCCCACACCAAGGCCCTGGCCGAGCACGAGCTGCTCAAGGCCTGCGCCGAGGGCCTCGACGCGGTCATCGCCACCTCCTGCGGCTGCATCGGCGCCTACGACTACCTGCCCTCACGCATGGGTGGGACGATCTGTGACTACATCGAGGATCGGCAGCACACCTTCGTCGAGGGCGGCTTCACCTGGGTTCGGGCCACCGACATCGCCCAGGGCCACCTCGCGGCCATGGAGCGCGGTCGCAAGGGTCAGAAATACGTGTTCGCCACCGACTTCATGACCCTCGGCGATATCTTCGACGCGGTCGACGAGGCCGCGGGCATCACCCGCCGGCGTACACAGCTGCCTATCAACTTAGTCGGCGCGGTCGCTTCCCTGTACTCGGGGGCGCTCGCACGATTCTTCCCCAAAGCCTCCCAGCGCCTGACCCCCGGGTCGATCGCCGTGCTCAAGATGCGTCGCGGCGTCGACGACGCCAAGGCCCGGGCCGAGCTTGGATACAGCCCGACAAACATGCGTGAGGCCGTCCAAGACGCCGTTGAATTCTTCGCGCGCGAGGGCATGATTTCGCGTGCGACGATGTCCAGCGTCCCCCGTGGGAACGCCGACCCGGACTTCGTCCACGCGAGCGACTAGCCCCGCCCTTTAGAGACACCACCACCATGTCGACCAAGATCAAGATCCCCAGCTTCGCCGAGGCCAAAAACCGCCGCCAGAAGGTGCGCGCCGCGGGCATGAATCCGAACTATTGGTACCCGGTCGGCTACACCAAAGACCTGGCCAAGGGCGACCTCACCGAGGTCACCTTTTGGGGCAAGGACTTCGTGGTCTTCCGGGGTCACGACGGCAAACTCCGGGCGATCGAGAACCGCTGCGCCCACCGCCAGCTCAAGCTGACCACGGGCGAGGTCCGTGGCTGCCAGGTGGTCTGCCCCTACCACGGGTGGAGCTTCGACGGTGACGGCAAGCTGGTCGACATTCCCCACGAGCTGTTCGGCAAAAAGATGCCGAAGCTCAGGCTCCCGGACTTCGAGGTCCGCGAGCGCTACGGCCTGATCTGGCTGTTCCCGGGCGAGCGAGAGAAGGCCGCGAGCGTGGCCATGCCGGAGATCCCCGAGCTCGAGGGCGCCGACGCCTGGGCCTGTGTGCCGGTGGACTTCGTGCTCAAAGCCCACCACTCGATGATCATCGACAACGTCTCGGACTTCAGCCACGCCTACCTGCACAAGAAGTACGAGCCCTTCAAAGACCCCTCCCTGACCAGCATCGAGGTCGACGACGAGAACGACCGGGTGTTCGTGGAGTACGACACCAAGGTCGCCGCCGGGAAGATCTACGGCCGCTTCGTGCCTCGCAACAAGGCCAACACCAACCACATGCGGCTGTGTTACGCCTACCCGCACCAGTGGTCGGACACGGACGGCTGGATCAAGCATTGGTGCCTGGTCCTGCCCATCGACGAGCGGACCACCCGGACCTTCTTCCTGTTTTATTACAAGCAGCTCCAGTTCCCGGTGATCAACATCCCGATCCCGCGCTGGCTCATGGTCCCGGTGCTCGAGATCGCCAACCACCTGCTCATGCGGCCCCTGCTCCGGGAGGACGAGGTCGCCGTCAACGCCGAGCAGGCCGGCTACGAGCGCCACTACGACGCCCCCGTGGCCGAGCTCAACCCGGTCGTGCGCGAGTATCAGCGGCTCACGATCCGCAAGTGGGAAGAGTACCTGGCCGAGCGCGACGGCGAGCCCAAGCAGCGCCGACTGCCGATCATGCCGAGCTCCCCTCACGACTCCTGATCGGGGTCGTGACGACTCGCGCCGGTTAACTCGGCGTGTTCGTCTACTCGGCCCGGCGCAGGCCGAAGGCCACCATGGTCACGTCGACCGCCACAAACGCGCCAGCGCGCAGCGCTGGCACAAACTCGCGCGAGACCCCGCCCCCCGCCGAGGAGACCGTCCTGCGCTGCGCGAAGGGGTTGACCGAGAGCCCGGCCCCGACGCTGAAGGGCGACTGGGCGATCCCAAAGACCAGGTAGAGCCCGGGCGAGAGCAGCCCGGCGAGGTTGAAGTCGGCCGGTTCCTCGGTCTGGGTCGTGGTCGCCCCTTCGACCTTGGTCTCGCTGGCCAGCCACTTCGAGGTCGTGATCGCGCCCAGGTCGATGACCCCGATGAGCGCCCCCACGTGCCAGGGCCGGCCGTTTTTGGGGCGGATGGGGCGGCTCACATGGACACCCACCGGGGCGAACATGGCCGCCTCCCCACGCACCCCAGCACCGCCTTGGAGGGGGAACACCACGCCGCCGTACCCGCCCAGGAAGGCGTTGAGGGCGACCGTGGGCTGGCGGTACTTGAGCTTGTAGCCACCGGCCGGGAAGGCGCTCTCGAAGGCGGCGGCGACCTCCTCGCTCGAGCCCGCGTTCGCAATCTCGACAGCCATGGGCAGATAACGTGCGAGCGCGCTGAGCTGGCTGGCGTCTCCGCTGTGGAGCTTCAGCTGGGCGCGCACAAAGGCGAGGATCTCCAGGCTGGCCTCCGCCCACTCCCCTCCCGAGGCGGCGCGGGCGACCTCGGTGAGCTGGGCGATGTCCACGAGCACCGCCCGGAGCACCGGGATCGAGACGGCTGGGACTTCGCCGCCCGAGCTTCCGCCTGTCTCGATCCCGGCGCCCCTGAGCCCCGGCGAAGCTGAAGCCAAAACCGAAGAAGCCGAAGCCGAAGAAGCCGAAACCGAAGAAGCCGAAGCCGACTGCGGTGCTTTGGGCAGACCCACCGTCAACAGCAAAGTGCTGGCCTCGGCCATGGCCGAGGCCGCATCCGCGGCCAAACTCAGGACCTCCTCGACGGACGCGTCCCCCTCCCGGTCGCGGATCCCCGAACTCTTCGCTTTCAGCCCGAGGCTGAAGGCGACCGCCCTGCCTGCCAGGCTCCGAAAATCGACCAGGTTCTGGGGGCTGAGCACGAGCTTGGGATCGCCTGCTTCCCCGCTCTGGCCGAGCTCGGGGAGCAGGGCGAGCAGGCGAATACGGACCTCCACCGGCATCGCGGCGAACTCCTGCTCGAGCGCAAACGCGGCCCCCAGCAGCCTCACGGCCGCATCTCCTTGGCTCCCGTCGCCCTGCCGGATCACGGCCCGGGTCAGGGCGCCCCCCAGGCGCAGGACGGCCATGGTCGCGGCACACTCTCGGTCGCCCGTGATCGCCTGTGAAGTCGATGCGAGGCGCTCGCAGGTCAGGAGCTCGGCCCGGTGCAGGGAAGAGATGAAGCTCAGCGGAGAGCGCTTGTCTCGAGCCCCTCGCGCCAGGGCCAAGACCACGCGGAAGGTGGTCCCCACATACCCGGCCTCGCCGTGGCGCGCGGCGACGAGCACAGCGAGCTTGTCCGCCAGGCGATCGAGATCCAGCAGCGCGCTCGCGTGCACCATGGCGCCGATAGACGCGAGCCCGCTGTCGCTGTCCAGCTCATCGAGGCGGGTACAGGTCTCCTCCAGGAACAGGCCCGCGTCGGTCTCACACAGCTCGCGCTGGAGCTCCTCGCGCACGAAGCTCAGCGCCTCTTCTTTGGCCCGGTTGATGACGAATTCGGCGAGCCCCTCGAACACGCGCTGGGCGACATCCCCCAACCCACCGCTCGGAGCCAAACTCGCTGGGGTACCGACGATCCCACCGCGCAGGCCGACCACAAACGCGTGGGCGTCGGCCGTCGAGCCGCCATCTTCGACCGCGAGCTTGACCGAGACCTCTCCCAGCGTCTCGATGAGATCGGCGGTCGCGGCCAGGCCCCGACCGTCATCCGCGAACGCCAGGCGCAGGTGCTGGAGGGCCGATGGGCCGAGCTCGATCTCGGCGCCGACCTGGGTGCAGAGCGCGGACAAAGACGAACCCGCCTCGAGCAGGTCGGCGGCGGCCTGGCGCACGGTCGCCGGCTCGGCAGCCTCGGGATCCGTCTCGCGCACACCTTGGAGTGCCTCCGAGGTCGAGGCGTCGGGAGAGGCCATCTGGGATGGTGTCCCTCCCCCCGCTCCGCCCGGACTCGCCGACGAAGCGAGCAGCGCAGCACTCTCTTGACTCTGAATCGCCTGACAGGCGTTGGCGAAGTTTTGCGCGAAGGCGTCCTGCACCACGGGGTGACGGGCGACCTTCACGGTCCCGACCTCGGGAAGCCGCGTCCGCTCCTCCGTGCTCAAAAAACAGGCCGCTGGCGAGAGCTGTGCACTCTCGCGCCTCGACTGCGACTTCGACTTCTCGGCACAGCGACTGGCGATGTCGGTGTCGCCCTGTCCCGCGAGCGCCCAGTTCGAGGCCAGGGTCAGGATCAGGCCGATCGCCAGCCCAATCCCTCTGCCCCGTCGAGCGCAGCTCCTCGACCGCGCCCCACCTCGAACGCCGCGCCCCTCTTCTATCGTTCTCCGCTTCATGTCTCGTCCTCCAAGCTCGCAAACAGGGCACCCACATCCACGCCTCCCACTTGTCCCGACCGGGCCCCACGCTGGGTGAGCGGCCGCGAGCTGGCTCGCAGGCGGGCTGGAAAGCTGCGCCCGATCTGCGCGCGCATGCTCTCTCCGCCCAGGTCTAGGGCTCTCGCCAGGGCCACAGCGGCCACCCCCGCGAGGATCGGCGCCGCCGCGCTCGTCCCTCGAAAGCTGGTCCCCACCGTGTCGCGTGTAGTCCAGGTCGACATGCGCATGCCGGGAGCCGCGATCGTCGTCCACGGGCCGATCCGACTCTGGGGCATGAGTGAGCCGTCGCTGCGCACGGCGGCGACCGAGACCACCCCCTCGACGCGCTCGGGAAAAGCGCTCGCACGAGCCGGCTCGTTGCCCGACGCGACGACGACCACCACCCCTGCTTCGAGCGCTGTCTGGACTGCCTCGAGCACACCACCGCCGAGGCGCGGAAGGGTGAAGGGGCAGCAGATCACGTCGGCCCCACGCTCGACCGCGACCTTGAAACCCGCGGCCACACGAAAGGCGACTGGAGCCCCGACCGCACCGTAGACGTCGATCACCGTATAGCTGGCATCTGGTGCGACCCCGACCACGCCGCGCTGCGCCGAGGCCATCAGGCCCATCACCGCGGTCCCGTGGCCACTCGGGGAGCGGTCCCGGGCTACCCCTGGTCGACCACTGAAGGTCAGGCGGGTCAGACCCGGACCCCGAAGATCGCCGACCGCCGCCACGCCGCTGTCGAGGAGCGCGACCGAGATCCCTTTACCGCGCGTGTGCACCCACGCCTGAGCCTCGAGGTCGAGCCAATCCAAGTGCCAAGCGCCCGACATTGCGGGTTCGACTATACGCCCAACAACGAAGACGCGGACATGGCCTTCGCCCTGTCCGCGTCTCTCGTGCCCAGCCTGGGAGGCCCTACTCGGGTTTGGGCTCAGGCTCAGGCTTGGGCTCAGGCGCTGGCGCAGGTTTGGGCGCTGGCTGATCGCCGCCGGCCTTGGGCGGGACCGGAGCTGGACGTGCGCCAGGCTCGGGCGTGGGGCCGACCTCGGTCACGCTGACTATCTCGGTCACGCTGACGATCTCGAGTAGAAACACCAAGGTCGAATTCGCGGGGATCCTGGCTCCCTTGGCCTGTTCGCCGTAGCCGAGCTCCGGGGGGATGACCAGCTTGCGGAGCATGCCGGGGCGGACGCCCACGAGGCCGTCGCCGAAACCCTTGATGACCCCGCCCGCGCCGAGGGTCACGGACATGCCCTCGGGCTTGCCGTGCGAGCTGTCGAACTCGCTCCCATCGGAGGCGAGCTGCCCGATGTAGTGGGCCACGACCTTGTCGCCGACCTCGGCCTCCCGACCCTCGCCCGCGGTGATGTCGTGGATCTCGAGCCCATCTTTCCGCTTTTGCTCGTGGACAGGCTCAGCCTCGAAGGCCTCGGCCGTCTGGGGAACAAAGGGTGTCTCGACGCCGACCAACTCGATGGTCATCCACACGTCTCCGACCGGATCGGTGCCGGCGGGGGTGCCACTCTCGACCAGGATCGCCGGGACCTTGACCTTGCGCTTGCCGCCGACCTTCATGCCCAGGAGACCGTCGGCGATGGCGTTGGTGATCGGCTCTTTCTCTCGGTTGGCCTTGTTGAGGACCAACTTGGCCGGCCGGAGGCGCGAGCCCATGAGCGCCGCGCCGGTCGCGGTGCCGTAGCCCTTGTAGCTGAACTCGATCATCTTGCCGTCGACCACGACCTCTCCCGTGCCGATGACGTAGTCCTCGACCACGACGCCGCCGGCCAGGGTCTTGGAGCTCAGGGCCTTGCCGTCGAAGGGCGGCTCGAACTTGATCGAGGGCGCCTCGATGCCGACCTTTTGGCCCTCTGTGTTGGGCAGGATGCCCTCGGGCATGGGCTGATCGTCTGCCGGCAGGTCATGCTCGGCCTCGCCCTCGCCGTGCTCGGCCTCGCCGGTTTCGTGCTCGGCCTCTCCCGTCTCGCCGTGCTCGCCCCCGCCGTGCTCAGCATCGGCGATCTTGGCGGCGAGTTCAGGCGGCGTAAAACAGGCTGTCGTCAACAGAGCGCCAGCCAGCGCCAGGAATCGGATGTCGAGCTTCCTCATCGCGGTCGCGTTCATACATCTTTTTGCGACCCATGAGGAGCGCAGCCAATTCGCGAATTCAGCCCTTTAGGCCGCCTGCGATGTGTTGGCTCACATCTCGAGCGGCCTCAAAACCGAGCTTCGAGCTGGAGGCGGAGCCGGTGCTCGGGCGAGGGCCGGCGCGACTGGGTGTTGTCCCGATCGTCCAGCCACGCGTAGAGGTCGTAGCGAAGCCGGATCTGAACCAACTTGCGGACCACGTAGGAGGCCTCGAGGTAGGTCCACACCGACTGCTCGAAGCGCCCGTTGTCGGCGATGTCCTCGTAGAGATAGCGCAGCCGCGCGCTGAGCCGAAACGCCCCCACCGGATTGGCCCGCACGATCAGGTAGGCCGCTGCGTCCTGGCGCGGGCGACCGTCCAGCGAGACGTCGTCGATGACCTCGTGCTGATACTGCGCCGTGATCGAGAGGCGCTTGCGCTGGCGCAGGGGCCTGAAGGTCAGCCGTCCGGTGATCTGCCCGACCTCCGCCAGACAGCCGGTGCGGTAGTCCACCGAGCCGTCCGGGTTGGGCTGGTTCTCGTCGAGTTCGCCCGTGTCCACGCAGCCGGCTGTGGATCCCGGGCGCAGGTCAGAGGTCCGATACAGGAACCACAGCCCCGGCCGAAACCAGTCGTTGACGTCGACGTCGGCCCGGGCGTAGCCGTAAAACTTGGGGATATTGCGGCTGGGCTGGACCCAAAAATCCCCCAGGGCGCGCAGGTCGACCCGATCAGCCACCCGCCCCGAGTAGCGGACCCGACCCCCGGCCTCGTCCCGCGCCCGGTTGCCATCGAACTGATCGGCCTGGGCGATCGAGCCGGCGAAGGGGTTGGCGTAGGCCTCGTCGTAGTAGCGACCGCTGAGCTCGAGCTCGTGCTTGCCCAGGGTCGTCGTGTGTCGAACGATGCCCGCGAGCCCCCCCCCGCCGTAGTCAGGGCCCGTGACCGTGGCCATGGAGTCGAAGCTGCGGGCGACCTCGATGGCCAGGTCCGACCAGTCTCGGCCCCAGCTCATGTCCGCGCCGACCGCTCCCCAGGCCCCGCCGAAGGGGGTGCTCGACCACTCTTGAAAGTCGAGGTCGACCCCGTCCGCCTTCCAGTAGGCCGAGGCTCCGTAGCCGGTGATGCCCACGTGGGTGCGCCGGTCGTAGAACCACGACACGTTCGCCCCACCCACGACCTCGTCGTACATGTTGGGCAGGGTCTGGAACTTGTGGGCGGCCGAGGGCGCCAGCGGATTGTCCGGATCGCGCTCGAGCACGTCGGGGGCGGAGCAGCTGTCATCGGTGCTGCGCGGGTCGTCGCAGCGATCTTTTTCGTAGATCGAGTACTGGTAGACCTGGCGGCTCTGCCACGATCCAAACCCGTACATCTGCAGCCATCCCACGGGCAGGGAGAGGTGTTTGGCCCCGATCGCCACCCCGCGCAGGCTGTCGCGCCAGCGCAGGTCCTTGGTCCCGTAGACATCGCCCGCCTCGCCCGTGCACGGCGACGTGGGGAGCTCGCCCGTGCTCGTGCGGCACTGAACCCCGAGCTGGGTCGGGCGGTACACGGCGTCGTCGAGGTAGAAGCCGTTGGGGGTGTGGCGGCTGCTGGTGTCGAAGACCAAGCGCTGCCCAAAACCAACGCGGTAGGTGCCCGCGATGATCCCCCAGCGCTCGTTGTCCCACTGCACGAAGTACTTGGGCAGGTGGACCCGGGGGCGCATGGGGTCGGCGACCAGGGCGTCGCGGTTCGGATCCCAGACCGGGTTGCCGACTCGCTGCCGAGTCAACACCCCGGCCACACCCACGGTCAGCTGACGCAGGGTCGTCAACCGGGCCTGGAGGGCCATGGGCGGCACTGTCGAGTCCCGCACCGACCAGGCCGTCTGATAGCGGACCCAGCCGTGGGTCGCGGTCAGCTTCGGCTTCTTGTCGTGGGCTCGGACATAGGGGAGCAGGGCCCCGAGCTTGCGGGCGTCGAGCACCCCGGCGGCGACCAGGTCGCCAGGACCATGGATGATCCCGACCTCGGTCCGGTAGGTCAGGATCCGATCGACGTCGTCGTAGGTCAGGTTGGGGAGGGTGTAGAGCTCCTCCCGGGTCGCCGAGTTCAGATCGACGCCGCGGCGGTGAAGCTCGACCAGGGTGTTGAAGGTGTCCTCGGAGATCTGTTCGCTGACGTAGAGGTCGTAGAGCTCCTCCTCGTCCTCGATGTCGATGAAGACCTCGTACTCGATCGCCCAGGCCTGTCCGGGCAGCAGGCACAAGAGCGCCGCCGCGACCGTGAACACGGCGGACAAGAGGCGGGCGGAGGGTCGCTGGAGCTGCATCAAAGCGGGCTGTCCTGTACGGTTTTGGGTCTGCTCGGCCACTCGAGCTCAGCCACAGGGGCTGGGGTCACAGTGGGACCACAGGCCCTTGTCGAGCTGCCGGGCCTCGTACTCGAGCGCCTCGTAGGCTTCGACCACGTCGTCGCCGTTGGGAGAGATGTGGAGCACGCAGGCGTGGCCGCGCTCGAGCAGGATCTTGTTGACCTCTCGCCCCCCGACCTCCACGTAGGCCAGGAGTCGGCCGTAGCGGTCCTCACACTCGAGGTCGTAGCGAAGGGTGACCGTCTGTCCGGCGACCAGCGCCGCGTTGGCCTGCTTGGCCTCGGGGCCGCCGCACTCGGTCTCGACCGTACTCTCGGGGGTGTCGATCATCAGGTAGCGGACCCGCTGCCCGGTATCGAGGTCGATCGTGTCGCCGTCGATGACCGCGCTGACCTCGGCCCGAGTCGGACCGCAGGTCTCGGGCTCAGTGCTGCAGGCCGAGGCCGAACATCCGAGCAGACACAGCAGCCCCAACGCCGTCGTGAGCCCGACGCGTCGGCCTGCCCGCAGTCCCACCTGCTCGCCGACTCGCCCATCTATTCGTCCGCCTATTCGCATTGCAGGTTGTCCGCCCTGGGCGTGCCCTCGTCCGCGTCGGGTGCGAAGGGCAGGTCCGAGTAACACCAGATCACGCCGTCGTTCGCGGCCGCGTCGTTCACGGCCGGATCGTAGTTGTCCGGGTCCAAGCTCGTGCTCGAGCCGTTGGCCACCGAGGTCCAGCTGACCTCGTCCAAGAGCGCGTCCTCGAAGCCCACGAACAGGCCGCTGTTGCTGTTGTTGAGCGAGAAGCTGAACTCGTAGTCGACGTCTGGGAGCTGGCCGTTGGTGGCCCCGTCGGCGTTGCGGGCCAGCAGGGCCACGTCGCCCGGGACCATCTCGATACACGCGGGCGACTGGACCGTCTCGAGCGCGCCGTCGGCGAAGACCTTGCCGAGCTGGACGTCATTGAGGTCGAAGGCCCCCAGCGCCCGGAGCTCGAACCACTCGCCGTTGGTGTCGGTGACCGCCGCCGGGTTGGCCATGATCTCGGTGATCACCAGGTCGCCGAGGCTCGGCGGCTCCGTGTCGCGCATGACGATGCCGTCGAGGCACTGGCCCTCGCCCCCGCCCCCATCGCAGTCCGGGTTCGCGGCCCCCGGTGTCCCGAGGTCGCCCAGGCCGTAGACGTCGACGGCCCCACACCACTCGAGGCTGACCTGGTCGAGGCTGTGGGCGACCCCGGCGGGCGAGCTCGTCCAGCTGGTCTCGCTCAGGACCGCGCCCTCGTAGGCGACCTGGAGGTTGCTGTTGCTGTTGCTCAGGGAGATCGAGGCCTGGACCGTGACGTTGGGGATCATGCCGTTGGTGGCGTCGTCGCTGCTGCGCACGATCACCGCGTAGTCCCCCGGGGCCAGCTCGATACACATGTCCCCCGGGTCGCTGACGGTCGCGCTGAACACACCGTCTTTGCCGATCTGGAGGCCGTTGAGATCGATGGTCCCGGTGATCTCGAGCTCGAACCACTCGCCGTCCCCGTCGTTGACGGCGTCGGGGTTGGGCATGACCTCTGTGATCCGGAGGTCGCCCACACCCGGCGGGTTCACGAGCCGCGGCAGGTTCGTGTCCGGGTCGGTGCACTCCCCGTCCCCGCCCCCACCCTCACAGGCGTTGTTGGTGGCCGCGGGGGTGCCCACGGGATCGTCGCACCAGTTGTCCTCGTCGTCGTTGTCGTTGGGATTTTGGCTGGCCGGGTCGAGGCTGCGGGTCTGCCCCGAGACGCTGGACGCCCAGGTGACCTCGTCCCAGGGCAGGAGCTCGCCCTCGAAGCCGATGCCCAGGTCCCCGTTGCTGTTGTTCAGGGCGAAGTCGAACTCGAAGTCCACGGGCGGGAGCCCGCCGTTGCCCGCCGGGTCGGCGTTGCGCCCGAACAAGATGAACTGGCCGGCCGTGACCTCCACGCAGCTCGAACCACCGACCAGGGTGTCGTCGAGGGTCCCACCCTTGCCGGCGACGAGGCCGTTGAGGTCGCCCGCCCCCGTGACCAGGACCTCGAAGAACTCGCCCTCTGCGTCCTCGACCAGCTCGGGGTTGGGGAGCAGCTCGGTGATCACCAGGTCCCCCTTCTCCACCGGGTCGACGTCCCGAAAGGCCTGATCGTCGAGGTCGAAACACTGGCCCTCGGGCGGCTCGATCGCACACTCCTCGTTCATCGCTCCGGGCGTGCCCTCGTCGCCCGCACCGTAGGGGGTGGTCGCGGGGCACCAGTTGCCCAGGTCGTCGTTGGCGCTGGGGTCGACCGAGCCCGGGTGGAGCTGGGTCGAGCCCCCGGTCGGGACCCCGGCCCAGGTCACCACATCGAGGATCGTCCCCTCCGAGCCCAGCCACAGCGAGCCGTCGCTGTTCTTGAGCGAGACCCCGCTCTCCCAGACGATCACCTCGGCCGGCACGCCGCCGTTGATCATTTCGTCGGCCGAGCGGGCGACCACCACCCGGTCGCCCGCGCTCACCGGCAGGCAGTCGACCGCGGCGATGGTCTCGTCGGCGTCGTCTTCCACGTCGCGCCCGATCTGGAGCCCGTTGAGGTCGAAGTCGGCGAGAATCTCGATCTCGAACCACTCCCCCTCCATGTCGCCGACCGCCTCCGGGTTGGCGTGGATCTCGGTGATTGCGAGGTCGCCGACGCCGGGCCTGAGCACATCGACCGGCTCACCGTTCACGAGGCAGGTCGGGCTCCCGCCGCAGACATCGTTGACCTCGCCGGGCGTGCCCAGAGAGCCGTCGCCGAACGCGGTCCGGCTGTCGCACCAGTTGTCTTGGTCGTCGTTGGTGCCTCCGTCGGGGGCCTGGGCGCCATCGAGGACCCTGGCCGTGCCCGAGGTCGGGTCCTCGTAGTAGGCCTGGTCGATCTCCGCGTTGCCACCGCACTCGAGGGCCAGGGAGCCGGCCGAGTTCACGAAGTCACCCAGCTCTCCGCTCCAGCCGTAGTCGATGTGATCGGTCATGGCCGCGACCTCCGGGAGCAGGTCACCCATGACCGCGTAGGCCCCTGCCGGGAGCGCGAGGCTGCCCGCGACCACGTGCTGCTTGCGGCCGGTGCCGTCGTCCTTGGTGTAGACCAGGACCAGGCCCTCGAGGTCCACCGCCTCGCCGCTGGCGTTGTAGATCTCGAACCACTGCTTGCCCTCGGTGTCGACCATGATCTCGGAGATCACGAGGTCACCGGGCAGGAAGCCCAGATCACAGGCGGCGCCGACCTCATCGTCGTCTGGGGAGACGTCGTCTTGGCACCCGATCCCGATCAGGGCGACGGCCGTGGCGAGCAACACGATGCCGCGGGGGAATCGACGATACGCGGGGAGAGTGGGGAGGTCGTTCATGGTCGAATCCAAGTTTCGAGTTTCAGTCGTGTCGAGGAGTTGGGTCGGCGGCTGCGGTCTCGCTGGGGTCCGCACCGGTCGGGGACGCTGAAGCCCCACCTTCGGGCTCGCTGCCGTCGGCTGGCTCGACCGTGGAGGTCGTTCCGGCGTCGTCTCTCAGGTCCGCAGGCCCGGGTGCAGGTGCAGGTGCAGGTGCAGGTGCAGGCTGGGGCGCAGGCGCGAGGTCGGCGGGTCGCTCGACGGCGACCTCCCGCTCGTCGTTCTCGTTGTCGCCTTTCCCGTCTCCGTCTGCGTCCGCACCATAGTCAGGACGCTCGAACTCCGGGTCCTCGTCGACCTCGCCCGGACGCCCGGGTGGCACGTAGTCGGGGGTCCGCACTTGAATTGGATCCCGGACTTCAATCTGGAGCTGACGCCGACCGCTGCGCCGGTCCGTGTAGGTAGTCACGACCCCGCGCACACGCACGTACTCGCCCCGGTAGCGCTCGATCTTCGAGTCCTCGAAGACCTCGTCCTCCCAAAAGATCAACGGAAAATCCAAGAACATGCGCCGGCTCAAGAGCACCCGCCTCGGCCCGCGCTCGCCCTGGCGGATGTCGCCGACCGTAGCGAGCAGCTCGACCTCCTCGCCGATGGCCGCCTCGATGCGATCCATGGCGTCCCAGTTGGTCAGGGCGATCAGGCTCGGGTCGGTCTCGGCGTCGGCCTCGAACTGGGCCGCGAACTCGGCCCGCCCGGTCCACCACTGGGCCCGCAGATCGTAGTCCTGGTAGCACTGCGCCCCCTCGGACCAGATCCCCACACCGGCGGCCTTGGCCTCGGCCTCGGCCTCCACAAAGTCGTCGTGAAAGCGCCGCGAGTAGCCGTACTTCATGAAGTACGGGCTCATGCCCGCGCGCACGGCCTCGACGTTGTAGTTGACCCACCGGCCGTCGATCTCCACGAAGATGTAGGCCAGGAAGCGGTTGTAGCGGCCCCTGATCTCGCGCGGGTCGTCGCGCTCGAGGCGGACGCTGGTGACACCGTCGAAGAAGTCCTCGGCCCAGTGTTTGGCGTCCATGCCCAGGGGCGTGGGGATCTTGATGGGGCGGCTGCTCTCGCTCTCTTTGCTGCTCAGGTAGGCATCCCAGCCGACCTCGAACTCGCGCCAGGACTTGTCGGACTTGAAGGTCTCCTCGGTGTCGATGCCCAACAGGCGCAAGCTCGCGTCGAGCCCATCGACCTTGACCGTGTCCCCGTCGACGATCGCCTTGGGCAGGAGCCCGAACTCGCCGAGCACCAGGCCCGCGTCGTCGCGCTCGAGCTCGCTGCGATCGAAGTGCAGCCGGTCCTCCCCAGCGCAGCCTGAACCCGAGCCCAGGATCAGACAGCAGACGATCGCCAGCCCGAAGCCCCGCGAACTCGATCCCGATCCCAATCCCGATCCCAGTCGTGTGCTCAGAGACATCGATTCGCTCCTCCCGGTGTGCCCGGCAGACCGATGCCCGGGCCCTCGTCCTCCGGGCCCGGCTCGCCAGCGTCGATACACCAACACCCCTCGCCGCTGAGGTCGTTCGCATCGGCGCTCGGCGGGGTCGAGGCGTTCCCGCAGGCCAGCGTGCCCCCGGTCGGGAGGCCCTCGAAGGCGTAGAACGCCCGGTCGATCACGCGCCCGCAGGCTTCGATCTCCACAAACGCCGAGTCGTAGCGCAGCAGGTCCCGGGGGTAGACCTCCGTCTCGGGGTCTCCCCCGCTGATGTCCCACCCGAGCGAGTAGTCCAGCCAGCCGGGTCGCTGATCCTGAAACCCAGGCCCGACCGCCGCGTAGGCCCCAGCGGCCAGCTCGAGCGGATCACGGACAAAAAACTCCAGCTCGTCACCGTTGGCGGCGACCAGTCGCAGGGTCATACCTTGGAGGTTCACCAACTGAGGGCCGGCGTTGTAGACCTCGATGAAGTCCCCGTAGGCGTCGGCGCCCGCCTGCGGCCCGCGGATCTCCGAGACCACCAGTTCCCCGATCTCGACGACGGGGCAGTAGTCCGGGAGCGCGTCGCGGCTGCAGCCCGTGCCACACAGCGCGGCCGCCTCGAGCAGCCCGAAGGCCATCGCCAAGGCCGGCAGACCTCGGCGGCGGGGAGATTGGGGGGGCTGCGCGATCGGGGCCAAGCGGTGTCAGTTTATCAGGCTGGACGACCTGTGATCCTCACTCTAGTGACAGATTGGGGACAATTTGGCCGACCGGCCAAAACCCGCCCAGAGATCGCGCCTCACCCCTGGCTCC
Organism: uncultured Nannocystaceae bacterium; assembly: GCA_964451725.1. Taxonomy (GTDB): domain Bacteria; phylum Myxococcota_A; class Polyangia; order Nannocystales; family Nannocystaceae; genus Plesiocystis. The sequence goes on along the minus strand of CAYVJQ010000018.1, from coordinate 52,421 downwards.
CCTGCCACCGGTCGAAGGGACGGGCTAAGGACGACTTCGAGGTGGCTTCGGGGGTGGGCTAGAGTGCCCCATGGCGTACGAGACGAACCGTTTTTGCTGGTTTGGTGTGAACAGCACCGACACCGCCAAAGCCAAGGAATTTTACCCGGCGGTCACCGGGGTGACCGTCATGTCCATGGCGATGGACGACTCGGCGGGGGACATGCTGATGGCGGGAGATATCCCCTTCGCGCACCTCACGGCGCCGCCCGTCGAAGGTGCGCCCAGCTCCTGGGACAACTACCTGCGGGTCGACGACGTCGACGCAACCAGCACCCTGGTCGAGCGTGAGGGCGGCGAGATCATCGTCCCGGCCACCGACATCGCCCCGGGGCGATTCGCTACAGTCACACTCCCCAGCGGCGCGCACCTGTCGGTCTTTCACGAGGCCAACGAAGAGACCAGCGAGCACCACCCCGGCGGACCGGGCAGCGTGCACTGGACCGAGCTCCACAGTCACGAACTCGAGGCCGACCTCAGCTTCCTCAAAGCCGTGTTCGGCTTCGAGACCGCGCAGATGCCCATGCCCGACGGGAGCACCTACTACGTCCTCAAACACGGCGACAAAGGCCGGGCCGGCGCCATGCAGGCCATGGTCCCCGAGGCCCCCTCGGCCTGGCTGAGCTGGGTGCAGGTCACCGACGTCGACGCGGCTCTGGCCACGGCCCTGTCCATGGGCGGCCGGGCCTTGGGGGAGATCATGGACGTGGAGAAGGTCGGTCGCATGATCATGATCGCCGACAACACGGGCGGCGTGTTCGGGCTGCTCACCCCGCCGGCCGGCGACTGAGGAGGCCTCATCCAGCCCCGGCCTGCGCCATGCGGGCACACAGCTGCTCGGTCGCTTCATCGGCCGGGAACATGCTCTCGATCTGCAGCTCCTCGAGCGCGATGTTGTGGGGGGCCGAGAACACGGTGACCATCGATACAAACGACGCCCGCAGCCCATCGCGGGCGACCGTCAGCGGCAAGAGGGCCGAGATCGGGACCGAGAAGTCGGGCTGGCGCCAGCTCTGGGGTACATCTGGATAGTCGAAGAGCTCGTCGACCAGCTCCTTGAACGCGGGCTTGTCTGGATTTGCCAGGGCCTGGCGGTGCAGGCGGGCCAGCAGCGCCCGGGTGGTCTGCTCCCAGTCGACCACGAAGGGCCGCATGAGCGCCGGGTCGACCAGCGCCCTGTAGATATTCAGGGGCCCGACCAGCGCGCTCGGATCGGCGAACGCGAGGCTGATCAGGCGATCGGTGGCCGCGTTTTGCTGGATCACGTTGAACAGGCTGTCCATCACCAGCATGGGATAGGGCTCGTGCTGGACGAGCATGCGATCCAAGATCCGCCCGACCGGCCCGGCCAGCTCCCGCTCCCAGCTCGGCTCCGCAAACATGGGTTCGAAGCCCGCCGCCCGCAGGAGCTCGTTTTGGCTGCGCATGGGCACGCTCAAGGTCGAACACAGGCGCAGGACCATCTCCTGTTTGGGGCGGGCGCGCCCGGTCTCGAGGAAGCTCAAGTGCCGACCGGAGACCTCCGCGGCGTTGGCCAGATCGAGCTGGCTCAGGCCTCGCTGGCCCCGCCAAAACTTGAGCAGGGCACAAAACAGGCGATCTGGGGAGGAGCGGGATTCAGCCATGAGGTCGTGCCGTGACGTGGTGCCTCGCGCAGCGCCGGCCTGACCAAGCCTATCGTGTGTGTGGCCCCCGCTGCACTTACCTGGGCAGGTGAGCGCGCCGCGAGCAACCACAAGTCGGCGCACTTACCTGGGCAGGTAAGTGCGCCGCGCGAACCCCGAGGGCATGCTCTGCCCATGCCCAAGCCGACCGAGCCCCGTCTGCCCCCCTTCCTGCGCTCGAGCATGTTTCAGGGTGAGCTCGCCCAGCGCGTGGGCACGACCGATGTGCGGATGATCGAAGTCGGGTCCCCGGGCAGCGGCACCAAGGTCGCCCACCGGGCGATCGGGACCGGCCCAGACCTCTTGTTCGTCCACGGCTGGCCCCTGACCAGCGCGACCTACCGCAACATCGTGCCGGCCCTGGCCGAGCGCTTCACCTGCCACCTCATCGATCTCCCGGGCGCCGGCCTCAGCGAGTGGGGCCCGGACACAGAGATCGGTCTGAGCGCCCACTGCGAGGCCCTGACCGCGGTCGTGCGCGCCCTCGAGCTGCGCGAGGTGGTGATCGTCGGGCACGACAGCGGCGGCCTGTTCGCCCGAGCCTGCGCGGCTGCGTTGCCCGAAACCGTGCGCGGCCTCGTGCTCGGGAACACGGAGATCCCCCGTCACCTCCCGCTCTTGCTGCTCCCCTACTTGGTCGTGGGCAAGCTGCCCAAGACCGGCCGGCTCATGGCAGCGATCATGGGCAACCGCACGATTCGGCGCTCGGGGCTGGTGTTCGGGGCCTGTTTCACCGACTTCTCGGCGCTGGAGGAGGAGTTCGCCGCTCACTTCGTGGCCCCGCTCCAGAGCGACCCAAAACTCGCCCGAGGTCAGGCCCGCCTGATCGAGAATCTCGACACCAAGGCCATCGCGCGCCTGGCCGAGACCCACGCCGCGATCACCTGCCCGGTCCACCTGATCTGGGGCGACGCCGATCGTTTCTTTCCGGCCGAAAAAATGCGTCTCATGCTCGAGCAGTTCGGCGGTCCGGTGACCGTGCGCGAGGTCCCCGGGGCCAAGCTCTTCGTCCACGAGGAGCACCCGCAGATGTTCGCCGAGGAGATCGCAACCTTTGCCCTGCCCCGGTTCTCGAACCTGGCACAGACGGCCTGAGTCGACCGAGAGAGCGGCCGCCCGACCCTGGAGCTCAGCCGACACCCGCCCCTGGGGCTCAGGCCCCTCTCGCGTTCGCAGAGCCGATCCTCGCTACTCAGCGCCGCCCATCAACGCCCACCGCCGCTCGTCGGGAGGGGCTCGTCGAGGGCTGGTCTGCGAGCCAGTGTGTGGCCATGAAACGAACCCCCGTAGCAGCACTGTTCTTCGCTGGCCTCCTCTGCGCATGCAACCCCGGGTCCGCGAGCGACGCAGACGGCACGGATACCGAGAGTGGGTCCAGCCAGGACGAGACCGAGACCCATACCCATACCGAGACCGAGACCCAGGGCGAGAGCGAGGTCATCCAAGTCGAGGCCGCCTGGGTCATGGGTGCCGCGGGGGCATGGCTGGGCGAGGTGAGGGAGACACCCGTCGGGACCCTGGAGGTTTTTCCGCTCGACTTCGCCTACGAGGACGACGGGAGCCTGCACGCTCACTCGGCGTTTCCCGACGACAGCGGGTACTTTGATTTTCGCTTCCGAGAGCAGGACGAGACCTGGGTCTTGGACGAGGAGGGTAAATTCCCGGGCGGGCTGCTCCAGAGCTACACGCTCCACCCGGTCGAGCAAGAGGGAGAGCGGGTCCGCTACGAGTATCTCGACATGCCGGGCTATATCGTCGTGGATGTCGTCATCGGCACCGATTCGCTCTTGATCACCGCTCAGGTGAAGGGTGAGCTTCATGCGGTCTTCGACCTGAAGCGATGATAGGGTCGAGCACCGTGCCAGGGGATGAACCCGTCTCGGCGCTGGCGTCCTGGGGCCGAAATCTGCTTCGTTTTTGGTGGTTGCCCCCCACGATCGGCGCCTCGCTTGTCCTCGCCTTCGGCGATGTAGGAAGCAGCAATTGGGACCGGGTGGGCAGCATGTTCATGGCCGCGACCATCGCCTCGCTGTGCATCCATGCCGCGATATCAGGGCTCTACGCTTTTGTCGTCGACACCTGGCTCGAGCGCAGGACGAGCCCTCTGGCCCGGGGCCTCACGCATTTTTGCACGGTCTTCGTGGGGGTGGGCATCGGTTCGGAGCTCGCCCTCGCCCTCTCCGGTCTGGTGCTCGGACCGAGCGGACAAGGCAGCTCGGCCCGCTGGGAGCTGTGGCAGACGGGCTTGCCCATCGGTGCCGCGGTCACGGCCGTCTGGGTCGTCACCTCTCAGCTTCAGCAGACCGCCCGGGAGGCCGAACTCGCTCGTGCGGCGGCCGAGCGCGAGACCCTCGAGGCCGAACTCACGGCCCTCCGGGCCCGCCTCGATCCCCATTTTTTGTTCAACGCCCTCAACACGGTCGCCGATCTCATCGAACACGACTCCGCCCAAGCCGTGCGGGCCGTGGAGGAGCTCTCGCGTCTGCTGCGGGCGGCCCTCGAGGACAGCCGACACAAAACCGTCTCGCTGGAGCACGAGCTCGCCCTCGTACAGGACTATCTCGGCCTCGAACGCCTGCGCTTCGAGAATCGTCTCCGCGTGACCCTGGAGATCGGTGTGGACGCGGCACAGATCCGAATTCCGCCGCTCCTGATTCAACCGCTGGTCGAAAATGCGGTCAAACACGCGGTCGCCAGCTCTCCCACCGGAGCCACCATCGTGGTCCGTGCCCGTGAACAGGGACAGCACCTGGTGTTGACGGTCGAGGACGACGGACCCGGGAGTGCCGACAGCGAGGGCACCCAGACCGGCGAGCAGAGCGTGCGCAGGCGTCTGGCGCTGACCTATGGCGAGCAGGCGCTAATCGAGGCCGGGCCGCGTCCGGGCGGGGGCTGGCGAGTCCTCCTCGAGCTCCCGCTGACATCGTAGAGCAGGCGCGAAGAGCAGCGTGAATCGAGGCCGGGCCACGGACTGCTAAGATGGCGAGCTGGAGAGACAGGTGCAGGTGCTGCGGGTCCTGATCGTCGACGATGAGGCGCCCGCCCGTCGGAGGCTTCGCCGCGCCTGTGAGCGCCTCGAGGGGGTGCTGGTCGCGGGCGAGGCCCGAGACACGGTGAGCCTGCGCCAAAGCCTGGCCCAGGCCCACCCCGACGTCATCTTGCTGGATATCGCAATGCCCGGTGTCAGCGGCATCGAATATGCGCGCGAGCCCGACCTGCCGCCGATCATCTTCACCACGGCCCACAGCGAATATGCGCTCGACGCCTTTCGTGTCGACGCGGTCGACTACCTGCTCAAGCCGATCTCCAAAGAGGAGCTCGAAGCGGCCCTGAACCGGGTCCGCGCCCGCATGTCCCAGGCGCGTGAGCGGCGTGTTCCTGCCCCTCTCGAGGTCCAGGTCCCCAGCCCCGGCCCGAGCCCGCCCAGGCTCGCCGCCCGCTCGGGCGCGGTCCTCCGGGTCTTCGATGCTCGCCGGATCTCGCACCTCGTCGCCACGGACAAGGTGGTGGTGTTCTGGGTCGAGGGGGAGGAGATGGTCCTCGATGAGAGCCTCAGCGCTCTCGAGGCCCGCCTCTATGCCCACGATTTCCTCCGGGTCCACCGCAGCACGCTCGTGAACCTGGCCTTCGTCTCGGCCATGTGTTTTGGCGAGGACAGAGCCACGCTCCAGCTTCACGATGGCGTCACCCTACCCGTGAGCCGGCGCCACCTCCCCGAAGTGAAGCGGCGACTCAGTGGAAAACCCTGAATCGGAGCTCCCGAGACCTCCTCGCTAGATATCGAGCTCGTCGGCCTCGGCCGCCCGCTCCATGATGAACTCGTAGCGCTTCGACGCGTCCTTGCCCATGAGCTCGTGGATGATCCTGTCGGTCGCCAATTCGTCTCGAATCTCCACCCGGATGAGCTGGCGTTTTTTCGGGTCCAAGGTCGTGTCGCGCAGGGTCTTGGGCATCATCTCGCCCAGGCCCTTGAAGCGCTGAATCTCGGGCTTGCCACGCTTGATGCCGGCCAAGATACGCTGGAGGTGGTCGTCGTCCGCGGCCCAGTGGCTCTCCTTGCCCACGTCGACCCGATACAGCGGCGGCTGGGCAATGTACATGTGTCCCTGGCGGATGAGCTCGGGCATGTACTTGTAAAAGAAGGTCAGCAGCAAGGTCGCAATATGGTGACCGTCCGAGTCGGCGTCCATGAGCAGGATGACCCGCTCGTAGCGCAGCCCCTTGATGTCGAAGTCCTTGCCGATGCCGCAGCCCAGGGCCTTGACGATGTTGCCGAGCTCCTCGTTCTTGAGCACCCGCGCCAAGCTGGCCTGGGCCGCGTTGAGGACCTTACCGCGCAGAGGCAGGATCGCCTGGGTGTTGCGGTTGCGGCCCATCTTTGCGGACCCGCCGGCCGAGTCTCCCTCGACGATGAACAGCTCGCACTTCTTGGGGTCGTTGTTGCCACAGTCGGCCAGCTTGCCCGGCAGGCCGATCTTGGCCGTGCCCGCGTTCTTGCGCGTCACGGAGTTGGCGGCCGCACGCGAGGCCGCCCGGGCCCGGGCAGACAGGATGATTCGGGCGACGATCTCATCGCCGATGCTGCGGTTTTCGTGCAGCCACTGCTCGAGGGCCGGCGCGACCCCGCTCTCGATGTGGTTGGCGATGTCCGGATTGTTGAGCCGGTTCTTGGTCTGGCTCTGAAACTGGGGCTCGAGCACGTACACCGAACACAGGGCGACCAGGCCCTCGCGGATGTCCTCGAGCGAGATGCTCACACCTTTGGGCACGAGCTTGTGGGCGTCGACGTAGGCCCGCATGGCCTTGCCCAAGGCGTTGCGCAGGCCCTTTTCGTGGGTCCCGCCGTCGGGCGTGGGCACGCCGTTGACGTAGGAGTTGATGGTGGTCTCCGTGGCCTCGGTCCAGGCCAGGGCGAGCTCGATCTTCGGCTCTTCGCTGCGCTCGAGATAGAATTGGCCCTTGTGCACAGCCGGCTTGCCGCGCACGGCGATCAGCTTGTCGAGATACTCGGAGATCCCGTTGGCGTGGTGAAAGAGCTCGGTCTTGCCCGTAGACTTGTCGGTGAAGGTGATCTTGAGCCCCTTGTGCAGGTAGCTCTTGGCCTCGATGCGCTGGCGCAGGACGTCCGGGTCGAGGGCGGTCTTGGTCCCGAAGATGTTCGGGTCTGGACGCAGGAAGACCTCTGTGCCCGTGCCCCGGACCTTGCCCGACTTGCGCATGCGCCCGTCTTGCACACCCCGGTCAAAGCAGACCTCATAGAGCTTGCCGTCGCGCTTGACCCGGACCTCGAGGCGCTCGGAGAGGGCGTTGGCGACCGCCGCTCCGACCCCGTGAAGGCCCCCCGAGTGTTTGTAGCTCTTGCCGTCGAACTTGCCGCCTGCACCGAGGTGGGTGAACACGGCGACCACGGCCGGGATCTTGAGCTCGGGATGTTTGTCGACCGGGATGCCGCGTCCATCGTCGATGATCGCGATGCCCCTGCGGTCGGCCTCGAGCACGACCTCGATCTTGCTCGCGTAGCCGTTGATGACCTCGTCCACCGAGTTGTCGAGGATCTCCCACACGATGTGGTGCAGCCCCTCCTTGTTGACACCACCGATGTACATGCCTGGCCGGGCGCGGACATGGTCGATGTTCTGGACGATCTGGATCGAGTCGGCGCTGTACTTGTTGGCCATTGGGGGGTCCTGTGTGCGGGTCAGGTCGGATCAGACTGGATCAGGTCGGATCAGGTCAGAGATCGAGGGCGGCGAGGCCCTCGGCCCCAGCCTCGAAGTCGGGTGCCTCGAGAGGGGCGCTGGGCACCGCCTTGACCGAGCCCCGCTTCATGACTGCGCGGCCCTTGCCGCCGCGACCGGTGATGGTGGCCGAGCCCGCCGTGAGGCGCAGCTTTCCGCCCGAGGACTTCTCGACCTCGACGGTCGCGCCCAGCTTCCAGCAGCCCGCGACGGCGTCCTTGTCATCGACCTTGATGAGGGTCACGCCGCGGCCGGGACCGGCGAGCAGGTTGACGTCCATGACGTTGCAGCTGAGCAGCTTGCCCTTGCGGGTCAAGACGCTGATGTCATTCTCGCCGTAGACCTTGAACACGGCGACGAACTCGTCCCCGGGCTTGAGCTTGCCGTAGAGGCGACCGCTGCGGGTGCTGGGTTCGCGGTGTGGCCAGAGCGTGAAGCGCAGGGCCATGCCACCTTTGGTGACCGCCAGAAAGTGGGGGTAGGGGTCCTCGTACTCGGCCCCGTGCTCCGGCTTCTGGGCCTGGGCGAACTCGTGCATGAAGCGCGGGTCCGTGGACACGGCGGCGATCACCTTCTCGCCGTCCTTGAACTTGAACAGCTTTTGCACCGGCGTGCCGTGGCCGCTCGAGGCCGGCACATCGTTGATGCGCACGACGTAGGTCGAGCCCCGGTTCGAGAACAGGGCCACACACTCGCGGGTGCTGCCGCCGATCAGGGCCAGGGGCGCGTCGCCGTCTCGCATGCGTGTGGTCTCGAGCTTGACGTTGCGCTGGCGCTTGATCCATCCGTCGCGGGTGATCAGGACCATGGCGTCTTCTTCGATGATGAACGACTCGGCCGAGAACTCTTCAGTGAGGTCTTCGGCGTCGATGCGGGTCCGTCGGCGATCGCCGTACTCGTCGATCAGTGCCTCGAGCTCGCTGCGGACCACGGCCCACAGCTTCTTTTGGCTCTTGAGGATCCCGCGGATGAATTTGGCCCGCTTGCGCTTGTCGGCCAACTCCTCACGGATCTTTAGGATCTCGAGCTTGGCGAGCTTGTAGAGCCGGGTGTCGAGCACCGCGTCGGACTGGATCTCATCGAGGCCGAAGGCGGCCATGAGCTTGGTGGCGGCGTCGCTACGGCCGTCGCTGCGGCGGATGAGTTTGATGGCCTCGTCGAGCGCGTTGAAGATGATCTCGAAACCCTCGAGAATGTGGATGCGCTCCTCGAGCTTGCGCAGGTCGAACTCGAAGCGCCGGCGCACCGTCTTGAGGCGAAAGGCCAGGAAGTGCTGGAGGATCGCCTTGAGGCCCAGACGCGCCGGGGCGGCGACCTCCGGGTTGTCGGTCGGGACCAACACGGTCATGTCGAGCTTGATCGTGGTCTGCAAGCGGGTGTGCTTGAAGAGGTAGGCCATGATCAGCTCGGGATCGACCTCGGCCTTCGGGTCGAGCTCGATCTCGACCCGGATGTCCTCGGTGCTCAGGTCTTGAATCCCGACCACCACGGGCAGCTTCTTGTCGATGATGATCTGCCCGATCTCTTCGACCAAGGCGCCCTTTTGTACGGCCCAGGGGACCTCGGTGATCACGATCCGCGGACCAGCTTGCTCCCGCTTGTTGCCCTCGACGGGTTTGGCCTGCTCGAGGCTCCAGCTCCCGCGCAGCTTGAAGGTGCCGCGGCCGACCTCGTAGGCGTCGCGCAGCTGCTTGCGCTCGGCCACGAGCTGGCCGCCGGTCGGGAAATCCGGGCCTTTGATCTTGCCCATGAGCTGGGCCAGCGTGGTCTCGGGCTTGTCGATGAGCAGCAGGCAGCCCCGGACCACCTCGCTGAAGTTGTGGGGGGGGATCGAGGTCGCCATGCCGACCGCGATGCCCGTGGTGCCGTTGACCAGGAGCTGCGGGAAGCGAGCCGGCAGGACGATGGGCTCGTCGCCCGTGCCGTCGTAGGTGGGCCGAAACGCGACCGTGTCGCGCTTGAGCTCGGTCAGGAGCTCGGCCGCCAGCTTGGAGAGCTTGGCCTCCGTGTACCGGTAGGCGGCCGCCGAGTCGCCGTCGATGGAGCCGAAGTTGCCCTGCCCATCCACTAGGGGCATGCGCATGTTGAAGGCCTGCGCCAGGCGGACCATGGCGTCGTAGACCGCCGAGTCGCCGTGCGGGTGGTACTTGCCGATGACGTCGCCGACGACCTTGGCGCTCTTGCGATGGCGCGCGTCGAAGGTCAGGTGCAGATCCGCGAACATCGTGTAGAGGATCCGCCGCTGGACCGGCTTGAGACCGTCGCGGACATCGGGGATGGCCCGCGAGGTGATCACGCTCAGCGCATAGTTGAGGTACTTGCGCCGAGCCTGCTCCGCGAGGTCACCCGAGATCACCCCTGCGCTGCCTCCACCACCTTGGCCGGCGGGCGGCGCCTCTCCCCCGCTCGGCTTGCGGCGAGCGATGAGCTGCGAGCCCAGGCTGCGGATGGGCTCCGTGGTGGGAACGAGGGGGGCGGTCGGTCGCGCGTGCTCGGGCATCGGGTTCAGCTGGGCCAGATCGGGGCCGAGAGAGGAAAGCGCTTTGATTTCGGGGGGTTGTCCCGATCAAAGCCGAATTTCGAGGGCCAGAGTACACATTTGCCGATCCTCGTCAAAGTTTCAGGACCCGCGTGTGTTGCGCTGTTCCTGAGCGCTGGCCTGTAGGAGGCCGGCCGGGAGCCCGGTCGAGGGCTCAGGAGGAGGGATCGGGTTCGTGTGGGGAGGGCGGATCTTCGGCCTCGCCGAACAATCCCTGCTGGCTGGCGGCGGCCTCTTCGAGGTCACCTGGCGGTTCTTGCGCGAATTCCGCCACCCCAGCCGAACCCGACCCGGGGTCTTCCAAGGATCCCCCGGGACCCGACCAAGGACCTTCCAAACCGGACCCGGGACCTTCCACAGCGGACCCCAAGCCGGACCCGGGGTCTTCCTCTGGGGCTCCCGAACCCGACCCGAGGTCTTCCAAAACGGGATCGTCGGACCCCGACCCGGGGTCTTCCTTTGAACCGAAATCGGCTTCTGAACCGGACCCGGGGTCTTCCTCTGGACCTTCCGAACCCGACCCGGGGTCTTCCAAACCAGACCCGGGGTCTTCCAAAACGGCCTCGATACCGGACTCGAGGTCTTCGTCCAAACCCGACCTGGGGTCTTCTGAGCCGCCCTCCTCTGGGTCTTCCTTTGAACCGAGGTGTTCCAAATCGGAACCAGGGTCTTCCAATTCGGAACCAGACCTGGGGTCTTCTGAGCCGCCCTCTTCTGGGTTTTCCTCTGAACCGGGGCGTTCCAAAACGGTCTCGATACCGGACTCGAGGTCTCCCACCTCGGAACCCGACCCGGGGTCCTCTGAACCGGCCTCGAGACCAGACCTGGTCAGGCCCGCGGAGACATCAGCTTCAAAATCTGTCTCGGCATTCTCCGCGGCTCCCCCCAAGCCCTCCGCCTCGCCCCCGGCCACGCTGATGTCTCCCTCATCCCCATCCTCATCCTCATCCTCCCGGATCAAGGGCACCAGGTCGTCCTCCCCGTAGTCGTCCTCGACCTCCCCGAGCGCCTGGCCACCGTCCTCTCCGTCGACGGGCTCGTCATCCTCGTCCACCTCCCCCCGGTCCAGGCCCTCGAGACGAGCGGAGACCGCTTCGGCCAGCGACTCCGGCAAGGCCGGCAACAGCCCCTCAAAAGCCTCGATGGCCCCCTCGAAGTGGGCCTGCGCCCCATGCTCCAAGGCCGTCTCTGCCTCCTTGGCCCACTGCTTGAGGCTGGTCCCCAAGAGCTCGTCGACGCCGCTCTTGGCATCCCCCAGCCAGGTCTCGACGCTGCGCACGAGCTCCTGCACGGCTCCGCGCTGGGCATCCTCGAGGTCGCGCTGCGCCGCCTCGTTCATGCGCGCGCGCGCATGCTCGCGCAGACGCAGGACGGCGCGCTCGCTCAGGCCGACCCGGCGATACTGGCGAAGCTGAGCGACCTTTCCACGGACGAGCTCATCGACGCGGCCACGGGCCCGCCCGTCGAGGCCGAGCTCGATGTGCAGGTCGACCACCGGGCGACGGCCGCTCACACTCAGGCGGGCCACCGGCCAGCGATCGTCCGCGTCTCCCTCGAGCAGCTCGAAGCCGGTCCAGCCGCCCTCCATATCCACGCTGACCCCAAAGCTCCCACGGGCCGGCAGGGTGGTTCCGCGCTCGATCACCCGGTGGACCTCACCCTCGAGATCGACGGGCTCACCGTGGTGAGCTTCGCTCGCGTGGCCGAGCGGCCGCAGCCACAGATCGTGGCTGGCGACCTCGACCATGCTCAGGCCCGGCGCTCGCCCGCGGCGACGCACCCGGCGGTGAGCCTCGAGCGCCAACCCCCGAACGACGAAGTCCTCGTCCAAGGCCGGGTTGGTCAGCTCGGTCTCCGGGACCCTTCCAAACGCGGCCTCGAGTCGGTCTTGGATCACCGGGATGCGGCTCGTCCCCCCGACCATGACCACGGCATCCAGATCCTCGGCGTCGCGTCCTCCGTCAGCCACGACCTCGGCGGCGAGCCGGGCCACGCGCTCTGTGATGTCGGCGATCATCCGCTCGAAGCGCTCGCGATCGAGGGCCACGGCCAGGTGTTTGGGCCCACTCGCGTCGGCCCACAGGTAGGGCAGACGCAACTCGTAGCTGTCCTCGTCACTGAGTCCGCGCTTGGCCTTCTCAGCGACGTCTCGCATGCGCGACCGAACCGTGGGCTCGCCCGAAAGATCGAGCTCCGTCTCGGCTTCGAACTGCTCGAGCATCCACTCGACCAGGCGCTCGTCGATGTCCTGCCCCCCCAGGTCCGTGAGACTGCGAGCGGCGAGCACTTCGACACCCTCGCTGTCGAGACACACCAACGCCGCGCTGAAACAGCCGGCCCCCAAGTCGAGGACCAACACACGCTGTTCGGTGGGCGCCCCCTCCGACTCCAAATCGGCGGTCGCTCCAGGTTCTGACTCGGCGCCCCATCCAGCCTCTGCCTCCACGTCCTGTCCAACCTCTGGCTCCCCGGCCTGTCCAGGCTCCGATTCGGTGTCCCCTTCAGCCTCCGATTCGGCGGATTCGTCGACCTCGGCCTCCCCGGCCTGTTCAGCGTCCGATTCGGCGGACTCTTCAGCCTCCGACTCGAGCCCGGCAGACAGGTCCTGGGCACCCTCCCCGCCGAGGGAAGCACTGAGCGCAGCCTCGAGCTTAGCCAGGCCGACGGCGGCCTGCCCCTCCCGCTCGAGGGTCAACCACGCCAGGGCCGCAGCGGTGGTGCTGTTGACCAGCTCCACCGCAGGCAGATCGGCGATCGTCAGCGCGTGCGCGAGCGCCCGGCGGTAGCTGTCGCTGGCACCGGCGGGGACCCCGACCACAGTGCGCTCAATTTCAATCGTTCGAGTCCGAGCGAGCTCGACGATCATGGTCTGAATAAGCGTGGCCATTAGCCGGGGGATCGGCCAATGCTCACCGCCGAGATCAAAGTGCACATCTCCGCCCGGGCCGCGGACCACGGGGACCTCGCGCCAGCGCGCCTGGCCCTGCGCATCGGGTCGATCGAGGCCGGCGTGCTCGAAGCGCACGCCGGCGAGTCGGTTGGGAGCGAGCACATTGGTTCGTGGCTCGGTCAGGGCCAGGCGTCGGGCGGCGTCCCCGAGAGTGAGCGAGGGCCCGTCATGGCCGACCACAGTGGACAGGGCGCCCCCCATGCTCACCCACTCGATCACCTCCGGGCGCCCGTCGACGACGAGCGACGCGCGACAGTGCGCGGCGCCGAGATCGAGGACCAGAATCGCGTCGGGTACAGGAGAGGACTTGGTCGACTTTTGGGGCGCGGGCATGGCGGGGACGCGGACGGAGAGCTCGGCAGCGTACGCAGGCCAATATCCCTGTCAAGCACCCATGACCCCATACAAGCCCGTACAAGCCCATTTTGGAGAGAATCGTCCCACCCACCGCGACCCGGAGCACAGCCGGCGAGAGATCCCCCGGCCCGCTGTGTGTCAGCGCTTGAAGTCGTCCCTCACCGGGGTCCGCGGTCCAGCACTCGGGGTTACACCCGCTCGAACTCGGTGCGCTCCCGCTGTGCGATCGGGGCGCTCGTCCCCCGTTCCGACCGACACGGGTGCGCTCCCACGGCGCGTTGCTACCCCGATAAACTCGACCGGCACCGGCGCGCCCCCACACCAACACCGACGAGGGCCTCGGCTCGAACCCGCACCGCCCCCGCTCTCCCCCTTTTGCCTCCGCCCAGCGCAACAACGCGCTCCCATTCCCACGCCCCGCCGGCTTCGAAATGACAGGACCGCGCGGGCCAATCTCCAAATGTCATTACTACCCCAAGTGAATACATAGAGACATTGATGCACAATGCCCCAATTCATAACTCCTGGAGTTACAGGTGCGCGTTAAATCATATTGTACATTACATGTATGTCGCCCTATGGTGTCGACATGACCACCCCCCTGGCCACGCCCGACCTACGGGACAAGGCCCGTGTCCTCCGGGTCGCGGTGTTCTTGGGGACCTCTGCGTGTTTCTCGCTGGTCTCGTCTCAGACCTTCACGCAGATCTACGCTATCGAGATCATCGCAGACCGCTGGGGGGAGGCGCTCGGACCGCTCCAACGCTTCTTGGGGGCGGCAGTTCCCAGCGTGGTGCTCGCGGCGACCGTCGCAGCCTTCCTCTACTTCCTGTTCGGGCGCTGGCTACTGACACTGGCCGACGACATCGATCCCAACCGGGGCACCCGCCAGGCCCTGACCGGACAGCAGGACCGGGACTACGCCCTCGACGACATCCCGGTCCTGGTCCCTCGCTCGTGGCGCTCGACGACCGTCGGGCGCTCCCTCTGACGACCTCAGCTCGCTCGAGTCTCACCGCCGCGCCCGACCCACGAGCCCCGGTCGACGAAGATCTGCTTATAGGCCGCCGGGACCTCCGGCAGGATCGAGCCGGTCACGGCCTCCAGTGCCTCGGCGGCCTCCAGCCAGGCCCGGACCTTGGGCAGGCCGACAAAGAGATCGAGGCTCGGCACCAGCTGCTCGGTCCACAGCGCCCGCTGCAACAAGGGGATGACGCTCGTATCCACGAGCTTCAGCTCGGCGCCGGTGAACATGGGCCCGACGAGCGCGGTCTCGAAGCGGCCCAGCTTGTCACGCAAGGCGGCAGCGGACTTCTGCGCGGCGGCCTCGTCGTTCGCTATGCCCAGACGCCAGGCATCGCCGAGGGCCGCCGAGCCCAGCTCGATCATGGCCCGGTGTCGCGCCTTTCGCAACGGGTCGCTCGGCAACATGCCGCCGCCCGTGACCTCGTCGAGGTACTCGTTGATCACCGCAGACTCGAACAAGACCGTGTCCTCGCCGTCTTGGGTGACCACGAGCACCGGCACCTTGCCCAGAGGCGAGATCGCCAGGAACCACTCTGGCTTGGCGCTGGTGTCGATATAGACGGTCTCGAAGGCCACTCCCTTGTGGGCCAAGGTGATCGCCGAGCGCTGAACGAAGGGGCAGACATCGAGCGAGATCAATTTGAAGGTCGGCGCGGACATGGGGCGCACAGTACGGGTTCGCTTGCCGCTTCTGACCCAAAGGTGGACCATGGCCGGCGATGAGCCTCAGCCTCAGCCTGCTCTTGCGGGTGTTCATCCCACGCATGTTCCTGGCCCTGTCGCCGGGAGAGGCCCTCGACGAGGCTCAGACCCAGCTCTCCCAGCGTGATTTCTGGGTCCTGCGCGATCCATCCCGACCCACGCAACCCTGGCGTGAGGCCCGGGACACAAACGCCGTCCGCTACCGCCTGCTCATCGAGGTCGGCCTCGAGGCCGAGATACCGACCTGGGTGGGCAGCGTGGGCGCCGTGTTCGACGACCCTCGCGGCTGGCGTGCAGCCGGCCGTAGCTTCGCCCGAGTCGACAGCCACGCCCAGTTCACCGTGGTCCTCGCCTCTCCCAAGACCGTCGACCGCATGTGCAAACCACTGCGGACGGCGGGCGTTTACTCCTGTGGTCGCAACGGCCACGCCGCCCTCAACAGCAGGCGCTGGCTCGAGGGTGCGACCCCCTGGGGCGACGAGCTGGCGGGCTACCGCGTCTACATGATCAACCACGAGGTCGGTCATCTGCTCGGCATGCCCCACAAGAACTGCACGCGGGAGGGCGAGCCGAGCTCGGTCATGTTGCAGCAGACCAAGGGCCTCCAAGGCTGCACCGCGAACGCCTGGCCGACCGAGGCCGAGCTCGCCCGCCTGGCGAAGCGCTGGCGAGACTGACCCCCGGTGATCGGCCGGTGATCAACCAGTGATCGGCCCGTGTCACTCGGGCGGAGCATCGACCGGGCCATCGTGGGTATTCGACTCTTCCTCGCCTCGCCACCGCGTCCAGAGGTAGCGGCCCCCAGCGCCGAACAGCGCCACCAGCGAGAGCTCGATCAGGTAGGTCTCGAAAAAATGGTGGACCGCGTCGAGCTGTTCGGTGACCGCAGCGCCGAACCAAAAACAGGCCGAGATCCACAGCGCATGGGCCAAGATCTGGGTGGGGTGAAACACCCACCCACGGACCCCGGCGGCCCCGGCGAGCGCACACACGATGGGCCCCGGGCTGAACAGGAGAACCAGGGGCGCCGCCCGCTTGAGCCACCAGGAGATCCGTTCGACGGCCGCGTGGGTGCTCCCGCCGCGATGCTCGATCCAATCTTGAGCCTTGTCGCCGAGGACCACCCCACATTGGTAGGCGATCGCGCTGTGCAGGACCGAGGCGGTCATGGCCCCCACAAAGTAGGCCCAAGGCGCGACCCGGGGCGCAGCCAGCACCAGGTAGGCCGCCAGCGGCGCCAGCACGACCAGGATGATGGGGGCCTGGACGAGCAACACCGGCAAAAACGCGAGCCCCAGCCCGCGCATGCCCAACACCGTCCCAAACGCCCCCAGCCACCTGCGGGTGGTCTTGCTCTCTGGTCCCGTGCTCTCTGGTCCAGTGCCCTCCGGTCCAGCGGTGGTGGAAAGCTCGCTCATGCCGGCCGCAGGCGCGGCGGGGCAGAGCCTAGCAGGGCTGGCAGTCCGCTTCCACGCTCGCCCAGCTTCGAGCTCAGTAGTCGGTCTTGGAAAAGCGCCAGTAGCCGAGCCCCAAACTCAGCGCGATCCACACGCAGGCGACGATCACCGGCTGCCAGTCCATGGCCGGCGTGTTGATGACGCTGAGCGTGGCCGCGGACTTGATGCGATCGAAGTTCGGCAGCATCCAGCGCAGCACTTTTTGCAGCGTGTCGATCCACTCGGCCTTGAAGGGGATGGCGAGCAGGATGCTCAGCACGCTGTCGACCACCAGGTAGTAGACGTAGCCGAGGATCATGCACAAGTTGGTCTTGCGCGAGAGCACGCCGATCAGAGCCAGCAGCGCGTAGAGCGTCGCGGCGGCGATGACTTGCAGCGGCATGACCAGAAACAGGGCCGGGTGCCAGACGCCCGTGCGCACGCCCATGAGCACGAACAAGATCAGGTAGCAACCGACGATCGCCGCGGTGAACAAGGCCAGGCCGCCCAGGTACTTGCCCAGATAGATCTTCCAGCGCTCGAGCGGTTTGGCGAGCATGATGTCGACCCCCCCGCCTCCAACATGGACGGGAAGTAGCCGGAGGCCGCAGCGATGAACAGCATCATGCTGACGCTGAAGATCAGCCCGCTGACGATGAAGAGAATGACCTCGACGCCGCGCTGCTTGGGCGACTTGCTGGACTCGATCTCGGCACCCTCGAGCATGTCCCGCTGGAGCTGCTGCCCCTCTTCACTCATGGGGTCGGCGATCTCGCCACCGCTGTCCTCGAACATGACGCTCTGGGCGTAGAACAGGCCCCAGGTCCCCTCGAGGAGCTCTTCGCTCTCTTCTTGGCCGAACAGACGGATGTGTTCGGCCTCGACCCCGTCCTCGTCGGCGTGGGTCACCGGCGAGGCGACCAAAGGCGGCGCGACAGCGAGTAACGCGAGCAGCCCGAGCATGATCAGGAACACGACCTGCTGCCTGGACTGGTGCCAGGTGTCGGTGATGATGGCCCACAGCGCACCCATCAGACGGCCTCCCGACGGTCGACGGTCATGCCCCGGTCCGCGCCGATGAGCTCGATGAACGCCTCCTCGAGATTCATGCGAGTCGGTTCGACCGCGAAGATCGACACCTCGGCGGCTCGGAGCTCGTCGATGAGCTCGGTGATCTCCGGGTCCGCGTCGAGGCGGATGGTGAACCAATCGTCTGGCTCGCGGGCCGCTCCGCGCGCGCTCAACTCGGCCCACAGCGCCTCGGGCAGCGGGCTGGTCCGAACCCGGACCCGAACCCCGGATCCCGAGGCCGCAGCCGTGATCTCGGAGACCCGGCCCTGACGCAGGATCGTACCCTTGTCCAAAATCGCGACTTGGTCGCAGAGCAGCTCGATCTCGGCGAGCAGGTGCGAGTTGATGAACACGGTCGTGCCCGCCTCGGTCATCTTGCGGATGACGAAGCGCAACCCCTGCCTGGCGACAGGGTCGACCCCGTCGGTGGGCTCGTCGAGGAACACGACCTCGGGATCGCCGACCATGGCCTGAGCCACACCGACCCGCTGCGCCATGCCCTTGGAGAACTTCTTGACCTTGGTGTCCCGCCACTGCTCGAGGCCGACCAGGGCCAGCTTGTCCTCGACTTGGCGGTCGAGCTCCGCCCCGCCCAGGCCCGAGAGCGCCCCGAAGTAGCGACACACCCCCTCGGCCGTCAGGTAGTCGGGGAAGCGGTGACCTTCAGGCAGATAGCCGACTTTGTTGCGCGCCGCCGCCCGACGGATGTCGATGCCGCGCAGCGTCGCGCTGCCTCCCGAGGCGGAGACGATCGACAGCAGGACCTTGATCAGGGTCGACTTGCCTGCGCCGTTGGGGCCCAGCAGCCCGAAGCAGCTGGCCTTGGGCACTTGCAGGTTGACGTCGCGCAGAGCCTGCACCCCGCCCTTGTAGGTCTTGCTCAGGTTTTTGGTCTCGATCACGTACATGCGCGGTCTCGTGGGCTCGGCCCGTGGGCGAGCAGAGCATGGAGGGAGACCTCCGCGCAAGCGAGGGACCCTGGCCTGCGGTCTCGTGCCGGGCTCGTGACCACTTAAAGTCGACGACCGAAACTTTGCAGCCGGGGGCCCACTCCAAAGCCCGGGCACCTACTCGATACCCTCGATACTCTCGCTAGAGCGGCCCCAGGTCGCCGCACCACAGCTCTTCTTCATAGAAGAAGCCGAGGTGCTCGGGCTTCCCCGTGGCCGTGTTCAGGAGCAGGGTCATCACCGGTGCGCTCCCCGGTCGAGCCTGACATCGAGCCCGCTCACGGACGAAACCACCGAGCTCACGGGCACCGGCGATCAGGGCACGGGCAGCGCTGCCCGTGCCCGCGTCGTAACGCGCGAGCTGGCGGACCATGCCCAGGCCCGGGACCCTGAAGCTGGCGTCGTTGGCCAGAAAACGAGCGTCGTGGGCGGGGACTTCGGGGCGTTGGTAGAGCGCCCCGAGCTCGCTCACCGTGGCCCGCAGCGCGTCGATGTCCGCGGGTGCAAAGCGCCGCCGACCGGGGGCGCACACCGACTCGAGCGCGGCGTAGACCTCGGACAGGGTCGCCATGCGCTCGACCAAGATCATCCACCGCGGGTCGAGCTGGTCCGCGGCGACGTCGGCCGCGGTCCGTGCCGGGGCGCGCAGGGCCTCGACGTAGTCCGTGCCGAGGCGCTCGGGACAGTCCGCCGGGATGTAGTCGCTGGGCTCGACCGTGCCGATCCGGGCGGCAGCGCTGAGGAACAGGCGCGGGGCGCTGGCACAGGGGGAGCGCAGACCCAGCGCCTGGTCACTGGCCCCGGCGGCGAGCTCGGGCTGCTGACGACGCAGGGGCGCCTGGGTCTGGCCCGCGGCGAGGCAGCCCGCAAACGGCTCGAGGTAGGTCCGGTAACGCCGGCCGCACTGGTAGCGCGCCCACTCGTCGTCGTCCCCGAAGTCGGGGCGGCGGCGGTCGGCTTCAAACTCGGAGAGCGCAGCCTCGAGCTCGGGGACCACAGCAGCGAGCTCGGCGAGATAGATGGCACCGAGGACCGCATCGGCGTGATCCAAGAATGGCTCGAGCAGGGCGAGGCTCTCGCCCTGGCCCTCCAAGAGCCGCTCGGTCAGGGGCTCGCAGCTCCCGACCGCGCCCGTGGCCATGCGCCGCCAGGTCGCCGTCTCCACGCCGACGGGGCTGACCAAGAGCACCACTGGATCCCCGAGCTCGGCCCACGCCTCGAGCTGCTCGAGGTCGACACGGAGGGTCTGGGGGAGCTGCCAGCGAGTCCGACCGCCAGCGAGCCGCTCGGGGATCAGCGGCGGATCTTCGAGCAAGACCGCGCCCATCTCCACACCCGCTTCGGGATCGATGAGGTGGACGGCCGTATTTGGAGCCAGCGCGCCGACCATGGCGCTGATCTGCATGCCGTTGAGGTCGCCGCCCGCAGCCAGGGTCGGGTCGACCGCCAGGCCCAGACGAGGGTGAAGGGCGATCGCCTCGGCGAGGCCAGCCAGATCGCCGGCGGCGGCGCTCGGGGGCTCCCAGTCCGGGGGTAGATCCGGCATCGGTAAGCCGCCCGCGGGCGGCGGTGGACCCACGGGCAGGCTCACGGGCGCCGCGCTGGCGGCCACCGGTCCCCCACTCGCGGCCCCGCTGGGCGAGCAGGCCATGACACTCGCAAACATTGGACCCAGCGCGCCCCCCAGCGAGAGCGCGAGCCCCCACATCACGCGTCGGCGCGTCGCCGACCTGAGCCGGGGTCGAGTCGCCCCTGCGGGGGTCTGCAGCGAGTCCTGCACCGGGCGCAGCATACGGAGCAGGGCCGGCCGGCCCCGTGATCCGCAGCACCTGAGCCGGTGATTTACATCGAGAGGTGCTGAGCCGCACGTGTCTGGCTCTGGATGCCGAGGACCACAGATGAATGCGCCCTCCGCGAACCGGCCGAGCCCGGGCCCGGACCGGGATCAGGGTCGAGATACCGCTATACTGACGCCCTACTATGGCTTTTGAAGCTCCAGGACAGGTCCGCCGCGCTCCCGCTCCCGCTGCCGCCTTGGGTGCGGCCCTCGGGCTGATCGCCCTGGGTGCGCTGTTCTCGGTGGCCTCCGTGTCCGCCGCCCCCGGCGACGAGGAGGGAGAAGGGGACACAGGCTCGGAGGAGTCCGACTCGGGCGAGTCCGACTCGGGCGAGTCCGACTCGGGCGAGTCCGACACCGGCGAGCCGTCCCCGGACGACGAGGCCCTGCTCGAGTTCCACTTCAGCCCGGTCGACGATCTCCAGATCTCCGTGTGGCTCGAGGACGCCGGGGGCAACCACCTCGACGACGTGTACATCACCCAGGCCACCGGCAAGCTCGGGATCGGCAACCGCCCCGGGCTGGTCAAGTTCTTGAGCAGTTGGCGCGCCCCCTACGGCCCACGCGAGAGCGTGCTGCCGATCTGGGCGCACCGCCGCGGGAAGACCTACCCCAAGATCATCTTCCACGACAAGAACACCAACAACCACAGCTCGCTCGGTTTCCACGAGTCCTCGAGTTCGCCCGAGACCTACTTTTGCCGGCCGCTGACGCCCATCGAGGACGAGGCGATCATCGACACGATGACCTGTCCCTCCCCGGCCACCTTCCAGTCGGACAAGGGCCAGTTCTTGGACGGCGTCCAGCCCTCGGTATACCCGCCCCGCAACGACCTGACCATGTTCGAGGACGACGACTCGGCCGTCGTCCAGACCTACGCCGACCTCAACGAGCTCGACGGGATCACGGGCGCGACCCCGAGCGCAGGGCCCTATGTGGTCGCCCACCGGATCCGCCGCGGCGACGTACCCGAGGGACCCCTGTTCGCCTGGATCGAGGTCTCGCTCGAGCGTGACGAGAACCCGAACTGGACCTTCGACCGCGAGGACGACCACTGGGTCGACCCCAAACTCAGCGCCTACGGGCGCGCCTACCTGGGCCAGCCGGCCGTCGTCTACCGGGTCGAGTTCGATCCCTCGACCGAGGGCTACACGAGCATCGTCGAGTACGAGGGCTACGCCGACTGGGACGGGGCCACGGGCTCCATCCACGCGCCCGACGGCAGCCTGTCCGGGGCCGGCGGCAGCGGCTTCGATCGACTCCAGATCCACGAGGTGTTCGGGGACAGCGGGCGCTTCGGTGTGTTCAGCCACGGCTGGGTCGAGAACTCGGGCGGGACCGGAGACTCGAGCGACAGCGGCGGTGGATGCAACACCCTCGAGCTCCCCCCGATCGAAGATCTGCGCCTCGAGCCCACCGGCTTCAGCGAGGTCACGGCGACCTTCCGCATCCCCGAGCTCCCCCAGGACCACGAACTCACCCGGCTGCGAGCCTGGTGGCAGACCCCCGAGGTGAGCGAGTTTTTGGTCGCCGAGTCGACCGAGGCCGGCGGCATCGCCAAGGTCTGCCAGGGCAGCGGCGAGACCGACTGTGTGGACGCCCAGCCCGGCGACGAGGTCAGCGTGGTCATCGATCAGCTGTTCGGCAACTACAGCTACACCGTCGGCATCACCTACGAGGACAACTGCGCGAACGAGTCGACGGTCACTTTTGGCGACGCGACGACCCCCAACCAGCCCTTCCAGACCATCGATGGCGCCTGTTTCATCGCAACCGCGGCCTGGGGTGCAGGCTGGACCGAGGAGCTCCGCGCTCTGCGTTGGTTCCGGGACGACCACATGATCGGCACCCCCATCGCCCACGACATGGTCCGCATGTACTACGCCTACGGACCCACGCTGGCCAAGATGATCCGCCACGTGCCCCCGGCTCGGGCCGCCGCCCGCCTGGCCCTGCGTCCGATCGCCGATCTGGTCAGCCGCCTCCAGCCCACCGGTCCTGCGGCGGACCCTGTGGCTCCAGCACACACGCCCTGAGTCGGCCTGACGGGTGGGCCTGACGGGTGGGCCTGACGGGTGGGGGGCCGAAGGGAACTCGCACATCCGTGGTAAGCCTTGCCCCGTGCATGTGCTCCACATCGGGCTCGCGCTGGCCCATCTGCTCGCTGCGGGGCCGACCAGCCAGACCAGAGCCGCGAACATCGATTTCGTGGCGGTCCAGGCTGGACTCGAGGCAGCGGTTCACGAACACGGGCCCGGCGATGCGCTCCCCGATGTCGAGCCCGACGAGCCCAACCAGCCAGACCAGGCCGACCAGCCAGACCAGGCGTCCCCCGCTCCTGTAGCCGACGAGTCTCCCGGCGAGACCGTCGACAAACCACCTGCTCCCGCGGCCGACGACCCTGCCGAGACTTCGGCCGACGCTCCGGTTTTGGACGCCGAGAGCGAGCACCCAGATGTCCCTGCCCCGAGCGCCGAAGGGCTCGACGACCCGGTCCGCGATCGGCTCGGCTGTGACACCAAGGCCTGCCGCGACATGACGCTCGCGGGCATCGTCGTCGGCGCCCTCTCGCTGAGCGCCGTGGGCACCGGCGCGGGGCTGCTCGCTAACAAGGACGAGGTCTACGCACCCACGCCCACCCTCGTCCGCAGCACCCGGCCGGCCGGGCTCGTGATCTTGACCATCGGCGCCGCCGTGACCGTGACGGCCACGCTGATGATCGTCGCGGCCCACCGGGGCTACAGGCGCAACCAAGGCGTGGCCAAGGTCCAGATCACACCTACGGGGCTGCGATTTTGAGGACCCTCATGACCTCGAACATGCCGGCACACCGACCGACTCCCGACTCTCGATCCCGGGGGGTCCGAACCCGGATTCGACTGTGGATTGCCCGGACGGGCGTCGGTATCGGCCTGTCCGCGGGGCTCGCCCTGGGCCTGTGTGGGGTCCCGGCCTGCCTGCTCCCCAACCCCGACCACTGCCTGCACAGGGCCGTCGATACCAACGCCTGGTGTGCCGAGGCCCACGCCTCCCTCCCCTACTGCTCGCCCTGCGAGGCCGCGAACAACGGCTGCGTCGCCGAGGAGCCGAGCGCCGAGCAGTGTCCAGCCTACAGCGCGTCCGCACTCGAGACCGGCGACACAGATTCCGAGACCAGCTCCGGTTCTGAGACCGGAACCGACACGGAGACCGGGACCGACACGGATTCCGAGACCGACACCGGAACCGACACGGGCTCGGACTCCGAGACCGACGGCTGAGCGCTCCAGCGGCGGGTCACTGGGGCGGATACTCGAGGCGCATCTCGACGCCGTCGATCTCGAAGTAGGTCCCCGGCACCAGGCGCACGGGACCGGCCAGCGCGTGACCGTTGACGGACGACGGCCCCCCACCCGCGACAGGGGTCAGGACAGCGTCGTGCCCCGGTCCCAACCAGTACAAAGTCGCCGCCTGCCCACCCGCGCCCAAGTGGTGAAGCCCGGGGATCAACAGCCCAGGGGCTCCCCCCCGGTGCAGGTGCGCGGTGACCTGGAGCCCGAAGTGTTCCTCCAAGATCTGCGCCAGGCGGAGCCCGGCCGCGCCGCCTCGGGCCGGTCGCTCGCCCGGGTCCTTGGCCAACATTTGGTGCAGGAGCTCGCGCAGGGCCGCGGGCAGTCGCTGCCCCTCGGGGTAGCGGGCGACGTCCACGACCGGCGACTTCACGTGCGCCCCCAGCCAGTTCAGGGGTTTGTGCCGAAGCCGGCGGCGAACCACGGGCAGAGGCTCGTCCGGGAACAGAGGCATGCGCCCGGTCAGCAGCTCATAGAACACGATGCCCAGGCCGTAGACGTCGCTGGCGGGCACCAGGGCCCCCGTGTGGACCTGCTCAGGCTGGGCGTAGTGGGGCGTGCCTATCAACATGTGGCCGACGGTCGCGTCTCTCCCCATGGTCGATCCCGGATCCCAGGCCCGGGCGAGACCGAAGTCGATGACCTTGAGCGGGCCCCGCTTTGGACTCAGCCACAGGTTCGCCGGCTTGATGTCGCGATGGACGATGCCCATCTCGTGGGCCTCGTCCAGACCCATGCAGGCCTCGTAGATCAATCTCGTCGCCCAGGCCGGATCCATGGCCGCGCTGAAGTCGTGGCGCTCGAGCAAGGTCGCCCCCTGCAGCAGCTCCATGACCATGAACCAGCGCTCGTCCTCCCCCATCCCGTTGCCGAGGATGTGGACCACGTAGGGATTGCGGAGGTTCTGGAGGATCCGAGTCTCGCGCAGGGCCCGAATAGCGACGACCTCGTCGGTGACCGGTGCCCGGGAGATCTTGAGGGCGATGGAGCCCGCATAGTTCGGGGAGCGGGCCTCGAACACATGGGCGAAGGCCCCCGATCCGAGCCTACCGAGGATCTCGAACTCGTCGTAGTGATCACCGGGCTCGAGCTCGAGCTCCGGGTCGACGATGCTCACAGCGGCCCGAGCTTTTGGTACTCGCTGGGCGTCATGCCCATGTGCCGCGCAAACGCCCGCGAGAAGCTCGGGTGGTCGGCAAACCCCACACTCAGGGCGATCTCGAGGATCGGCATGGGTGTAGTCCGGAGCTTGCGGGCGGCATGGCAGAGCCTGAGCGTGCGCAAGTAGGCCCCCGGAGTCATGCCCACGACCTGCGAGAACTGCCTCAAGAAGTGATACTTGCTCAGGCCGGCGACCTCGGCGAGGTGGTCGAGGCTCACGTTGGGTGGGCCCTCGGCGAGCTCCAGGCTGCGGATGTACTCGACCGAGCGGGCGATCTTGCGGTGGCTCACCCGGTTGGTCGAGCGCAGCATCGGCTGGTCGAGGTTCGAAAACTCGCCGAACACCAGGATCAAGAGCTCGCGCAGGGCCAGCTCCAGACCCCCGACTTCCGCTCCGGTCTCGCCCGCCGACCCGACTTCCACTCCAACCTCGACTTCCACTCCAGCCTCGACCTCTATCTCTACCCCGGCGAGGGAGCCCTCGGCTTCGGTCCCAGTCTCCCCTGCCACGGCGCCCAGACCCGGCTCGGCCCGCTCCCCATCGAGGCGTCGGGCCAGCTCGAGCAGGCCCATGAGTCGCTCGAAGACCTGGGTGTTCCCGCTGATCTTGACGACCGTGAACTCGGGGTTGCGGGTCGGCGCCTCGAGCTCCTGGGCGAGGCGCTCGACCACGCCCCGGTCGACGTAGAGGCTGAGGTACTCGAGCGCCTCGCTGCCCTCGAGGTTGCCGCTGTGGACCTGCTGCGGGTTGATCAGCACGATGTCGCCGACCGAGAAGTGGTGCGGCTTGCCGCCGACTTGGCACTTCTCCTCACCGCTGATCTGCGCGCAGATCAGATACTCGTCGTGGAAGTGGGGGCTCAGGGACAGCGCGGAGTTCGAGCCCCACGCGTGGTAGAGCGTGAAGCCTGGGCCCCCATAAAAGGAAGCGCGCAAGTCGAGGCGCGGCATGGGCGGACTGTAGCGCGCGGCGCAGGGGGGGTCACCCCGCAATCCCCTTCGCGCCTGCCCGCATCAATACCTGCACAGCCCGAAGGCCCACAAACGCGAGCCGCAATCTCGGCATTCTCCCTGCTCGGTGTGGGTCGCTACACTGGGCGCCGTGACCTCCAAGCTCGACCACAGCCGCGTGCTGGAACTGCTCGAACAACGCCAGCGCGAGGAGGCCCCAGCGCCACAGGCGCTCGCGCAGCGCGAGACCTCTCGAGTCCGGATCCCCGCCGACGGTGCGATCCCCCAGTCCCGGGCGCTGCTCGAGCGTCTCTACCAAGGTGGGGTCGTCCCGCGTGAGAAGAAACCTCAGGTCATCGACACCCGGCGCAGCAGTGGGCCCTACCTGGTCTCGATCGACGACGCGCCCATGGTCGTGCTCGACGCGTGCAGCCAGATCGCGACCTTGACCCACGGCTTCGCTCACCCGGGCGTGTTGGCGGGCCTGCACGAGGGCCGCTTCGAGACCTGTCTGTGGGCCAACCCCGACAGCACGGTTGCAGAGGTCCCCGAGCTCGAGGCCTACGCGGCCCTGCTGCTCGACAAGGCCCCCGCCGGGCTCGAGCAGGTCGCCTTTGTCGGCGCCGGCGGTGCCGAGGCCAACGAGAAGGCGTTTCGAATCGCCCGTCTGCACGCGGGCCCCCGCGCCGACGGCAGCCCGCGCAAGCGTGTGCTCGCCTTCGAGGGCAGCTTCCACGGCCGGACCTTCGTGGCCCTGGGCGCCACCTACAACCCCGCCAAGCGAATCGGCGTCGACATGCCCGGCTACGAGGCCGTGTTCTGCCGCCGGGATCTGGGTGAGCTCGAGCGGGTCCTCGCCGAGCACGGCGACGAGCTCTACGCGGCCATCGTCGAGCCCATGATGGCCGAGGGCGGCGACGTCTATCTCGACCGAGCGTTCTTGTTGGGGGTCCGCGAGCAGACACGGGCCCACGGCATCCCCCTGATCGTCGACGAGGTCCAGACCGGCTTCGGCACCGGCGGCCCCTTCTTTTGGTGGTCGCGCCTGGGCCTGGGCGACACCCCCGAGACCGCCCCCGATCTTTTGACCAGCGCCAAGCGGGCGGGCCTGGGCGTGGTGCTCTCGCGCTGGCCCGACCCGGAGCCGACGGCCGTCAACGTCGCCTCGGCCCTGCGCGGGCTGATCCACGCCGAGACCGGCGAAGACCAGGCCGCCCTCGAGGCCCCGATCAAAGCCCGCCTCGACACCCTCATGACCGACTACGCCA
Source organism: uncultured Nannocystaceae bacterium (assembly GCA_964451725.1). GTDB lineage: Bacteria > Myxococcota_A > Polyangia > Nannocystales > Nannocystaceae > Plesiocystis. Next base: position 25,403 of record CAYVJQ010000018.1, on the reverse strand, counting down.
CGCGGATCAGCAACCCGCGGGTGGCCGGCTCGTGTTTCGCCTTCGACGTGGCCGACAGCCGCGAGCGCGACGCGTTCATCAACCAGCGCTTCGCCCGGGGGTTCATGACCTACTACGCGGGCGAGCGCACCATTCGGTTTCGGCTCGCCGCCTGCTGGGAGCCGCGCCACCTCGACCAGCTCTTCGCCCGGGTCCGGGTCGCCCTCGACAAGCTCGACGACCCCCACGCCCGGGCCTTCGTCCCCGAGGGTCGAAGCCACAGCCCCCGAAACGACTTCGAGATCCGACGGGTCTGCCAGTCCGACTGGCCCGCCGTCATGGCGATCGAGAACCAGGCCTACGAGGCCGCGCGCGCCGACAGTGAATTTTTCCTGCGCCGAGTCGCCCGTCAGGGCCTGGGCCTGGTCGCCGCGGAGCACGGCACCGGTCAGATCTTGGGCTTCGTATTCGGGGCCGCCCTCGAGCACTTCGGGGACGTCGCCGGTCCCGACAGCGACGACCTGCGGGGGACGGGGCGTGGTTTCTATGCCGCCGACCTCACCATCGCCGAGGGCACCCGCGGGCGCGGGGTCGGCCGGGCCCTCAAGCGAACCCAGCTGGAGTGGGCCCGGGACAGCGGCTTCGACTTCGTGTCCGGGCGCAACCGAATCGGCGCCACCGAGGAGATGGCCGCCCTCAACCGGTCCATGGGCGCCTACACCTCCCGGGTGCTCGAGGGCCAGTACGAGGGCAGCGCCCAGGCCGAGTACTACCGCGTGCCCCTGCGCCCGCCCACGCCCGCACCCCTGCGCCCGCCCACGCCCGCCCACCTCCCTGTGCGCGATCGAGATCAGAACCGGGACTTCGATCTCGGCTCGGGGATCCAGGCTCCCTTCGGCCCGCGCCCGGCGTTCATGGCCTCGCGCGAGCTCGTCGGGCCGACCGCCTCACGCCTGAACCTGAGCAACTGGGCGACCCTCGACACGGTCCACTACGTCGAGCACCTGCGGGCGATCCTGCCCCGCGGCACCAGCCACCTCTACACCACCACCTCCCGCGACGAGCTCGTCTCCAAGGCCCTGCGCTGCCTGAAGATGAATCGCCCCGCGGCCACCCTCGCCATCGGCCTCGACGGCGGCTACGTCGGCCACAACACGGCCACGGCCCGCTCCCTCTCCGACCCCGCCGGCTTCGGTCTCGAATTCGCGTTTTACGACTGGCCGCGCCTGCCCCACCCCGAGACCGCGGGCATCGAGGCGACCCTCGCCGCCCTCGAACAGCACATCGAATCCCACGGCGCCGAGGCGATCATCGCCGTGTTTGTGGAGCTCGTCGGCGAGCGCTCGGGCCTGGTCCTCGACGGCCCCGCCGCTCTCGCCCTCGCCGCCCTCGCCAAGACCCACGCCATCCCCCTGGTCGCCGTCGAGACCGCCACCGGCGGCTACCGCAGCGGCGCCGGTCCCTGGGGCCTCGACGCCCTGCCCGCCACCTTCTTGCCCAACATGGTCCTGTGGTACCCGGGCGGGCAGCTCGGTCAGATCTTCGTCGACTCGACCTGGTGGGTGGCCACCCCCCTGCGTCTGATCTCGACCTGGGACGGGGACGAGCTGTCCATGATCCGCGTGCACGAGCACCTTCGGGCTGCGCACCGCCTCGACCTCTCACCCGCGATCGCGGCCCTCGACGCCCTGGTCCGAGAGGCGAGCTCGATCGCCGGTCACCGGGCCCGGGTGGGGGGGGTCGGTCTGTACCGGACCTTGAACTTCGGCGACGAAGCCCAGGCCGCGGCCCTGCGCACCTACTGCCGGGATCAGGGCCTGATCTTGGGGGTCGGCGCCCCCGGGATCCTCGTGTTTGCGCCGGCCCTCGACATCGCCCCCGCCGACATCCGCGGACCGCTGCGCGCGACCTTGCTCGAGGGGCTCGCGGCGATCTCCAAGCGAGCCTCGAAGTGAGCGACTCCCCCCTGCTCGCCCGCCAGCGAGCCCACCTCATGTTCACTTGGTCCGCCCAGACGGCCGCCCGCGAACTCGAGATCATCGGCGCCGAGGGGGCCCAATTCGAGGTCGCCGGCAAGGGCCTCGTCTGGGACCTCGAGAGCCAGGTCTACAACGTCGCCGTCGGCCACCGGCACCCCCACGTCCAGGCCCGGATGATCGCCCAGATCGAGACTCTGCCCGCCTGTGCCCCCAACGCCGTCCTGCCCATACGGGCGCAGCTCGGGCAGCGGCTCGCCGAGCACAGCGGCATGGGCAAGGCCTTCCTGACCTCCGGCGGCTCCGAGGCGGTCGAGAACGCGATCAAGATGGCGCGCCTGCTCACCGGCCGCACCAAGGTCTTGGCCCGACGCCACAGCTACCACGGCGCGACCTTGGCCGTGCTCGAGATCGCCGGCGACGCCCGCCGCGATCCCTTCGCCGCGACCATGGCCCCCGGCCTGCTCATCGACGACCCCTACCCCGCTCGGGAGCCCGATCCGAGCACCGGCACCCCCTCCGACTGGCTGGCCAGCGCCCGCGCCCTGATCGAGCGCGAGGACCCCGAGACCATCGCCGCGATCTTGCTCGAGGGCTTCACCGGCACCAACGGCATGCAGCACCCGCCCGCCGACTTCTGGCCCGGGATCCGCGAGCTTTGTGACGCCCACGGCATCCTGCTCATCGACGACGAGATCTTCTCGGGCTTCGGCCGCACCGGCCGGTGGTTCGCCCGTGAACACTGGGGTGTGCGCGTGGACCTGATGACCATCGGCAAGGGCCTGACCTCCGGCTACGCCCCGCTCGCCGGGGTCCTGCTCCAGCCCGAGCTCGCCGCCCGCTTCGACCGCGAGGTCCTCCACTGCGGCCTCACCCACTACGCCCACCCGGTCAGCTGCGCCGCCGCCTTGGGCAGCATCGAGGTCCTCGAGCAAGAGCGGCTGGTCGACAACGCCGCCGCCATCGGCGAGCTCTTCGCCGCCCGCTTCGACGCCATGGTCGCGCGCCACGACCACGTCCGCGGACACCGGGGCCTCGGCCTCATGCGCGCGCTCGAGCTCGACACCAGCGCCGAGGCGCTCGCGGCCGCGGCCTGGGAGCGGGGCGTGTTCCTGCCCTTCCGTGGGTCCATGGCCTGGATCTGCCCGCCGCTGTGCCTGCGCGAACACGAGGCCCAGACCATCTGCGACCTGCTCGACGACGCGCTCACGGGTTAGCCGTCGACGATCGATCTCGCCCTCCGAGCTGTATCGGAGGGGCGGCGTCTCGGGCTTGGTCATCGATGTGCCCGGCCTCGATGTCTGCAACGTTGTTTCAGATTCAAAAACCCCGCCCCAAAGCTGCGATGACGTGATGCAGTGGGAATCACCTGACGTCGGCTTCATTCGCTGAGCGATCGGCTGTTGTGGAACGGGCTGACGGGGCGCCCGCTGCTCGGCTTGGGCGGAAGCTCTCCCACCCCTGAGCCCCACGCCCCCACACGAAAGCGTCCAACTCGAGAGGTCGAGCACGACTCGACCTTAGGGCATCCCTCCCCGGAACACGGCAGTACTTTTCTCCACCCCCATCCCCAGCGATGCGGCACTAGCCAAGACAGAGCGCGCGCGCTCGGCCTCCGGCGGAACCCTCGATTCGGGGGGTCTTCGCCCTCGACGGCCGATGTCCTCGGCTCGGGAGCGAAGATCATGAAACGTCTAATTGGAAATTCGTGGCAGCGCGCAGGCCTTCAGATCGGTCTGCTCGCGGGTGTGGGCCTGGCCTTCGCAATCGGCACTCACCAGACACCCGCGGTCGCCGGGGGCGGAGACGAGTGCCCCTCCGAGGACGAGTGCAGCTTCAAAAAGCCCAACATCATGTTCCAGGTCGACTACTCGACCTCCATGAACGAGGACTGGGACGGGCAAAACTCGCGCTGGGACGTGACCTCTGCGGCGGTCACGGCCGTGACCCAGCCCGGCAGTTTCCTGTCCCAAAACACCAACCTCGCGCTGTTGCGATTCGGCCACGACCCCGCCCCGGCTGTCCAGGGAACGACGATCCCCAACGACAGCTCGGGGATCGTCGATGGCCAGGCCCTCGACGTGGCCTGGGACGACGACGACGACCTCTACTGGCCCTGCAACGGGGCGGCGATCGGCGATGCCCTGACGGCCGCCGGCGCGCCCATGAACGGCAACCTGGTCGGGATCGGAACCTGGACCAAGGGGGCCCTCGACGCCAGCGCAGTCGAGATCGCCCAGACCAAGGCCGACCACCCCGGAGACGCCGACCAACGGACCTATATCAACGTGCTCGTGACCGACGGGGCCTGGACCAATCCCAACGGGACCATCACCTTGTCACCCGCGAGCGAGAACCCGGCCCTGACCGCCGCCGCTCTCTTCGACGACCAGAACATCTCGACCTATGTGGTCGCGGTGGCCGGTGACCCCGACGCCGAGATGGCCGCAGACGAGACCGCGGCCGCCGGTGGGACCACAGCGGCCCTCGATGGCGACACGCCCGAGGCCCTCGAGGCTGCGCTCGCGGGTGTGATCCAGAGCATCATCGATGACGTCGTCGCCCCCGAGTGTGTCGGTGGGCTGCCGCGGATCATGGTGCTCCTCGACACCTCCTCGTCCATGCTCAACGTCGCGGGTGGAACCGTTGCCGGGACCATGGGCGAGACCGGCTGGGACCATGCCCGGGCCGCGCTCGCAGCCGACGAGGGCTCGCTGTTCGCCATCGACATCGGTATCGGTGACCTCGAGGACGTCACCTACATCGGCCTCGCCGCCTTCGGCCACAATCAACCGGCCCCGGGCGAGCAGCACATCGTGGTCGACTATGGGCCCTGCCACCGGGACAACATCAAGTGGGCGCTGGACCCCGAGAGCTCCTGCGACCTTCCAGGTTGCGAAGACCCCTGGGGCGGGCCGCCCATCGGGTGGACCTTCAAAGACGGCAGCATCGAGGATCCGCCCGACTTCAACCACTCGACCCTCAGCACCATGCCCCAGTGCTCGGACAACGCCGATTTCTGCTCGGGATCCGGCACCTACACACACCTGGGGCTCCAGCTCATCAAGGACAACCAGGCCGACTACCACAGCGCCGGACTGCTCGATGGCGCCGAAGACCCGACCACCGAGGAGACCCTCTACTTCAACATCTTGATCACCGACGGTCAGTACAGCGGCTACTCGACCGACGCCCAGGTCCAGGCCGAGCTCGAGGAGATGTTCGACAGCGGCATCACCACCTACGTGATCGGTTTTGGCGACGGGGTCGACACGGCCCAGGCCCAGGCCCAGCTCTCGGCGATGGCCGGCTGGGGTTCCGGCGGCATCGAGGACCACTTCGACGCCGACAACCAAGCCCAACTGAGCGGAGCCTTGGCGAATATCGTCGGGGACATCGACTTCGACCCCTGCTGCGCATTCACGGACTGCTCGGAGACTCCGGAGGACAGCGCCGAGGGCCCCTTCCAGGATACCGATACCGATACCGGCTTCGACGATGTCGATGATGTCGATGATGTCGATGATGTCGATGATGTCGATACCGATACCGATACCGATACCGATACCGATACCGACACCAGCACCGACGACGACGACGACACAGGTGGTGACGAGGTCGGGATCAGCACCGGTGGCACCCCCGATCCCGGCGACGACTGCAGCTGCAGCAGCGCCGATGACCGGAGCGACAAGACCCGGGGCCTCTTGGGTACCTTCTTGGCCCTCGGTCTGCTCGCTCTGGTCCGCCCTCGGAAGCACAAACACGGTCCCGAAACCTGAGCACGCAGCAGCGTGATTCGGAGGCCCCCCGGTCCACGACTATGGACCGGGGGGTCTCGCTACTTGTCCGCGCCCTACCAGCGACCTTGGACGCCGCGCATGAACTCGTAGGGGTAGCCGAGCTCGAGGGCGCTGGCACCGTCGAGCTGCTCGAGGTCCGCGTCGCTGAGTTCGAGCGTCGCCGCGCCCAGGTTCTGCTCGAGCTGCTCCAGGGTCCGGGCGCCGAAGATCACCGAGCTGACCCCAGGCTGGCGCAGCAGCCAGGCCAGGGCGACCTGGGCACAGCTCGCATCGCGGGCGTCGGCCACGGCCTGCACCGCCTCGATGATGTCCCAGTTCTTGGGCTTGTCGAAGGCCTCCCAGCGCTGCTTCCACTTCTCGAGGCGGGACCCCTTCGGGGGCGTACCGTCGCGGGTGTACTTGCCCGTCAAGAAGCCGCCCGCCAGGGGCGACCAGGGGATGATGCCGAGCCCATACTTCTGACTCGCCGGGACGTGCTCCCTCTCGATGTCGCGACAGGCCAAGCTGTACTGGGCCTGGAGCGAGACGAAGCGCTCGAGGCCCAACTTGGCGCTGAGGAAGTGGCTCTCGGTCAGGCGGTAGGCCGCGTAGTTGCTGGCCCCGATGTAGAGCACCTTCCCGGCTCGGACCAGGTCATCCAGCGCCCGCAGGGTCTCCTCCTCGGGTGTGTCCACGTCTTGCATGTGGATCTGGTAGAGGTCGATGTGGTCGGTCTGGAGCCGGCGCAAGCTGGCCTCGACGGCCTGGACAATGTGGTAGCGCGAGGCCCCGGTGCCGTTGGGACCCTCGCCCATACGAAAGCGACACTTGGTCGCCAGCACGACCTGATCCCGGCGACCGTGATCGCTGAACCACTTTCCGATGACCCGCTCGGTGAGTCCGTCTTGGCCGTAGACGTCGGCCGTGTCGAAGAAATTAATCCCGGCGTCGACGGCCTTGTTCATGATCTCGAACGAGGTCGGCTCGTCGGCCCCGATCCCATGCATGAACGAACCTTCGTCGGCCTCGCCGAAGGTCATTGTGCCGAGGCAGAGGGTCGAGACCTTCAGCCCGCTGGTTCCTAGATTGCGGTACTCCATGGCCGCGATGATGCCGCAGTGGCGCGGCCAGCTGACGGCAAAGATCGATACCCCGGGTCGCGCTTCACCCCCCTGATCAGGTGGGAGCAGGTGGGGAGCAGGCCCCCTCTACTTGCGCTTGTAGCTGAGCCGATAGGTCATCGGATCATCGAGGCGATCAGCGTCGATCTTGTGGTGCACGGTCAGCTTCTGCCCGTCTTTGGACAGGACGAAGACCGAGGTCTTGACCCCATCTTCACCCCTGATGATCTGCACGAGCTTGTTTTTGTTGCGGCGGACCCGGACCTTGTAGGTCTTGTCACCCTTGGCGTTGGTCCAGCTGACGGTCGGCCCGTCGATCGTACACTTGGCGTCGAAGCCGGTCTGAAAGATGGTCTGAACCGTATCGCCGACAATCTTGATCTCGAGGTTGTCGTCGATGGGGTTGGTCTTGGTCAGGCGCCGACGCCCGATCCCCCGAATGACCGCGGCGAGCTGCCCGGCGGCCTCGTCGATCGCGTCCTCGAGCTGTCCGCGCTGGGTGCTGCCCCCGGAGAAGCGATACTTGCCGTTGAAGTCCGCGAGGGTCGGCCCCGCCGGTACGACGGGCTTGGGCTCGGGCTCGGCAGCAGGGGCGACTGCAGGGATCGGCTCGGGCTCGGCGGCCGGCTCGGTCCCCTCGGCGAGCGCACCGGGGTCACCGGAGTCACCGGAGTCAGGAGCGGGCTCGGCTTTGCCGGAGTCACCGGATCCAGACTTTCCGTTCGGCGACTTGGTCCCGGATCCGGCGCCCTTTGCCGTCGTCGGCCCCGGTCCACCAGCCCCAGGGTCGGGGTCGGCCTCGGGGTCGACCCCGACTCCAGACTCCCCGCCTTCGGCCGGCTCGGGGGCGGGTTCGAGCGCCGGAGCCCCCTCGCCTGCGCCATTCGGATCCGCGACCGCGACCGCGCCCACTTCAGCACCCGCCGGCTCGTCTTCGTCCTCCGCCTCGATTGCGTTGACCCACGGATCATCGAGGGGGTCGGCCAGCGGCGCGTCGTCGTCCTTGTCCCTGCACGCCGACACGCTCAGACTGAGCGCGAGGGCCAGGCCGAGGGAGGAGAGCGCACGGGGGAGCGTGGACAGGGCACTGCGAGGCACACCAAACTTTAGAGGGTTTTAGGTGCGGATGCGCCGCTTTCTGCCGGCTCGGAACTCTGGTTTGAGCGATTCGACCCTCAAAACTGGATTCGCCGTCCGTTCCCGGGCATCGCGTCACAGAGGAGCTCGCTGACCAGCACCGCCGTCTTCGGGTCCTCCGCGGCCAGGAACAGCGAAAAGAACACGCCCGGGGGCTGCGTCACGACGATCGCCGCACAGTCCCCGCGCTCGTAGAGACCACAGCGCTCACCAGTCACGCCCAACTCGCGAAACCCCATCGCCTCGAACTGCGCGTGCAGCAGATCCCGACGCGGCGCGCTCGCTGGATCACTGAAATCCTCCAGCGGCCACGAGACCCCCGCCCGGTGGGGAAGGGTCAGCATCCGGACAGCGCGGAAGCCGGTCACGAACAGCAAGTCGCGCAGCGAAGGGTAGACATAGGAAATATCGTCGAAGCTCAGGCTTCCCGCAGCGGAGCGAACGACGACCCCATCCTCCCCGTCCTCCCCGTCCGAGAGGTCGAGGAAGTAGTCCATGTAGCTGGGCGATTCATCGATCGCTATCGGCACGAGATGTCGAGGCCTGGTCGCAGATTTCTCTTCGATCAGCTCGATCAGCTCATCGATGTCGAACACGACCTCGTCGACGAAGAAACCCAAGTTAGCCCCCACCGTCGACAGAAATTCACGGTAAGTGGCCGGAAGGGCCTGACCCAAGGCCCGCTCGAGCTCGGCGATCCGAACCTCGGGGAAGCCCCGCACGACGTCGGCGTACGGCGGGTGGTAGCCAGTCAGGAAATCGATGAGTGCGCGCATGGGAAGACACCTAGGGACAGGGAGGCTGGCCCAAATTACAGAGCATTTCGGTACACACGACTTGACAGGTCGAACACGACACTACGGGGGCGCCGCTTTCGAAGCGAACGCTCTCCTGCCACTGCGGAACAAGCACCGGCGGTGCCGCCCCGTTCGACACCAACCCGAAGACTCTGGGGACCCGGAGCTCCGCGCCCAGCTTCATCCCGACCCACATCTCGATCATCACTTCGGGCTTGTGCCCGTCGGCCAGACAGCGCTGAATCATCTTCGGCGCGGCGCAGGTCAGGGGGAGATTGGCGCGGCCGTGAGTTTCCCACGCAGTAGCGACCCGCGCCTGCGTTGCGGCCCATTCGACACCAGAGATTCGACTAAAACCTGGGGTCCCATCCGGCGGGTGGAACCCGCTCACGGGAGGACCCGCAGGCGCAGTCACCACCGGCGTGAGGCCCAGGCCCTGGGCCTCTGCTCTGAACGCGTTGGCCGAGGCCAAATAGGGCCCGTCGACCCATGCGGGCCCCGCCAGTCCCGCATATGGTTGTCCTCCGGCACATCGACATTGGAGCACACCGATCATCACGCCCTTCTTGAGCGCCACCCCCGAGTTCTTGACGAAGGCCGTCGCAAAGCCCCCACCTGAACGCTGGAGGTTCCGGCAGAGGTCTTGCGCAAGCTGGATCACGTTTGGCGAGGGGTCGATCCTGTGCCTGGGTTTGGGCGACCCACAGATCAAACAATCATCTCCGTCGAGGGGATCGTCACCATACGCCGGCATCATTGCTCCGGTTGCAACGATCACAGTGTTGAAGGTGTTCCCATTGTGCTGGGTGACCTCCATAAAGCGCGCGACCCCCTTGCCCTCGACTTTGACGTTCGGGCTCGAGGTCCCAAACGTCAGCTTGCCCTTGGTCTTGGACGACATAAGGCCCCCTCCTGCCGTCCCGGCCTCGTCACCGGTGCTCGTCTTGAGGTTGGAGCCCTCGTGGGCCACCGACTTACCCTCGATCTTGACCTTCTTGGTCCCTCCCGACAGGTCGCTGCTCATGGCAATATTCGGGTAGGGGATCGGCACCGGTCCCCCAGGCGAGGGAGTCTTGCACACGTCAGGAGGGCCCGACGGGTGTGTGCCACTGTCCCCCTTGTGGATAATGCTCCTCGTGTTTGCGTAGACGCTCATCTTTATGGCTCCCCTCCTCACGGATCAGACGACGATGCACCCACCGACGAAGCCGCCGTCCGACGATCCGTAGGCTAGCGCGGATCGATTCTGAGGACCACGTCGTGGGCGCAAGCTGGAGATCGCGCGCACCAACGCGATCGCCCCGGCCCCCGCTCCAGCATCTCCCAAGGTTGTTCCCAGACCGGACACCCGCAGAGGCTCCGGCATCAACGCCGCGTTGCGGAGATAGGCGTAAGAAAATTCCCGGCCATAGAACAACTCCCCCGTCTCGGCGGAGAAGATCTCGTCGATACGCTCGGAGAACCCTCCGCGAAGTCGGTGGAACACGGAGGTCAATCCATCCGCGGCACTTGCTTCGGAACCCTCGATCGGCTTGTCCTCGACCGCGTTCTCACAACCGACGACCCACGCCTGTCTCATGGATGCAGGAAACACCTTGGCCTGAGCGAGGATCAAGAATCCGGCCCCCTCGGCCGGCACCAACCCGCCCGGGTTGCCCCTGCCCAACAGCCGGTTGTCGGCCGCGAGCTGGCGAAGAGTCTGATGATCGACGAGGGAGTCGGCGCCGCCGATGATTACAATCTGCTCTCGCCCCGATGAGAGCGCGTGGCTCGCCTCCGCCAACGCACTGAAAATGCCCGCCCGTCCGTGTGCAAAGACCTTGCTCAGTTCGAGCCCCAGGGGTTGCACTTGAAAGTCGGCGACCTCTCGCAATTTCGTCGCCAGAGCTCGGAGGTCGAGAGGGGGCCCAAGACCGGGCTCGGGTATCGCTAGGTAGCAGGCGACACGTCCGCCCCCGAGTTCACCACAACACTCCAGGCACTCCCGCAGAGCAGACCCGACCAGAGATGTCACCCTTTGGGTCCGGGGCAGGTCCGGGGCGAGAGAACTCGTCCCGGCGTAGCTCGCGTCACGACCCATCTCATCCCGGACGAACTCGGACAACGAGATCGCTGAGATCCCTGCTTCCAAAGCTGCAACCGCCGCCCTGCTGGTGAGACCCAAAGGGCACGCCATCCCCATACCGACGACGACCGGGGAGGCTATCGTACTCATGGCGTAGACTCCCAACTTCGTAACTCGCGTAGCACGATATTATGCAGCGCAAAAGGATCGGGATCGACGACGATCGCACTGCGCCAGTACAGGGTCACCCACCCCTCCTCGATTTCAAACAGCACGCCATCGAGCGTCATCCCCTGCCGAATGACCCGGCGGCGAAACTCGAACTTGGTCTGGAGGCGCAGTCGCGGCAACGGGAAACAGAGCGCTCCCCCTGGACACACACCATGAATCTGGACCTGCTCACCACCGACCAAATGCGGCTGCACAACCGCGCTGGGAGGGGCACCACACATCAAGCGAGGATCGACATCTCTGGGCCACAACGGGGCCCGGCTCTCTACCCACGCATCGTCGTAGGTCCCGCCATACTCTCTGCGAGGACTCCAGTGTCGCGCGATGGGGCCAAAACCGGCATGAGGAGGGACATCGCTCAGCGATGAGATCGGCAGGTCTGGTCGCTCGATATTCGGCAAGGGCTTGCCGAGCGCCTCCCGTTCACTAGCGTACAGTCCCTGGCCCACCGGATTGGCGAGTGACGTTGGGCCTCCAAAGCATCGCTCATAGACGAGCGGCACGGAGACGAATGGTCTCGGGGTCGAAGGTGTGGCTCTCACCCCCATTGTCCAGTGTCGGTCTCCAAACACGAGCGCGCGCTTATGCAGCGAACCCAGCGTCAGGCTGACCTCGCTCTTTGACGTTGGGACCGCTCCCGGTGCCCACGCGCGGCCGTTCAGGTAGACATCTGTCCCTGGCCGCAGTGGCGCCGCTTGACCCTCGTAGCGCAGGCTCGACTCTCCCGGAGACCCCCAGTAGACATCGGCCAAGGGCGGCGAGTCCTGTTCATCCGAAATCTCCAGGGTCTCGGCGTAGGTCCCCGGAGAGGGCAGCGAGAAGCGAGCTCCGACGACGACCACTGCAAGCTGGCGATCGTCGAAGGACATCGACGGAAAATATGCTGCGCCAAACGCGGTAAGGTTCTCGAGTCGGGCCATCTCCTTGTGGCCCCACTCTACTCCAGCAGGTCGCTCATGGATCGACAACCTGAGATCACGGCAGGGGCTTACCGGCTACCCTACCTTGACGAGCTCGATCCCGAACTCGCGGCGAATCTCGCTCAGGGGCCGGTCCAGGTGATCGCGCCAGCCCCGGAAGGTCCACGGCTTGGTCATCCGGCGGCTGTGCCTCCAGACCCGCCAGATCTGGGGCAGGCCGCGGACCATCTCCACCGTCATATGCCAGGCGCCGGCGTCTCGTATGATTCCACCGAGGGTCTCCCTGGCCTCGGGTGCCTTCATGTAGGCGATGTACCCACTGAAACCGATATCCGTCCCCCACACGGTCCACATGTCCGTCATCCCCTCTTGCATGAGATCCGTGTTGGTCCCGAACAGGATGTGGCAGGGATCGTGGCAGGCGAACAGCTCTCCGCTCGTGCCATCCGTGAACGAATCCGGGTCGATCAGGTAGGGATAGGCGGCGCGGTACTCCTCGAGTCCCTCCCGCAAGGTCATGGTTGCACGGGGGTCTTGGTATTGGTGGCGTCCTGAGGTGTTCATGGTGTCGTCTCGCTGTCTGGTTTTGGGGGTGTCCGGCTCGCGCGTCGGTCGTGGGGTCGGGCGCCTCTCTTTGGTTGGGGTGATTGGATTGGCTAGATTGATTGAATCGAATGAGTCGATTCAATCAACCGGTTAGACTGAATCGACCGAAGTTCGAGTTCAGGAATCGGCGGGCGGCTCGTCTCCGAGGCTGCCGAGCAGCTCGATCAAGCGCTGCCCGCTGACGAGGGAGCCACGCATGCCCGCGGCCCGGCGCTCGAGTTCGGCGCTCTGCTCGGGGCTGTAGCCCGCAGCGGCACACAAGGTGGCGACCCCCTCGTCGAGGCCCGCGACCATCTCCTCGCCCATGGCGAGCTCGGGGATCAGGAACATGCGCACCCAATCCCGGAAGATCTCGTTCGGGTCGGTGACGGCCTCGTAGTAGTCCTGCCGGTCCGAGCCCCGGGGCAGCCGACGCACGAAGCGATAGCGCTCGAGCGTGCGCATGGTGGTCGAGGCCGTGCTCTTGGCGAAGCCGCTGCGCTCGGCGAGGGCGCTGAGACTGAGGGGCTCGGGGGTCAGGAACAAGAGCGCATAGAGGCGGCCGTACTTGGCCGGGATGCCGTAGATCTGACAGACCTGCGCGAGGCGATCGGCGAACGCCCCCTCGATCGTGGCTTGGATCTCGCTGGCTTCGCTCATGACTCGGGAGATACACGATGACGCTCGGTCCTTGTTGCTCAGTTCCTTGTGTTCTGTATAAACCGAACGATAGGAACGTCAAGCGCGGGGCCGACAAAATCGACGATTTTCACCTCGAGCCGTCTGCAGGGCCCCGCTTGACCCGCTCTGGCGCTCGGCGATGATGCGCACCATGCCCGCCCAAGGCGCCCCCACTCCATCCCAAGCCAAGATCTTCGAGTCGGCCGAGGCGGCCCTCTTCGACCTGAGCGCAGGGGCCGAGATCGCCGTGGGCGGGTTTGGGCTGGTGGGCAACCCCGAGGCGCTGATCCAGGCGATCGCGGCGAAGGGCTGCGGCGACCTGACCATCATCTCCAACAACTGCGGCAACCAAGGCCGGGGCCTGGCGATCTTGCTCAAACAGCGCCAGGTCGCCCGGGTCGTGTGCAGCTTCGTGGGTGGGAACCCGGACCTCGAGGCCCAGATGCTCTCGGGCGAGGTCGCCGTCGAGCTCAACCCCCAGGGCACACTCGCCGAGCGCCTGCGGGCCGCCGGGGCCGGGATCGCGGGCTTCTACACACCCACGGGCGCGGGCACGGTGGTCGCCGAGGGCAAGGAGGTCCGCGACTTCGAGGGTCGCCCCCACGTGCTCGAGACGGCCCTGCGCCCGGACTTCGCCATCGTCCGCGCCGCGGTCGGCGACAGCTTCGGCAATCTCCGCTTCTATCGCACCGCCCGCAACTTCAACCCACTCGCGGCCATGGCTGGGCGGGTGACCATCGCCGAGGTCGACGAGCTGGTCGAAGTCGGCGCCCTGGACCCCGACGACATTCACCTCCCAGGCGTGTTTGTCCAGCGTGTGGTGCATGTCCCAGAACACCTGAACTTCATCGAATATCGAACGATCTCGGACTGAGGTCGCCCGTGGCCGCCCGTGGTCGACAGCCAGCCTCGATCGGAACCCGACCGAAACATGGTTGTTGGGGTCGATGCGACATTCAAACGCGCATACCGCGATCCCTCACGGTCGAGGAATTGAGAATTTGTGTGGCTCCGGAATATGCTGCTCCCATGTCGAACGTGCGCACCCTCGCCTTGATCGGGCTCTCCGGCCTCGGCCTGTGGGTCGTGTCCTCCTCGCAGGCCTCCGCCCAGGGCCCGGACTACGTCGAGCGCGCGCTGACCCGCTTCAAGGCGGCGCTCGAGTCCCCCGCGCCGTCACCAGAGTCGGGCCCTGCCGGCACCGCGCGCCTGAGCTCGGCCTGCACCTTCAACGGCATCAAACTCGCGGGCAAGGTCAAGGTCGTCGACAGTTTCCCGGACATCCGGGTCAAGGCCGTGTCCAGCTTCCCCGACCTGAAGGTGAAGAAGGTCGATTCGTTCGCCGACAGCTGCGGCGAGTGGCAGTTCGTCGACAGCTTCCCCGACTTCAAGATCCAGTTTGTAGACAGCTTCCCCGACGTCGAGGTCGCCTGGGTCGAGAGCTTCCCCGGACTGCCCTGACTCCCCCTGAGACTCCCCGAGGACGTGTGCCACCATGCGGCCCATGTCCTCCTTCAGACGCCGCTCACCGCTCTCGACTCGCTGGAGCCTCGCCCTGCTCTCGTGCGGCGCCCTGGCTGCGCTCACGGCCTGCCGCAGCGGCGGCGAGGAGCCCGATACGAGCGACACGGAGGTCGGCGCGACCGAGACCGAGACCGAGGCCAGCGCCGACGGGGACACGGGCACCGACACCGGCACCGACACCCCGGCCTGCGCCGCCCAGACTGCGGGCGAGACCATGGCCTGTGTCGACGGTGATCTCTACACCTCGGACCTCGGCTTCATCGCCGACATCCGGGTCCCGGGCAGCACCCACTGGCAGGCCGTCCAGGACATGTGTACCGACCGGCTCATGGAGCTGGGCTTCGAGGTCGAGCTCCACGACTACGGCAGCGGCGTAAACGTGATCGGCACGCTCCCCGGGACGAACCCGGACGCCGGGCGGGTGATCATCGGTGCCCACTACGACCACCTCGAGGACTGCACGGGCGCCGACGACAACGCCACCGGCGTCGCCGCGGTGCTCGAGATCGCCCGGGTGTTGGCCGAGGTCGAGACCCCCGGGACCCTGGTGGTCGCCTGCTGGGACGAGGAGGAGCTCGGGCTCCTGGGCTCCGACGCCCACGTCCAGCGCGACGTCGACGTCGGCGACTCGGAGTCGATCGTCGCCGCCTTCGCCTTCGACATGATCGGCTACACGGACGACGAGCCCGGCTCCCAGTCCGTCCCCGACGGCTTCGACTTCCTGTTCCCCACCCAGTACGCCGAGCTCGAGGCCAACGAGTTCCGCGGCGACTTCCTGTTTTGGATCTCCGACGACGCCATGACCCCCCTGGGCGTGGCCTTCGACGGCTTCGCCGCGACCCTCGACCTGCCGACCCTGGGCGCGTCGCTCGACAACGACCTCAAGAAGTCGCCCCTGCTCGCCGACCTGCGCCGCTCGGACCACGCCAGCTTCTGGGATCGAGACCTCCCCGGCATGTTCTTCAACGACTCTGCGAACTTTCGCTACGCCTCCTACCACTGCCTCGACGGCGGGGACGACCTGATCGCCAACTTGGACCTGCCCTTCGCCGTCGACGTGACCAAGGCCGCGACCGCGACCATCGCCGTCGCCCTGGGCCGATCGGCGGGCTGAGCGAGTGACCCGACCCGAGCGCGCCCACACGACCCAGGGTCTCCCCTTCGCGCAGACCCGCGCCGACCCGGGGGTGATCGATTTTGGGCTCGGCCAACCATCGCCCTCCCTGCTGCCGATCGCCGAGCTCGGCGCGGCCGCGGCCGCGGCCCTGGGCCCGGGCGCCGACCCCCTCCTGCTCCAGTACGGAGCCATGCGTGGCTATGAGGGCATCCGCGAGGCCCTCGCCCGGTTCTCGAGCGCCGAGTACGGCGAGCCTGTGCACGCCGAGCAGCTGATGGTCACCGCCGGCACCTCCGCCACCTTGGCGCTGGCCAGCCAGGTGTTCGCCGAGCCCGGCGCGATCGTGATCTGTGAAGACCCGACCTACTTCCTGGCCCAGGGCGTGTTCGCCCATCACGATCTCGAGATCGTCGGCCTGCCCTGCGACGCCCTCGGCCTGGACATCGATCACCTCGAGCAGTGGCTGCGCGCGAGCGCCCGGGCGCCCGCCTTCGTCTACTGCATCCCCAACTTCCACAACCCCTGCGCGGTCAGCCTCAGCCCCGATCGAGCCGCCCGCCTGGTCGAGCTCGCGCAGCGCCACGACTTCCTGATCCTCGCCGACGAGCCCTACACGATCCTGCATCATGTTGAATCAGGGGCCGAATCAGCCTCCGATCTTGGCGCAGCGCAGGCCCGGCCGCCGTGCTTGATGCACTACGACCACGGCCGGGGCCGGGTCCTGTCGCTCGGCTCGTTCTCCAAGATCCTCGGTCCGGGCCTGCGCCTGGGCTGGGTCCACGCCGAGCGCCGGCTCGTGGACCGGCTGTGTGGACACGGCTCGATCCGCAGCGGCGGCGGCCTCAACCCGGTGGTCTCGGCGATCGTGCACGGCACCCTCGACAGCGGTTTTCTGACCCGGCACGTCGCCCACCTCCGCCGGACCTTCGCCAGCCGAGCCGCGGTCATGACCGCAGCCCTGCGCCAGCACCTGCCCCAAGGCAGCTTCGAGGCCCCACGAGGTGGGTACTTCACCTGGGTCGAGCTCCCCCCCGGGGTCGACACGAGCGCCCTGCTCGAGCCCCTGCGAGCGCTGGGGGTCGGCTTCACCCCCGGTCAGCGCTGTGCGGTCGACCGCGACCTGCGTCGCTACCTGCGGCTGTGTTTCGCGTTTTACGACGAAGGGGAGATCGAGCTCGGGGTCGAGCGCCTCGCCCGAGGGCTCGAGCAGGTCGGCTGAGACCGTCCAGGTAGCCGACGCTCCGGATCCGTGTCCCAGGACCAACGGCGCGCATTGCGCCGCGCCGTCACGCCCCGGAGTCTCGCTCTCGACTCGTCCAGCAGACGCCCGCGAACACCTGCGATCGCTCGCCCCGACTGAGCAGCCCGGTCCGCATTGAGCTATTAGCGAGTCTGGTGGCCTCGACGCCCAACATGCCTGCGAGCGGCGAGCTCCGGCTCGAGCCCGGCGACCGCTACGAGTCCTTCGTGGTCCTCCGGGAGCTCGGCGTCGGGACCTTCGCCCGGGTGTACTCGGTGATGTCTCCGGACTTCGACGATCCGGTCGCTCTCAAGCTCTCGCGCGGCGAGCTCGGCGACGAGGCGACCGCGCTCCGGGCCCTGCGCGAGATCAGGATCCTCGAGGGCCTGAGCAACCCCTACGTGGTTCGGATTTACGACCATGGCGTCGGCGCCGACGAGCGCTGGTACATGATCATGGAGCAGCTGCGCGGCGCAGACCTGCTCGAGGTCCACGACTTCAACGCGCCCATGGACACGGTTCGCGCGCTGCGCCTGGCCTACGAGGCCTGCGCGGGGCTCGACGAGGCCCACCGACAGGGCATCGTCCATCGGGACATCAAGCCCGAGAACCTCTGGATCCAGACCGACGGCCACCTCAAGGTCATCGACTTCGGCCTCGCCCGGGGCTGGGATCCGAGCTCGACCGCGGGCATCACGGCGACCGTGGGCCACAAGTTGGTCGGCACCCCCCACTACAGCCAGCCCGAACAGATCCAGGGCACGGAGCTGACCCCCGCGAGCGACGTCTACAGCGTCGGCATCCTGCTCTACGAGCTGCTCTCGGCCCACATGCCCCTGTTCGCCAAGGAGCCCTGCAACGCGGTCCGCGAGCGCCTGTTGGAGGAGCCCCTCGAGTGGCTCTCTGCCCACATCAGGCGGCCCCTGGTGCCTCTGGACAGCTACCGGGGCTGCAGAGAGCACCTCCCCAAACGGCTCATTCAGCTGGTCCACAGCATGCTCCGCAAGCAGCCC
Source organism: uncultured Nannocystaceae bacterium (assembly GCA_964451725.1). GTDB lineage: Bacteria > Myxococcota_A > Polyangia > Nannocystales > Nannocystaceae > Plesiocystis. The sequence continues at coordinate 7,235 of CAYVJQ010000018.1, read as the reverse complement.
GAGGACCGGCCCCAATCTGGCGGGGTCGTCGCTCGAGTCCTCGCCCAGATCCTGCTCGAGGACTTCGGTGTCCAGGTCGCTGCGAGCATGAAGATCCTCCACCCGGACAAGAGCCGCACCAGCACGCTGGTCATCCCGGGTCGCCACAGCATCGGCACCGGGGAGCGCTGCTCGATCCGCACGGCCAGCGACGGCAGCGACCGCACCCTGGTTCAACTCAGCTGGCGCGGACCCGGATTCGAGGCCGTCCTGAGCCCCGTCGACGACCCCGCCGAGGCCGAGCTCGTGCGTGTCAATGGCCATCGATTGACCGGTCCTGTCCGCCTCGTGCCCGGCACGATCATCGACGTCGAGGGACTGCGCATGGGCCTCGAGTACCCGGCCTGAGTTCGAGTTCGAGTTCGAGTTCGAGTTCGAGTTCGAGTTCGGGTTCGGGGGGCCCGGCAGCCGGCTCTCAGCGACGGAGCCGAGGAGGCGGGAGTGAGGGCGCCTTCGGCCGGCGCCGCTCCACCGCCCGGGAACAGGTTTGGGGTCGAGGCGGCGGACTGGTCGGGGGTCCGCCGAGCTGTGGCTCCCCAGTCTCCATGTTCCGGGTGGCCCGGGTGTTCCGGGTGGCCCGGGTGTTCCGCATGTTCTGGGTGGCCCGGGTGTTCCGCATGTCCCGCATGTCCCGGGTCGACTCGTGCACGGGCTGACTGGTCGGAAGCTCTCGCGGCACGATAGACATACGTCGACTCTCTCGACCCCCGAGGTCGATGTGGCTGATCGGGGATATCGCCTGAAACGACGACCCCTGAATATCGGGGTGTCACCGTGGCCCGCCTGAAGTGGCGGACCCCAATGCGATGACTACGAGTATCCCGGTTCGATGAATTTCGCAATCACCGTCCACGTGCAAAGCCGGCTTGGGCGGCGAATACACCTCAGCCCGAAGGTTGCATCAGCCCGACTCCGGACGCATCAGCGCCCGAACACGACGCGCTCTCGCCGAAACATAGCCGCGGTGATCGCCACGCAGATACCCGCGACCACCAAGGCCGAGAGCATGGGCAAGAGGTAGGCCATCGCGCCCACGCTCTCGCCCCCCAACAGCTTGCCGACGACGATCTGCTGGCCCAACCCCGGGGTCAGCAGGGCCAGCGGCCCGTCGCTGAGCCCCGACATCATGCCGACCATGGCCGGGACCATGGGCACAAAGACCAGCAGCGAGATGTAGGTCTGCGCCTCTTTGAAGGAACGCGCGAAGCTGGCCACCAAGACCTGCAAGGCCGCCGCCATGAGGGCCATGGGGACGACCGCGAAAAACACGCCAATCAACACCAGCGGCCCCGTCGCCATGCTCATGCCCAGATCGCGCACAGACGAATACTCGAGCACGAGCACGCAACATACGAGCGTCAACGCCACACAAAACAGCGCGAATACGACCGCCGCCAACCACTTGCCGACGACGATCGCCGAGCGTGAGACCGGGTTGAGCAGCAGGGGTTCGAGCGATCCACGCTCGCGCTCTCCAGCGGTCGCGTCGACGGCCAACTGCATGCCCCCAATGAAGGTGGCCATGAGCACAAACATGGGCACAAACATGAACAGGTTCGCGGCCATCTGTTGCTCGCTGGCGACCTCGACCTCGCTCACCCGCAGCGGTTGCGCGACCGCCGGATCGATCCCGCGGGCGAGCAGTCGCTGACTCGCCAGCTCGCTCCCGTAGTGCTGCAACAAGTTTTTCGCGCGGCCGATGGACGCTCGAGAGTCATTGCGTGATCCATCGACCACCAGGTCGATGGCGATCGGTTCGGCGATCGCCAGCTGGTCCCCGAATCGCTCGGGGATCACGATCACGAAGGGCAGGTCCCCCCTGTGCACGGCCGCGCGCGCGGCCTCCAAGTCTTCGGGGCCGGGCACGACCTCGGCCCCGTGGCCCTCGAGCCAGTCCACCAACTCGGGGCCGTACTCGGCGCCCATCACCGGCAGGGGCACATCGGCGGCCTCGCGCTGTTGGTCGGCCATGAATCCGAACATCAGGCCCGAGAGCAGGGGGCCGAGCAGCGGATAGAGCAAGGCCGAGAGCAGCGCGCGGCGATCCCGGAGTCCGTCGATGAGCTCCTTGCGCAGCACGATCCACATGGCGGTCCACCAAGGCATGTCAGGTTCCTTCCTTCAGATCGGTCAGATCCGTCAGGTCGGTCAGGCCGCCCTCGGGCTCCGCCAGGCCACACACAGAGACAAAGGCGTCCTCGAGATCGTCGTAGCCGGTCTGCGCCCGGAGCTCGTCGGGCGTCCCCCGGGCCACGACCCGACCGGCGGCGACGATCACGATCACGTCGCACAGCGCCGAGACCTCCTGCATGACGTGGCTCGAGAACAGCACACACTTGCCCTCGTCGCGCAGGCTCCGGATCAGCCCGCGCATCGCTCTTGTGCTCATGACATCGAGGCCATTGGTAGGTTCGTCGAGGATGATGTTGTTGGGTCCGTGGACCAGCGCCCGAGCCAGCGACACCTTCATGCGCTCGCCCTGAGAGAAGCCCGCGGCCCGACGGTCGGCGATGCCCTGCATGTCGAGGCGCTCGATCAGCTCGGCCGTGCGCACCTCGAGCACCGACTTCTCCAGCCCCTGCAGGCGACCAAAATAGTGGATGTGTTCACGCGCGGAGAGCCGCGGGTAGAGGCCGTGGGCATCGGGCAGGACCCCCAGCTTCGCCTGGGCCTTCAGGGGCTCGGCGACCACGTCGACACCGTCGATGTGCACACTCCCCCGGTCGGGGCGCATGAGCCCATAGAGCAGGCGCAAGGTCGTGGTCTTGCCTGCGCCGTTGGGACCGAGCAGGCCGGTGATCTTCCCATTCTCGGCGCGCAGGCTGACCTCTTCGACCGCGACGACATCGCCAAAACGCTTGCCTACTTTTTCGGCGACGATCATGGTGAGGCCTCGACAGGCAGGGGTCGCGGACCGGCGGCGCTCAGGAACAGGGGCGGCCGACCCACGGCCTCGAGGCAGCTCGGATCGAGCTTGTCCGGGTCGGCCGTGGCGAACAGCTCCGCCGCGAGCTCGAGGGCGCAACCTTGGTGCCAGACCCCGTGGCTGGCCCCCTCGGCGATCACGTGGCGCCCGTGGCTCAGGCGGGCCGCGACCCGCTCGCCCATCGCCGGTGGGGTCGCGGGGTCGTAGCGCCCCGAGAGCAGCAGCGTCGGTACGTCGCTGACCACGGGCGCCCAGTACTCGGCGGGCATGCTCGCGTGCGGCCAGCGGGCGCAGGCCTCCCCGAGCCGCTCGAGGTACTCGCTGTCGAAGAATCGCAGCCCCGCCTCGGCCTTCGCTCGCTCAGCCTCGCTGTTGCCGTAGAGGTCCTCGGCGCAGGAGACCGAGAAGTACAGGCCCGCGCTCATGGTCTCCGACATCCCCGCCGCACGCAGCAGCAGGGCCGCGACCGGATTGAAGTCGCCCCCGTGGGCGCGGTCGATCACCAGGGGCAGCAAGGCCGCGCTCTCGCCGGAATACAGGGCCAGGCGCAGCGCCCCCAGGAACCCCGCCGGCGCCACGTCGATGCGCAACAGCTCACCCGTGCGCGGGTGGGTGACCTCGCGCAGTACCCGGCCGGCGTCCAGATCGCGCAGGACCTCGTCGAGCTTGCGCTCGAGGTCGGGGAACGCGGCGTCGCAGCTGGGCTGAGCCCGACAGTCGTCGAGCACGGCGCCGAGGGCCGCCTCGCTGTTGCGGGGCATCTCCATCGAGAGCGCCACGTCGAGGGGCGCGACCCCATCGAGCACGGCCGAGCGGACCCGGTCACCGTGGCGGCGCATGTACACCAGGGCCGCGCGTGTGCCGTAGCTGATCCCGAACAGGTTGATCTGCTCGTAGCCCAGCGCCTCGCGGATCGCGTCGACATCGTCCATCGCCCGGGGCGTGGTGAAGGCCGCCGTGTCGACCTCGTAGTCCGCGAGACAGCCGTCGAGCTTCTCGACATGAAACTCGGCCCCCAGGAGCTCGGAGAGGTCGCGCGGATCTTCGATCGCGCAGATCAGCGGATTCGAGCGCCCGGTGCCCCGCAGATCCACGAACACCATGTCGCGGTGGGCCAAGATCGCCTTGAACTTGTGGCCGATCATGGGCGCGAGCGAGGCCGCCCCCTGCCCCGGACCCCCGGCGAGCAGGAACACGGGGTCGAGTTCGGGCTCGCGGGCCGTGGAGGGCAGGACCGCAAACCCGATCTCGAGCGTCCGGCCCCCGGGCGCGCTCGGATCTTCGGGGACCCTCAAGACGCCGCAGCGCGCGTCGCCGAAACTCGGCTCACAGGGCCCCAGCGTGACCCGAGCGGCCCCGACGTCCGTCTCTGAACTCGGCCGAGTGCAGCCGAGCGAGGCCGAGACCACAGCCAATACACAGACCAATACCAGCCCTCCAGCATAGACACGAAGACCGCAAAAGGCCGCCCTGGCCTCGGCAGAGAGCGGGCTGGGCCGACGCGCGGACGCGGGCACTTGGGGAGCCGGCATGAGCCGCCGACCGTAGCACGATCGACGCCAGCTCCAGCGCCAGCTTCGCTCCGAGCGAGGCGTCTGGGCGCGGCCGCCCGCGACCCGCAGCGCTCGCCCACCGACCCTGTCGGTGACCCTGTCTCCCCCTCGATCCTGCGGGTCTGGAGAAATACGCGCACGCACTCGGCCTTCGACCCACGCGCCCAGGTATTGGTTTCTCCGCTCGAGTTCCGCGATTCTGGCCCCGCCCCTCGCCCCCCGAACAGTGGGTACCCATCGTGGCGATGAGGACCTCAGTGGGCGGTCTCCAGCCTCACCCGCCGTAGCGGTCGGCGAGCGTGTGGACAGCGTCGATGACCATCCCCACATCGACCTCGGTCCCGTCCACCAGCGAGTCGGCCCCCGGGCGGGTGACCACCCACCGCAGCGCGTCGCCGATATCGTTGAACACCTTTTGAGGGACCTTGGTGCGGGCGACGAGGTGGACCCCGGTGATCACCGAGCGGACCACGCTCGCGCGCAGGCCCCCGCTCTCGACCACCAACACCGTCGCCAGGGTGACCTCCGCCATCTCCTTGAGGTTTCGCTCCGCGCCCTTGCGCACCGCATCGCCGACGTTGAGTTTGAAGTCCGAGCGGACCACGCTGGCCACCGCGCAGTGCCCGAACTCCTCGACCACGGTGCGCTGGACCTCGCCGAGGCGCTCGACGTCCGCGCCGCAGATATCTCGACCCCAGACGACCACGACCAAGAATCTGTAGACCGCAACGCAGAAGTTCTCCTCCTCATGGCGAAGATCCACCGAGATGGATTGCTGTGGCTGCTGTCCCGGACCAGGGTTCATCTGCCCGCATAGTCGGCCGAGAGCTCCCCCGACCGCAAGCGGGAACCGTGCCCCACCTCAGCGGCGGCGCCTGAACACCTTGGCCCAGATCCTCCCGGGCAGGCCCCAGAGCATCTCGGCACCAGGGTAGCGCAGCGCCCGGAGCACGCCGACGTAGGCGAAGAACCCGAGCGGCACGACCACCCCCAGACCAGCCAAGCGCAGGCCCCAACCGTGGCCCAGCGTACCGATGCACCAGTCGACCCCGAGCCACGCCGCGTACACCAGCCCCCCGAGCACGGCGTTGCCCAGGGCCAGGGCCCCGAGCTGGCGCAGGTCGACCCCCGGGAGCGGGCCCACGACCTTGGCGAAGCTCACCCGCAGCACGACCACGTTGGCGAGCGAGCCCAGGGCCATGCCCAGGGCCAACCCCGGCACGCCCAGCTGCCTGTAGGTCAGGGCGTTGAACACGATGTTGACCGCGACCGCCGTAAACGAGGCCAGCAGGGGCAGGCGCGGCCGGTCCAGGCCGTAGAACACCGGGGCGAGGATCTTGACCACGCCGTAGGGCAAGAGCCCGAGCACGTAGGCCGCTAGCACCATGCCCGTGGCCTCGGCCTCGGCCTCGGAGAACGAGAAGTAGAGCACCTTGACCACCGGCTCGGCGAGCACCAGCAGGCCCACCGTGCTCGCGGTCATCAACATCCACACCGCGCTCACGCCCTCCCCCGCGCTCGCGGCCATGGCCTTCAGATCGTGCTTGGCCGCGTCCTCGCTGACCTTGGTGGTGGTGACCGTGGCCAGGGCCACCGAGAACACGCCGATGGGCAGATAAAATACGCGAAAAGCGTAGCTGAGCTGGGCGATTCCCCCATCACCCAGGGACGCGGCGAAGCGCGTGTTGACGAAGATGTTGATCTGGACCGCGGCCAGCCCGACCACCGCCGGAGCCATGAGACGCACGATCCGGCGCACCCCCGGGTGTCCCCAGAGCCCACGCAGACGCGGCAGGGGCCGGTAGCCCAGGCGCCACAGGGAGGGCAGCTGGACCGTCGCCTGGACCACGCCGGCCCCGAGCGTGCCCAGACTCCAGACCACGATCCCGGCCTCGTCGGCCGGGTCGACCACGAGCAGGCCGGCCCCGACCACGATGCTCGCCACGTTGAACATCGCCGGCGCCCAGGCGGGAGCCATGAATCGTTTTTGGGCGTTGAGCATGCCCATCCACACCGCGCTGACGCTGATCACCGTGAGCAGCGGCATCATGATCCGGGTCAGCAAGGTCGCCAACTCGAGCTTGGCGCGGGCGTCTTCGGGGCTCAGGTTCCCGCCCTCGAAGTCGTTGGCGATCAGCCCGACCAGGGGCTCGGCGAACACCATGCCCAGCACGCTCAAGGTCCCGGTCGTCAGCAGCACACCGGCGAAGATCAGGTTGCCCAGACGGTAGGCCGCCTCCCGGTCGAGCTCGTGATCCTCGGGGTCGGCCGAGCCCGGCTCGCGCTCGCCGACCAGGGCCGAGAGAAAGGTCGGGATGAACGCGCTCGACAGGGCTCCCTCGGCGAACAGATCGCGCAGCAAGTTGGGGATCCGAAACGCGACCTGAAACGCATCGGCGACCGCCCCGACCCCGAACAAGTTGGCGAACATCACCTCGCGAACCAGACCCAGCACCCGCGACGCCGCGACGGCGATGGACAGCTTCCCAGAGGTGCGGAGGGTCTCGGCCACGGCCGGCAGTGTGGGTTTGGATGGGCCCAGCGCGAAAAATCTCGCAGGTGCGCGGGCGCCGAGGACTCTACGCCGGTCCTCACCGGAGACTTCCATGCCCACTAAATTCAACTAAATCAACTGCTTACGACAGCTGTGGCGCACCTCCCGGGCGGAAGATGTCAACGAAAGTGAGACAGGTTTCGATCGAGTTTAGTGTCCCATC
>CAYVJQ010000017.1:31125-73664 GCA_964451725.1 uncultured Nannocystaceae bacterium | reverse complement strand
GAGCGAGGGTGAGAACCGGAGCGAGGGTGAGAACCGGAGCGAGGGTGAGAACCGGAGCGAGACCGAGCGCGGGGCCAGCCCGAGCTCTCCGAGCGCCGGTCTCGGGGCCACTCTGCTCGATCCTCGCTGGGCTGGGGCGCTCGCGGCGATGGCCTGGCTCATCGACCCCGGCGCCAGCCGAGAGGGCGGCTGGAACTACCTCATGTTTCACGGGGTGTGGCCGCAGATGCTGTCGAGCGCCCTGTGGGTGGCCTCGCTCCCGGCGACCTACGCCGCCCTGAAGCGGCCCAGCCCGCGCCGCCTCAGCCTGGCGGCGCTGTTGCTCGGGGGCAGTGTGCTCGCCCACCCCTTCGGCATGCTCACTGCGGTGATCTCCGCCGCGGCCTGGCCGGTGGTCACCTGGGCGACGGGGGCCGTGCGCCGCGAGCTCCCGCCCGGGGTGCTGCGCTGGTGGCTGGCGATCCACGTCGCCGCGGCCCTGGTCAGCGTGGGTTGGGTGTACGTATTTTTGGCCAGCTCCGGGTCCATGTCGCGCTCGCCCGTGCCCTGGGAGCCCCTGAGCGCGCTGGCCTCCCAGCTCTTCGCCGGCGAGCTGTTCACCGCTTACCGGGCCTGGGTGGGGCCGATGGCGGTGGTCGGTCTGGCGGTCGCGGTGATGCGCGGGCGGGCGATGGCCTGGCTCGGCGTGGGTCTGGTCTGCGCGCTGCTGGTCTTGGGCTCCGACGCGGCGATCACCGTGCTGCGCCTCGACCTGCTCGTGAGCGGGTTCAAGAACCTCCAGTTCCCCCGCTATTCACTGGCCCTCAAGCCCGTGTTGTTCGCGTTTACGGGGGTCGGCGCGGCCGTGCTGCTGGCGCGCCTGCGTGGGCTTCCGGCCGAGTCGGAGGGCGCAGGTCAGGGCGCAGGTCAGGCCCCCGGGGCCGAGCCAGGCCGTCGCCCGAGTGTGCGCGTCGGCCCCAAAGACCTGCGCCCGCAGGCCGCGAGGTTGGTGGCCTGTGTGTGCCTGGCCCCCCTGCTGGTCGGCCTTCTCGACGAGCCCGGGCGGCTGTTGCCGCGGCCGGTGGGCGGCCTCGAGGCGCTCGAGGGCACGCCCCACGCAGAGGTCGACGCGGCCCTGGTCGCGGCCCTGGTCGCCGAGCGCGAGGCACTCGACATAGGCGACCCAGGCGACCCAGGAGCTCGCTTCAAGGTCGCGTTCTTGCGCCGGGGTATGGGCGGGGGAACCTTCCCCCTGTTCGCGGTCACCGACGCGGGCGCCGAGCTGCTCCTCGACGGTCATATCCCCGCGGTCAACTATCGCCACCAGGTTCGGCGTCGTAGCCCCCGGGCGCTGCGCCTGGCCGGGGTCAGCCATGTCATCTACGACCGCAGCCTGACGCGCAGCACCGACGATCGGCGCTTGCTCGACGAGCTCGAGGAGGTCGGTCGTTTCGGGGTCTGGACCCTCGCCCGCCTGACTCCCCAGGCGCGGGTTCCAGGTCACGCCGAGCCGCTCTCGAGCACGGGCGGGCTGACGCCGGAGCAGGTCGTGTTTCGGCGCCCCAGCCCCGGGCGCATCGACATCGAAGTGTCCTCGGGCGGCGAGCTGCTGCTGCCCGTGGGTCCCTACCGCAAGTGGAGCGCGGTGTTCTGGGCGACTGGAGAGGGCGGAGAGGGAGAGGGGGTCGCGCTCGAGCAGGCGACTCCCGAGGGCCTGCCGGGCATGCGTGTGCCGGTCCCGAGCGCGGGGCGGATCGAGCTGCGCTACCGGGCGCCCGGGCGCGAGCGGGCTCTGGGCTGGCTGAGCATGATCGTCGTCGTCCTGCTCGCGGGCGCCTGTTTCTCTGGTCGGGAGCTGGCTTTAGTTCAGCGCCTGCGCCCGCCCAGGGTCGTCACGGGGGCCTGGGTCGTCGGTCTGAGCATCGCGGCGCTGGGTCTCGCCTGGGGCCTGCACCTCCAGCGCGAGCAGCTCGAGGTCACCTGGACCAAGTTGATCACGGATCACATGCGCTCGACCCGGCTGGCCCGCGGGCGAGAGCTCGAGTTCTCGCGGGACCTGGTCACCGAGGGCCACTGGTCGGTGACACGCTCCAACAAGGACAGCTGCGACGGGACCCTTGGCAAGGACGCCATGGCCGGCTGCGTCCGGGAGGACGGCGACCCGCGTGTCTCCATGGCCTACCGCAAGCCCTATCTGTATCGCTGCCTGCGGGTCGAGGTGCCGGCCTACGGAGAGCTGAGCATCGCCCTCGACGCGGTCGCCGACGACGAAGACGTGGCCGGTTTCTTCGTCCCCGAGGGCCGCCAGGTCGAGGGGCTGACCCTGTGGCTGCCCGGTGGAGCCGACTTCCGAACCCTGACCAAGGGGAACAGACGTCAACACTTCCACGGCAAGGCCGAGGACCTGCGCCGCGACAGCGAGGGGCGGGTCCTCGTCGAGGCTCGCAACAGCTCGGGCAGGCCGATCCCCCTGTGCTGGGCCTTTGCCAGCGCGCACCCCCTGTGAGCCCGCGGGCTCACAGGGGGGAAGCTCGCGCGCAGCAGGGGCGTAGAGTAGGGCCCCGCCATGCACACGCGCCGCCAATGGATCTGCTCTGTCGCCTCGGCCCTCGCTGGGGGCGCGCTCGCGGGCGGGAGCCTGCTCGGGGCTCCGGGCGTGGCCTGGGCGGGCGAACGCCGGGTGTTGATCATCGGCGACAGCATGGTCGCGGGGGGCTTCGGCATTTTCTTGGCCCAGGCTCTGGGCGCGCGCGAGGGGGTTACGGTCGAGCGGCGCGGGCGGGTGTCTACGGGCCTCGCCCGGCCCGACTTCTACGATTGGATCGAGCATGGGGCCGAGGCCCGGGCGGCCTTCAAGCCCGACGCCGTGGTCTGCATGCTCGGGGGCAACGACGGCCAGGGTCTGTACATGGGCAAGGACAGCGACCCGCTGTGGCACCGCTACGGCGAGCCGGGCTGGGACCCGGAGTACCGGCGTCGGGTCAACGCCTTCGCCGATGTGTTGGCCCCCGCGGGCGAGCAGATCTACTGGGTCGGCATGCCGCAGATGGGCCTGTCCAAGCTCAACGAGCGGGTCCGCCACATGAACAAGATCTTTCGTGGCGAGATGGCCGTGCGTCGGCGGGCCCTGTTCATCGACATCTGGCGGGTGCTCGCGGACGAGGATGGCGGCTACTGCGAGCGCCTGGATCTGGGCGAGGGGCGGGTCCGGGTGCGGACCGCCGACGGGATCCACATCGCCCGAGCGGGGGCCAACCGCTTGGTCGAGTGGGTCGCGCCGCAGATCACCTGAGCGCGCGCGCTCACAGCTCGTCGAGACGGTCGCGGCGGCGCTGGATCAGGGCGGAGATCGTCGGGACCGCGAGCATGGCCGCGATCGCGGTAGTCGAGATCCCGATCACCGCGAGGTAGCCGATGCTGCGCAGGCCGCCGCTGTCGGCGACCAGGAACGCCCCGAAGCCGACCGTGGTGGTCATGGTCGCCGCCAAGATGGCGCGCCCGGTCTCGTCGACGCTGCGGTACAGGCCGGTCTTGGTGCTGGTCTCCCCGCGGATCGCGGCTGTCAGGTAGACCCCATTGTCGACCCCGATGCCCAGGATGGCCGGCAAGATCGGCGCGTTGAAGAGGCTGAGTTTGAGGTCGAAGGCGCCGAGGATCCCAAAGGTCCACCAGGTCGCGAGCAGCAGCGGGGAGAGGGTGATGAGCATGGGCACGACCCCCCGGACCTGCCAAAATACGAACGCCGTGATGATCAGCGCGGCCATCCCGAAGACCACCGGCCACTCCTCTTTCAAGGTCAGGAAGATGGTCGCGTAGATCGTGGGTTCACCCACGAAGAGCCCGGTGTCGTCGCTGTAGTCGCTCAGCTCGGCCATGAACTCGACACCCAGGTAGATGTCGGCGGCGTCGTAGTTGGGATAGGCGAAGATCCCCCATGAACCGTCGGATCCCCGGAGCGCCCCGATGGCTTGGGGCGGGAGATCGTCGGGGCCGAAGGGCTCGGCCTTGAGCATGGCCTCGAGCAGGGCGCCGTCCTCCGGGTTGCCGAGGGCCGCGTCGAGTTTTGTGGGCGCAGGGTCGAGCTTCGGGTCGGGCTCTGGCGGGGCCGGCTCTGGCGGGGCTGAATCTGGCGGGGCCGAATCTGATGGGGTCGGATCGGACAGGGGCTCGGGCTTGTCGGTGTCCCCTTCGTAGGGTTCGAACTCGCCCCACTCGTCTCCGCCGTCGAAGGCCTCGAACCCTGGGCCAGCGTCCACCTCGGCCTCGCCGGGGTCCTCACCGCGCAGGCGGGCCCAGGTCCGCGGGCTCCAGTCCGTCGTCAGGGCCTTGATCTCGCGCCCGCGGGCCTCGAGGTCGATGTCTGGTGGCGGCATCACCCCGGGCGCGGCGCTGAGGCCCGCGACCAGGCTCGAACCCGCTTGTGCACGCCGTGTGTGGAGCTCCTCGGCGCGGGCGTAGACCCGCTCGAGGGTCTCCCAGCTGTCCACGCTCAACACGCTGGCGTGCACGTCGCGGCCGAGGATCTCGGAGATCAGGAACACGTCGGCCTCGGTCGTGGCCCGGGCCTGGCGACTCTGGAGGTTCCGACTGTTGCGTTCGAAGCCGTCGCTGCGCATGTGGGCCACGCCGCGCACCGAGGCGACGGTCAGGATCACCATGGCGACAAACACGAGCCCGGGCCGCGCCAAGAGCAGGTGCGTGGCCTGGCTGACCCCGCCCGGCGGCAGGCGCTTGGCCTTCTTGACCCCGATGACCGCGAGCAGGGCGGGGAACACGGTGAGCATGGCCAGCAGGCACAGGCCCACGCCCAGGGCCGCGATGATCCCGAACTCGCCGAAGGCCGGGAACTGGGAGGTGGCCATGACCACAAACGCGCTCACGGTCGTGCCCGAGGCGATCAGCAGCGGGGCGATCACGCTCTTGAAGGCGCGGCGGATCGACTCCTCGCTCCCGTGAACCTCGCGCTCGCGCCGGGCCCGGGTCAAAAAGTGGAGCCCGGCGTCGATGCCGATACCCATGACCACCGAGGAGATCAAGCTGGTGATCGCGTTGAGGTGGCCGACGACCAGCTGGGCCAGGCCCAGGGACCAGGCCACGCCACAGGCGAGTGGGATCAGCAGGGTCAAGACCGCCCGGATCGAGCGGAACAGGAGCAGGAGCACCACGGTCACCCCACCGAGGGCAAACAGGGCCGCCCGCAGCATGTCGCGCTCGATGACCTCCCGCTCCGCGGCCTTGCCGATGTAGGGACCGACCAGGTTCACACGCATGTCTTGGTCGGACCAGGCGCCCGGGCTGGCGAATATGGCGTCGACTCGCTCACGCATGCGCTCGCTGACCGCGACCGTGAAGTCGAGGTCGGCCGAGCTCTCGGTCGGGCGCAGGAACACGACCAGGGCGTCGATGCCCTCGCGCTCGTAGTACTCGGTGAAGGTCGAGCGCGCGGCGATGGCCTCGCGCTTGTCGTCGATGAAGGCCTGGAGTGCGGCGGGGGCCCCGGCGTCGGGCTCGTCGATGCACACGTCGGGAGCGGCGCTGCAAAATACGTAGTGCTGCCAGGCCTGGACGTGCTCGGTGAGCGCGGCCATGTCGGCGTCGTCGATGTAGTAGAGGGCGTGCTCGAGGAAGAAGTCGGCCTTGATGCGGTGGTCGACCTCCCGGAGCATGGGCTCGTCGGCGAGCTGTTCGGCAAACGCGTCGGCGAGCGCGTGCCGGGCCTCGGGGCTGCCCCCCTGAACCACCACGTTGATCGAGCCGACGGCGCCGTAGTTCTCCTCGATGTGGCCGAGGGCCTCGACCACCGGGTGCTCGCTGGGTAGGAGCGTGCGCAGGTCTGTATCGACCTCGAGCTGCGCGGCCAGCCACACCGAGACCACGGTCACCAGGGCGCCGGCTACCAAGACCGCGATCCGGTGTTCGATGATCCACTCGATCCACCAGTCGCGCAGGCGATGGGCCCACTTGGAGGATCGGGGGAGCTCGGCCACGGGCCGGGATGATGGGAGTTTCAGACCCCCCGGGCAAGGGCGGCTCAGCCCACGGCCGAGTAGATGGCGTGGCGCCCGACGCCGATCCGCTCGAGTCGGCCCTCTTTACACAGCACGCCCAAGTGGAAGCGCAGAACCTTGCGGTCGAGGTCGCTGTACTCGGCGATGTCGTCGAGGGTCACGTCGCCGTTGCCCTCGACGAAGGGCACGATGTTGCGGGCGACCTCCTCGGTGCTGATGCCCCCGTCGGCGGGCTGCTTGGGCATGAGCACCGGGGTGTCGTCGCCGGGCTCGTCGGCATCGCCGGTGTCGCCGATACCGATGCCGATGATCTCGTTCATGATCTTGCGCTTGCGCTTGCGGGGCGTGTCCTCTTTGACAGCCTCGGCTGCGGCCTCGAGAGACTGGGCGCTGAATGCATCACGGAGATCGCCGAGCGTGATCTTGGAGAACTGGGTCCACAGGTCTCGGGATTCGAGGAAGCCCACGAGCTCGGCCAGCTTGACGTCGCCGGGGTTGCTGAGCCCCTTGAGTGTCTCGAGTGCGCTCAGCCGCTCGAGTTCGCCTCGGCGCAAGAGAGTGTCGTTGTTGCGTGCCATAAAAAGTTGGCCAGGGACGAGAGAGCTGGCTGGTGCACGGGCGGGAGGCTGCCCGTGCACACCATCTCGGTGTTCACCGACGTGAGCACCCAAACGGCGCCACGATTGTGCGTCAGCAAGGCTCGTCGGCGCAAACCGAGCTTCGGGGGCCGCCCCATCGGGTGAGCGTGGATTCCGCAGATCCGGTAGGTGCGCGTGGGCACGTGTCGCGCTTCTGGCGCGTTCTGGTCCCGAAATTGGAGGGCCGTCGAGGGTGGCTCAGCTTGGGCCGGCTCCAAAATCGAGATCTTTCGGCGTGACCCCAGGGTCAAAATTGGATGGAGCTCACGGCTCGGCTGGGGATCGGCTGGGGATCGGCTGGGGACCTTCGACGGGCGAGATCGACCCGGATCCGGGTACAGCAAAACCGGGGCCAAGCCGAGAACCTGGCTGGCCGCGGCTATCTGAACTCCGTGCATCAAGGGCCGTATCCAGTTTCTAAATCTGCCGTTTTTGGGTCCTAGAAGGCACGGCCCGCCGGCCGGTTACTGTGGATAACCCTCCACCGCGCGATTCGCTCGCAACTTGCGCAGACACCATATCTTGTGGTTGGTTGGGGTCGCACCCCCAAGATGATGGGGGTGGGCGGCTCGGCGCGGACCCAGGTCCTCGCCGAGCCAAAATGGTCCCGCCGCGTTTTACGCCCGGCACTCGCGCACATCTCGGTGTTCGCGCACATCACGCCAGAGGGGCACTTTCGTGCTCGTCTTTTGCGCCCGACACCATCAGAGTCACCCCCCTCCCGGGTCGGCCCTCGGCGCCCTTCGCTCTTCTTCTTCTTCGCTTCGCTCTCTCGGTTTCCCCCCACTCACCCGCCCGCACCCGCCCGCCCGCAAGCGACTCCCGATGAAAATCTCCCGCCTCTTCACTCGCCAGACCGAGCGCCCCTACGAGGGCGTGAACTTCGAAGCTCGCAGCTCCCGCATCACCAACCCCGATGGCTCGGTGGTGTTCGAGGCCGCCGACATCAAGGTCCCCTCGGGCTGGTCGCAGGTCGCCGTCGACATCCTCGCCCAGAAGTACTTCCGCCGCGCCGGTGTGCCCACCGTGCTGCGCCCGGTCCCCGAGGAGGGCGTCCCCGAGTGGCTGTGGCGCAGCGAGCCCGACCTCGAGGCGATCGCCGCCCTGCCCGAGTCCGAGCGCAGCCACGGCGAGCGCGACAGCCGTCAGGTCTTCGAGCGCCTCGCCGGCTGCTGGACCTACTGGGGCTTCAAGCACGGGTATTTCGAGGGTGAGACCGACGCGCGCGCCTTCTTCGACGAGATGGTGACCATCTTGGCGAGCCAGCGCGCGGCCCCCAACAGCCCGCAGTGGTTCAACACCGGGCTGCACTGGGCCTACGGGATCACCGGGCCGGCCCAGGGTCACAGCTACTGCGACCCGGCCACGGGCGAGGTCCACAAGTCGGAGAACGCCTACGAGCACCCCCAGCCCCACGCCTGTTTCATCCAGGGTGTGGCCGACGATCTGGTCGGCGAGGGCGGGATCATGGACCTGTGGACCCGGGAGGCCCGCCTGTTCAAGTACGGCTCGGGCACGGGCTCGAACTTCTCGCAGATCCGCGGTGAGGGAGAGCCGCTCTCGGGCGGCGGTCGCTCGAGCGGGCTGATGAGCTTCCTGCGCATCGGCGATCGGGCCGCCGGCGCCATCAAGAGCGGCGGGACCACGCGCCGGGCCGCCAAGATGGTCGTGGTCGATATCGACCACCCGGACATCGAGGCCTACATCGACTGGAAGGTGGTCGAAGAGCAGAAGGTCGCGGCCTTGGTCACCGGCTCGCGGCTGTGCAACGAGCACCTCAACCACATCATTCGGGCCTGTCAGGTCACCGACGCCGAGCTCGAGGGCGACGCGCGTTTCGACGCTCGCAAAAACCGCCCTCTACGCCGGGCCATCAAGGCGGCCCGCAAGGTCCAGGTCGCCGAGAACTACATCCAGCGCACGATCCAGCTGGCCCGCCAGGGCGCCCGGGAGATCGAGTTTCGCGAGTACGACACGGGCTGGGACTCGGACGCCTACGGGACCGTCGCCGGTCAAAACTCGAACAACTCGGTGCGCATCGCCGACCGCTTCCTCGACGCGGTCGAGACCGGCGGGACCTGGGACCTCAAGCGCCGCACCGACGGCAAGGTCGCGCGCACGCTCCGGGCCACCGACCTGTGGGACAAGATCGCCTACGCGGCCTGGAGCTGCGCCGACCCGGGCCTCCAGTTCGACACCACGATCAACGATTGGCACACCTGCTCGGCCGCCGGCCGCATCAACGCGAGCAACCCCTGCTCCGAGTACATGTTCCTCGACGACACGGCCTGCAACCTGGCGTCGCTGAACCTCATGAAGTTCATGGTCGACCCGAACTCGGACAGCGAGCACGCTGGCGAGCTCGACGTCGAGGCCATCCGTCACGCCTGCCGGCTGTGGACCGTGGTGCTCGAGATCTCGGTGCTCATGGCCCAGTTCCCGAGCTCGAAGATCGCCGAGCTCAGCTACCGCTACCGGACCCTGGGTCTGGGCTACGCCAACCTCGGCACCTACTTCATGGTCCGCAGCGTGCCCTACGACTCCCCGGAGGCCGTGGCCATCTGTGGCGGGATCTCGGCGCTCATGACCGGCGCCGCCTATGCGACCTCTGCCGAGCTCGCGTCCGAGCACGGACCCTTCCCGGGCTACGCCGAGAACAAGGACGGGATGCTCCGGGTCATGCGTAACCACCGGCGCGCGGCCTTCGACGAGCCCGTCTCCCAGTACGAGGGGCTAGCGACCATGCCCCAGGGTATCGACCCGCAGACCTGCCCGGCCTACCTGTTGAGGGCGGCCCGGGGAGCCTGGGAGGAGGCCCTCGAGCGCGGTGAGCGAGACGGCTACCGCAACGCCCAGGTCACCGTGATCGCGCCGACCGGGACCATCGGTCTGCTCATGGACTGCGACACCACCGGCATCGAGCCGGACTTCGCCCTGGTCAAGTTCAAGAAGCTCGCCGGCGGCGGCTACTTCAAGATCATCAACCAATCTGTGCCCGGCGCCCTCGAGCGCCTCGGCTACAGCGCCCGGCAGATCGAGGACATCGTCCACTACTGCAAGGGCCGGGGCAGCCTGGTCGGATCTCCGGCGATCTCCCACACCCAGCTCCAGGCCAAGGGCTTCACCGCCGCCGCCCTCGAGCGGGTCGAGGCCGAGCTCGGCCAGGCCTTCGAGCTGTCCTTCGCCTTCAACCGCTACACCCTCGGCGACGACTTTTGCCGCGACGTGCTCGGCTTCAGCGACGCCCAGCTCTCGGACCCGGCCTTCAGCGTGCTCTCAGAGCTCGGGTTCTCGGCCGAGGACATCCTGGCCGCCAACGACTGGGTCTGCGGGACCATGACCATCGAGGGTGCGCCGCACCTGCGTGACGAGCACCTCCCCGTGTTCGACTGCGCCAACCGCTGCGGCCGCTACGGGACCCGCTTCATCCGGCCCATGGCCCACGTCTACATGATGGCCGCGGCCCAGCCCTTCCTGTCCGGGGCGATCTCCAAGACCATCAATATGCCCAACGAGGCGACCATCGAGGACGTCAAGGAGGTCTACATGGCCTCGTGGAAGCTGGGTGTGAAGGCCATCGCCCTGTACCGGGACGGGTCGAAGCTCAGCCAGCCCCTGTCGGCCTCCCTGGTCGGCGACATCAGTGACGACCTCGACGACGATGAGGACGACGCGGTCGCGGCGGGCGGACAGCAGCAGATCATCGAGCGGGTGACCGAGAAGCTGGTCCACCGCTACCTCGCCAAGCGCCGCCGGATGCCCGATCGCCGGGCCGGCTATACCCAAAAGGCGGTCATCGGCGGCCACAAGGTCTACATCCACACGGGCGAGTACACCGATGGCAACATCGGCGAGATCTTCATCGACATGCACAAGGAGGGCGCCGCCTTCCGCTCGCTGATGAACTGCTTCGCGATCGCCATCAGCCTCGGCCTTCAGTACGGCGTGCCGCTCGAGGAGTATGTCGACGCCTTCGTGTTCACGCGCTTCGAGCCCAACGGCGTGGTCAGCGGGCACCCACACGTGAAGATGTCGACCTCGATCATCGACTACATCTTCCGCGAGCTGGCGATCTCCTACCTCGGTCGCAACGACCTGGCGCACGTCCTGCCCTCGGATCTGGCGCCGGACTCGACCGGCGGAGAAGAGGTCGAGTATCGGGAGGAAGAGGTGATCTCCGAGCGTGTGGTGACCCCCGGTCCGCTCAAGCTGACCGCCGACATCCCCCGCTCCTCGCGTCTGTTCCTCACCAGTGACAGCCGCAAGATCGAGGTCGAAGATCGGACCTCGTCCTTCTCTCCCGCCGCTGCAGGGACCACCGGTACGGGTGGCCGCAAGGACGAGCTCGCCGCTCAAATCGTGCTCGGCGAGCAGGTCCGTCGGGCCAAGATGAAGGGCTACGAGGGCGACGCTTGCGACGCCTGCGGGAGCTTCACCCTGGTCCGCAACGGTTCGTGCATGAAGTGCATGAACTGTGGCGGAACCTCCGGCTGTAGCTGAGCCCCGACCCGGGTCGACCCGGCCCCCTGACCCGACCCGACCGGTTCGAGCATCGTGCTCGGACCGGTCTTCTCTATGATGGCCCCTGCCAGCGGCTGCTAAGTTGGGCCATGAGCTTTCGCAGCGCATTGATCACGGGGGCCTCGAGCGGTATCGGGGCGGCCCTCGCTACCACCTTGGCGGCGGCGGGGACCGAGGTCGTCCTCGCCGCGCGCCGCAGAGACGCGCTCGAGGAGTTGGCCGCGTCGATCACCCGTGACGGAGGCCAGGCCCATATCCAGGTTTTGGATGTCAGCGATCCCGAGCGCACAGAGGCCGTGGTCGCCGAGCTCGACGGGGTCCACGGCTTCGACCTGGTGATCGCCAACGCGGGGGTGGGGAGCACGCGGCCGGGCGTCGACCTGAGCTGGGCGGACTGCAGTCAGGTCATCATGGTCAACGTCTGCGGCGCGGTAGCGACCATGACCGGCGCGATCCCGGGCATGGTCGCCCGAGGTGGCGGCAACCTCGTCGGTGTCTCGAGCATCGCCATGTACCGCGGCATCCCCAGGAACACGGTCTACGCCGCCAGCAAGGCGTTCTTGAGCAACTTCCTCGAGGGTCTGCGGATCGACCTGGAGGCCAGCGGGATCGGTGTCACGGACGTGCGTCCGGGCTTCGTCGACACCCCTATGACCGCGACGGCCAAGAACAAACTCTTCGAGGTCTCGGCCGGGGACGCGGCGGGGTTCATCATTCGCGGTGCCCAGCGCAGCCGAAAGGTGGTCTCCTTCCCCTGGCCGATGGCCCTGGCCGGACGCTTGACGGTCGTCATGCCGAGCTTCATCTACGCGCCCCTGGTCAGAAAGACCGTGTCCAAGATCTGAGGGAGATCTGAGAGGGACCTGAGCTCGACCCAGGGACCCGGCGGCGTCAGAGCAGGTGCCGGGCCTTGATCTCGAGGTAGCGGTTGATCAGGGCCGGGGTCAGGTTGTTCGGGTCGACGTCGAGGGTCAGGGCGCCGTTGCGCTGGAGCTGACGGATCAGGTTCTCACGCCAGCCGAGCAGCTCGGCCGCGGCCGCCCGGGTGTAGAGGTCGAGCTCGGTGGCTGGTGGCCCCGAGCCCGAGCCCGAGCCCGCTTCGGTGAGCGCACCCTGAGCCGCGGTTTTGGGATCTCGGCCTTCGAGCAGGGCGTCGACGTCGACGTCGCGGAACAGGACGACCAGGGGGAGGTGACGCGGGTAGAGGCCCCGGGTCACTCGAATGAGCTCCTCGGCCGCCCGCTCGTCGATGAGCTGGGTGAAGATGACGACCATGGTCCGCTGGCGGACACGGACGCTGAACAGTCGAAAAGCCTGCTCCGGGTCGGACTCGACGAGCTCCGGGTGGAGGGCGTAGCTGGCTTGGATGAGCCGCTGGACGGCCCTGCGGCCCGTGGATGGGGGCACGAAGGCCTGGACCTCGTCGGTGTAGCTGAGCAGCCCGACCCGATCGCCGCCGCGGGAGGCGACGTGGGCGAGCATCAAGGTCGCGTTGAGGGCGTGATCGAAGAGTGAGATGCCGCTGGTCACGGCCGTCATCAGGCGCCCCGCGTCGAGGGCGAACATGATGTTTTGGTTGCTCTCGAGTTGATACTGACGGGCCGTGACCTTGCCGCGGCGGGCGGTGGCCTTCCAGTCGATGGCCCGAAACTCGTCGTCCCGGCTGTAGTCGCGCAGCTGCTCGAACTCGGACTCACCACCGAGGCGTCGGGTCGTTCGCATCAAGGAGTGCTGCCGGTCTTGGCGGGCGAGCAACTCCCAGGTGCGCACGGACTGGATGTCGGGGTAGACACGAATGGGGTGGTGAGCCGGGAACCGAACCTGGCGCTTCCACAGGCCCAGGGGGCTCTGGTAGCGGATGATGATCTCCCCGAGCACATGCGCGCCGCGCTTGTGGGGGATGATTCGGAACCGCTCGACCGCGCGCCGTCGTGGTCGGAGCTCGATATGGAGGGGGAGCTCCTCGGCGCTGGCGTGCTCAAAGAGCTCGCAGGTCAGCTCGACGTCGAGGCGCCGGGCGGCCCTCGAGCGCAGCTCGACCGTGACCGGGTTGGGGCGACCGATGGAGAACACCTCGGCCGAGCGCCGGGTCACCGAGACCAAGTTTTTGGAGGTCGAGAGGGCGTCGACCAGGGCCAGGAGCACGATCGTCGCATCCGTGATCAGCATGGGCCGAAGCAAGGAGGGGTCGAAGGGGATCATCGCCGCCAAGATCAGGGGGACGATCGCAACCCACACCAAGGTCCGGTTGGGGATCAACATGGTCGAGGATCCTCGGCTTGGCTTCGCGTAGACATGCGGAAGGCGACGTTCAAAGGGCGGGACGAGCGGGCAGGGATGAATGGGGCGGAGCGGGCGCGATCAGGCGGGGGAGGGGGGACAATCTGTGGATTGGAATCGGAGCTCAGGCGACGGTCTCCGGCACGGTCGCCTCTCGCAAGATCGCCGTCACGCAGTCGTCGGGGGTCACCCCCTCGATCTCCGCGTCCGGGTGCAAGATCAGGCGGTGGCGCAGGATCGCGGGGGCCAGGCGCTTGATGTCGTCCGGGTTGACGTAGGCCCGGCCCTCGCTGGCGGCGCGGGCTCGGGAGGTGTTGAGCAGGGCGATCGAGGCTCGGGGCGAGGCGCCGAGGTAGACCGAGCGGTGGCTGCGGGTGCGTCCGACGACGTCGGTGATGTAGTCGAGGATCCCGTCGTGAACCTCGACCGTCTGGGTGATCTTCTGGAGCGCCAAGAGTTGCTCGTGGGTACAGATCTGGCGGACGCCCACGCTGTCGAGGTCCGAGGGGTCGAAGCCCTGTACGTAGTTGTTGAGCAGGGCCTTCTCGACCGCCCGGGTCGGGTGGTCGACGTTGATCTTCATCAGGAAACGATCGAGCTGAGCCTCGGGTAGGGGGTAGGTACCCTGAGACTCGACCGGGTTTTGGGTCGCGATGGTGAAGAAGGGCTGGGGCAGCAGGCGGGTGTTGCCGTCGACCGTGACCGAGCGATCTTGCATGGCCTCGAGCAGGGAAGACTGGGTCTTGGCGGGGGCCCGGTTGATCTCGTCGGCGAGCAGGAGCTGGGTGAACACGGGCCCCGGCAAGAACACGAACTGGTTCTGCTGCTGGTTGAACATGTTCCCGCCCGTGACATCGCTGGGCATCAAGTCGGGGGTGAACTGGATGCGCTTGAACTCGCAGCCCAAGGTCCGGCCGAGGGTGCGGACGAGCAGGGTCTTGCCGAGCCCCGGGACACCCTCGATGAGCACGTGGCCCCGGGCGAAGATCGCCAGGAGCACCTGGTCGACGACCTCCTCCTGGCCCAGGAGGACTCGGTTGATCTCGGAGCGGAGGGCGGCGAAGGCCTGGGCGAAGTTTGCGACGGACATGAGAGGTGGGGGCGAGCGCGGGAGAGGGCGTCGAGAACGGGATGCGGGAGAGGGAGGGAGAAAGGGGGGAAGGGGGGAAAGGGCAGACGGGCAGCCAGCCGGTGGCTCAGCGGGCGCCACCCGTGTCTTCGAGCAGCGCCGCCAGGCGACGGACGAGATCGAGCTCTGCCGCGCCGCCGCGCTCGTCGGTGGGCTCTTCGCGGAGCTCCTTGGCCTCGAGCAGGAGCCGCATGACCTCCGCCTCGTCTCGACCGGTGCGGCCGGCGAGGGAGACGGCGAGCGCGTGGAGTCCACCACCGCTGCTGTGGGCGGAGCTCGACTGGCCCCGCTCACGCAGGCGCTCGAGCGCCCAGTTTGCGTACAGGCCCGCGGCGTAGCGGGCCGCGCGAGCCTGGGCGTAGCGCTGGCCGAGAGTCTGGACGTGCTCGGAGAAGGCCCGACGCCTGCGCTTGTCCGGGTCGCGGAGGCGGGCGAAGGGGATCCCGACGGCCGCGTAGAGGACCGCGAGGAACAGCAGGACCTGCAGGAAGAGCCAGCCGAGTTTGCTGTTCTTGATGCTCTCGAAGGGGCTGCCCGGGCCGGGGCCGCTGCCGCTGCCGCCTCCGCCTCCGCGTACCAGGTCGACCGACTCGATCTCGTAGTGGTCGAACATGTCCAGCAAAAACGCGCCGTTGTCGTCGACGATCAAGGCCGCGTTGTCGAACAGGTCCGGGGTGGCAAAGGTGATCAGCCGGCCCTGGCCCAGCTTGCGAGTCAGGGCGTACTCCTGCTCCGGGGTATCGCTGGCCGCGGACTCTCCCCACCAAGACTCGTCGGTGCTGGTCGCGGGGCGCGTGAGCAGGCCGATACCGCTGCTGGCGGCGAAGTAGGGCTCGAGAACCATGCTCAGGGGAGCCCGGACGCGCAGCCCGAGCCCGAAGCCGGCCCGATCGGTGTCGAGTATCGAGTCGTCGTGGAGGTCGACGGCGTAGCGGAGATCGACCGCCTCGAGCGCTCCGCCAGAGGCGATCACCAAGGTGCCACCGACCTCGACCCAGGCCAAGAGGTCGTCCCAGGCCGGATCGTCGAGCCAGGCACCATCGAGCAGGACGATGGCCCCATGGGTGTCGACCAAGGTGGCGGCGTTGAGTTCGGTTTGGCGGTGACGGGCATCGATACCGTGGTCACGCAGCAGCTCACCGATGGCGCGGTGTCCCGAGGGGCCAGCGCCGAGCTTGGCGAGGGCGAGGACCCGCTCCCGCGGTGTGCCGGGGTCGGCCTCGCTGTGGCCTGAGCCGCCTAGAGTGTGTTCACCGGGGCCCAGGGTCGCCTTACAAGACAGCTGGGCGCCCGCGCCGATGACCAGGAGCACCGCCAAACTCGCGCGGCCCACGATCGCCAGGACCTTGGCGCGGATGCTGGCGTAGCGCCCCGCCTCGGCCTGCGCGGCTCCAAACTGAACCTGCTCGACCTCCCGGACCACGGCCCGGACTTCGTCGCGCAGGGGTCCCCGTTCACGCAGGGTCCAGAGGTGGTCGCCGTTGGTCTTCCAGGCGTCGACCGTGATCAGTCGCTCGCCCTCGAGACGGCGCAACAGGGCCGCGTAGGCATGGTCGATGGCCTCCTCGTGGTGGCCCTTGGCGGCCGCCTCCTCGGCGATCCGGAGCAGACGCTGGACGTCGGTCTCGACGACACGCTGGACCCTGGCCCTGGCGGCGACGAGCGAGTCGCCCGGATCGACATCATCGGGGGGGAGCTCCGGGTCGTCCTCGTCGCCTCGGTCACGCCTGAAGTTCTTGGCGATCGCGTAGGCGATGCCCAAGACGGCGGCGATCAGGACCAGCCACATCAAGACTTTGGCGAGGCCCCCGAGGTCGGGAACTTTGATCTCGACCGGTTCAGGTTCTGGCTCGGGTTCGGGCGTGGGGTCGGGTTCGGGCGTGGGGTCGGGTTTGCTCTTTGAATCCGAGCCATTCTCTGAATCCGAGCCGTTCTCTGAATCCGAGCCCGAGCCCGAACCTGAGCCCGAACCCGAGCCTGAGCCCGAGCCCGAGCCCGAGCCCGAGCCCGAGCCTGAGCCCGAGCCCGAGCCCGAGCCTGAGCCCGAACCCGAGCCTGAGCCCGAGCCCGAGCCTGAGCCCGAGCCTGAGCCACTCCCCAAGCCCGAACCGAACTCCCAAAACGGGCTCTCACACTCGTCGCCTTCACAGGGAGCGACCTCGGGGAGTTCCCGAGCACAGAACTCCTCAAAGCCCGGGCATCGCTCCATCTGTGAGTCTCGGGCCAGCGCGCACCAGCGCTTGTCTCGCTCGCTCGGGACATCCCGATTGTCGGGCCGACAAAATTCGTAGCGTGGGCCCTCGAAGATGGACTCGATGGACTCGGCGGTCTCTGCCGTATCGACGGGCGAGCCGGCGAGCAGCGCCGCGCTCATGATCAGGTTGGTCAGGCTCACGCGGCTTGCTCCCGACTCGCGTCGCGCAGCTCGGCCTCGTGCTGTGCGGCGCTGGAGATGGCCATGAAACGGAGCTGGACGTCCCAGCCGTCGCGCCGGGTGCGGAGGTCGATGTAGGCCAAAAATCGTGTGGTCGCCCAGTAGGGGACGACCAAAAATAGGCCGAGCAAGGCCGCGGCCGAGCCTCCGTCGGTGAGCAGAGACCCGAAGGGCCGGCCGACCTGGAGGACGAACTCGAGCAGACCGGTGTTGATGAGGGTCTCGGCGCAGCCCACGAAGGTGAAAGCCGCGAGGCTCAAGAGCGAGAGCAGGGCGATCGCACCCATGGTGTTGCGTTGGACCATGCGGACGGCCCGGCGGATCGACTCCCAGGGGTTGGCCTGCTCGAGCAGGCAGGCCTCGTGGATATAGGTGGAGCGACCCCACCCCCACAGGGGCGGGAGGATCAGGAAGAAGGCCAGGCTGTACAGACCGATCAGCGCGCGGGTGACCAGGAGCGTGGCCAAGTAGGCGGGCAGGCGGCGGAGGTACTGGCCCAGGACCTCGCGCACGGTGACCTCACCGGCAAACATCATGCGGCCGACGGCGACCGTGAACACGCCTTGCAAGGGGGTGACCACGGCCAGCGCGATCAGCCAGACCTCGAACCAGTCCAGGAGCAGCAGCCAGTGGGTGGCGCAGGTGAGCAGCCACGCCGGGAGCAAGATCAACAGGCTGAGCTTGGTGTAGAGCTTGGCCGCCGGGCCACTGCAAAACCGCAGGCCGAGGTCCATGATCTCGGGGAGGCTGCGCGGGCGCAGGACGATGCGGGCGGCGTCGAGTTTCACGGCGTGCTGCCCTCTGGAGTGGTCACCGAGCCGGAGGCGGCGTCCGGGGGTTTTGGGTTTGGGTTCGAGGACGAAGGTGCGGGTCCGATGCTCGAGCGCCAGCGCCCACCCAAGCTCAGCCACGCGACGACCAGCGAAGAGAACAGGGCCGAGGCCGCCCACTTGACCTGCGGAGGCAGCGATGAGGGCGACCAAAAACCCTCGAGTCCCGCCGCGATCACCAACATGGCGGCCGCGCCCATGATCAGGTGGCCGAGCTCGTGGCGTTGGGCTCGCAGGGAGCCGAGGCGCGTGAGGCCGTCGGTCTTGACCAGGGCCCAGCCCATCTGCAGGCCCGCGCCTGCCGAGATCACGATCGCAGTGAGCTCGAAGGGGCCGTGGCCACAGATGAAGGTCAAGATGTTGGGGCCGTGGCCGACCCGGATCACCCAACCCAGGCTCACGCCGATGACCAGGCCGTTGTAGATCGAGAAGAACAGGCTCCCGATCCCGAACAAGATCCCCGTGGCGAAGCAGCGAAAGGCGATGCCTACGTTGTTCATGACGTAGAAGCCCGCCATGGCCGAGTCTTGGCCGGCGTCGCGCCCGGCGTCGAAGCCCTGGGCGTACATCTCCTCCATCATCGCCAGCTGCCCCGGCGGCAGAATGGTCTCGGCGAAGCCGGCGGACGCCAGCGTGCCCAAGATGCCGAAGATCAGGGGGATATAGAACAGGGCGCTGGCGAGGGCGAAGAACCGCCAACGCCGTCGCAGCGTGCGCGGGAAGTCGTGGGCGATCAGCGCCCACAGGGCCGAGATGCGATAGGCCCGGGTCCCGTAGAGCGTGTTGTGGGCGCGCGCGGCCAGGCCGTCGAGGTAGCGGACCACGTCGGGGCCAAAGCGAGATCGGGCCCTCATCAAGTCGGCACACACGCTGCGGTACAAGCCTGCGGTCCGAGAGATGTCCGCAGGAGGCAGGCGGTGGAGCTCCCGGCCCTTGGCCAACAGCATCTCGAGTTCAGTCCAGCTCGGACGTCGCTTGGTGACGAACTGGTCTTGATTGAGGGCGCCGTCGCGGCTGGGACCGTGGCTCACGATCGACCCTCAGGGTCAGGCGGACGCCAGGCGGGAGGTTGGGGAGTGGGGGCCACAGGTTGCTGCACAGGAGCGACCGGCTGTGGCTGGGAAGCGAAGGGCTGGGGCTGGTGAGCGAAGGGCTGTGGCTGCGGCGCGAAGGGCTGTGGCTGTGGCGCGAAGGGCTGTGGCTGTGGCGCGAAGGGCTGCGGGGGCGCGGCGATCTGATTGAGCGGAGATCCGCCTGCCGGGCCGTAAGATCCCCCGGCCGGGCCGTAAGATCCGCCTGCCGGGCCGTAGCCAGCGGGCTGCATGTGGACCGAAGGAGGGGGAGCGCCAGGTTGGGGAGCGCCAGGTTGGGGAGCGCCAGCTCCAGATCGGTCGTGTCTGGCCTGACCGCGCCAGGCTTGGCCGCGCCGCGGCCATCGCTGGACGGGCGCGAGCTCGACGGGCTCGTGTCCACGCGCCCGCGCATAGATCAGCGCCAAGAAGCGGGCGGGGTCTCGGTAGCGAAGGCCCATGCGTGCGGCGATCAGCGGCGCGATCAAGTCGGCGAGCTCGTACTCGCGCATGGGGGCCAGGTTGACACGCCGGCGCAAGAACAGCTCGATGGCCTCGAGCTCGTCTCGAGAGACATCGGGGCGCTCGGGGATCTCATCGAGCTCCGCCGCGCTCGGTGGCGGGTTGAGCTGGAGTCGCGAGGTCAAGGACGCGGCTCCCTCGACCACGACCACCGTGCCCGCGACCATGTCGCCCAGCCGGCGGAACATCGGGTCCCTGCCCATGACGACCAGCCCGACCGCGTAGCCGAAGGGGAGGAAGTCGGCGGCCCGCAACAGGTTGCGCAAGATCGAGTCCAGGACCGTCAGCGAGTGGCCGTCCTGGCTCACGACCCGGAGCCGGAGGGCTCGCTTGCCCGGTGAGCGCCCGCTCCACAAGGTCTCGAACAGGACGTAGTAGAACCAGTCGACGACGAAGTAGACGAGCACGAACGCGCCCGTGCTCACCCCGTCGAAGCCGTCGGGAGAGGCGGCCTCCACGAGCACCAAGAGGATCGCTAACACCAGCATCACCGCCAGCCGGATCAAGAGATCGAGGGCGTAGGCCAGCGCGCGGCGGGTCGGACCGGCGAGCGGGTACCCGAAGCGGACGTGCTCAGGGGTCTCGATCTCGGCGGTCGTGTCGAGGGCGACCACCTTGTCGACCGGCTGTGCCACGACACTCATGCGAAGCCCTGAGGGTGAACTCCCGGTCTGGACCAGTCAAGCAGTCCCGACTCGTCTGAACCCGCCGCGCGGATTCAGACCGGTCACTCGTGGCCAGGTCTGCCAGGCCATCCGTTAGAGCGCTCGTCCGGCCGCTTTCAGGACGCTTTCGCGCTCAGGCGCTACGAACCTGCTCGATGAGCTCCATCTGGCTCTGCGCACCCTCGCGGATCGACGACAGGCTCTTGACGATGATATCGGTGCTGGTGGTCTGGCCTTGGTGCGCGGTCGAGAGCTGGCTGACCATCTCGGAGATGGTCTCGATGGCCTGGGTGATCTGACGGCTGCCCCGGGTCTGCTCTTGGGTCGAGCGTTCGACGTGGCGGGTGATGCTCTTCATCTTCTCGGCCGACTTCATGATCTGCTCGGCGCCCCGGGCCTGCTCGGAGGTCGCCGTGGCGACCTGCTGGACCGTGGTCGCGACCACGTTGATGGCGTCGGTGACCTGCTTGGAGCCCTTGGTCTGCTCGACGGTGGCGCGGGCGATCTCGCGGACCATCTGGGTAGAGCGCCGGGCCGAGTCGGAGATCCGCTTGAGCGAGTCCTCGGCTTGGTGGCTCACGCGGACGCCATCGTCGACGGACTTGCTCGAGCGTTGGACGGCCTCGACGGCGTTGTAGCTCTCGCGCTGGACGGCCTTGATGATCTCGGCGATCTCTTTTGTGGACGTCGCCGAGCGCTCGGCGAGGTCTTTGATCTCGTCGGCGACGACCGCGAAGCCCTTGCCGTGCTCGCCGGCCTGGGCGGCGATGATGGCCGCGTTGAGGGCCAAGAGGTTGGTCTGCTCCGCGACGTCGTCGATGACCGAGAGGATCTTGCCGATCTCGCCGATGCGCTGGCCGAGGCGGCTGATCACCGACACGGCGTCGGCCGAGTAGGTCTTGATGAGGTTGATGACCTCGATGGTCCTGTTGATGGCGTCGACGCCCCCCTCGGCCGCCCACACCACCTCTTCCGAGAGCTGCGCGGTCTCGTTGGCGTTGTTCTCGACCTGTTGGATGGAGATGTCCATCTCGTTCATGGCCGAGCTGGTCTCCTCGGCCGTGGTCGAGAGAGCCTCGATGTTCTTGGCGACTTCCTTGACCGAGAAGGTCATCTCTTCGATCGAGATCGCCGTCTCCTCCACGGAGGAGGCCAGGTTGAACATGCTCTCGGCGACCTCGTCGTTGGCGGCCGCCATCTGCAGGATCGAGCTCGAGCTCTCCTCGGCGTTGCTGGCCAGCTGGTCGACGCTGCTGGCGATGTCGCGCAGGCCCGAGCGCATCTTGGTCAGGGCCTGGAGGGTCTCGTCGATGTTGGGGGCCGACGACAAGACGCTGGACTGGAGCTCCTGGAGGTACTGCTCACCCCGCTCGCTCAGACCCGAGGCGGTCGACGAGAGAGTCTCGAGCTCGGTGCGAAACGAGTCGAGCTGCTCCGCGGCGGCGTCCCGCTGGGCGCGGACATTCTTGATCTCGCCGCGCAGGTGTTTGACCTCTTTGCGGGACTCCTCGCGATCGGCGCGGGCATCCTCGAGGTCCGCGCGGACCAGCTTGAGTTCATCACGCAGATGCTCGACTTCGGTCCCGAGCTCATCCACCCGAGACGTACCGTCGTCGCTGTTGTCCTTCTTGGACTTCCCCATCGGGGCGATTCTACGGATCACCCAGGCCATGAGCCAGAAATGTTCCAAGCGGGCACTCAGGGGCCCGGAAATGGCCGCGACGGGCCTTCCCACGGAGCATTGGTTCGGGCGCGCCGGGAAAATCGAAGCGGGGAGCGGGCTCGCTCAGTAAAAGCTGAAGCGCATCCCGATCATGCCGCTGTGCCGGGCCCGGTGGGGGACCAGCTCGGGCGCACCCGCGACATAGCGCAGGTCGTAGGTCAGGCCGACCGAGGCGGCGGCCGTGGCGTTGAGCCAAAACTCGTAGCCGATGCCGATGTTGCCGCCGAGCCCGACCGTGATCGTGTTGTCGGGATCGCCGGCCGGGAGGCCCTGACCGCCGATGCCGGTGCGGATGAAGAGCCCCCGCCAGGCGAAGGCCTGAGCCTCGAAGTCGCCGCCGAACACCCAGGAGCTCGCGCCCTCCTGTCGGCCCAGATACTTGGCGCCGTGGAGGTTGATGCCGAGCAGGAGTCGCTCACCCACCCCACCGCCGAAGGCGAAGCTGAGTCCCACGTCGGGGACGATGGTCTGCTTCATGCCCGCGAAGCCGAAGGTCACACCGGGGCCGACGTAGATCCCCCGTCGGTCCATGGCGCCCTCGAACTCGATCCCGTTGGGACCGTTGCGGACGCCGGCATGGGCGTCGCCGGACGCCACCAGAGCCATGAGCGCCGCGGCGCAGGTCGTGGTCCACAGTGCAATCCGGCGGGTGTTCGAGGGCAGGGATTTGAGCTTGTTCATGGCTGGGGCTTTCACGCGGGCGTTCACTTGAGTATGGACGCGGCACAGCTGGATGTGCTCACCGGAGGGTTGTGATGTCGACCACTGCGTAGCCACCCTCGGCCACGTTTACGGATGCCGTGTGGCGCTCGGAGCCACCGTTGCCCTCGACCACGACCTCGAGCGTGTGCTCGCCTGGGGGGACCTGGACGCGGCCGATGAACACACGATCGGGGAGGGTCGTCCACGAGCGGGTGTCCGGCTTGTCGAGGGCGACCAGGAGGCCCTCGACGGCGAGTGCGCTGATCAGGCCCAGGGCGCTGTCGCCCTGGTTGCCAGCGGCCCGAGCACCCTCGGCGGCGGCCGCCCGGACGATCATGCGGGTGATCGCCGAGCCGATGATCTTGGGTTTGAGCTCGTCGAACTCCCGGGTGATCTCGACCCCGAGGTCGCTGACCAGGTCGAGTTGGAGATCGACCCCATCGACCGACCAGCTGGCGCTGGAGTAGAGGTTGCCGGCCGGCTCGAGGTCGGGAAACACGACGACCTTCAGGGCGCTGTGTTCGAGGATGGTCGTGTCGCCGGTGGCGTAGGCGCCCGCGAGCCCGATCGCCGCGCCGATCGGGATCCGCCTGGGGACCTTGTAGGGGACGCGCCCGGTCTTGACGATCACCAGCAGCTCGGCGGGTTTGACCTGAGCTGCGGTGCTGTGGTCGGCCGTCCCGGGGGTCTGGAAGCCGACTGCGCCCGTGTGCCGCTGGAGCCGCTCGCTGGTGTAGCTGCCGCGCTGGGACAGCCAGAGCAGGGGCTCGTGCAGGGAGCTCAGCTCCCGCTCCTGCAGGGCCTCGTCATAGTAGCGCAGGGCCTCGTCCCAGCTGCCCTCGCGCTCGGCGACGAAGCCCGCGAGGTAGGACCCGAACGCCCCGTAGGCGTGATCGGGGTCGTAGTCGAGCAGGTAGTTGCGCATCACGGTGAAGCGCTTGGCCTCGACGCGCGCACCGCTGAGGTCGCCCTGGACCAGGTAGTTGATCAGGTTGATGGCGTTGATGGAGAGCTTCTCGGAGGGCGTAGTCCGGTAGTGGGTCGCCGAATCGGAGAAGATATAGCGGCCGATCTCGTCGGCCGAGCTGCTCAGGTCGAGGAACTCGAGCTGTTCCTCGGCGGCCTGAAAGTTGGTCGCGCTCGCATCCCACTGGTGCATGGCGTGCAGCAAGGTCGCGCGCTCCAGGACCGCCAGGGCCGTCTCGCTCTTCCACTTTGTGGGCAGCTCGAGCGGATCCTTGGTCTTGATGAAGCGGTTGATCTCGCTCAGACCGTCCTCGTAGGCCCCGGCCTGGACCGCGTCGCGCATGGCCTGGGTCTTGTCCGAATAGGTCGCACAGGCCGTGCTCGAGAGCGGGAGGGCGAGGGCGAGGGCGAGGGCGAGCCTGGGGCCGCCTTTGGCTCTCGGTATGGGGCTGGATTCGGCCACGGTGACCTGGGTCAGCGGATGATCGCTTTGCTGCGCTCGGAGGTGTGCTGGAACTTGATCATCGAGGTCTCGACCTCGA
The DNA here is from genome assembly GCA_964451725.1 of uncultured Nannocystaceae bacterium. Taxonomy (GTDB): domain Bacteria; phylum Myxococcota_A; class Polyangia; order Nannocystales; family Nannocystaceae; genus Plesiocystis. The sequence goes on along the minus strand of CAYVJQ010000017.1, from coordinate 49,655 downwards.
TGACTTGAAGGAAGAGCGAGTACTGGACCCGGCGCTCCTTGTTGAGCCGCTCCTCGGTCGAGGTGATCTTCCCGGTGATGTAGTACTTGGCGCCGAGTTGGGCGCCGAGCTGGGCGGCGCTCGCCGGGTTGAAGAGGTCGGTGTTTTGGAGCTGGGTCTCGGCGACCATCTCGGCTTGGCGCTCGCGACTGACCACGTTGACCGAGCCCGAGTTGATCATCTGGGTCTCGATCTCCGAGAGCAGGGTCAACATCTCGTCGTCGAGGTGCTGGGTGGTCGCGTTCTTGATCGGCCAAATCGCGACGATGGGAGCGTCGGCCGTGCCCTGCACATCTCGCCCCCAAAACGGAGAAGAGAACATGGCGGCGAGGTTCTCGTCGACCAGGTACTTGATGTCGACGCGGTCGAGGGTCGTGCTCAGGGCACCCTTGTCGAGGTTGGGGTTGCTCGTCCCAGCGCCGCCGCGGACAGCCTTGGGTTTGCAGCCGACGGAACCGCCGGCGATCCCCGCGAGGAGGACGAGGGAAAACGAAGATCTCAGCAGACGGTGGGTAAAGAGCATGATGCGGGTCGAATCCTTGGAGGGGGAAAAACGGGTGAAGAGTCTCACAGGATCATCTTCAAGTTGGCGACGTCCAAGAGACGGTCGTAACTCTGGAGGACTTCATCGACGACCTGAGCTTGGAGCGAGAGTGTGATGCACATCGAAGTGCGCTTGCTGCCCATTCGTTCGCTGGCACTGAAGCGCTCGCCGAGCACCGAGTAGACCGCAGCCGCGATGTCGTTGCGAAATGCATCAGTCGCGGGGCCGAAGGCCTTGATCGTGTACTCGCCTGGGAAGCTGTGGGCGGCCTCGATCAACTCTCGCGCGGGGGCGCGGCGCGTTGACTGGGTCATGGCCCTGTCCTACCACTGGGGTCGCAGCGGCGGTAGCCGAGCGGAGCACGCGACCCGCAACACCCGCAACAATCATGACTACGCTCGAGCGGCCGGGATGGACCCGGCGCAGGTTGCTGCAGACCGCCGCCGTGGCGAGCCTCGGACTGTGTCTGTCGCTGACCTCGACCTTGGCCTGTGAGGCTGGGCCGGGCGGCAAAGGGGGCAAGGGTCCGGGCAAGGGTCGGGGTGGCAAAGGCCGCGGCGGGCCGGGTCAGGCACCTCTGGCTGTCGAACTCGCGGCTCTCGAGGCGGCGACCATCGAGCGGGTCTACCGGGCCTCGGGCACCCTCGAAGCCCTGCGCCGCGCGCAGATCAAGCCGCTCCGAACCGGCATCATCGAGGCCCTCGATGTCGAGGTCGGGGATACGGTGGAGGAAGGGCAGATCTTGGCTCGCCTCGACGGTCGAGAGCTGTCGCTGCAGGCACGGCGTGACAAGCTCACCGCCGGGAACGCCAGGCGCGAGCTGGCTCGCCTCGAGGGTCTCGATCGGGCGGGCGTGGTCGCCTCGGAAGAGGTCGACGCCCGCCGCTTCGAGCTCGAGTCGGCCAACGCGGCGGCCCGCCTGTCCCGGACCCAGGCGGCGACCATGACCGTGCGGGCCCCCTTCGCGGGCACGATCGTGGCCCGGGATGTCGATGTGGGGAACCTCGCGAGTACGGCCACGACTCTCTACGAAGTCGCCGATCTCTCTGTCGTCGAGCTGCCCCTGCACCTGCCCGAGCGCGAGGCGGCCAAGGTCGCCGTCGACACGGAGGTCGAGATCGAGCTCGTCGACGGGTCCCGGTTCATGGCGGTGGTGGTCCGGCGCGCACCGATCGTCGATGCGCTCACGGGCACGGTCGAGTTCTTGGTTCGGGCGAGCGAGTTCCCGCCCTTGGCGGTCCCTGGGGCCTACGTGCGCGCCGAGGTCTTGCTCGAGCGCCACAGCGATGTGCCCAGCTTGCCGGTCTCGGCGGTGTTCGAGCTCGAGGGGCAGCGCTACGCCTACCTGCTGCGCGAGGGCAAGGCCCGGCGGGTCGCCGTCGAGTTGGGGCTCGAGGGCCCCGAGCGGATCGAGATTTTGACTGGGATCGATCCCGTCGACCAGGTCTTGCGTGACGCCAAGGGCATCACCGAGGGCATGCCCGTCAAGGTCGCCGGTGAGCCCGACCCGACCGAGGCTGAGACTGAAGGTGCGGGCGTGGACTCCGGTGGACGCCGCGGGGGGCACTGAGTCGTGGCCCAGGCCGACTTGAAGGCAGAAGGTTCGGGTTCGGGTTCGAGTTCGGGTTCCGGGGCCGCCCGTCGGGTCGGCGGGGCGCTGCGGCGGTTGATCGAGGCCGTGGTCGTGCGTCCGGTGACCGTGACCATGGTGACCGTGGCCCTGCTCTTGTTCGGCTTCGTCGCGCTCACCCGCATGCCCGTCGAGCTGCTCCCCGATCTGAGCTACCCGAGCATCACGGTCCAGACCGAGTACGGCGCCGCCGCGCCGGCCGAGGTCGAGGAGCTCGTGACCCGGCCGATCGAGGAGCTCATCGGTGGGGTGCCGGGGGTGATCGCGGTCGAGTCGGCCTCGCGCGAGGGCACCAGCGAGGTCGTCCTCGACTTCGCTTGGGGCACGGAGATCGACGACGCCATGGCCGACGTCCGCGAGAAGCTCGATCGGGTCCGCCTGCCCACGGAGGCCGATCAGCCCGTGGTCCTGCGCTACGACCCGGCTCAAGAGCCGATCTTGCGCCTGGCCGTGGTCGCCGAGGGGGTCGTCGATTTCAAGTCGCTCCGGGACCTCGCCGACGAGCAGCTCAAGCAGAGCCTCGAGAAGCTCGAGGGGGTCGCCGCGATCCAGATCCACGGCGGCGACGAAGAGGAGGTCATCGTCGAGCTCGATCCCGATCGGCTCGCGGCCTACGGCATCGACGCCTCCGAGGTCGTCGCGGCGATCGCTGCCGACAACATCAATCGGCCCGGTGGGGGGCTCACACACAACGAGAACCGCTACCTCATCCGCACGGTCCACGAGGCCGAGACCCCCGCGGCGCTGGGCGAGATCATCATTCGACAGGTCGGGAGCGGGGGCACGCTGCGTCTGCGCGACCTGAGCGTGCGCATCGACCGAGTCGCGGTCGAGCGCGAGGAGCTGTCGCTGGTCGACCAGGCCGAGGCCATCGAGCTGGCCGTGTTCCGGGAGGGCGACGCCAACACGGTGCGCGTGGCCGAGGCCGTGCTCGCGCGGGTCGAGCAGCTCCAGGCCCAGCTCCCCGAGGGCCACCGCCTGGTCGTGCTCAGCAACCAGGCCAGGTTCATCGACGCGGCGATCACCGAGGTCGCCCTCAACACGCTGATCGGCGGCGGCCTGGCGATCTTGGTGCTCCTGTTTTTCCTTCGAGATCTGCGCTCGACCCTGGTCATCGGGGTCGCCATCCCGATCTCCCTGTTGGTCAGCTTCGTGCCCATGACCGGGCTGGGGATCTCTCTCAACCTGATGAGCTTGGGTGGTCTGGCCCTGGGTGTGGGCATGCTCGTCGACAACAGCATCGTCACGCTCGAGGCCATCGCCCGGGTTCGAGAGCGGGGGGCGCCCCGGGCCCGGGCCGCGATCGAGGGGACGGTCGAGATCGCCGGCTCGGTCGTGGCCTCGACCTTGACCACCGTGGCGGTGTTTTTACCCATGGCCTTCGTCGAGGGGGTCGCCGGTCAGCTGGTCCGGGATCTGGCCTTTGCGGTCAGCCTGTCGATCTTGTCGTCGATGGTGGTCAGCCTGACCCTGGTGCCGGCGCTCCAGGCCCTGGGTGAGCAGGGCGGAAGCGAGGCAAAAAAGCGCGCAGAGACGGAGCCGGGAGAGACCGAGCCGGGAGAGACGGAGCCGGACGGGGCCTCGGATGAAGGGCCTTCGGGGGACCGCTCGACCCGCTCTGGACTCGCATTTTTGGTCGCGCTCGCGGCCGTGCTGTGGGTGCCGCTACGGGCGATCGTCGCGGGCGCGAGCTGGCTCCTGGCTCAGCTCTCCCGGCCCCTGTCTTGGGCCTGGGATCGGGTCGAGGCCCAGTACCCCAAGCTCCTCCGGGGGGCGCTGAGGATCCGGGTCCCCGTGCTCTTGGCCAGCGTGGGCCTGTGTGTGGGGGCACTGTGGATGGGCGCAGCGCTGCCGCGTACCCTGCTGCCCGAGGTCCACCAAGGTGAGATCTACGTCCAGCTCGAGCTCCCCCACGGCACGGCCCTCGAGCGCACGACCTCCCTGACCCGCGCGCTGATCCGTGAACTCGAGACCGATCCGCGCCTCGAGCTGACCTTTGCGCGGATCGGGAGCGTCACCCAGGGGGGCTCGGCCACCGGGGGGCAAGCGGGGACCCACCTCGCACAGATCAATTTGCGCCTCGACCTGGCCCAGGCCGGGGGGGCCGACCTCGGGGTGCTCGAGGCGGCCCTGTTCGAGACCGTCACCGAGGCCGCCGGGCGTGTGTTCGAGGGTGTGGATGTCCGGCTGCGCCTGGGGCGGCCCGAGCTCCTGCGTTTCGACGCCCCCCTCGAGGTCCGGGTGTTCGCCGACGAGAGTCCGGACGCGGTCGTCCACGCGCTCGCGCTCTTGCCCAGGCTGCGCGAGCTCGAGGGTCTCGAGGATGTCAGTGCCGACGATCTGGCGGGTCGCCCCGAGGTCCGGGTTCGCTTCGACCGAGAGCGACTGGGGCTCGCCGGTCTCGACGTCGACCGGGCGGCGACGGCCCTCGCTCGGGCGATCCAGGGCGAGGTCGCGGGGCCCATGCACGCCCCCGACAAGCAGCTCGACATTCGTGTGCGCCTGCCCGAGGTCGACCGCTCTTCGATCGAGGACGTCGGCCGCATCCAGGTCGGCGTGATCCCGGCGACGACCTCCGCGACCGGCCAGCTCCGCCCGCCACGCTCGATCCAGCTCCAGGCCGTCGCGGCGGTCGAGTCGACCCTGGGCCCGGCCGAGATCCGTCGCATCGACGGTCGCCGCGGCCTGCGGATCCGGGCTCGGGCCTCGGGGGGGGACCTCGCGCGCCTGGCAGAGGAGGTCGAGCGTGTGCTGGGCGAGGTCGCCGACGCCCGCGGGCCCGGGGAGCCCTGGATCGAGGCCGAGGTCGCCGGACAGGCCGAGCAGGTCAGCGCCTCGCTCGAGAGCCTCGCACTCACGGCCGCCCTGTCCGTGTTTTTGGTCTACGTGGTCATGGCCTCGAGCTTCGAGAGCCTCCACCACCCCCTGCTGATCATGTTCACCGTGCCCCTGGCCGTGGTCGGCGTGGTCTTGGTCTGTCTGCTCACCGGGACCTCGATCTCCGCCATGGTCGGGATCGGGGCGATCATCTTGGGGGGCATCGTGGTCAACAACGCGATCGTGTTGATCAACGCGGTCAACCAGCGGCGGGCCCAGGGTCTGGATGTCCGGGCGGCGCTCATCGAGGCCGCCTCTCTCCGGGCCCGCCCCATCGCCATGACCACCGCGACGACCGTGCTCGGCCTGCTGCCCATGGCGGTCGGGATGGGGGAGGGGGCGGCCCTGCGCCAACCGTTGGCGCTCGCGGTCATCGGTGGGCTGTTGGTGGCCACGGCCCTGACCTTGGTGGTGATCCCCTGCGCCTACGCCCTGGTCCCCGGCCGCAAGCGCGAGGCCTGGGCAGCCGACGCGCCCGCGCGACCCGAGGATGAGCCGGGCGCTTCAGTTCTCGATCCCAGCGAGTGACTCGAGCCATCCTCGGGGCGCTCGCCTCTGTCGGCGGGCGCGGCCGTTGTCGGCGCTCGCGACTGAGCCCTCGCGGGGAGGGCTCGATCGTTGGTCTGCCCGCGAGGGCTCAGCTGAGCTCAGCCGGCTCAGGCGCCCGGTGAGCCAGGCGCCTTGGTGGTCGTCTCGGCGATGCCCTCGGGGGCCTTGGTGGTCTCGTTCGCGTGGTTGATACGCGCGAGCTCCTCCTGGGCGGCGGGGCGCAGGGTCGTCCACACGAAGTCGTGGATGTCGAGCATGTCGACGGGCGCGTGGCCGAGGGCCTGGAGCTCCTCCTCGACGGCCCGAGCGACGTCGACGTAGCGCTGGTAGCCGGCCTGACTGGGCCGCTTGGGCGGGTTGAAGCGGGGGAGCACGACCTTGCCCTGGATCGCAAACACGCTCGGCCGCACACAGATGTGGTTGCGGGGCGAGAGCAGCGTCAGGGGAGCGGTCAGCACCTGCCAGGAGGTCGCGGGACCCTTGGCACCGACGAGCGCGGCCTGGAGCCGACGGAGCGAGGCCTTGGCCGGATCCTTCGCCGTCTCGAGCAGGGCCAGGGACAGATCCTTGGTGGGCTGGGTGGCCTGGAGCTTCTTGACGTGGGCGCTGGGGACCAGGTCTGTGTTCTTGAGCACCTCGGTGAAGCGGATCAGCGCCTCGTTGTAGGTGCCGGCCGCGTGGGCCTTCTCGAGCGCCACGGGATCGAGGAGCTTCTTGGCCTCGGCGATCGCCGGGTCCCGGTGGCGCTTGAGTCGACGGCCCTCGCCGCGGTGCATCTTGTGCCAAGGCCCACCGATGAAGCCCTTGGGGTAGTCGCGCAGCAAGAGCACGAGCTGATCGCCGACCGTCGGGAGGATCTCGATCTTCTTGCCGCTGATGCTGGCGCGGACTTGAGCCCGGAGCCGGTCGGCGGAGCCGTCACCCGGGGGGATGGTCTCGACCATGAGCTGGTAGAAGCCCTTTTTGAACACGCGGATCTCGCCATCGGCGAAATGGAAGGCACGCTTTTCATCGCGTTCCCACATGAACACAGCTACCCCCCAGTTCTCACGCTTCGTGTGGCGGTAGAGCAAATCCGAGCTGGGCTCGGAGGGGTCCGCTTCGGCAACGATGTCCATTGGGGGGGTTCCTTTGCTGGCTTTCGGCGTGCAGCCGACGGGGTCCGAATCTCGGTGTCGTGACGCCGCCCGTCTGGCACGAGCGCTCCGCTGGTTCGTGTGAGTCGTGAAGCGCCGTCAAAAGCGCGCCTCACCATTCACGAGCGGCGGCGCAGTATAACCCTGTTTACAGAAATCACAAAGCCTGCGGGCGCTAGCGGCCATTCAGGGGCGATTTGAGCATTCCGGTGAGGACCGGTGAGGTCCAGGATACCCTGACCGCCCATGACCGCCCGAGCGACACCGGAGGCCGATGTGCGGGAGTTGCCCAAGCCCGTGAAATTACGGTTCTACTTCGACTTCTCGTGCCCCTACGCCTACGTCGCGTCGGCCCGAGTCGAGGCTTTCGCGCGCCGCGTGGGGGTCGAGCTCGACCCTCGGCCGATGTTGCTCGGGGGTGTGTTCCGCGAGCTCGACACACCTCAGAACCTCTCGGATACCCTGTCTCCGAGTAAGGCACATCACAATTTCGCCGACATGCACCGCCAGGCCGCCGCCGCCGGTGTGCCACTGAACATCCCCGCTGGCCATCCGATCCGCACGGTCCAGGCCCTCCGCGTGCTGTTGGTGGTCGGGCCGCCATTTCTGCCCCTCGCTCATCATTTGTTCCGTGCCTACTGGGTCGAGGGCATCGACATCTCGACCCATGCGGGGCTCGCCCAGGTCCTGCGCGAGGCCGGTTTCGGTCCGGGGCGTGCAGAGGCCGTGCTCGCCCAGGCCCAGAGTCCCGAGGTCAAAGCCGAGCTTCGGTCCCGCACCGACGAGGCGATCGCCGCAGGTGTGTTTGGGATCCCGAGTTTCGTGCTCGACTCTGATCTCTCCAACCTCTATTGGGGTGTCGATCGTCTGCCCATGATCGCGGCCCGCCTCGGCACGCCCGAGCCTCCGCCCGCGCCCCTGCCCCTGCCCGCCCATCCTATCGATCTCTACTTCGACTACTCGAGCCCCTTCGCCTATATCGGCTGTGTCATCGCGGAGCGCCTGTTTGGCGACGCGGCGCGCTGGCGGCCCATGTTGCTCGGGGCCGTGTTCAAATCTGTGGGCACGGTCGACGTTCCCCTGTTCACCCAGAGTGAACCCAAGCGTCGGCACACCCGCCTCGACCTCGAGCGCCAGGCCGCCGATGCGGGCCTCGAGTTTCGGTTTCCGAGCCGCTTTCCCATGACCACCGTGCTCGCCCTGCGGGTCACGCTGGCCGCGGGGGGCCTCGAGGGGGCGGCCGGGCGACGCCTCGTGCACGCGATCTTCCGGGCCTACTGGGCCGACGATCGCAACATCGCAGACCCAGAGGTGATGCGCGCCATCTGTGCCGCGGAGGGGCTCGACGCCGAGGCCCTGCTGGCCGCGGCCGGATCTCCAGGTCTCAAGTCGAGCCTGCGCACGGCGACCTCGGAGGCCGTCGACGCGGGTGTGTTCGGGGCGCCGACCGTGGTCGTACACCGCCCCGAGGGCCGCGAGCTGTTTTGGGGAGCGGACCGGATCCCCCTGGCGCTCGCGGCCGCCCGTGGTTGAGAGCGCCTACTTCCAGCTCGAGCAGACCTTGCCGTCGTCCTTGTCGAGCCAGGCGATGGTCGCCTTGGCCGAGTCTATCCAGCTCTTGGGCGCGTTGAGCTCGGCGTAGGCGACAGCCTCGAACAGCTGGACCGCGTAGCCGCAGTCGCCGAGGCCGACATAGGCGGAGCCGGCGTAGTAGTAGATGAAGGACAGCCACTCGTGTTGGCTGTGGCTGTCTGCGAACTCGGCGAAGTACAGCAGGGAGTCCCAGTAGTTGCCCAGCTCGTGCTCCGCGACGCCCATGAAGTACAGGGCGTAGGCCGCGTCCGAGTGTTTGGGGTTTTGGCTCTTCCAAGACGCAAACGCGATCTTGGCGTTGGCGTAGTCACCGTTCTCGAACAGGGCGTAGGCGTCGTCGAAGAGATCGGTGGCGTCCTTGGGCTGGTCGCCACCGCCGGCCGAGTCGGCGCCCCCGGGCAGGAGGCGCAGCTCGAACACGTCCATCTCCGTGGCCATGTAGTTCCCCGCGCTGAGCTCGAGGTCCCGGGTCTTCCAGTAGTTCCAGGTCGTGCTCTTGCCGCTGGTCGACTTGGCCCAGACCCGAACCTCTTGGGCCTGGAGCATAAAGGGCTCGTGGGTCGGGTCGTCGAGGTTGAGGGTCTCACCGGCGGCGAGGGTGTAGCTCGCGGTCTTGTTCGACTTGCCGGGGGTGCCGGGGAGCCACTTCCACTTGTTGTCGCGCTTGGTGTACCACTGGACGTCGACCTTGAGGTCCTGGCCCGAGTCGTTGGTGACCCGAAGGTTGCGCTCGCTGAACGAGATGTCCTTGGGCCCCTGGTTGCTGTCGTCGTTGTTGGCGGCAGCGTCGGCCTCGACCATCACCCAGTTGGAGTAGGCGCCCACGCTGTTGGATCCATAGTCGATCCACATGTAGCCGCCCTCGCCCCAGTTGGTGCCCCAGGAGTTGCGCAGCAGCCAAGCGTTGCGGTCGTCGTCCCAGCCCACCAAGGTGATCGCGTGGTTGATGGAGCTGTTCGATTTGCGATCGAAGGTCCCGCTGGTGTAGGCGATGAAGTCCGGGTCGGCGGCGACGGCCGCGGTCACCGGGCCGTACTTGCACATCGCGGCCTTGATGTCCTCGACCTTGGGCTGGATGTTGTAGGGGTCGACCCAGCCCCAGGCCTCGACCTCGTAGGGGGTCTTGCCGCTGTCCGAGCAGCTGTTGTTGGCGGCCGCGTAGGGCACAGAGGCCTCGGTCTGGAGGCCGTCTTTGCCGCCCGCGAGCCACTCGTACACGTTCGAGTACCAGCCTCCCGAACAGGTCCCGCCGCTCGAACAGCTCAGGGCGTGCTGCTCGGAGAGGTCGGGCTTGCCTCCATTGATGATCGCGCTGCTGGCCTCGAGGGTAGAGACGGCCGCGAACGCCCAGCAGCTGCCGCAGGCGCCCTGGTTGCGGATCGGGCTGAGCTGGCCCTGCCAGGTGAAGGCGTCGGCGCTGACCGTGCACATGTCCGCGAAGTCGGCGTTGCCCAAGGCCGCGGGTGTGTCACCACCGCTGCCCTTGCTGCCTGCGGGGGCACCCAGACCGCCGGGCAGGCCACCCTTGCGCTTGGCCGCCATCCGCCCGGGTTTGGCGCTGGTTCGGGCGAGGCTCCGGATCATCAGGTTGCGACCCTTGAGTGCGCGCTTGGCCCTGCTGTTTTGCTTGGGAGCGTCGCGCAGGGGCTTGGTGGGCATGGACAGACCCACGAGCTCGGAGATGGGCTTGTCCATGGCGCCGGTGTAGGCGACCTCGTAGTGGTGGTTGCCCTTGGCGAGTGACTTGCGGATCTTCTTGAGCTGCTTGCGGACCGCGCGAGGGGCCCGCTTCTCTCGGGACGCGTAGCTGGCAGCCCGCGCCGAGACCTGCTTGGAGGAGGCGCGCTTGGGCTTGGGCTCGGGTCGGCTCAGGGCGCGCTTGGGCTTGGACTTGGGCTTGGCACGGAATTTCTTCGAGACCGCCGGTGGCTTGCCTGCCCTGACCGGGGCGCGCTTGGGCTTGGACTTGGGCTTGGCCGGACTCGTGCCCGCCCGGGCTGGGGCCGAGGCCCTGGTCTTGGTCTTGGCTTTGGGGCCTTGATTGCGGCGGGCTGGGGGGGCAAAGGCGAGGCCCAGGCTCAGGGCCATAAGCGCGGCGGCGTGAGGTGTCCAGGGCATCGACATAAGCGGGAGCGTACCTGGTCACAGGGACGACGCGTGTCCACATTTTGTTCGAATTGGCCGTCTGCGGTAGCGTGTGGCTCCCGTGCGCCAAACAGTTATGGAACGACCCACCCTGAACCACCCCCGAGCGTCGACGCCCCTGATGTTCGCTATGGTGCTCGCCCTCGGTGTCTGCCTTGTCCCGACTTGGGCCGCAGCGCAGCCACCGACGCTGGGCGGCGGGAGCGAAGGGGGCCCCGACGAGCAGGCCTGCGCGGGTCGCAGCGTGGGCGATCCTTGTACGACCGGGAACTCGCGACCGGGGAGCTGCGCTGAGGCCGTGTGCAATCGCCTCGACTATTCGGGCGGCTCACCGCCGAAGGCGACGGAGGTCGCGTGCACGGTCTGCGAGCCCGGTGTCTCGCCGGGCGCACCTCCTATGCTCGGCTCGGGGGGCGAGCCGGATCCGGCACCGACGACCCCGGCACCGACGACAACCACGAGCAAAGAGCCGCCCGAGTCCGACAGTCGATGCAGCGTCGGCGATGGAAATAGGGGAGACACCGGAGGTCGGATCACCTTCGCGGTATTTTGCCTATTGGGTATGAGCCTGCTCAAGCGCCGTCGCCTCGCGTGAGTCGCCTCGCGGGTCGAGAGTGTCCAAGCTCGGGTTGCTCGCATTACTTGCGCCGCGGGTCCAAAACGCCCGTGATACTCAAACTTTGTTTGCTGTCGGGCCTGCTCCGACATCTGGAACTTAATCATGCTCTCTCTGCTGGCTAAGGCCGAGTATCCGAACGCACCCCTCGATCTCCAACTCCAGGTCGGGTGGTTGACGCTCCTGTTCCTCGCGCTGTTGGTGTTTTGGGCGTGGACGCGCTCCGAGTCCGTGCGTCGCGCGATCTTCGCTCGCGAGGATCCGCGCATGTTCGCGGTTTGGCGCATCGGCCTGGCGGCCATCACCTTCCAGAACTTCTGGAACCTGAAGATGCACTGGCGGATGCTCTTCACGGACGAGGGCATGTTCACGACCCCGGAGATCCGGGGCCGCCTGGGTCGCTCCTCGCTCGCTGGCTGGAATGAAGTCGACGGCTTCATGGACGGCTGGGGGGTGATCAAGTTTTTCTGGGGCAAGTACTCGCTGCTCTATTTCGACAGCAGCCCCGACGTCGTCACCATCTACTTGGCGGCGCTCTTCGTCGTGCTCGTGCTCTACGGGATCGGCTTTCGGACCCGGGTCACGGGCTTGATCGCGCTGGTCCTGATCAACAGCCTCTACAATCGGAACTCGGTCTACCTCGAGGGCCACGACACGGTGTTCCGCTGTTGTTGGTTCCTGACCCTGTTCGCTCAGGTCGACGGAGCCTGGAGCGTGGACAACTGGATCCGCCGGACTCGCGAGCGCCGGCTCCTGAAGTCGGGCGGTCACAGCTACGATCTGCTGCACCTCTTCGACCGTCTGGGGCACTGGCTCTGGGGTGGGGCCTTCGCCCTGTGGTTTTGCGCCTTCGTGGACTTTCGGACCACCGAGGTCTGGGCGGTGCTCGGCGCGGGCGTGGCCATGAGCGCGATCGTCGGGTGGGTCGAGCTGATCCGACGCCGCAAGCTGCCGGCGCAGGCGGTCGGCGAGCCGACCCGCTTTCAGCTCGTGCCGTCGTGGCCCCGCTACCTGATCTATCTGCAGCTCACCTGCATCTACACGGCGACGGGCCTCTACAAGACCGGCCCGGTGTGGCTCAAGGGCGACGCGCTCTACTACGCCCTGAACATGGACCACTTCTATCGCTTCGAGGTGTTCACCCAATGGGTGAGCGCTCTGTTTGCGACCAACATGTTCCGGGTGATGACCCTCGTGACCCTGTTTTGGGAGAAGGGCTTCGCCCTGATCCTGATCGGTCTGATCCTCAGGTTCGGTCTCCAGCACAAGGATGAGCCCTGGTACAGGGCTCAAGACCAGAACCTGGTCCGCAAGTGGCTGGGCCGCCTGGGCCTGATCGGCGCCTACGCTGTGATCTACCGGGTCGTGGTCATCTGCCTGCCGTGGTGCCTGGCCCTCCAGGCCGACAAAAACCCGACCCCGCCCGAGCCCGCTCTGAAGGTGGTGCACATCATCTTGGGGGTCGTCCTGCCCCTGATGATCGTCATCTGGCATGTGCTCGGGCGCTGGCCGATCAAGATCAAAAAACCCGCCAAGGTCGCCGCGCTGCGCGAGCGCTGGTTCGGGCCGGCGACCGGGGACGCCGCCACCCACTTCGTCATCGACCAAGCGTTCATGCGTGCGTGGCTGTTCGGCCGCCGGATCTGGCTGGGCCTGGGCCTCATCTTCCACGGGATCCTGCTTGGATTCATGAACATCGGCATGTTCCCGGTGATCATGATGTGGATGTACGTCGTGTTCTTCGACGCCGAGGTCTACCTGGTGATCTTCCGCTTCTGCGCGAAGTTGCTCCGGCGTTGGAAGTGGACCGCGTGGATGGCCCCCGAGGCCTGCGACGCGGCCCTGAGCTCCGATTCAGGTGTGCTCGAGAGCGCGACCGAGACGCTCGAGCGCGACGCCACGGGGCCGTGGTGGAGCGACCCCTACAAGCTCTTCGTCGGTCCGCTGCGCATGAACCGTGACGTGGCCGCCTTCGATCGTGAGGCGGGCAAGCGCGGCGGTCGGATCCCCGACGCCGTGGTCTTGGTGGCGATCGTGGGCCTGCTCGGCATGATCGGCCTGCGTGGACTCGAGGCCAAGACCGAGGCCGACCTCGAGGCGACCCGGAACATCGCACCCGAGGACCAGGCGGAGCAGCGTGAGGCTCGCAAGGTCGAGGCCAAGGCTCGAAAGGAGCGCCTCGATCTGCTGGCGAAGACCGGCTGGTGGTGGTCCTTCGCGGTGCTCGGTGTGGGCGCGGCCTTTCACTTCCGCAAGCGCAGGAACTTCGATCTGCTTCCCGATGATCGGGATGATCGGGATGGGTCGGACGGCAAGGGCGACGGGGTGGACAGCAAGGGCGACGAGGCGGACAGCGACACTGCCCTGCCCTCGGGTCCGGCCGCGCCCGTCATGATCGGCGGCACGCTGCTGCGCACCTTCGTGCTCGGGTTCATGGTCTGGCACGTCTCGGCGGTCGTGGTGACCTTCATCCCGCGCTACTCCGTGTCAAAAGCTTGGCGCAGCGAGGCGGCCAAGCCCTTTGGGAGCTGGGTGCGAGCCATGAACGTGAGCCAGAGCTGGAAGATGTTCGCGCCGAATCCCCCGCGCTCGAACACCTTCATGCGCACGGTGGTCGTCGACCTCGACGACGAGACCTACCAGATCGGTACCGACCACTACACCGAGCGGCCCTACGTGTTTTGGTACAACGATCGGACCCGTAAGATGCACCGGCGGATGGTCGGCAAGAGCAAGTGGTATCTGAAGTACTGGGCGCAGTATCACTGCCGCGACTGGGCCTTCGAGCACGATGGCCAGATGCCGAGCGAGGTCCAGGTCCTCAAGCTCAAGACCCCGATCCCGAAGCCGGACAAACTCGACGGACCCAGCGATCCACGCAAGCGCAAGCTGCGGCGGACCGAGGTCGAGACCCACGCCTGCAAGCCGGCCGACGTGGCTCACTTCATGAAGGAACGCCGGGGTTGGCCGCTGACCGAGGCCGACGAACGGGCGATCGAGTCCGAAGCTCGCAAGGCCGAGCGCGACGCCGAGAGCAAGCGTCGGAGCTGGGCGAAACGGGAGAACTTCGGGGGGACGCCGCGGAAAAAAGGCGGCGACGTCGAGGTCACGGATCCGGTCGACAAGAGCACGAAGGGCCCGCGGACGAAGCCCCGGCCCCGGACCAAAGCCGAGCTGCGAAAGGCCCGACAATGAACATTTTTGAGGGCCGAATCCGGCCTCTGCAGCCCACCTGCATCTCGAGCGGAGCACCCATGTTTCACCTAGAAGGTCCATCATGACGAGCCTGTTGCTCGCGCTCGCCAAGAAGAAGCCCGAGGTCGATGTCTCGGCGCACCTCGAAGTGGCCACCCAGTGGCTGTGGGTAGGCTTCGCTCTGATCGTGCTGTTTTTCCTGCTCCGCCCCGAGCTGTGGCGGCGGATTTGGTTCGACCGGGTCGATCCCCGACCGGCCGCGCTCGCGCGCATGGCCATCGGGATCACCATCCTCTGGACTTTCATGGACCTCTTGGTCCTCCAGGGGGAGTGGCTGTTCACCGATCAGGGCCTGCTCCTGACCGAGATGTCGCGGAAGAACTACGGCGGCAAATTACGGACGCTGTGGGACCCGGAATTCGGTGTCGAACATTGGTGGGATTGGCTCACCATGCTCACCGATCGCTGGTCGGTGCTGTTCTTCCGCAGCGATCCGGCCTTTACCTACACGATCTTCGGGCTGCTGTTCTTTTGCGCCTTCATGATGACGATCGGCGCGTGGACCCGGATATTCACGGTCCTGACCTGGCTGATGGTGCTCCAGGTCTACAACTACAACCCGATCTACTTCTCGGGCGGCGACACGGTCGTTCGGATCACCGCGTTCCTGGCGATCTTCGTCAACTGGGGGAAGGCCTACTCGGTCGACTCGTGGCGAAAGCGGCGAAAGGCGATCCTAAAAGACGGCGCCAAAGAGGTCCCTGCCTACGAGCGGATCGCCGCGTGGCCGAAGATCTTCTTCCTGCTCCAGCTGACCTTCATCTACTGCGCGACGGGTCTGCTCAAATCAGGCAAGACCTGGGCCGACGGCTCGGCCCTCTACTACGCGCTGAACCTCGACCACTTCTACCGCTGGCCCATGCACCTGGTCGCGGCCTGGGGGCACAAGCTCTACATCACGCGGGCCATGACCGTGCTGGTGCACTGGTGGGAGATGTTGTTCCCGCTCTACCTGCTCGGCGAGATGCTCCGCGGATGGGACAAAGACCGGGAGCAAAACCGCTGGCAGGGGCCGGTGCCCCGTTGGAGCCTCTACGCCCTGGGCATGGCGGTCTGTGTCTTGCTGGTGTGGAACGCCCCGATGTGGGTCAAGCCCATGGTGCTGCTGGTGCTCGCGGGCATCATCGCAGCCGACCGTCTGTGGCTCGGAGAGGCCGACCTTTCGGGCCGAGGCTCAGCGGCGTGGACCATCCGCGTGCTCAGTTGGGGCGCGCTGATCGGGGTCTTGGCGGTCGGCGCCTACATGGCCGACCTCTCGGTGCTCTACTACTACACGCCCGGAAAGAAGTCGGCGCCGTGGCTGCACAACAAGGACATGCTGCGCCAGCTGGCCTCGCTGGTGATCCTGTCCGTGCCCCTGCTGCTGTGCGCGGTGGTCATGGCCCTGCGCCAGTGGATGCCCAAGACCTACGTGTTTGTGCGCGACTGGCTGCTGGGTAAGCGCCTGTGGCTGCTGCTCGGGTTCCTCTTCCACGTCGGCATCGACATCTCGCTCAACGTGGGGACCTTCGTGCAGGGGATGATCGCCATGTATCCGATCTTGTTGGTCGGCGCGAACATCGACAGCGCGTGGAAGTTCCTGCTCTGGCGTGCGGCCGCGCCCGGTGAGGGTGATCGGCCCGCGCTCCCCGAAGCCGGCGTTCGACGGATCGTGCGCAAGCTGACCGCCCCCTTGGAGCGGGCCAAGTACCGCATCCGCAAGGCGCCCTGGGTGGTCGTGCATGGACCCTCCGAGGGGAGTATTCGCCGGGTCGCGCTGCTGCGCTGTTGGGACCTGGGCGAGCGGCTCGACTTCGAGCTCGACACCAGCGTCGGTGCGGACGACCTGCGTCTGCGCCTGCGGACACCGGACAAAGATGAGACCATGATCTCGGGTAAACATCCCGTCGGTCGGCAGCTGATCTCCCTGTTCCCGGGGCTGTGGTGGCTGTGGCCGATCAGCTTCGTGCCGGGCGTGGGCAACCTGGCCTTGGCCATCCTGCGCCAGCGCGCCTAGACAGCCTCGATGTCGGAACCTGCCGGGGGCCCGCCCCACTCGCCCCACTCGCCCGAGTCCGGGTGGAGCTGGCTCCCCCGCCGCCGCGACCTGGCTGTAGGGGCGGCCTTCACCCTGTTTTGGCTGCTGCCCCTGGCGATCTCCGGCGTCTCGGGGGGGCCACCTCGGGTGTTGCCGGCCAAGGCCCGGGACTTCTACGCGGTCTCCTGTCTGTTCGCGACCGCCAGCGATCGGGTGAGTGTGTTCTATGTCCAGGTCTGGCGTCAGGGCGCCCGCGGCTGGGAGGACTTCGACGAGCGCGAGTATTTTGGGCTCGAGCCCTTTGGCCACCGCACACGCTTCGACCGGTTCATGGCCCGCTTCGGCTACCGCGATCGAGCGGAGCCGGCCCGGGCCGAGATGGCCCGATGGTTGGTCGCTCAGGATGCGGAGCAGCACCCCGAGCGCGCGTCGATCATCCGGGTGCGCTACCTCTGGACCGATGTCTGGATCAGCGTCGACGCGCCGCCCACAGGCCACTGGCGCAAGCGGCCCCGGGGCGAGTTGGGGGCGGTCGAGATCCGGCAGTTGGGCGAGACCCTGATCTCGGGTGAGGGAGGGACGCCATGACGGAAGCGGAAGCGGAAGCGGAAGCGGAAGCGAAAGCGGAGGGGGGCAACGCCGTCGAGGCGCTGCTGCGGTGGGCGGTGGGCCCCTGCAGCAGCGTGCGGCTGGAGGCATTTCGGTGGGCGGCGACCCTGGCCCTGCTGATCTACACACTCGCCTGGAGCCTCGACGGCCGGGAGTGGCTGACCGCCGAGGGTTACCACCTGAGCCCGTCGGTCTCCCTTGGACTCCAGTTCGAGGTCCCGCTCCTGCCCGAGTGGGCGCTGCCGATCTTCTTGGTGGTCTACATCGGGAGCATGGTCGCGATCTTGCTGCGTGTGTGGCCGACCCGCTTTGTGTGGGTGACGCTCGCCGGTCTCCTCTACGTGACCATGGCCGACCGCCTCGGCGCGTTCTCCATGAACAAGGTCGCGATCGTAGCCCTGACTGCGATCGCCCTGGCACCCTGGGTCGAGCCCAAAGCGGGAGGACAGGAGCAGTCGCGAGGGCTCCGGTCCGCGTGGCCGATCCGGGTGCTCCAGGCGACCTTGTTGCTCCTCTATTTCGGCGCTGGGATCTGCAAGCTCCAGGGCGACTGGCTCGAGAGCAGCACGGTGTTGTGGCGCCAGGCCCAGACCATCTACATGACGGACCTCGCCGCCTGGATGGTGCGGAGCTTGCCCCTTTGGGTGTGGGCGGTGCTGCAGCACGCCTCGCTCGGCTTTGAACTCGCGGCGCCCCTGCTCTTCGGTGTGCGCCGGGCCCGGCCGCTCGCATTTTTGGGCGGCGCGGCCATGCACCTCGGCATCGGCTTGTTGATGTATCGGGTTGGGTACTTCTCGCTGTGGGTGTTGGCCTTCTACGTGTTGTTTTTCGATGAGGCCCTGCTCGAGCGGCTGCGCGAACGCGGCCTGTTCTGAAGGCTGTGACACAGCGGTGGCGGCCTGAGGACAGTGGACCGCCATCTGATGACAGGGCGGTGGTCACCTGAGCGGGGGAGTGGGCGCAGCTTTTGTTGCCGCTGCTGGGCGCCACACGGTACCCTTGGGTAACGAGGCGGGGACCTCGGATCGAGAAAGCAAGCAGATGTCGAAAAAATTGTTCATCGGCGGACTGCCTTGGGCGATGGATAACCAGCGCCTCAAGGAGGTCTTCGCCGAGTTCGGTGCCGTGGAGGACGCCCGCGTGATCTTGGATCGCGAGACGGGCCGCTCCCGCGGTTTTGGGTTCGTGACCTACGTCGATGAGGAGGGGGCGACCAAGGCTCTCGACCTCAACGGCAAAGAGGTCGATGGTCGCTCGATCCGAGTCGATCGGGCGCAGGAGAAAGAACGTCGCCCTCGTCCTGGAGGCGGAGGCGGAGGCGGAGGTGGAGGCGGTGGCCCCGGAGGCGGAGGCGGCGCTCGTCCTGGAGGTGGAGGCGGCGGCGGGCGCCCCGGTGGTTTCAGTGGAGACGATTGGGGCCGTGGAGATCGGGATGGTGGCCGAGACGGCCGTGGAAGTGGCAAACGTGGACGTCGCCGAGGCGGTCGTGGTGCCCGAGGCGGCGGTGAATTTGGCGGCGG
>CAYVJQ010000017.1:4749-31025 GCA_964451725.1 uncultured Nannocystaceae bacterium | reverse complement strand
GTGGACGTCGCCGAGGCGGTCGTGGTGCCCGAGGCGGCGGTGAATTTGGCGGCGGTGGCGATCCCGACTTCGGATACGAAGACTGACCGGGCCTGATCAAGTTTGATCAAGTTTGATCAGGTTTGATCAGGTTTGATCAGGTTTGATCGGGTTTGATCAGGTCCAGGGGTCGTCCGTCAGTAGAGCTCGTTCATGAACTCGGTCAATACACGCTCGCGCAGCGCAGGTGAGAGCGCATCGAGAAGCTCGTTGACGGCCGCGCCGACCTTCGGTGTTTCACCCGGGGTGATCCCGAGCATGGCCATCATCTCGCGTATGGTCTGACCGGTCAGGGTGTTCGGGTCGAGTTGGGCCAGCTGTGGTGCGAGCCCCTCGACGAGCGGGTTTGGAGGTGTGTCGCGGACCTGCTCGATGCAGTGGTCGAGGTCTGCGAGCAGGTCGTCGACCCAGCGCAGGTTGGCCGGGTTGATCGAGAGGTGGATGTTCGCGGGGGAGCAGCCCCCCTCCCAGCTGTAGCTGAGCTGAACCTGGACGTACCAATCGCGCGCGTTGAGGGCCTCGGCGAGCGCAAAGATGGGCACCGTGTCCGAGCACAGGGCGATTTGGTTCATGTCGCTGCGGCCCACCAGGCGCAGGTCGGGGTGGTCGTCGATGGCCTGCATGACCTTGTCGGTGGCCTCGAGCACGGCCTGCGCGAGCGCGAGGTAGCCCGCGTCTCCGAGGTGATTGAGGATCGCCCAAGCGGCGGCGACTGGGCCCCCGGACTTGCTCGATTGCAGGGTCGGGTTGCTGATCGTGTAGCCGGTCCAGTCGGCGCAGGTGAAGATCTGGTGCTTGCGCAGGGCCTTGTCGCGATACAAGACCACCGAGGCGCCCTTGGCCGCGAACGCGTACTTGTGCAGGTCCATGGAGATCGAGCTGACGCCCTCGACCTCGAACCCGAAGCTCGGCACCGGCCGACCGAGACGCCGAAAGTAGGGCAGCAAGAAGCCACCCATGCAGGCGTCGACGTGCATCCACAACCCTCGGGATTGGGCCAGGGCCGCGATCTCGGCGATCGGATCGATCACGCAGTGGGCGTAGGAGACGGCCGAGCCGACGAGCATGATGGTGTGCTCGTCGATCGCCGCTCGGATCTGAGGCAGGTCGGCGCGAAAGCTGAGCGGGTCGACATCGACGATGACCTTGTCGAGGTCGAGGAGGTGGGCCGCCTTGTGAAAGGCGGCGTGGGCCGTCGACGGCAGGATGATCTTGGGGCGCTGAGCCGCGCGGGCGAGCTCGGGGCGCTTGGACCGAGCCCAGTCCCGGGCCGCCTTGCAGGCCAAGATGATGCTCTCGGTCCCCCCGCTGGTGAAGTTGCCGACCACCGCAGCGTCGCCGCCGAGGTGGCGCGCCGACATGGAGACCACCTCGTTCTCGAATCGGAGGAGGCTGGGAAAGGCGGTCGGGTCGAGGCCGTTCTCGTTCAGGTAGGCCATAAAGGCCCGCTGAACGACCGCCTCCGCCTCTTTCCCGGGGTCGAAGATATAGGCCCAGACTTTGCCCGAACGCCAATCCAGATCGTCTGATCGATAGCGCTCGAGCTGCTCGAGTACGGTGTCCGGGGGTGAGCCTTGGGCGGGGATCGTCTCGAGCGGGGAGGGCATAGGGGGCCTAGTTGTCTACGAATCGGGGGCGCCGGGGCTCGGCCTCAAAGTCGATCGCACCCGCGAACAGCTCGAGACCCTCCTCGGCGAGGGCGACGAGGTCGCTGCGGCCTTGATCGCCGTGCCATTCACTCATGGTCGCTCGGATGCCGCCCCAGATCGCGCCACCGAGGGCGCGAGCCCGACGGCTAGCGAGCGGGCTTGGATCGTCGATGCCCGCGAGCAGGGCGTCGGTGATCGCGTGCTCCCAGGCCAGGTCCTGCTGGCGCTCTTGTTTGCTCAGGGCTGGGGACGCGCCGATGATCGAGGCCCGAGCGATGATCTGGGTTCGGTCCTGCATCAGGCGCCGGGACAGGGCGATGCAGCTGCGGTGGATCGCGGCGAAGGCCCCCTCTTCCGGTTCCCGGTTGTTCAGCAGGGCACGAAACATGGACAAGCGCTCGCCCTCGTCCACAAACAAGAGCGCGTCCTTGGTCGAGAAGTAGCGGAAGAAGGTCCGCCGCGAGACGTTGGCGGCGCGGGCGATCTCCGCGACCGTCGTGCCCTCGTAGCCCTTGCTCTGGAACAGGACGAAGGCCGCGCGGGAGAGGGCATCCCGGGTCTGATCTTTCTTGCGCTCACGAAGCGCCACGAGAGAGAGCTTGGGCAAAGATGGCTCTGAGTGCAAAGAGTCATCCAGTGACGATACGTGAGGTTGAGTAGTCAGGTTCTGCATGCGGCCTCCGATTGGCTGGTGTCGGAGTCGGCAGCTCGCGGTTCAGAAAAATACGTCACATATTGGGATTCGAGTGCCGCTGAAGCGATTGGACCGCCAGCAATTGGTGCTCAGATAGAGCTAGGCGGGTGTCGACACGATCGCCGTGTCACTCGGTGAGAAAAGTCCCACCTTCGAGCCCAATTAGAAAAGGGCCCGCCACAATGTGGCGGACCCTCGACCGGCGCGGTGCGCTCAGTCTTTCTTGGCGTCCTTTTTGGTGTCCGCCTTGGTGTCCTTTTTGGCGTCGCCGTTGTCGGCATCGCCGCCCGAATCGGCCGTTTCGGTCGAGTCGGCCTCGGGGGCCTCGGTCCGGTTCGGGTTGATGTGGGGCGCGAGTACCACAGCCACGATCGTCATCAGCTTGATGAGGATGTTGAGGCTCGGGCCGGCGGTGTCCTTGAAGGGATCGCCGACCGTGTCTCCGATGACCGCAGCCTTGTGCCGCTCGGAGCCCTTGCCGGTGTTGGCCTCTGGGTCACGCTTTTGCTCCTCGACCTGCTTCTTGGCGTTGTCCCAGGCGCCACCGGCGTTGGACATGAAGATGGCCAACATGACGCCAGAGGTGAGGGTACCTGCGAGCAGGCCACCGAGCGCCAGGGGCGACCAGAAGCCGACGATGATGGGCGAGGCGATGGCCAGCAGCCCCGGCAGCATCATGCGTTTGAGGCTGGCCTGGGTGGAGATGGCCACACACTTCTCGACCTCGGTCTTTTTGCCGGCCGCCTGGACCAACTTGTCCTCTTCCTCGGTCAGCTCGCGGTCCTCTTTCTCGGCCTGGGCGACCACTGTGAGGGCCTCGCGCAGCAGGGGGATCTCTTTGAACTGGCGACGGACCTCTTGGATCATCTCCATCGCGGCCTCACCCACGGCCTTCATGGCCATGGCCGAGAACAGGAAGGGCAGCATGCCGCCGACCAGCAGGCCGATGAGGACCTCCGGGTCGGTGAGGATGATGTCGGTGTCACCCAGGGCGAGCTTGCGGTAGGCCGCAAACAGGGACAGGGAGGCGAGCGCCGCGGAGGCGATGGCGAAGCCCTTGCCGATCGCGGCGGTGGTGTTGCCGACCGCGTCGAGGTTGTCGGTGCGCTCGCGGACCTTGCTGGGCAGACCGGACATCTCGGCGATGCCGCCGGCGTTGTCCGAGATCGGGCCGTAGGCGTCGACGGCCAGCTGGATGCCGGTCGTCGAGAGCATGCCCAGGGCCGCCAGGGCCACGCCGTAGATGCCGGCGTAGAGGTTGGCGACGTAGATGGCGAGAGCGATCAGGAGGATCGGGATCGCGGTCGACTCGAAGCCCACGCCGATACCGGCGATGAGGTTCGTCGCGGGTCCGGTCTTGGACTGCTCGACGATGCTGTTGACCGGCTTGCGGTTCTTGGAGCAGTAGTAGCCCGTCACCAAGCCGATGAGCGAGCCGGCCACGAGACCGACGACGATCGGGTAGAAGAGGTGCCAGGTCGTGAGCGGCGCGGCGAACTCGGAGAACTTGATGCCCCCGCCCGCGGCCTGCACGAAGTAGTCGATGATGAAGTAGCTGAGCACCATCATCACGCCAGCGGAGCCGAAGGCACCCGCGTCGAGGGCGTGCTGAGGGTTGCCGCCCTCTTTGGTGCGGACCACGAAGGTGCCGAGGATCGACACCAGGATACCGACAGCCGCGATCACCAGCGGCATGAAGGCGGCCTCGAAGGCGCCCTGGGAGGCCAGCGCGCCGAGGATCATGGCGCCGATGATCGAGCCCACGTAGGACTCGAACAGGTCGGCGCCCATGCCCGCGACGTCGCCGACGTTGTCGCCGACGTTGTCGGCGATGGTCGCCGGGTTGAGGAAGTGATCCTCGGGGATGCCGGCTTCGACTTTACCGACCAAGTCGGCGCCGACGTCGGCGGCCTTGGTGTAGATGCCTCCGCCGACCCGCGCGAACAGGGCGATCGAAGATGCGCCCATGGAGAAGCCCGCGAGGACGTTGATGACCTTGCTGAACTTGACGCTCTCGCTGGCCTGGTCGAGGGCGGCCAGGTCGACCTCGAACTGGCCGACATAGAACCACAACAGGCCGCCGAGGCCCATGAGGGCCAGGCCGACCACGCTCATGCCCATGACGGCGCCGCCGCGGAAGGCGATCTGCAACGCAGGAGCGAGGCCCGTGCGGGCAGCTGCGGCGGTGCGGACGTTGGCCATGGTGGCCACACGCATGCCGAAGAAGCCCGCGATACCCGACGCGCCAGCGCCGAGTACGAAGGACAGACCGATCAGCGGATCGGAGGTCGGCTCGGAGAGGTTGAGGAGGACGAGGCCGACGGCGACGACAGCGACGAAGATGCCGAGCACAAAGTACTCGGCACGGAGGAAGGCCATGGCGCCGCTCTGAATCTGAGCGGCGATGGACTTCATGCGCTCGTTGCCTTCGTCACGGCCCTTGATCCATTTGGAGGTCAATCCGGCGTAGATCAGTGCGACCACGCCGGCCACCGGAATGGCAAAGAGGAGATCTTCGGGTTTCACGATACGAATCCTTGGGTTGCCCGATCAGGAAGCGCTCGAGGGGCTCGAGGCCGTTTCGGGGGGTGGAGATTGATTGAATTTGTTGCTGGCGAGGGTGAGGCCCTCCGCCACGAGAACGGTCAGCGCCTGTTCGGCGCGGTCGATGAGCTCACCCAGGTGCAGGGCGTCCTGACCTCGAAAGTCGGACAGCACCCAGTCGGCCACCTCCCCATGTCGGGGACGATCGACGCCGACCCGGACACGGAGAAAACGGGGCTTCTCGAGGTGCTCGATGATGTTGCGCAGGCCATTGTGGCCCCCGTGACCGCCGCCGCGCTTGAGCGCGACCCGGCCAAACTCGAAGTCGATCTCGTCGTGTACGACGACGATGCGATCGAGGGGGATGTCGTAGAAGTCGGCAGCCGCCCGCACGCTCTGCCCCGAGAGGTTCATGAAAGTGTGCGGTTGGAGGACGACAGCACGCCCGATGCCGGCGCCCGCGTGGACGACAGCGGCCCTGCCCTTGAACTGCTGCTTCCATCCAGGACCCCCCGTGCCGGGCGTCGCGTGATGTTCGGCCCAGCGCTCCACGACCATGAACCCGACGTTGTGCCGGTTGTCGGCGTACTTCGGACCGGGGTTGCCGAGTCCGACGATGAGCCATGGCGAGAGGGAGGACATGGTCGTGGTGACTCGCGGGGGTGGGGCGTGGGACGGGGAGAGTGAGGCCGGGTCGGCCTACTCTTCCTTCTTCCCTTCGCCCTCGCCCTCGCCCTCGCCCTCGCCCTTGCCCTCGCCCTCGCCCTCGGGCATCGCGGCCCGCGGCAGCTCGACGTGCGCGACGACGGCGTCCGGGTGGTCCAGGAGCCGGGCGTTCTCGAGCTCGAGATCACGCATTCGGAGCGTGTCGCCCACGTTGAGGTCAGTGATATCGACGGTCAGCTTGACCGGCATCTCGCTGGGCTTGGCGGCGATACGCGTCGTGCGTTGGTAGGTCCGGAGCTTGCCACCGGTGACCACACCGACCGCACGGCCGATGTACTCGACCGGGATCTTGGTGACGATCTCGGTGTTGGGGTCGACGCGGAGGAAGTCGACGTGCACAAACTCGTCGCGGATCGGGTCCGCCTGGTAGTTGGTGAGTACACACTCCTCGATCTTGGGGGTGCCCTCACCGTCGCGGATGCTGACCTTGAAAAAGGTGTTGAGCTTGCGCTCGGGGTCGAGCGCCCGACGCAGCTCGCGGGGGCTGACGGTGAGCATGATGTTGTCCTCACCCTTGCCGTAGATGATGCCGGGGATCAGGCCCTTGGCGCGGAGCTTGCGGGCCGAGCCCTTGCCGGACTGGTGACGAATCGAAGCTTCGAGGATGCCGTATTGGTTCTCGCTCATGGTTTTCTTTCTGTGGGGCCGTCGGATAGGTGCCTCGTGGTCCACTAGGAACCGGCTCGCCGCCGACGCACACCCAAAATAGGTTTGCCGCTGTCTACATCGTGCATTGCGTCCAGTCCAAGATGGATCGGAGACAGAACCGAAGACGCGCCTGTGAGTCGGCCCACAGCCTCACTTCCATGACAAAGCGCGACGCCAGGAAGCTGGTGGCCGTGATCAACGCGGATGGGGCCGATGTCTGGCCGTTTAGGCGAACAGGCTCGAGATCGAGTCGCCGTGGTGGATGCGCTTGATCGCTTCACCCACCAGATGGGCCGTGCTCAAGACCTCGAGCTTCGGGCAGCGGGCTTGCTTGTCGAGCTGCGGGATCGTGTCGGTGACCCAGACCTTGGAGATCACCGAGTCGTTGATGCGCTCGAGGGCCGGACCCGAGAGGACACCGTGGGTCGCGGCCGCGTAGATCTCGGCCGCGCCGTGGTCTTTGACCGCCTGGGCGGCGTTGCACAGGGTTCCCGCGGTGTCGATCATGTCGTCGATCAAGATCGCGCGCTTGCCCTCGACGTCGCCGATGAGGTGGTGGACCTGGGAGACGTTGGGGGACTCGCGGCGCTTGTCGATGATCGCCAGCGGGCAGCCGAGGAACTTGGAGTAGGCGCGCGCGCGCTCGGTGCCGCCGGCGTCGGGGGAGACCACGACCGTGTTGGGTCCGCTCAGGCCCGCGTCGCGCAGGGCGTCGCGGATCACGGGGGTCGCGTAGAGGTGGTCGAAGG
Source organism: uncultured Nannocystaceae bacterium (assembly GCA_964451725.1). GTDB lineage: Bacteria > Myxococcota_A > Polyangia > Nannocystales > Nannocystaceae > Plesiocystis. The sequence continues at coordinate 23,976 of CAYVJQ010000017.1, read as the reverse complement.
GGATGTTGAAGAAGCCCTGGATCTGACCGGCGTGCAGGTCGATCGAGAGCACCCGGGTCGCACCCGCGGCGGTCAACAGATCAGCGACGAGCTTGGCCGTGATCGGAGTCCGGGGCTTGACCTTGCGATCTTGGCGGGCGTAGCCGAAGTAGGGCATGATTGCGACGATCGCGCCGGCGCTGGCGCGCTTGAGCGCGTCGATCATGATCAACAGTTCCATCAAGTTGTCGTTCGGCGACGAGCAGGTCGACTGGACGATGAAGCAGTTGACGCCGCGAACGTTCTCGCCGATCTCGACGAAGATCTCTCCGTCGGAAAAGCGCGAGACCTTCGAGGTGCCCTGGGGCACACCGACGTAGCGACAGATTTCGGCCGTCAGAGCAGGGGTGGCGTTTCCGCCGAAGATGGAGATCAGTCGGTTCACGCGAAACTCCGGACGGGCCGAGGGGGGATCGAGAAGCGTCGGTCGAGAAAACTGGGGCGGTAGGGATCGAACCTACGCGTGTCGGTACCAAAAACCGATGGCTTACCACTTGCCGACGCCCCAACGGCGGTTGCCCGCCAAGCGCGCGGTATATATGAGGGAGGCGTGTGTCCTGTCAATGCTGCGTGATGGCCGCTGAGCGCCAGATTAGGGTGTGTTCAGCGGCGGCGGCGGCGGGTGACGGCTCCGCCCGCGTTGCTCCAGAAAGTGACATAACCCACCAAACACGGAGGCTGTCGATCGGACACGCTCAGAATCGCCCGAGCCGCGGTGGTCGAAGGATCAAGACCGAGCCGGCTCAGCGATGGGGGATCCGTGAGCAGAGTGCTATCAAACCAGTTCCCAGGCAGGGACTCATGGGATAACTCTTCACAATATTGGTGGAGAAGAATATTGATACTACCGCAGGTGATCGGTCTCGCCCGACAGGTCGGGGGGGGCGAAACTGGAGCGCGGACCGCTATACTGGGAACAGGAGCGCAATGCGCTAAGCGCGCATGTACTCTTGTTCCTCCTGCCGAAAGTTGATCGACCCGGGCGTGTATTTGTTTGCGGCGAGCCTTCTCTAAGGTACGGTCGTCGGCCTCTAATGTAGGAGCTTTGTGCACGAGCTAGCACATACGATCTGTCCGCAGTGTGACGCGCGCGTTCTCGACGAACACAGTTTTTGTCCGGGCTGCGGGTCTGATCTGACGGGCGCGCAGCGTCACGATGGCGACCCTTATCTGGGTCGGATGATCCATGATCGCTATCTCATCGAGGATCTGATCGGGACCGGGGCCATGGGGCGGGTCTATCGGGCCGAGCAGACCGCGCTGCACAAACCCTTCGCCATCAAGATCCTCAGCCCTCATCTCACCCACGATCCGGACTCGCAGGCGCGCTTCGCCAACGAGGCACACAACGCCGCGAGCTTGAACCATCCGAACGTGGTTTCGATCGTCGACTACGGGCGGACCCCCGACGGCGTGACCTTCCTCGTGATGGAGTACATCGAGGGTCGCTCCCTCGAGCAGATCATCCGCGACGAGTTCCCGCTCTCCCGTGATCGGGTCGCGGACCTGTGCCTGCAGATCCTGGCTGCGCTCACCGAGGCCCACGGCTTGGGGGTGCTGCACCGCGATCTCAAGCCCGAAAATATCCTCGTTCAGAGCCTGCGGACGCGGGGCGAGCTGCTCAAAGTCCTCGATTTTGGGATCGCCAAGTTGATGGACGAGTCGTCCAGTGACTCGCGCCCGGGGCTGACCAGCCAGGGGGTGGTCTGCGGCACGCCCGAGTACATGTCTCCGGAGCAGGCCTGTGGCCTCAAGCTCGACCAGCGCTCGGACCTCTACGCCGTCGGCGTGATCCTGTATCAGATGCTCACCGGGCGCCCGCCCTTCGAGTCGGAGGTCGCGGTGGAGATCCTTCATCGCCACATCCACGAGGAGCCGATCCCGCCGAGCCAGGTTCTGGGCACCAGCGCGACCCCGCTGGAGGCGGTCTGTCTGCGCGCCCTGTCGAAGGACCGAGAGGCTCGCTACGCGGACGCGAGCGCGTTTCGCGAGGCGATCGTCGAGACCTCCCGAGTCGGGACCAGCACGGCGATCTACTGCTCCAGCTGCGGGAAGGTGATGAAGCCCGACGATCACTTTTGTGCGAGCTGTGGGACGGCGGTGCCCAAGCAGCAGCGCCTGGCCCCCGGCCAGCGCAAGCTGCCCCGGCGCTCGACCCAGGCCCTGCGCCAGGTCACGGGTGAGACCACTGCCAAGGTCCTGTTGCGGGCGCTGCCGCAGCGGCTCGCTGGAGAGGCCGCCAACGGCCTGCTCGATGCCGGCGAGCGCCAGCTGACCTCGCCCAAGGTCGGGCTCTACGCGCAGGTGATCACGGGCCCGGCGGGATCGGGCAAGACCCGGTTGCTCGACGAGTTCGCCGAGCGGGCCCTCGAGCTGGGCTGGCGAGTGGTCGCCGCGGGCTGTGAGACCAGCGGGGCCATGTCTGCCCTGTGGCCGATCCGCGTGGCCGTCGGCCAACTTTTGGGTCTCAGCCCCGAGTCGGCGTCGGCTGGCGACATCCACCGAGCGGCGAACCTCTTGGGTCTCTCCTACGAGGCCCTGCCCGGGCTCAGCGAGCTGTTTGGCGTGGGTCCCGGGGACACCGTGCTCGAGTACGCGGTCCGCCGTCGCGAGTGTTTCACCTCGGCGGTCCAGGCGTTGACCGAGGGCGCCGCCGGGGCGCCCCTGCTGCTCGTCTTCGACGATGTCGACCGCTGGGATGCGCCCTCACGGAGGATCCTCCAGCAGCTCGTGCATGCGCGCTCCGACGCCCCGGTGCTGATCTTGATCAGCACCGCGGAGGCCCAGCGAGACTGGCTTCGCAGCCCCGTGGTCGAGCTTCCCAAGCTCGACGGAGCGGCCCTGCGTGCATGGGCGAAGGACCTCAGCGGGGCGAGCTCCTCGCTCGCCGATCGCCTGGCCAGCCAGGCGCCCATGACCCCCTTCGAGCTCGAGCTCACCCTGCGCTGTGTGCTGGCTGAGGGGGAGCTCGTCGATGTCGAGAGCGCGATCGATGGGTGGCTCTCTCGCCTGGCTGCGCCCGAGCGTCTGGTCCTCGAGGTCGCGGCGGTGCTCGGTGAGGTGGTCGAGTACGATGAACTCGAGGTCATGCGGGCCGTGGATCCGGCGGTCCACGAGGGCGAGCTCTCCGAGCAGCTCGACGCCCTGGAACAGGCCGGCATGCTCAGGGCCGCGGGTGATCATTGTTGGGCCTTCCACGGGCGCCTGACCCGGGAGCGGGCTCTCGCGCTCATCGATCGGCGGCGGGTCAAACACCTCCACAGGGAGGCCTCGATCCGGACCGAGCGGGCCCAGGCTTCACCGACGATCCGCGCGCTGCACCTGCTGCGGGCCCAGCCCAGCCGCGCGCAAGACGACGCCGGATGTGTCCAGACCGTCGAGCTCATCGAGGCCCTGCGCGAGGCCGCGGTCGCCGCTGTCGTCTGCTTCGACGACCCCAAGGCCGTCCGCTTGCTGCGGACCGCGCTCAAGGCCTGCAGGCGCCTGCCCGATGGCGACCGGCTCAAACACGAGGCCCACCTCATCGCCGACCTCGTCGATCCCTTCTGTTATACGGACCGGGTCGACGAGGCCGTCGACACCCTGCGCAAGCTGATCGGCAGCAAGACCGTACCCGGCAGCGAGTCCGAGCTCTACCGGGCGCTGGGCCGCTGTCTGGCTCGACGCCGCGAGTGGAGTGGGGCCGTCGACGCCTACCAGCGCGCACTCGGACCTCTGATCGCCCAGGGTCGACGCGAGGCTCTACTCAAGCTCTACGCCGAGCTCGGCCGGGCCCTCGACGCACTCGGCGAGCACGACAAGGCCATCGCCGAGCTCGAGGAGGGGCTCGACATGTGCACGCTGGGGGATGGACCTCGGGCGCTCATCGACCTCTCGATGTGGCGCTACCTGTTGACCGCTGCCGAGGTCCACGAGTGTGCCGGGAAGCTCCGAGAGGCGCGGACCTGGGCCGAGCACGCCTTGTTTCAGGCCGAGCGTCGGAGCGAGGACCACGGCCAGATGCGGGTTCACGAGATCCTCGGGCGGCTCTTGCGTGGGCTCAAGCAGAACATGCTCGCGGAGCAGCACGTCGGGCGTGGCCTCGAGCTGGCCCGCAAGATCGGTGATCGTCGGACCAGCGCGGAGCTCCTGCTGTTGCGGGCTCGGCTGCGGGCCAGCGCAGGTCGCAAGGACGACGCCTCGCGCTGCCTCGACGAGGCGCAGCGCCTCGCCGACCTGCTCGAGTGGCAGCGCGGGGTCGAAATGGCCGAGCGCGCGCGCCTGGAACTCGAATAGGTTTCGGCCGCCGGCATGAGCGAAAACACGGCGGTGTGGGCGACCGCCGCGTCGGCGTGTCGATCGTCGACCCGCGGGTCATTGGGTTTCGCGCGTTTATGATAACGTCCGCGCCGCCAGCGTCTCGTTGTTCGACGTTGAAAGGAACCAGCAGTATGACAGTCCGTCGCTCCAAACTCGCGCACCTCGCTTTCTCGGGTGCCCTCGCCCTACCCGTTATCGGTGCGCTGGTCCTGCCCGCGCCGGTCCACGCCGCCAAGAAGTCGAAGACCAAGGTCGAGATCGAGCTCGCTATCGAAGAGTTCACCCTCGACAACGGGATGCGCGTGTTCGTGGTCGAAGACCACTCGACCCCCGCGTTCACCATCAACATCACCTACGATGTCGGGTCGCGGGACGAGGTCGAGGGTCGCACGGGCTTCGCCCACTTCTTCGAGCACATGATGTTCCAGGGTTCGAAGAACCTGCCCGACAACGCGATCGGTGAATACACCGAGCGCGCCGGCGGCTACATCAACGCCGGGACCAGCTTCGACCAGACGATCTACTATCACAACATCCCCAGCCAGTACCTGGACATGGTGCTCTGGGGCGAGGCCGACCGGCTTCAGTACCTCGAGATCACCGACGAGGCCTTCGCCGTGCAGCGCGAGGCCGTGAAGTCGGAGAAGGACCGCTCGGACAACCAACCCTTCTCCAAGGGTATCGAGCAGCTCATCGGTGAGCTGTTCGAGGGCACCCCCTACGCCCACATGCCGATCGGTTCGCTCGAGGATCTCGAGGCTGCCACGGCCGCGGACGGCGAGGCCTTTTTCAAGACCTACTACCGGCCCAACAACGCGGTCATGGTCATCGTCGGCGATGTCGAGCTGGCGACGGTCAAGGACCGGGTGGGACACTACTTCGGGCCGATCCCCGCGGGTGAGGCCAAGCCGCCCACGGTCGAGAGCAAGGTCATCACCGGCCGCAAGATCGAGCGCCAGGTCGCCGACGACAAGGCCCAGCAAGCCCAGTGGATCTGGGCTTGGGCCACGGTCGGCGACGACCACCCCGATCGCCCCGCGCTCGACCTGCTCGGCAACATCTTGTTCGGCGGCGAGTCTGCGCGTGTGCCCAAGATCATGACCGACGACAAGAAGTGGACCGCGTTTTCGGGCGGCGGCCACATCTTCGGTATGCGCGACGTCGGCGGCATGCTGTTCTTCGGCATCCCCACGGCCGAGGGCGAGGCCCATCTGGACGACGTCAAGGGCGTGCTCGTCGCCGAGCTCGCCAAGGTCGCCAAGAAGGGCGTCAGCAAGAAGGAGCTCGAGAAGGCGGTCAACGCCCAGCTCATGCAGAGCGTCAGCACCCTGGCCACGAACTCGGGCCGGGCCTCGGCGATCGCCGAAGGCGCGCTCTTTTACGATGACCCCAAGCGCATCATCTCGGATCTCGAGCGCTACGGAGAAGTCAGCACCAAGGACATCAAGCGGGTCGCCAAGGCCTACCTGAACGAAAACTGGCTGTTTTACGAGATGGTGCCCGCCGACAAAGCGACGGCCGCCAAGTGATCGGGGAGGACAAACCAATGCGTAGCTTCGAAACCAATATCCCCACCCGCCTCAGCAGCCTCGTCGCGTGTCTCGGCCTCGCCAGCGCCATGACCCTGGGCGCCTGCGACAAGACCAACACCGACACGACCCCACCCGACGACGGCCAGACGGCCGACACGGACACCACGCAAGAGACTCCGGCGCGGGTCTACCCCGATCCGCCGCCGCCTTCGGAGCAGCGCCCGGTCAACTTCCCGGAGCTCCAGCAGTACGAGCTGCCCAACAAGCTCTCGGTGATCATCGTCGAGAACCACGAAGTTCCGATCGTCGACATCCAGCTGGTCATCCGTGCCGGCAGTGTCCACGACGAGCTGCTCGCAGGCATGACCGCCTCGATGCTCACCGAGGGCACCAAAAAGCGCAGCAAGGCGAAGATCGACGCGAGCATCGAGCAGGTCGGATCGAGCCTGTCGGCGGCTGCGGGTGAGGAGAATGCCTTCATCACGACGCGGGTGATGACCCCGAACTTGGGCATGGCCCTCGAGCTCATCAACGACGTCGCGCAAAATCCGAAGTTCGACGACGAGGCCCTGAGCAAGCTCAAGGAGCAGCAAAAGACGGCGGTCAAGAGCGAGAAGTCCGACGGCGGGGCGCTCGCCCAGCGCCTGGTCGGCCAGATCCTCTACCCCAAGGGGCACCCCTACGGGCAGATGTGGGCCAGCGACGCCCAGATCGACGCCCTGACGGCCGACGACCTGCGCAAGTTTCACTCGACCTGGTACCGACCCAACAACAGCTACCTGATCCTCTCGGGGGACGTCACCAAGGCCGACGTCCAAAAGATCGTCGAGAAGACCCTGGGTCGCTGGCAGCCCGCCGAGAGCTTCCCGAACCACCCCCTCGAGCGCTTCAAGCCCGAGGACTACCAGGCGGCGGTGCCCACCGAGCTCGAGATCCACATCGTTGATCGCAACCAGATCAGCTCGGACATCGTGATCGCCAACATCAACTCGGTGGCTCGCAACAGCCCCGAGTGGCTGCAGATGGCGGCCGTCACCAAGTTGTTTGGAGGCGGGATGAGCTCGCGCCTGTTCCGCGACATCCGCGAGGACAAGAAGCTCACCTACAACATCAACTCCATGCAGGCCTCGCAAAAGGCGATCGGCACCTTCGCCATGGTCACCCAGACCAAGGAAGCGGGAGAGATGATCGGGCTGCTCTTCGAGCACGTCGAGCGTCTGCGGACCACGGATCCGACCGCCGCAGAGTTTCAGGCGACCGTCGACAACATGGCGCTGAGCTTCCCGCTGCAGATCGAGACCGCGTCTCAGATCGCCGCCAAGGTCCGCACCATGCAGACCTACAGCCTGCCCAGCGACTACTACAACACCTACATCGACGATGTCCGCACGATCGAAATCGGTGACATCAAGGCCACCGCGGCCAAGCACATCCACCCGATCCCCGTGATCGTGATCGTGGGCAAGGCCATGAAGGTCGAGCGTCAACTCAGGGACGTCAAGGTCCTCGAGGGCGCGAAGATCATCAAGTACGACACCGACTTGGTGCGCCAGTAAGCGGTCTCGGACCGACCTGAAATCAAACGACCCTCCGTCCGCGTCTGCGGGCGGGGGGTCGTCTCGTTCGACCTCCGCGGCCGGATGGGTTTGGCGAATTCTCGCAGGCCCGCTACAACCATCACAGATCCCTATGTGCGGCATTATCGGCTACACCGGCGCTCGTCTCGCGGTCCCCTTGCTCGTGGATGGCCTGCGACGTCTCGAGTACCGGGGGTACGACTCGGCGGGGGTTGCGATCCTCGACCCGGCGCGCTCTCCCCCAGCCCTGATCACGCGCTGCGAGGGCAAGCTGGGGGGCCTCGCGGCGAAGCTCGAGGCCGAGCCGATCTCGGGGACCACGGGCATCGGCCACACCCGCTGGGCGACCCACGGCCGGCCCAGCGAGCTCAACGCCCACCCACACCGGGCCGGGCGGGTCTGTGTGGTGCACAACGGCATCATCGAGAACCACGCCAAACACCGCGAGGCCCTGCGCGGCCGCGGTCGGCGTTTCGTCAGCGAGACTGATACGGAGGTCCTGGCCCACCTCATCGACGCCCACTATGAGGACGCCAGGGAGGACGCCAGGGAGGACGCCAGGGAGGACGCCAGGGAGGACGCCAGGGACGGGGATCTCGCGGCGGCCGTGCGCGCGACCTTGGCCGAGGTCGAGGGCGCCTACGCCCTGTGTGTGATCCACGATGATCACCCCGAGAGCATGGTCGCGACCCGCCACGCGGCGCCCCTGCTGATCGGTCTCGGGGACCCGGAGCGCTTCGAGCCCGAGTGTTTTGTGGCTTCGGACGTCGCGGCGATCCTCGAGCACACACGCCGGGTCGTCGACCTCGACGACGGCGACATCGTCGAGGTCGACCGGAGCGGGATCGTGGCTCACTTCGACGCCGCGGGGGCCCGGGTCGAGCGTCGGGTGCGGCGTATCGACTGGAGCCCCATGGCCGCGGAGAAGGGCGGCTTCAAGCACTTCATGCTCAAGGAGATCTTCGAGCAGCCCCGCGCGGTCCGGGATACCTTGATCGGCCGTCTCCAGGGCCAGGGGCCGGACAGCAAGCTGGACTTCAGCGAGCTCGAGGGCATCGACCTCAGGGCGCTCGCGGCCCACAACAAGATCACCATGATCGCCTGTGGGACCTCTTGGCACGCGGCCTTGGCGGGCAAGTATCTCATCGAACAGCTCGCCCGCATTCCGGTCGAGGTCGACCTGGCCAGCGAGTTTCGCTACCGCAAGCCGATCGTCCGCGAGGGTGATCTGGTGCTCGCTATCTCCCAGTCGGGGGAGACCGCAGACACACGTGCGGCGCTCGAGGAAGCTCAGCGCCTCGGGGCCACGGGCCTGGCGATCTGCAATGTGATCGAGTCGTCGATCGCCCGGATGGCCGATCACGTGATCTACACCCACGCCGGACCCGAGATCTCGGTGGCCTCGACCAAGGCCTTCACGACCCAGCTGACGATGATGAGCATGTTGGCGATCCACTTCGGCCTGGGCACGGGGGCGCTCGCGTCCGAGCGGGCCCACGCTCTGCTCGAGGGCCTGCGGGAGATGCCTGTGGCCATCGACGCCGTGCTCGGGGTCCAGTCGGCGATCAAGATCATCGCGCGGCGCTGGGTCGGGGCTCACGACTGGCTCTACCTGGGTCGGGGCCTGAGTTTCCCGGTCGCGCTCGAGGGGGCGCTCAAGCTCAAGGAGATCAGCTACGCCCACGCCGAGGGCTACGCCGCCGGCGAGATGAAACACGGCCCGATCGCGCTGGTCGACGCCTCCGTGCCCGTGGTCGTGCTCGCCCTCGAAGGGCCGGGCTACGACAAGACGCTCTCGGGTCTCGAGGAGGTCCGCAGCCGCGGCGGCAAGATCATCGCGGTAGCGACCGCGGGCGATGCTCGGATCGGTGACCTCGCCGACGACGTCATCTTGGTGCCCAAGGTCGATCCCTACCTCCAGCCGATCTTGGCCTCGGTACCGCTCCAGCTGCTCGCCTATCACGTCGCCGATCTCAGGGGCACCGACGTCGATCAGCCACGCAACCTGGCCAAGTCGGTCACCGTCGAGTGAGGGCAGCGGCCCTGCCCGGGCGCGAGCGTACAGGGCGCGGGCGCGAGCAGATTGGATTCGGTCCGGCGTTTATTGCGCGGTCTGTCCTGGACCGGCCCCGCGTGGGTCGGCGGGTTTCGCACGCCCATGCGGCTTGCGCGCGCCCGCCCAGATCGGCCTGAGCAGCTGTGCTCAGCGCAATTTTTTGCAGGCGATCTTGAAATCCTAATTCAGTGCTTGATCCCTCCAGCATGGTGGCGCTATACCGACACCAGGCGTTGAAAACGACTTTCAACGCCATATCACCTGTCCCGACCTGTCCACCATGCTCGTGTGCCTCTGCAAGGGAGTCTCGGATCGCCGCATCTCGGAAGAGATCCGGCGTGGGGCCTGCACGCTGCGCCAGATCCAGGATGGCTGTCAGGCGGGCACCGACTGCAAAGGTTGCGTTCGCCATATTCGGCAGATGCTCGGCACGCAGGGGATAGCGACCGCCGCTGCGTCGCGGTCCGAGCACTCACGCTGAGGCTCGCAGGGCTCGGATAGAGCCGCGGCCTGGTCGATATTGATATCGGCTTTCGTTGTCGGCGAGTCCGGGACGGGCTCTTCGGCGGTGGCTGAAAATGGCTCTCGGCTTCGCTCTTCGCTCTTCGTGGCTCGTGGCTCGGTGCCGTTGTCAGCGGCTTCGACCTTGCTACGGTCGCCTCGAGATGAAGGGCAAGCCAGAGATCATCGACCTCCTCAACGAGGTCCTCACCGCGGAACTGACCGCGATCAACCAGTACTTCATCCACTCGAAGATGCTGAAGAACTGGGGCCTCACCAGGCTCGCCGACCTCGTGCGTGCCGAGTCCATCGACGAGATGAAACACGCCGACGAGATTATCGAGCGGATCTTGTTCCTCGAGGGGGTCCCCAACCTCCAGCGTTACAACAAGATCTGTGTCGGCGAGACGCCCAAAGAGCAGTTCGAGCTCGATCTTCGGGTCGAGGAGGAGGCCCACGAGCGCTTCAACCGGGGTATCGCGCTGACCCGGGAGCTCAGCGACAACGGGACGCGGGAGATGCTCGAGCGCATGCTCGTATCCGAGGAGGGGCACGCCGATTGGCTGGAGACCCAGCTCGACCTGATCGCGCGGGTCGGTGAACAGAACTACCTCGCCGAACAGCTGTAGGGTTTCCGCTCGGATCCAGATCCGACTCGAGATCCAGATCAGTTGAAACACTCAGGCCCAAGCGCGTTCGCGCTTGGGCCTGAGTCGTGTGGGGAAGCCGGACTACTCGAGCCGGCCGACCCTGCGGGCGAGGAAGAGGGCCAGGAGGGCGTTGGCCCCCAGCCACAGTCGGTCCCAGACGCCGTCGCCAGGGATACCTTCGACCAGCGTCGGCAGGACGATCGCGCCGTGGGCCAAGAGCGCGGCCCAGCCGAGGTTGAGGCCCGTCAGCAGCCCGCGCAGGGACTTGAACTGGAGGAGCACGAGGGTCAGCAGGGTCGGGATCAGGGCCGACAGGAACAGACCCGAGCCCATCAAGGTGGTGGCCGTACCGGCCGCGTAGGCGACGGGACTGGCGAGGGCGCCGACCGCCAGGCCCGCGCCGACGACGAGGCCACCACCTGCGAGCAGGTAGCGGCGGCGGTCGGAGCTGACCGAGCTGCCGGCGTTGGCACCGATGCCCCCAAAGCCGAGACCGCCGAGTCCGAGCAGCCCGAGCAGCGCGGCGAAGCCGACGCGCTCACCTCGGTAGCTCGAGCGGGCCGTGATCGCGGCCGCCTCGGCGTCGATGATGCCCGCGCCGTACTCCTTGTCCCACTTCTTGTTGTTGGGGTGGCGGGCGGTCTCCTTCATGATCCGCTCGACCTCGACCGGGTTGGTGACGCCCTGAGAGACGATCAGCGCGGCGACGCCGGCTGCGTGGGGCGAGGCCATGGAGGTGCCCTGAAACCACAGGTAGTCGTTGTGGGCGGGGTCCTGGATGCGGATGGTGTTCTGGAGGACGCCGTCGGGGTGGCCGTCGCCGTTTTTGTCGCTGCGTGTGTCTCCCCCGGGGGCCGAGACGTCGAGCTGCTTCCCCCAGTTGGAGTAGAAGCTGCGCTTGCCCTCGTAGTCGGTGGCCGCGACCGCGACCGAGCCCTCGTAGGCGGCCGGGTAGGAGATCCGTGAGCGCTTCTCGTTGCCGGCCGCGCAGACCACGGTCACGCCCTTGCCGTGGGCGTACTCGATGGCCTTGGCCATGACCCGGGAGGGCAGCGGCCCGCCGAGGCTCATGTTGATCACGTCGGCGTCGTGGTCGGCGGCGTAGCGGATCGCGTTGGAGATACCCGCGACCGAACCGCGCCCGTCGCCCGCGAGGACCTTGAGGGGCATGATCTTGGCCTTGTGCGCGATCCCTGAGACCCCGAGGCCGTTGTCGGTGGCCTGGGCGATCGTGCCCGTGACGTGGGTGCCGTGGGCGTGGTCGTCGAGGCCCTCGGGCATGGCGTTGCTGACGAAGGTCTCGCCGTGGACGAACTCGATGCCGGCGAGGTCGGGCACGGCCTTGGCGTCGATGTTCTTCCAGCGTAGGTCTTTGTAGGCCACGCCCGTGTCGATGACGGCGACGACGGCCCCGCGACCGCGGGTGTGCATCCACGCCTCGGGCACGTTGATGGCGTCGAGGTGCCACTGGAGCGGGTACATGGGGTCGTTGGGCGTGAACCGCGGTCGGTCCGGGCGCTGGACACCCGGCTCGCCCAGATCGTCGAGGTCCTCGACCTCGTCCCAGGCCGCGAGCGCGTGCGCGGGCAGGCTGTAGCTCAAGTCGGCCTCGACACCCTCGATGAGCCGGCCGCCCTCGAGCTCGCCCTCGGCGATCATCCGCTCGAGCTCGGTGAGCTGCCCGGGGGTCCCGTGGACCCGCCACAGGTGCTCACCCTCCGAGTAGAACCCAGCCGGCTCGACCCGCAGGCCGAGCGCCGTGATCGACTCGATCACGGCCTCGAGCTCGGCATCGCTCCCACCTTCGCCGTCTTCGGGCTCGACCAGATCGATGAGCAGCTGGCGGCCGTCTTGGCCTTCGGCCAGCTCGTCGGCGATGCTCGCCTGCTCGATCTGTTCGGCGCGGAGGCCCGGGTCGGCCTCCCAGTGTTGCCAGGCGAGGAGGCAGCTCAGGCCGAGGAGAGTGGTCCCTGCCAGGGCGACGCGAATAGTGGCGGTTGATTTCATGATCGTGCGGGGCGACGGCTGCGACCTCGCAGCTGCGAGCTGGGAAATTATAGGGGCGCGGGCAGGCGGGTGCACGGTTCGCGTGAAAACCGCGACAGCGAAGCTTCTGCCGGCCGCCTGCGCCCGGCCGCCTTATAAGCCGACGGCGTTCGTGCTAAGGATGGCGCGCTCGGTTTGCTGGCGGGCCATACCCCCCGCTGTGCTCACCGGCCTTCGATGCGCCCCAGGACCTCCACAGAGAGCCGCGGTCGGCTGCAGCTGGACTCGACTGGATGCATGGGGGGCGCGGTACACAGGCCCAGGGATCGAGCAGGGTTAGACGCGAAAGGCCAGCCATGAAAATCGGTATCCCCAAAGAAGTCTACGCGGGTGAGCGGCGGGTCGCGGCGACGCCCGAGACCGCCGCGCGCCTTCAAAAGCTCGGTTTCAGCGTGTCGATCGAGACCGGAGCCGGGGCGGCTGCCGAGTTCTCCGACGCCCTCTACGAGCGAGCGGGCTGCACGGTCGTCCCGGATACGCGAGCCTTGTGGGCCGACGCCGAGATCATCCTCAAGGTCCGGGAGCCCATGGATCACCCCGAACTCGGGGTCCACGAGGCCGAGCTCCTCGAGGCCGGGAAGATCCTCATCTCGTACATTTGGCCGGCGCAAAACAAGGACCTGCTCGACCGTCTGGCGGCGAGCAAAGCCACCGTCTTGGCCATGGACGCGGTCCCTCGGATCACCCGGGCGCAAAAGTGCGACGCCCGATCGTCGATGGCGAACATCTCGGGCTACCGAGCAGTGATCGAGGCTGCACAGCACTACGGCAGTTTCTTCACTGGACAGTTCACGGCCGCGGGCAAGGTCCCGCCCGCCCGCGTGTTGGTGATCGGAGCCGGGGTCGCGGGACTCGCGGCGATCGGGGCCGCGCGCGGCCTGGGAGCGATCGTGACCGCCTTCGATACCCGCCCTGCCGTGCAGGAGCAGGTCGAGTCCATGGGCGCCCAGTACCTCACCCTGGAGTTCAAAGAGGACGGCGAGGGAGAGGGTGGCTACGCCAAGTCCATGAGCGAGGCGTTCATGGACGCCGAGCGGGCCCTGTTCGAGGAGCAGGCCAAGACCACCGACATCATCGTCACCACCGCGCTCATCCCAGGCAAGCCCGCGCCGTTTTTGCTCACGCAGAAGGTGCTCGAGAACATGCGCGACGGCTCGGTGGTCGTCGATCTGGCGGCCGAGCAGGGCGGCAACTGTCCGCTGGTCACCGCCGACGAGGTCACCGTGAAACACGGGGTCACGCTGGTCGGCTACACGGACCTGCCCAGCCGCATGGCCAACGTGGCCTCCAACCTCTACGGCAACAATCTCTATCACCTCCTCGATGATATGGGCGGGGCCGAGGGCTTCGCCGTCGACGAGGACAACGACATCGTGCGCGGTTGTCTCGTGCTCAACGGTGGTGAGCTGCGGTGGCCGCCGCCCCAGGTCGAGCCTTCGCCCAAGCCTGCACCCGAGCCCGAGGCTGCGGCCGCAGCTCCCCAGCCCATCGCGCCCAAGCCCAAGAAGCCCAAAAAGAAGAAGGCTGCGCACGGCCACGCGCCACCCGCCGGTGAGCCCAAGTGGTGGCCGCTGATCGCCGGTGGCCTCGCCCTGATCGCGGTCGGCTGGGGTGGAGGCGACGACTTCCTCGAGCACTTCACCGTGTTTGTGCTCTCGTGTTTCATCGGCTGGCAGATCATCTGGAACGTCAGCCCGGCCCTACACACACCGCTTATGTCGGTGACCAACGCGATCAGCGGGATCATCATCATCGGTGGCATGCTCCAGATCGGCGGTGAGCTGAGCGATCCCGCGGTCATCCTCGGGGCCCTGGCCATCCTGGTCGCAACCATCAATGTCGTGGGCGGCTTTCTGGTCACCCAACGCATGCTCAAGATGTTCCAGAGGGGGAGCTGACCATGCTGCCTGCCGGACTACTGACCATCGCCTATATCGCCGCGAGCATCCTGTTCATCCTTTCGCTCGGGGGCCTCGCCAACCAAGAGTCTGCGGGCCGAGGCAACACCTACGGGATCCTCGGCATGTCGATCGCCGTGGCCGCGACCGCCGTGTTCATCGGTGGGGGCTTCGAGGGCGGCGCGCCCTTCGAGCTGACCCCCCAGGGCATGGGGATCCTCGCCGCCGCGATCTTGCCCGGTGCGCTGATCGGCGGGTTCATGGCCGCGCGTGTAGCGATGACCGCCATGCCCGAGCTGGTGGCCGTGCTCCACAGCTTCGTGGGCCTGGCGGCCGTGCTGGTCGGGATCTCGAGCTACATGGCGCCCCTGCACCCGCTCTCGGGCTCGGGCTCGGGCTCGGGCTCGGGTCAGCTCATCCACGAGATCGAGATCTTCGCCGCCGTGTTCATCGGTGCGATCACCTTCACAGGCTCGGTGATCGCGTTTTTGAAGCTCCGGGGCTCGCTGTCCGGGAAACCGCTGACCCTGCCCGGTCGCCACCTCCTCAACTTGGGGCTGCTCCTGGCCTGCGCCTACTTGGGCTTTATGTTCGTCGGTCAGGACGACCAGGGGGGCCTCACCTGGCTGCTGATCATGACCGGTATCTCGGGGTTGATCGGGATCCACTTGGTCCTGGCGATCGGCGGGGCGGACATGCCCGTGGTCGTCTCGATGCTCAACAGCTACTCGGGCTGGGCGGCGGCGGCGGCCGGCTTCATGCTCGAGAACGACCTCTTGTTGGTCACCGGCGCGCTGGTCGGGAGCTCGGGCGCGATCCTCTCCTACATCATGTGCTCGGCCATGAACCGGTCGTTCATCTCGGTGATCTTGGGCGGTTTCGGCGGTGGCGCCCCGGCCCCCGCGGGCACCGGGCCCAAGCCCGGGGAGGGCAAAGGCCGCGACGATGTCGTGGAGTTCGACGTCGAAGAGACCGTCGAACGGCTGCGGGCGGCGGGCGAGGTCATCATCGTCCCCGGCTACGGCATGGCGGTGGCCCAGGCCCAGCACTCGCTCAGCGAGGTCGTGAAGATCCTGCGTGCCCAGGGCACCGAGGTTCGGTTTGGGATCCACCCGGTCGCGGGTCGCCTGCCCGGACACATGAACGTGCTCCTGGCCGAGGCCAACGTGCCCTACGACATCGTCCTCGAGATGGACGAGCTCAACGAGGACTTCCCGAACACGGACGTGGTCATGGTCATCGGTGCGAACGACATCGTGAACCCGAGCGCGCAGACTGACCCGCAGAGCCCGATCGCCGGCATGCCCGTGCTCGAGGTCTGGAACGCGGAGACCATCGTGGTCATGAAGCGGGGCATGGCCAGCGGCTACGCAGGTGTGCAAAATCCCCTGTTCTTCAACGCCAACACCCGCATGTTGTTCGGCGACGCGAAGACCAACATCGACGCGATTCTGGTCGAGCTGCGCGAGTAGGGCGCGGCGCGGGCGGGGCGGCCCGTCTGGGAGACAGACGCCGAATGATCACCGACAGCCCGCGACCTCGCGGGCTGTCGAAGTTTGTGGTCCTGGGCCGTCAGCGCAGGTGCTTGACCAGAGCGCGCAGCCGCGGGCCCGCCGAGGCGAGGTCGTCGCGGGTCTTGATCGGCATGAAGCGGCGCTCGCGATCGACCTCGAAGTAGTGGGCCTCGAGGTGTTCGCTGGCCTGGCCGATGAGCTGCTCGAACTGGACCACGTCGAGGGTCTCGCCGTCCTTGCCGGGCACGGGCAGGCTCCGGTAGACGGGGAACCAGTCGAGGTCGAAGTCGCGATCGAGGGCCGACAGCCAGAACCACAAGGTGTTGGTGTTGAACTGCGGGTAGAGGTCCATGTCGCAGTCGTCGGGGAGGCGGAAGCCCTCGACGATCACCGGGCGCCCGGCGATCGCGGCGATGCAGCCCCCCTTGTCACCCTGGCGCCGGACCACCTCCACGCTCATGTGCCCGCCGGAGTCGATGGCCTGGATGTGGGCGCCCAGCAAGATCGGGTCGAGCTCCGCGCCAAGGTTGTCGACGTTGGAGACCAAGAGGTGTTCGATGCCGCGCTGGCGGAGCTTGTGCAACACGCCGCTCTGGCGGAGTCGACCCAGCGTATCGCCGTGGCCGGGCGCGGTGTAGACGAAGGTGTCGGGGAAGTTCTTGGCGCCCGGGAGCTCGGCGACGGGGTCGGCCTCGGGCGTGACCCGGGGCATGATCGACTGGGTGAAGCTGAATCGCAGGGGCTCGGGGACCCCAGCCCAGTCGATGGCCGCGAGGTGGCGCTCGCTGGCCGCGGCGGTCGCAAAGCTGTGCATGATGACCACCGGGATGTCGGCCTTGTAGCGCTCGATGAGCCGGGCGATCTGGCGGAGCTTGACCCACAGGAAGCTCTCGTCGGGGGTCTCCCCGACACTCACGGCGCCCTTGGCCGCGCCGCCGAAGCGCGTGGCCATGCCGCCGTTCAAGATCAACATCGCCGCCCGGCCCTCGCGCAGGGCCTCGCGCCCGCGCTCGGCGAGGCTCCCGAGGTCGCGCTCGGCACCCCCGACCCGGGGGCCGAAGGTCCGATAGTCGCTCACCCGGGGGGTGGCCAGCGTGCTCAGCGGATCGGGGGCGCGCGGCAGTCGAGCTGTCTCGGCGTTCAGGTATCCATCTCGAAGGCGCGATCGGAGGGCCGCAAAGGCCTCTGCATCGAAGGCGTAGTCGGCGACCGAGGGGCGGAGCTCCACCTCACCCCCATAGCATCGGCGGTGCGCGCTTGACCAGAACCTGGCACATGGGTGCGCATGGGTGCGCAGCAGAGCCGGCGCACAACCGCCCCATGCGGGGGCCAGCGGGTGTGGGAGCCCCTCTGTGGGGGGCTCTGCGAGAATCGGCGCCGACATGCTAACAATTGTCGGCCGCCGCCCCACCCATCACCCCGGCCTGGGGCGGCCTCCATCTCATGTCCGAATCTGTCATCGTCATCAACGCAGACGGCCCCGAAACCCGCGTGGCCCTGATCGAGAGCGGCATCCTCACCGAGCTGTTCATCGAGCGCGAACGCGAGCGCGGCATCGTCGGCAATGTCTACAAGGGCAAGGTCTTGCGTGTGCTCCCCGGTATGCAGGCCGCCTTCGTCGATATCGGCGAAGAGAAGGCGGCCTTCCTCTATGCCGGCGACATCGCCGCTGGGGATACGGGCGACAAGGTCAGCACCGAGGGCATGGCTCGGCGAGGCTCCGGCAAGGTCGGCAAGATCGGAGAGCTGGTCCACCCGGGCCAGGAGATCCTGGTCCAGGTCGTCAAAGATCCGATCTCCACCAAGGGCGCCCGGATCACCACTTACATCTCGCTGCCCGGTCGCAACGTGGTGTTCATGCCGACCGTCAGCCACATCGGGATCTCCCGGCGCATCAACAGCGAGCACCACCGTCGGCGCCTGCGTCGAATCGTCGATGAGATGCGCCCTAACGGCGCGGGTTTCATCGTTCGTACGGTGGCTCGGCACGCGTCCTCGGCCCAGGTCCGGGCGGGCATGGACTACCTGATCCGTCTGTGGGCCAACATCAAGGCCAACGAGCGTCTGCATCGGGCACCTGTGCTGCTCTACCGGGACCTCGACCTGATGCTGCGCGTAGTTCGCGACAACTTGTCGCCCGAATTCCGCCGGGTGATCGTGGATGATCGGGCGGTCTTCGACCGACTGCAGCGCTTCTCCAAGGCCTTCCTGCCCGAGTGCGACGAGCTGATCGAGCTGTTCACGGGCCGTGAGGGTGTGTTCGACAGCTACGGGATCGAGCTCGAGATCGACCGGGCCCTCGAGCGCAAGGTCGAGCTCAAGAGCGGCGGCTCGCTGATCTTCGATCAGGGCGAGGCGCTCACTGCCATCGACGTCAACACCGGCAAGTTCGTCGGCAGCAAGGGCAAGACCCTCGAAGAGACGATCACCAAGACCAACATGGAGGCGGCCGACGAGATCGCCGAGCAGCTGCGTCTGCGCAACGTCGGTGGTCTGATCATCATCGACTTCATCGACATGGACCGGGAGTCCAACCGTCGCAAGGTCTACCGCCGGCTCCAAGAGACCCTGCGCAGGGATCGGGCCAAGGCGCACATCACCAAGATCTCCGAGATGGGCTTGGTCGAGATGAGCCGCAAGCGGACCCGGGAGAGCCTCGAGCGGCGCCTGGCCACGACCTGTGAGGTCTGCGGGGGCAAGGGCTCCCACAAGAGCCCGTCGACGGTCTGCTACGAGATCCTGCGCCAGATCCGGCGTGAGGGGGAGCATCTCTCCGGCGACCTGATCTCGATCACCGCGCACCCCGACGTCGCCAATCTGATGAACGGCCCGGAGCGGCCGGCGGTGGACCACACCGTCAAGCGGGTCCAAAAAGCGATCGAGGTCCAGGGGCGCAAGGGGTTCCACCCCGAGAAGTTCGAGATCCGCGGAAAGAAGGCGCGGCGCGCGAGCGCCGAGTGAGCGACCTTGGCCGACGAAGATGACCGACGAGGCGGCGAGCGGATCCCGATCAACCGGGAGTTCGCCGCGCTCGACGGTCCTTTGTCGGGGTCATCGGGGTCATCGGGGTCATCGGGGTCATCAAGATCATCAAGATCATCGACTTGGGTCTCGG
>CAYVJQ010000017.1:0-4649 GCA_964451725.1 uncultured Nannocystaceae bacterium | reverse complement strand
AGCTCGAACAGCTCGAACAGCTCGAACATTCGGCCATTTGTCATTGTCAGCGCGCCGGGCACGAGCCACACTTTCGCGTGGGCTTCGGCAAGCGGATGTGGGATGTCGCGCGCGCCAACGCGACGGACTTTGCCAGCGCCTTCACGACCGACCCTGAAGAGCGAGCGCGTCGACGCCTGGACGCGCGGGAGGCGAGCGAGGGCCTGGGCTCAGTCGGATCCAAGGCCGGTCGCCGCGCTCGCACGGTTGCGGACAAGGCCGAGGAGGCCTGGGAGCGAGCTTTTGAAGAGGCGCGCGCCGGGGGGCCCGTGGGCGGCCATCGGGGACAGACCCGCCGTCAGATCGACGGCTGGTACCGCACCCTGGAGATCCCGACCGGCTCCGACCTGGGAACTGTGCGCAAGGCCTACCGCAAGCTCGTGGCCAAGTACCACCCGGATCGCTTCGCCAACGACCCCGAGAAGTACGCCGCCGCGACTGAGTTCGTCCGCAAGATTACCGACGCCTACGACGGGCTCAAGCAGCTCAACGGTGTCTAGCAGCCCGCGCTCAACCCCCTCGCGGCGTTCAGCGCCTCGCCCTCGACGAAAAATCCTGTGCGAGGCGACGTGATGGGTTTCACCACGGGCAGCCAGCGTCTCTTGACCGATCTCTCGGGCTCCACTAAATCCGCGCCACGATGGTCCCGCGCAGGAAGTCCAAGCGCTCTCGTCTGGCAGGCCTCGCCGCGAAGGCCGACCGCCACGCGCTCTACGAGGCATCTGTTCAAGATCCACCCACAGAGGTCGCGTTTGTGGGTGACGCCTTCCAGAGATTGCGCGGCCGCGAGGGCCTGAGTCTGCGCGAGGATTTTTGTGGCACGGCCGTGTTCAGCCTGGCCTGGGTCCGCAGCGATCCGCAGCGCCGGGCGGTGGGCGTCGACCTCGATGGCCCGACCTTGGACTGGGCCCTGACCCGGCGAATCCGACCCGCGGCGGAGGCCGACGGGAGCGGGGAGAGCTACGATGGCCGCCTGAGCCTGCGCGAGGCCAACGTGCTCGAGCCGGAGTCGGAGCCGGTCGATATCCTCGTTGCCTTCAATTTTTCCTACTGGTGCTTCCTGTCTCGGGCCGAGCTGCGCACCTACTTCGAGGCCGCACGCGCGGGCCTGCGCGAGGACGGGATCATGTTCCTCGACGCCTATGGGGGCGCTGAGGTGGCGGGCTCGAAGCTCGAGGCGCGCACGATCGAGAACGAGGACCTCGAGGTCAACAGCGGCGAGCCCTTCGTCTATCTGTGGGAGCAGTACCGCTACGAGCCGACCAGCGCGCGTATGGACTGCGCGATTCACTTCGAGTTCGAGGACGGCTCGCGCATCGACGAGGCGTTCTACTATGTCTGGCGTCTGTGGACCCTCGCCGAGCTGCGCGATTTGCTCGAAGAAGTGGGCTTCTCCCGAGTCCAGTTTTGGGCCGAGGAAGAAGACGAGGACGGCGAGGGCAAGGGGTGCTACCAGTCCATCGAGACCCTCGATCACCAAGGCGTGTGGTGGGTCTACATCAGCGCCGAGAACTGAGGCGAGCGCGGGAAGCGAGATCAGGCATGGGCGGAAAACAGCACAGTCGCAAGGGCAGGGCCAAGAGCAAGCGGAGCACGAAAGCCTCGCGGGCGGACCTCCACGATCTCTACGAGCGCTCGGTACAGTCACCCGAGTCGGATTGTGAGCTGTTTGCCACCATCTACGAGGAGCTGCGGGCCGCGACCGCGCTGGTCCTGCGCGAAGATTTTTGTGGCACGGCGCAGCTGTCGTTGACCTGGTGCCTCGAGGACGATCAGCGGCGTGCGATCGGGGTCGATCTCGACTCGGAGACCCTCGCCTGGGCCCGGAGTCGGAACCTCGAGCCCAACGCCGAGGCCCTGGGCGACCGGATCGAGCTGATTCAAGGAGACGTGCTCGAGGTCGACAACGGCGAGATCGCCAAGGCCGACATCGTCGCCGCGCTGAACTTCAGCTTCTGCGTGTTCAAGGAGCGCCATGAACTCAAGCGTTACTTCGAGCAGATCCACGCCAGCTTGAACGACCGGGGGGTGGTGTTTCTCGAGATGTTCGGGGGTCTGACGGCGATCGATACGGACGAGGAGATCCGCGAGCTCGACGACTTCACCTATATCTGGGAGCAGGCGTCGTTCAACCCGATCAACAACGACATCGTCTGCCACATCCACTTCGAGTTCGACGACGGCTCGAAGATCGACAAGGCCTTCACCTACGAGTGGCGCCTGTGGTCGCTCCCGGAGCTGCGCGACCTCCTGTACGAGGCCGGGTTTTCGAACGTGCGTGTGTACTGGGAGAAGGTCGAAGACGAAGACGCGGACGAAGAGGAAGACGACGACGCTGAAGTCGGCGGCGGTGGCGACGACGAAGAGGACGAAGAGGACGACGATGACGATGACGATGACGACGAGATGCTCGAGGGCACCGGCGAGTACGAAGAGGTCGAGATCGTCGAGCAGCAAGACAGCTGGCTCGTGTATGTCGTCGGTGAAAAGTGAGCCTCGCTTGGGTGGGCCTGCTAGGCTCTAGGAGCGTCTGCGTGCCACGCTCATGTCTGAGCCCTTCCCCTCATTGATCGTCTGTGCCGATGGCTTCACGGCCCAAGGTTCCTTCGCCCAGGCCCAGGCCGAGTACCTGGATCCCGACCCCGATCGGGTGGCCCGTCTCGATGGTCTGCTGCGTACGCGCAAGGCCGGCGTCGTGGCCCACTTCTACATGGACGCGGAGCTCCAGGGGGCGCTCTACGCCTGCACGTGGCCCCACATCCAGATCTCCGATTCTCTGGTCATGGCCGACCGGGCCTGTGAGATGGCCGAGGCCGGGGCCGAAGAGATCGTCGTGTTGGGCGTGGATTTCATGTCTGAGAACGTCCGCGCCATGCTCGACGCCTCGGGGCTGAACACGGTCGGGTGCTGGCGGGTCTCGGAAGACGCGATCGGGTGCTCCTTGGCCGAGTCGGCCGAGGCCCTCGCCTACGGGGCCTGGCTCGACAGGGCCGCACGCACACCCAAGTCCCTGCACGTCGTCTACATCAACACCAGCTTGCGGACCAAGGCCCGGGCCCACCACAAGGTCCCGACCATCACCTGCACCTCGAGCAACGTGGTAGCGACCGTGCTCCAGGCGTTTGCCCAGGAGCCCGAGACTTCGCTGTGGTTCGGCCCCGACACCTACATGGGGGAGAACCTCGAGCGTCTGTTCACGAGTTTGGCGGAGCTCGAGGGGGAGGCGGGGGCAGCCAAGATCCGGGCCCTGCACCCGGCCCACACCCAGGCTTCGATCGCCGATCTGTTGACCCGCTTTCACTATTTCAGGCAGGGCAACTGCGTGGTCCACCATATGTTCGGGGCCGACGTGGCCCGCCGGGTCGAGCGGGACTACTACGACGCCGCGGGCTCCGAGGTCCACATCACCGCGCACCTGGAGGTCCCCGGGGAGATGTTTGAGCTCGCGCTCCGGGCCCAGCGTGAGGGTCGAGGGGTGGTGGGTTCGACCAAAAACATCCTCGATCATATCAGCGCGTGCCTCGACGCGGCGCTGATCGGCGGCGGGGGCCAGACCCAGCGTCTGCGCTTCGTCCTGGGGACGGAGGCGGGCATGGTCACGGCGATCGTCCGTAGCATCCGGGCCCAGCTCGCCCAGATGCGGGCCGGCGGAGGGCGGGCCGGCGGAGGGCGGGCCGGCGGAGGGCGGGCCGGCGGAGGGCAGGCCGCAGAGATCGAAGTCGAGATCATCTTTCCCGTAGCCGCCGAAGCCGTAGCGAGCACGGGAGACGAGATCCTGCCCCTGGTCCCCGGGGTCCCCGGGGGCGAGGGCTGCTCGACCGCTGGCGGCTGCGCCACCTGTCCCTACATGAAGATGAACAGCATGGACGCGCTCATCGATCTGCTGGAGCGCCTGCCCGAGGGGGAGGTCGACGCCGAGCTGCGAGCGGGGCGACGGGCCGAGCTGATTCGTTTCGAGCCGGAGAAGTACGCCGAGCAGATCGCCGGGCGCAGCGTGGCGTCGCTGGGCACGGAGCCGATCTTGCACATGCGCGGCTTTCAGCGCTCGGGTCGCTTGCCCGAGGCGTTGGTCGCAGACATGCGCGCGCGCTGATGGCCGGGCGGGGGCGCCTCGGTGTTCGCGACATACTCGGGGCCCTGGGTCTGGGATGCATTGCGCTCGGGGTCGCCCTGGAGGCCTCCGCGTTGACGGGGCCGAACGAGTCCGACGGGCGGCGGTCCGACGGGCGGCTGGGGCACTCGGGCGCGGTCCACCCGGCGACAGTGAGGCTCGAACTCCAGGCTCTGGAGGCCGATCTGATCTGGGCGTTGCGGCGGCGCAGCGACGACGCCGAGGGCTGCCTCCCCGACACGTTGGACGAGGCCGCCATGTTGGTCGACGCCTGGGTCTTGACCGATGCTTGGGGGCAGCTCTACGAGCTCTATTGGACCTTCGACGAGGCCGGCGACGCGGTCGCGGTGGTCAGCCTGGGCCCGGATGGCGAGCTCGGGAGCGCCGACGATATTTGGGGCGCGACGTTGACACCAGGTCTGTGCGCTCGCTCGGACTAGCAGCCCGTGGTGAAACCCATCGCGTCGCCTCGCGCCGGATTTTCCGTCGAGGGCGAGGC
>CAYVJQ010000016.1:30837-74094 GCA_964451725.1 uncultured Nannocystaceae bacterium | reverse complement strand
TCGGGCTCGGGCTCGGGCTCGGGCTCGGGCGAAGTCGGGAGCTCGGAGAGCGCCGATCGGGGCGTCGCCGCCCGGGCGTTGGGAGAGGCGTGGCTGGCGAGCTGGGACCCCCGGATCGCGCTGGCGGTCGGCGGCCTGCGCCTGCGCAGCCGCGGCCGCTGCCCGAGCCTGGGCGACTGGCTGGACCCGGGTCCGGCGAGCGGGGAGCGGCTGGAGCTCGTGGGCCTCGATGCGGAGCGCAGCAGGGTGGCCCTCGAGGCCGGATTCGAGGCTCTGGACGAGGCGTCCACAGGCCTGGCCTTGCTCGGGGCTCTCGAGGCCGATCTGGCCCTCGCGTGCAGCGGGCCCGTAGTCGTGCCCCTGCTTCACGCGGGGCTCCACGACCTGAGGCTAGCGACCTTGGACGATCGCCTGATTCACGCTCCAGACTTCGGGAGCACCGCGCGGGCTCAGCTCCACGCCGAGGTCGCCCTTGCGCACGGCGAGGCCGGTCGGGCTCAGCAACTGACGATCGCAGCGGCGGCCGCGAGCCCCGATCCGCTGGCGGTGTGGCGTCGTGCGGCGGTCGCGGGGAGCAGCTACAGCGCAGGTCTCAGCGTGAGAGGGGCGCGCGAGTACACGCTCGAGGCGCTGCGTGAGGTCGAGGCCCACAGCGACGCGGGGACCAGCGAGGCGGCCCGCCGAGAGCTGGTCCTGATCCGACTGCGCGATGCCGATGTGGACGCAGGGTTGCGCGGAGCCGAGCGCGATGCGGGGGTCGCAGAGCTGCGCCGAGCAATCTCCGAGTTTGTGGCCGAGGCCCCTCCTCAACGTCGCTGGCGGCGACTGGACGCGCTGCTGTGGATCGTGGCCGGGGATCGACGCGCGGATCTGGAGGCCTGGTCCGTGGTCCTGGAGGCGATTCTCGACGCGGAGGTCCAGAGCCGTCACCCCCGGGCCGCGGCCGCCCTGCGTCGTGCGGCGGCGGGTGAGGGGGCCGATCCTGCACCCCCTGCACCTTCCCGCGGCCAGGTTGAGCTCGCCGAGATCGACCTGCTCACCCATCTCGCCGACGCCGACGCCCTGTGTGAGCGGGCGGGAGCGGGCCTGGGCGAGGGGCGACCGGTGGCGCTCGGGACCCGTGAGTTGATCGGAGTGGCGACCGGGTGCGGGCTCGAACTGCGGGCGAAGGCGCTCGCTCGCCTGCTCTCGACGGCCCAGGGAGCCGCGGCTTCAGAGCTCCGAGCCCGGGTCCTGGCGGGGCCCGCCGCCGTGATCCCCGACCCGGCTCGGCCGGGGGTGCTGCGGACGGTCCCGGCTCTCGACGGGGAGCAGATGGTGCTCCGGGTCGCCGCTGGCCTGCCCCTGGCCCCGCTGTGGGTGGTCGACCGGCGCGAGGAGTGAAGCCGACTTTGCCAAGCGATCGCCAAGCGCGGTAAGAGGGAGGTGTGACCTCGGTTCCACGCAGCGCGGTGTTCGGGGCACTTTTTGGGGTCGTCCTGGCTTGTCTGGCCGCGCTGTGGGCAGCTGGACCGAGCACCCGAGAGCTCGGTGTCGAGGCTGTGGCCGAGGACGCCCTCGACGACCTGGCACTGCTCGCCAGCCTCCGGGACGAGCGCGGCCAGCCGCTTCGGGGGGAGCCCATGGCGGTCGAAGTGATCCAGGACGGGGGCCCCATGTGGGTGCGCGAGGCGGTCATCGAGGCGGTCGAGGCCAGCCCGGATTTTGCGGTCGGGAACAGCCCGCACCTGCTGCGCGTGGAGGTCATCGATGAGCGCGCCGGCGTGGCCCTTCAGCTCCATCTGTGGCGCGCAGGTTGGGATCTACGCATGCCCGAACCCCGCCAGGTCCAGATCGCGCCCTGGGCCGCGGTGGTGGGCATGATCTTGGGTGCGCTCGCCGGTGTGTTCGCCCGGCGCGTGAGCGTGACTCTGGTGGTCGGGGGTGTGTGCGCCCAGCTCCTGCTGGCGCTCGATCCCCTGCCGGAGGCCCTGTTTCCACCCAAGTCGATGGTCGCTACTTGGACGGAGGGCCCGCTCTTGCGTCGGGTGCTTGGGGCGATCGACGCGATGAGTTCGGTGCACCTGGCGATGGCCGCGGCGGTGGTGGCCGCGTCGCTGGTGCTGGTCGCCTTCGATCATCGCAACAGCCGGGAGCGGGACGACAGCGTCGACCTCGGGAGCGTCTCGCTGGCTGCGCTGTTGGGGTCTGTGGGAAGCCTTGCGTGGCTCGAGGCGGCCAGCCGCGGCTCGCTTCTGACGGCGCTGGGCCATCCGGCAGGGTGGCTGGCGCTGCTCGGCTTGGCGCTCGCGTGTGGACCCGTGGTCTGGGTCTCGCCGCTCGGCGAGGCGGCTCGAAAGGCTCGGC
Organism: uncultured Nannocystaceae bacterium; assembly: GCA_964451725.1. Lineage (GTDB taxonomy): Bacteria > Myxococcota_A > Polyangia > Nannocystales > Nannocystaceae > Plesiocystis. Next base: position 71,748 of record CAYVJQ010000016.1, on the reverse strand, counting down.
GCTCGCGTGGCTGAGGACAGAGGCCTGGTGGGTCTCACGGTCGGGGTGCTCGGGATGTTCTTGGTGTTCGGGACGCTCGGCGTGGGTTGTGGACAGCGTCCCTCGGCGAGGACCGAGGCCCGGGAGCGACCGGCCTCGGGTCAGGTGCAGCTCGCTCCCGTGGCGCGGGTCGAGGCTACCGACACCTGGCAGGACCTGATCGCGCAGCGGCCCAGCGCCGTGGTCATGCGCGAGGGCCGGGTGTGGATCGACCTGGGTCACCCGAGCGCTCAAAAACATCTCCAGCTCGCGGCCGCGGGGTCGCACTGGCGGCTCGCGCAGGATGTGGACGAGCGGCGCGCGGCGGTGTTGATCGGCCGGGGGGGGTCGCTCTCGATTCCCCTCGACGGCGCCCTCTCGCCCAAGCTCCACCCCGACCTGGCCACGGCGGTCTCTGTTCCGAGCGAGGACGTCTCCGTCCCGAGCGAGGACGTCTCCGTCCCGGGCGAGGACGTCTCCGTCCTGGGTGAGGACCCGCCCCCCCCCGAGGCTGGACTGGCGATGGCGATCACGATGCGGGCGCTGGCGCCCAATCAGTCGGTGACGGTGCTGTGGGAAGAGCGGCCGCTGGCGAACCTCAGGGTCGGGGAGACCTGGGAGCGAAGGACCCTGTCCCTGCCCGCAGATCTGGTGGTCACCGGGGAAAATCGACTGCGCCTGCACTTTCGAGAGCTCGGCCCGTGGCCCCCCGACTCGGACGCGGCGGAGCAGGCCGCGGCCGCGGTCGAGAGCGTGGAGATCGGGACCTTGGAGGCCATCCGTGCGGGTCCGCCCTCGCAGCGCGACTACGCGGTGCGGGCGGAGGGGGAGCAGGTCGAGTTCGAGGTCCCGGCGGGCATGAGCCTGGTCTACTACCTGGTGCCGCCCCGGCGTGGACGCCTCGAGTTCGAGGTCTCGGGTCGGGGGTCGCTGGAGGTCTTGGCGAGCACGGACGCGGATCACCGGGCGGGCCGACAGCCCGCGGAGCTGCTCCAGCAGCCCCTGCGGGCGACTGGGCGCCGGGCGACCGTCGATCTCTCCGGCTACGGCGAACTGCCGACCCGGCTCGAGATCCGGATCGGTAGTTCGCGAGAGCAGCGTCCTGGGGAGCTGCCCGGGGGGGCGATCTTCGAGGCCATGAACATCGTGGCCCACCGCTCGATCCCCGTGGACCACCGGGACCGGAGGCCCCGCAACGTCTACATCTTGGCCCTCGAGGGCGTGCGCCCGGACGACCTCTTCGAGGCCCGCCGTCGGGGACCTCGCTTCGAGAACGTCGAGGCCTTCGTCGAGTCCGCGCTGGTGTTCGAGCAGGCCTACGCGCTGGGGGCAGCGGCCGTGCCGAGTCACGCTGGGGCCCTGTCGAGCGTGGTCCCGGCCGGCCACTTGACCGTGCGTGGAACCTTTGTGGCCGAGGGCCAGGTGATGCTCGCCGAGGTCTTCGATCGCGCTGGGTACTTCACCTCCAACGTCTCGGCCAACAGCTACTTCAACGAGGAGCGGGGCCTGACCCAGGGCTTCGCCGACCACGAGGTTCTCAGGCGCAGCAACACCCGGGGCAACGACGCCCAGAAGGTGGTCCGTGCGATGCTCGGGGAGATCGAGCAGCGCCCGGAACCCCGTTTTATCTACGCCGTGCTCAGCGACGCGCAGGCCCCCTACGACCCACCGAGCGAGGTCCTCAGCGAGGTCCCGGTTCCAGAGGGAGCGCCGGCCCAGCACCGCACCCATATGTGGGTGGGGAGGGTGAGGACCGGCAAGATCGAGCCCGACTCGACCCAGCTCGAGTACGTGCGGCGCCTGTATCTGGGCGAGCTTCAGGTCATCGATGCGGCCCTCGGTGAGCTGATGCGCGCGCTCGAGGCCGAGGGCAACCTCGACGAGGCGGTGATCGTGCTGATGGGGATCCACGGAGAGGAATTTCTCGAGCATGGGAGCGCCGGGCATGGGCGCACGCTCTACGAGGAGAGTGTCCATGTGCCCCTGGCCATCCGGGCCCCCGAGTTACTCGCTCCCGGCCGCGTGGGCGCGCCTGTCGACCTTTTGGATCTGGCGCCGACCCTCGCGGATCTGCTCGGTGTCGGCTTCGATCCGAAGTGGCAGGGCGAGTCCCTGGTGCCGCTCATCGATGATCCGCAGCCGCCCCCGCGGCTGGTGGTTTCGTACCTCGGAGATGGGAGTCGGGCCGGGCGAATCGGCGACTACAAGTTCGTGCTCGGGCCGGGGCGAGGCCGTGAGTCGCAGCACTACTACGACCTGTCCGCCGATCCGGGGGAGCTCGACGACGCGATCGCGGAGGGAGGCGTGGCGCTGCGGATGCTGCGTAGTGCCCTCGGCTGGGAGGTGCTCGAGCAGCCACGCTGGAGTCGGCCGCGCTGGGGGACCGGGGCGAACCTGCAGCCGGCCTTCGCGCTGGACCACGGCCTGTGATAGAAGCCGGCCGATGTCCGACACCAAGGCTCTGCTCGATGAGGTCGCCAAGCTCCAGGCTGCGCAGGATGCAGGCGCGCTGCTCGGACTCGAAGATCACACTGACAAGAAGGTCCGCAAGGCCGCCCGCAAGGCGATCCACGTGCTGCGCAGCAAGGGTGTGGAGATCCCGGAGCAGGGCAGGGCCTGGGTCGGCGCGAGCCTCCAGGATCTGCGCAGCTCGGCCGGTGCCGTGGCGACCGTCGACATGGCGGCCTCGCCCGGAGTGACGCGCCTGACTTTGAGCTTGCCCGACGACAGCGACGGCGCGCGCCTGTACATCGGCATCATCGATCCCAACGATCGACTGGTCGACTTCGCAGCTTACTTTCAGACCGACGGTCAGCAGGTTCGGATGGCCCGCGACTGGAACCGCGACTCGGGCGGTCGTGAGGTCAGCGCGGACTGGGCTCGAGCTCGCCTGGTGTGGGCCCGCGAGCAGACCTTTCGCGCGAACTTCGATGTCCCCGCGAACTTCGACGAGCACCTGCCGACGCTCCTGGGAGGGGACGCCGCGCCGACCGAGCGACCCGCCCTGGAATGGCTCGAGGCCGCGCTCGAGGGGGTCGAGCCCTCGGCCGCCGACCTCGGTGGCATCTTGATGTCTGGGGCCGTGCACACTTGGCCGCTGCTCTTTGACGCCAAGCGCCTGTTCCAAGACCTCAGCGACAAGATGGAGGGTGTCGAGCCCAAGGACATCACCGAGGCCGACCGTCTGGCACACATCATGTCCTGTTGCGAGGGGGATGAGGCCCTGCGTAAGGCGCTCGCGGGACCCTTCGCCCGAGCGTTGGGAGACGTCGCTGTTGTCCTGTGGCTGGATGGATCGGCCAGCGAGGCGGCCCGTGTGCTCCAGCTCGTCCGTGACATCTCGACCGGCGACAAGCCCGAGATGGCGGACGGTGTCGTCAACCTGGTTCAGCTTCAGATCACAGCCGCGGCGATGGAGCAGATGCGCCAGGGCGGGGATTCTGGCGATCATGATCATGGCGACCATGACCACGACCATGATCATGGTGACCACAGCAACTGCGATCACGACTGAGGTCCCCAGGGCTGCGAACCCGGTTGCTGCGCGCGGGCCCGAAGGGGTCCGCGTTTGCTTTTGGTTGCTGCCCCTGGGCGGCCGAGCGCGGAGCGCCGCTCAGGCGCAGGCGGTCGCGCGCAAGCTCAGGAACTCGTCGCTCAGGACGAACCCGAGCAGGCCCTGAGCCGTGGCCGAGCGGTTGACCCGTTGCTTGAGGGAGCCGCCCGCGACCCCACTCAGCAGGCAGGCCGCCGCGAGGACGCCACCGATGTCACCCGACATGAGCACGGCCAGCCGCAGGTCGGAGGCCAAGGTCGCCCGGGACGTCGAGGAGGGCGCGAACTCGTAGCCCGAGAGGCTCTCGCAGACCCGCTCCAAGACCTTGCGGTTGCGCCGAGGGAGGTGCTTGCCGAGGTGGGCGGCGAGCTCTTGAAGTCGGCGGGGATCGGGGTCTGCCGTGATCGCGTTGAACACCCGCACGGTCTCGAACGCGGCGGCCAAGAGCAGGTCGGTCTCGATGGGCGGGAGGGCCCGGGCGAGGGCCGAGCGCCAACTATAGCGGGCGAGGGCGACGGCGGTGAGCCCCCGCCAGGACTGGCGGTCGCCCTGCATCCACAAGTTGCTGGCCAGGCGCAGGGTCGGTGGGGCTCCGGGGAGCAGCACACAGGCGTTGTGTGTCCCCGCCGAACTCAGCGTGGGTTTGTCGACGCCCACGATCGCGGACCAGTTGCCGAGCAGGACATCGAACTCGCTCGGCTTCGCACCGGGGGGGAGCGGCAAGATGTCGCCCTTCGAGAGCAGGCCGAAGTCCTTGTCCATGCGCGAGAGAGCGGGATCGAGGGCCGCGAACAGCTCCTGGAGCTCGGGTGGCTCTCGGGTAGAGAGCAGGGCGTCCCGGCGCTGGGGGTCGTCCAGGATCTGGGCGAGCCCGGCTCGGGTCGCGGGCCGCAGGTGCTCCCTCGGGGCCACGCTGGCACTGGGGTTGATGGCGAAGGAGACGGCTTCGGTCGTCGCGGCCAGCTCGGGCCGGTGCGCACGGCTGATCTGGGCGAGCAAGCTGAGGTCGCGCAGGGACAGGGCCGAGCGCCCGATCTTGTTCACGATGGCGCCGCGGATCGAAGGCAGGTAGTCGCTGAGGCGGTCGGCCTCGCCGCGCTTGTCGAGCAGCCCGGCGAGCAGGGCGATGCCCTCGCGGTGTCCGGGGTTGATGCGAATGGCCCGCTCGGCCGCGGCCAGGGCATCCTCGTCGTGGCCGGGGCTCGCCGCGAGCAGCCGAGCCTGGCGCAGGTGGATGTCGTGGAGCTTGGAGCGGTTGCGCTCGCGCGAGCGCAGCCGGTCGAGGAGCCGCGCGGCCTCGACACGCTGGCTGTCGCGCTCGAGCAGATCGGCCAACAAGGTCACCGCACGGGCGTCGTAGGGGCGGGCCTCGAGGACCACGCGGGCATGGTCGAGCGCCCTGTCGAGGGTGCTGGGATCGGCGCCGAGGGAGGTCGCCACGCCCATGCGCAGGTCGATGGCCGAGGGCTCGCCGGGCTCGTAGAGCTCGAGCAGGCGCTCGGTGGCGGCCGCGGCCTCGTGGTCGTGGCCGAGTTGCCGGTGGCAGCGGACGAGCTCGTGGAGGGCCTGCTTGCCGTTGGGACGGGCTTCGTTCGCAGCCTCGAGGTAGGCGACGGCGTCGCTGAGTTCGCTGTGTTCGGCCAGGAGCAGGGCGAGATCGTAGCGGGTGAGGTCGTGGCTGACCCGCGCAAACACGCGCGTGAGCAGGTCGATGGCCGGCGCCGGGTTGGCGAGCTGGGTGGCGAGGCCGCGGGCCAGACCGAGGGCGTCGCGGTGACCCGGGTCGCGCTCCAGGATGCCCGCGAGGATCTCGATGGCCCGGTCGGCCTCGCTCGGATCTCCTGAGGCGCCGGCGCGGACCGCCGCGTCCCGGGCCTGGGCCATGAGGTTGTGCAGCGAGACGGTCGGAGTGCCGGGGACCTGCACCGGGATGCCGACTTTGGCCCCCGACTGCTCGAGTCGAGCGATGCCGAGCTTCGCGGGGCTGAGGCCGGGCATCGCCTCGGCGGCCGCCTGGTATGCGCGCCGGGCCTGGTCGACGGCCCCGGCGTGCTCGAGCAGCTCGGCGCTCTCCAGGTAGAAGATGGCCCGCTCCGCGTCCGACTGCGCTCGCACGGCCCGAGCGCTGACGGCCTCGGTCGCCTGGAGCGGTCGGCTGGGTTCGTTGAGGAGGCGCTCGAGGTGGCGGACCGCGTAGGGGTTGCCCGGGTCGGCGTGCAGCGCCTCGAGGATGGCGGTCGCTGCGAGCTGGAGGTCGGCGGCCTGGCGCGCGGGGCTTGGGGGCGGCTTGGGGGCCGAGCCCTCACCCTTGCGCGCTCGGGGTCGGCTCTCATCGAGCAGGAGCTCGGCGGCCTCGACCAGGAGTGTGGCCTTGAAGTGGGTGTCGCTGCTGGCTCGGGCGGTCTGCAGATAGATCGAGGGCAGGGTCTGGCGATCGTCGATGAAGCGCAGCAGAGTCTCGAACTCGCGACGCAAGACCGGGTCGCTGGGCGCCTGTTGGAGGGCCTGCTCGTAGGACTGGCGGGCCCGCTCTGCGGTCGCGGATCCGCGGCGCAGCTTGGTGCCCGGCTCGGTCGCCTGGAGCCGCGCGAGCTGGGTGAGCAGGGCGGTCTCGCTCGGACCCTCGGCGTCGTCGGCGAGGGCGGTCACCAGCCGGACGAGGTTCTTGTGGTCGTGGTGGGCGACGAGCAGCCGGCGTGAGCGTTCGGCCGCGAGCCCGTGGTTGGGTTGGGAGCCGAGCGCAGACCGGTAGTGTTGAAGGGCGGCGTCGAAGCGGGTCGCGGCCTCGAGCCGGGCTCGCTCTCGATGCTCGCTCTGGCTGTCTCCCTCCCCGGGTTCGTCGCTCTCGGGGCTGTTGGCGACCTTGTTGGCGGCCCTGGCCAAGGCCTCGGCGAGCAGGCCGAGTCGGTAGTGGTAGTCGGCGGCCAGCGGTGTGGGGGCGGGGACGTCCTGGGCCCGGAGCAGGTCGTAGGCCTCCTCGATGTGGTTGTTGATCATCAGCAGCTGCAAGAGCAGCTGGCGGGCTGGGTGGAGGTCCGGGTTGGTCTGGTAGGCCCGGCGCAGATAGGTGAGCGCGCGCTCGTGGTCCTGGAGCTCGTCGAGGCAGATGCGGGCCGCCTTGAGGGCGAGTACGGCCGGATCGGTGACCGAGTCGACCTCGGGCTCGTGCATGCTCAGCAGGGCATCGAGATCGCTGTTGTCCCGGTAGAGGCGGGCGAGGGCACGCAGGGCGGGGGTGTAGCCGGGGGTCAGGCGCAGCGCTCGCTCGTAGGCCTCGCGGGCGGCATCCCGACGCTTGAGTTCGAGCTCGAGGGTCTCGCCGAGTTCGACCAACACGGAGGTCCTGGACACGTCGTCGTCGAGGCGCTCGACGAGGTGTTGGAGGGTGGTCACGAGCACGGGGATGCGGTGCTCGTGACGGCACAAGGCGGCGAGTTGAAACAGGGACAGGAGGTCGTCGGGATCGAGGCGAGTGACCTCCTCCAAGGTGGCGATCGCCAGGTCGACGTCCTCGAGCTCGTGTTGAGCCATGGTCGCCACCCGCCGGAGGGCGGTCAGGCGTTGGGGACCGTCGTCGGTCTCGTCGGCTTGGCGTTGGAGGTTGGCGACGGCCTGCGGCCACCGACGCATCTTCTCGTAGACCCTGCCCAGCGCTCGGAGGCAGGCCGGGTTGTCCGGATCTTCGGCGACGGCGAGCTCGTAGACCTCGGCGGCGCGGGGAGGGTCGTGGCGCAGGGTCTCGTGGGTCTCGCCCAGGCGCAGCAAGATCGCGGCTCGCCCCGGCCCCGCGGCGACCGTCCGCGCCCACTCGTCGAGGTGCAGGACGAGACTCCCGTGGTCGCCCGTGTAGGCCAGGAGTTCGGCGAGGGCCTCCCGGACCCAGCGGTGCTCGGGGAGGTGGACCAGGCAAAACCGGAGGTCGGCCTCGAGCGCGTGAACCAGCTGTTTGCGATCTTCGGAGAGCTTGGGCAGCCCGGTGATCGTGTCGGCGGGATCGGGGTTCTCGTAGACGGTGCGGCGCAGGGTCTCTCGGCGCAGGCGAGCCATCTCCTCGCGGACCAAGGCCTGCTCGCGAGGGGCGTCGAGGGTCCGCGCGACCCGCTCGAGCACGTGGATGTTGGCCGGGAGGCCCTCGGCGTCGCCCGAGGCCACGCGCTGCTCGATGTACAGGGCGACCTCGGAGAGGGGGGCGAGCATGTCCGAGCCGTCGGGCATCCGTGGCTCGCGGGCGGCGAGTTCACGGACCAGTTGGTCGACGGGCTCGCGCGAGTCCGCGAGGGTCAAAAATGCGAGGTGCAAGGCGGTGCTCGCCGAGAGCGGGTCCTCGGCGACGTCGGCCAAGTGGCGGTAGAGGTGGCCCAGACGGACCGGATCGCCGGTCGCGGCGACCAGACGGATCAGCCGGCGCAGGGCGGTCTCTTCGTGGGGCTCGGCGTCGTGGGCCCGCTGGACGAGCTTCAGGCGCTCACCCTCGTCGTCGCTGAGGTCGGTCAGATCCAGGAGCAGGGACACCCGCTCCCGGCTGCTCGCGCAGTGCTCGAGGCGCTCGCTGACCAGGGCGTGGGCGGCCTCGCGCTGGCCGGAGCTGGTCGCAGCCTCGGCCGCGAGCAGGAGCGCCTCGGGGTGCGCCGGTCGGCACACGAGGGCCTCGCGGTAGGCGTCCAAGGCCCGCTCCGGATTGCCCATCGACTCTTCGCACAGGAGCCCGAACTCGACCCACGCCGCCGCCCGCTCCTCCGCGTCCAAGCTCGAGTTGCTGCCTTGGCGCTCGAGCTCGGCGAGCTCCTCGGCGACCGAGTCGCTGCCCCCCGAGTTCAGCTCGAGCAAGGTCTTGGCGACCGCGCTGTTGCTGTTGCGCAGGAGCAGCTGGCCATCCTCGCGTCGACCGAGGCGGTCGACCAGGATCCGCCCGGCCTCGGCCATGAGCGCCCCTCCCATGATGCTGTTGGCACCGTCGGGGACCTCGCTGCTCTCCTCTGTGAGCTCCTCGGCGAGCAGCTGCCACGCGTCGGCCGTGCCCGTGGGGACGGCCGTCGAGATCAGGCTGGAGTGCAGGCCCGAGTGCACGCCCCAGAGCAGGGAAGGGTTGTCGACCAGGGCGGGAGGGCGGAGCTCACCGCCCTCGCCACGCTCGACCTGATCGAGGAGGTCCGAGAGATCGATGGAGCCGCTGAACTCGTCATCCCCGCGCGCGGTGGTGAACAGATCTCCGCGCAGCTCGATGCTCTCTCGTCGACGTCGGGTCATCGGATCACGTCCTCGCGGCTGGGTTGGTGGAGGGCGACCTGGTAGCCCAAAGATCGCCGCAGGCCGAGGTGATCGTCGCTGAGCAGGTAGCCCAACAAGGCGGTGGCCCGGTCACTGGTCAGTTGATCGAGGCCGCCGGCGATGGTCCGCTCGAGGGCCGGGCGGGGGTCGGCGGCGGCGACCACCCCAGCCCGATCTTGGGCCATGGCCATGGACTCGCGCAGGCGCTGGGGCCCAAAAGTATCGATGACCAGCGCGAAGTTGCGGCCCGCCTGGGCCAGGTCGATGCGGGTCGCGGCGTCGGGGAGGGACTTCACGACCCAGTCGGCGAGCCCCCGGTCGATGGTCGGGTGTTCGGCGGACGCGAAGGCCTCCTCCGGGAGCTCGATGTCGAGTGCGCGGCACAGCCCCATGAGCAGGCCCAGCAGACGCGGGTCGGCGCGCTCGCCCTCGTGCAGGTAGTCGCCGCCGGTGGCCAGGCGGATCACGGCCCTGCCGAGTTCGTCGCGGGCCTCGGGAGCGAAGGGAGCCGTGTTGATCTTGCGGCTGACGATGAGCACGGGCGAGGTGCCCAGGTAGGCCACGACCGGGGTCGCGGCCTTGGGATCGAGGAATACGAGCGGCCGGGGGATGCCCAGGGCGTCGGCCAGGGCTCGGGCGACCATGACCACACCCGAGTTGTCGGGCAGGCTTCGGCCTTGCACGACGTCGACGGGGGGCGTGGGCAGGCCCGGGAGCTCGGGCAGCAAGAACACACCTTCGTGCAGGAGGTCGAGGGCGTTGGAACAGGGCAGGTCGCCGACCAAGAGATCGAGGGGCTTGCCGTCTTGGGGGGTGGGCAGCGGCCAGGGTTCCGCCTGGAGATCCTCGCAGCTGGGCCACACCCGCCCGTTGGGATCGGGGGCGGCCGCGGACTCGGGACCGGTGACCTCGAGGATCGCGCTGGCCAAGAACACGCCGTCGGTCTCACCGAAGCGATCGAAGAGCTCCCGGAGCCCGAGTACGGGGGCGTGGTCGACCGCGCCCTCGAACTTCGAGCGCACCCCCTCGGCCCGGAGCCAGGCCCGGTGGTGAGCGACACCCGCGAGCAGGGTGGCCTTGGCCTCTTCACCGCGCTCGAGTTTGAGCAGAGCGCGGTGGAGCTCGCGGAGTACGTCGAGGTCGGTGGGCCGCAGCAGCAAGAGCTCGCGCATGAGCTCGACGGCGACGTCCGGTTTGCCCAGCGGCCCGCGGTGAATGTCGGCCAGGGCCCGGAGGCTGCGGACGCGCTGGTTCCCGTCGCTGAGCCCGACGAGCAGCTGCAGGGCCTCGATGCGCTGGTCGAGGGCGCCGTGTTCCGCCGCGATACGATCGGCGGACAGGAGGGCGTGGCGGGGGTGAAACCCACCCCGGCCGGCGGCGATGTAGTGGTCGATGGCCGCCGAGGGATCGGCGGCGCGCTCGAGGGCGTCACCCGCAAAGTAGTGGAGGGCGGCGGTCCGCTCCGGTGAAATCTCGCGCTGCAGGGCGCGCTCGAGCTCGGCGACGACCTCGGGCCAGCGCTCCAGGCGGGCGTAGCCCTGGGCGAGGTCCGCGTGGATGCCCGGATCGTCGGTGTGGTGTTGGAGGCCCTGCTCGAGCAGGTCGACGGCGGCTTCGGGGCCGTCGGTGTGGCCCGCCAGGCGAGCGCACTCGCGGACCACTGTGGGGGTCAGGAGCTGCCTGGCCTCGACCGCGCTGAAGCGACGCTCGAGCAGGATCTGAAGCGGGGGAGCGCCGTGTGTCCCGTGCGCCACCCGGGTCCGCTCGAGGCCGCGAAACGCGAACTCGTCGGCCGGGTCGAGGGCCAGGGCCTGGGCGAAGAGTGTCCAGGCCTGAGAGTTGTGGGAGTCGGGGGCGGCGACCCGCAGGGAGATGCTCCCGGCCCGGGACAGGGCTCGGACTTTGTGGTCGGTGACCTTGAGGTAGTCGGCGAGGCGCTCGAGGGTAGCGATGGCCTCACTGATATGGTTGGCCCCGCCGATGCGCTCGAGCACCCGGGCCTTGCAGTGCAGCGCCGGCAGGTAGTCGGGCCGGTTGGTGAGCGCGAGCTCGACCCGGACGAGGGCGCCCTTGAGGTCTCCGCGGCGCTCGTGGAGCTCGGCGGCGATGGTCCCGAAGGCGGCCTGCTCGACGTCGTGTTTGGCGGACGCGCCGGCGCGCTGGAGGTCCTCCGAGCGGCTCGCGTAGGTGTCTTGGCGCTTGGTCTTGAGCCTCAGGCGTCCGCGCCGGGCCAGGGCGTGACCGGGCTGCTTGTCCAAGATAGAGGCGTAGATATCGTCTGCAGTGTCGAGGTTGCCCGCGGCCTCCTCCGCCCGGGCGGCCCGAAAACGGTAGCCCAGCAGGCTCGGGTCACTGGCGGGGACCTGCTCTCCAAACTGCTTGCAGGCGGCGACCAGGGCCCCGGCAGCACGCGATGGGCGGCGCGCACGGAGGGCGGCTCGGGCCAGGCGCAGCTGGGTGACGAAGTCCTCCGGGCGCGCCTCGGCGACAGCGCCCAAGTATTGAATAGCGACCACTGCCTTGGGGGTCAGCTCGGCGAGCTGGAGGGCGAGGGCCCGGCGGTCGTCCGCGCCGCGCTCGGTGGTCAGCCCGGCCTCGGCGAAGGCCTGGAGATCGCGGCTACGGCCGAGCTGCTCGTACAGGCGCAGGAGCAGGGCCCGGGCGACGCCGAGCTGTGGCCACAGCTCGAGGGCGCGGACCAACTCGTGGACGGCACCCTCGTGATCGCCGAGATAGCGGCTGCGGACGTTGGCCGAGCGATGCAGAAGCAGGGCCCGGGTGCGCGGACCCTGGACGGCCGCGACATGGCGCTCGAGCAGCTCGAGCAGCAGCTCCCACCGGCTCAGGCGCGTGGCCAGGTTCTGGGCGGCGTGGAGGGCCGGGAGGTGGCGAGGCCAGCGGCTCAAGAGCTGCTCGAGCTCGGCGAGGGCGTCCTCCGGCTGGTCCAGGCGGGTCGCCAGCAAGCTCGCGATCTCCAGGCGCAGGCTGACCTGGCGGCGCCGATCGGTGGTGTAGAGCATCCGCTTGCGGAGCAGGGGAAGCAGGGCATCCCAGTCTCGGTCACCCCGGAGCAGGGCTTCGAGGCCGGTCATGCTCGGCTGGTGATCGTCGATCTGCTCGAGGGCGGCCTCGAAGAACTCCCGGGCCCGCTCCCGCTCGGAGAGCTCGAGGGCGAGCTCGCCCGCCCGGTGTTGGAGCTTGGCCTGGCGGACGGGGCTGAAGGTCAGCCGGATCTCCTGCTCGGTGATCGTCAGCAGCTCTTTGATCTTGCCGGTGCGGGCCATGAGCCGCGCGAGCCGCTGGAGCGAGGGCATGTGCTCCGGCAGGTCTTTGAGGAGGGCGACGAGAAAGTGGATCGCGCGGGTCGGATCGTCGTCGTTGTGGTGGAGCTGCCCGAGCACGGAGAGCAGAAACACCCGTCGGGCCGGGGTCTCGGCGGTCGCCAGCTCGGCCTCGTAGAAGTCGGCGAGGTCCTCGCTCCGGCCCATCTGGTGGAGTACACGCTCGAGCCGATCCCGGGTCGGGCGGTAGCGAGGCGCGATCTGGGAGGCCTCTTCGTAGAGCCGGCGGGCGCCCTCGAGCTCGGACAGGTGTTCCTCCAGGACCTGGCCCGCCCGCAGGTAGGCCTGGGCGGTCTCGGCTTTGGTCAACCCCGCGCTGGCGGCGGTCGCCATCTGGAGCTGAAGCAGCTCGAGCAGCTGGGCCCACAGCCCGTTGCTGATCAGATAGCGGGCCGTGTCCTCGACCGCCGGGACGTGGGCGGGGAACAGACGCAGGGCCTTGCGCATGGCGGCGAGGCCCTCGTTGACCCGGTCCAGGCGGATCATGGCGAGCCGGCCGACGCGATAAAAAAGCTCGGCGCGGACCCCTGGCTCGGCGTCGCCGATCGCCCGGAGTTGGCCGAGGCAGGCCAGCGCGGCGACCTCGTAGCGGCTGGAGCTCATGGCCAGCTCCTCGAGGTTCCTCCACAGGGAGACGTTCATGGGATGAGCCTCGGCGGCCGCGAGGTGGAGGGTGAGGGCGGCCGGGCGTTGGCGGTGGTCGTGGAGGACCCGGCTGGCGCGGACCAGGGGCATGGCCCGCTGCTCGGGCTCTCGGGCTTCCGCGTCGAGCTCGAGGGCTTGGAGCATGAGGGCCGGGTCGCCGGCGAGCTCCGAGATCCGAAAGAGATCGGCGATCAGGCCGTAGTGCGCGGGCACGAGCTCGAGCGCGTGCAGCAACATGTCGGCGGCGAGATCGAGGTCGCCGCCATGGCGGGCCTCGAGCAGGGCGAGGTCGTGGAGCAGGCCGGCGGAGGCACCCTCGTCGCTGAGCACCTCGAGCTGGCTCTCGAGGTTGGCGATGGTCCCGAACACGTCGCCGCGCGCGAGCGAGACCCGCTCGACCGAGCGGAGCACGGCCAGGTCGCGAGGGGTGGCTTTGAGGGCGGCCTCGTGACACTGCTGGGCGGCCTTGAGATCACGAAAGTGGCGCTCCACCAGCTGGCCGCGCTCTCTGTAGAGGGCCGCAGCTTCACGCGGGTGCCGGGTCGCGCGGATCTCTTGGTCGAGATAGGTGACGGCGTTTCGAACGTCGCCGCGCTCTCCGTAGATCCGGTAGAGCAGGCGCATCGCCGGCCGGAGCTCGGGGATGATCTTCAGCGCCGCCTGGAGCTGAGCGATCGCGTTCTCGTCGTCATCGCGCTCGAGCGACCAGCGGGCGACCGTCAATGCCAACACCGCGCGAAGCTGAGGTTGGTCTTCCGGGGTCTCGGCCAGCGAGCGAAGGACCTCCTCCAGCGGCATGGCTCCGCGACCTGGCTCCACGCCGCTCATTCGTCGCTCATTCGCCGGGGATTGTACACTGCCAAGCCAGTGGATGCGGGTCGCGCTCAGTCATTGGTGAGCTCCGCCACGTAGTCGTTCAGGTGGTAGCGAGTAGGAGTCTCACCGCGGGCCAGGGACCGAGTCAGGACCAACTGAAGGATGAACTCGAGGGTCTCGAAGCGGCCGGTGAGGCTGTGAAACTGATCGACGGGCAGCGGGGGCACTTCGGCGAGGCGATCCGCGACCCAGTCGTGGTCACTCTGACCCTGTTCTGCGTCTTGTTCCCCGTCCTGTTCCCCGTCCCCGTCTTGTTCCCCGTCCCCGTCCTGGAGGGGACGGGGCGGGCGCTTGCGGAGGTGGAAGCCCGGGTCCAAGGTGGCCCCGTCGGGCAGGCGGGCGTCGCTGTCCTCGACCGGTACGCCAAAGATCGCCTCGTAGGCCATGTCGATCGGTGAGAGGTGGACGAAGGCCGGCTCGAGCAGGAGACGCAGGCGCCTGGGCTGTTTACCGTCGCCGATCCAGGTCGCTCCGATCTCGCTTCGGATCAGCTCGCCGAACCAGGCCCCGGTCTGGGCGGCGACCAGAGCGAGGACCTCTGGGCGCTGCTCGTCTCGGAGGGTGCGAAGGTAGTGGTCGAGAAACGCGAGGCTCGCCGACTCCAGACCGACCTCGACACCGAGCGTGGTCTTGATCTGATCCCGGCAGCGCTCGGCGAGCGCGGTGGCCAGCGCTTGGGCGGGCGCGGGGGAGGGCTGCTTGGAGGCTTCCTGGTCGGACACGGGGGGCGCAGCTTTACACCGAGAAGAGCGCGAGGCTATCGTGTGCTCGTGACCAAGGTCCTAGGTGCGAGCTGGACCGTCGACGTGACCTACGTCTGTCGGTGCGGGACTCACTATCGTGCGACCCGCTGGCGTTGGGTCGACGGCGAGGCCATGCCCGACGAGCTGCTCCGCTGTCGCGAGCGCGGCCCGGTCCGAGGTCGATGCCCGAGCTGTGGGGTCGAGGCCGAGGTCCGCACGAACTGGCTCGAACTGGCACCCGCCGAGGGCAGCGCGACCGTGGTCTTCGGTCCCGAGCAGCGCCACATCGTGGGTGAACTGTTGAGTGTTCACCTCGGGCAGGTCGGCGCGCGTGTCGAATCGGGGGCTCTGCCGTCTGCCGCGCCCTGGCTGTTGCAGCCTCGCTGGCGGTTCGCGGGAGAGTCGAGGATGGCCGATACGCAGGTCCTCCCGATCCCCGTCGTCCGCGGTGTCGAGCCCGAGAGCACGGGGATCCCGGTCGTCGTCGGTGGGAGTCGGTGGCCCACCGAGGCGCCGACCAGCCGCGCTGTGGACACCTACCTCGGGCTGCTCACCATGGACCAGGGGGCCGGCCAAGATGGGGAGATCGTCACCATCGACCTCGAGCTCGATGACGCCGGGCGGTCACTGTGGGGACAGGCGGCGCTCCAGGTCCGTCCCATCCATCTCTATAACCACGGCTATCCGCTGATCGGAGTCCGCTTGGTGGCGTCCTATCTCGGTCGTATGGCGCTCATCGACGGGATCGTGGACGTCGGCAGCGACGCGGCTGCACCGATCTTCTCGGCCCTGTCCCGGCGCTTTCGAGTGCAGCTGGTCCTGCAGGGGGAGGGGGCGACCTCGGTGGTCCGCCGCGAGGTCTCCGCACGCACCCTCGAGCGCAACGCCGCGCTCTGTCTCGAGTCGGCGCAGGCTTCCCTGGCTCGGAGCGAGTATCCACGCGAGGCCTTCGGCGAGGCGCTGGACGACCTCCGCGACACGGCCCTCGACCGCCGGCTGGTCAACGCGCCCCACGCCTTGGTCGCGGGCGCCTACCGACACCTGATCTCCCGGCGGGAGACGTGGCTGGCCCTCGAGCACCTCGAGGCGGCTTCCGACAAGGCCAACCTGCGCCACCTCATGGAGGTCGACGGGCTCGCCGTGGACGAGTACGAGGGGATCCGCCGACGGGTGCTGACCGCCTCGGTCGAGCATGGCCTCTGTGCGCCCCGTCGGTTCTGGCGCCGGGTGATCGGGTCGGGTGTCGTCGGTGACTTCGAGTCCTACGCAGAGCGCCTCGGTGCCGCGCTCGAGGCCAACGCAGCCGATGACGATCTCGATGATGATCAGCGTCGAGAAGCTTGGGCGCGGATCGCCGAGATGTGCGAGCTCAAGCAGATCCCCCTCCCGCCGCGGGTCGCCAGGTGGGTCGTGGGCCCAGCCCCGCAGGTGGTCGAGCTGGATTTGGGTTCTGATTTGGACGGCACGGAGAACTCCCCGCCGCATCGACGTCGGTCTGTCCAACCCGAGGACCCGACCCGGCCGAGCAGCGCCGCAGGCGAGATCAACTCTGCTGGGGACTGGGCTGGGGACCGGGCTGGGGACCGGGCTGGGGACTGGGCTGGAGACCGGGGCGGGGAGGCAGGGAGCGAGAGTGAACAGGCGGCCGCTCGCTTGGCCCGAGATCTCCGCGACCCGAGGGTCCGGCTGCGCGTGGCCACCCACTGTCTCAACGAGCCGGGTCCGGCGGGAGTCGAGGCCGTGTTTGCGGTGATCGAGGGTTTCGAAGACGAGGAACTCCTGGCCCTGCTGCCGACCTTCGCAGAGCTCGGGACACAGATTGTCCCCGCGCTACACGGACAGCTGGCGTCCCCCAAACTTCAGGTCCGTCAGAGTGCGGCGATTCTGCTCGGTATCGCGCACGATGCGTCCAGTATCGTGCCCCTGCTGGAGCTCCTTACAAGGGAAGAGACCCGGGCGTGGTTCGATGTCGCGCGGGCCATCGGGGAACTGGGAAGCTCTGCCCTCGAGCGCCTGTGTGCCGTGGTCCGACGCAGCACACGTGGGAAGGTGTTTCCGATCGAGCACGCTGAGGTCATCGCCCGGGTCAGCCGAGCGATGGCGGAGGTCGTCGTTGTCGAGGGCGAGATCGACCCGCTCGCGCGTGATGCCGTCGAGGTCCTCTCGAAGTCGCCCGAGCCCGACATCGCGCTCGCTGCGAGTCGGGCCCTTGCTACACTCCACGACGTGTCGGTCGCCGGGAAGCAGATCCGCGGGGAGCGTTCGCTGCCCGAGGGGACCAGGCTCCGCGGCTTTTCACGTCGGGCCCACGAGGCGATTATGGTGCCCGAACTCGACCTCCTTGAACTCGACGAAGAGCTCGAGCCAGAAATTATTTAGATATGCGTTACGGGATCTTCAGCGACACTCACGCAAACCTCCCTGGTCTCGAAGCGGTCATGCGTTGCTTCGACAAGGAGAAGGTCGATGCCCTGGTCTGTCTAGGAGATACGGTCGGCTACGGATCGCAACCCAACGAGTGCTGCAAGATCGTCCGAGAGAATGCCAAGTACACGATCCTCGGCAACCACGACGCGGCCGTCGCTGGACGCATGGATTACAGCTACTACTACGACGCTGCGCGCGAGGCTCTAGATTACCACCACAAGATCCTGAGCGAGGAGAACATGCAGTGGCTGCGTGGGCTCCAGTACATGGAGCGCGACGACGACACCCACTTTTGCCATGGCTCGCCGGTCGACCTCGAGGAGTTCGAGTACATCTTCAGCGTCGAACAGGCGGCGACCTGCGTGCCGATCTGGGAGCGGCTCGGGGGGGCGACCTTCATCGGCCACTCGCACCTGTGCAAATCGTTTGCGATCAGCCGTGAGCGTGTGTTCGAGGTCGTGACCCAGGAGTTCGAGGTCCGCAGCGAGTACCGCTACATCATCTCCGTCGGCAGCGTGGGCCAGCCTCGCGATCACGATCCGCGGGCGAGCTACACGATCTACGACAGCGCCCGGCGCCACTTCGAGTTCAAGCGGGTCGAGTACGACGTGGCCAAGGCCGCGCGCTGCATCTACGACATCGGTCAGCTCAGCGACAGCTTCGGTGCGCGTCTGTTCGCAGGGGTCTAGCAGTCCGAGGACGACGACAAGTCGGATTCACGGCGCCGGTGGACCTGGAGTCGTCCCGGGCCTCCATATGGGTCCGCGGTGGGTCCGCGGTGAAGGGCGCTCACCCGTCCACAAACCAGTGAGCGGGCTCCCCCGTGGGGCGGGCCGAGTGGAGGCCTGCTGTGACCCGCGGCACCGAGCGCCCTAGAAGGTGCAATTGCGTGATGGAGTCCTCTTCAAAGCGGGGCACAGGTGGGTCAAAGGTGTAGCCGTGACCAGCCAAGTCAGCTCGCCGGGCATCAGCGCCATCTCGATCTACCTGCCTCGCCACCGTGTCGATCTCGAGCACTGGTGTGGGTGGACGGGCGCACCTTGGGCCAAGGTCGCGGCTGTGGTCGGGCGCAGCTTTCGGGTCTGTGGCCCCGACGAGAACACCTACACGATGGCCGCGAACGCAGCCTTGAAGCTGATTCAGATCAACGATCTCGATCCCCGGCAGATCGGCTTCTTCGCCCTCGGCACCGAGTCCTCCACCGACAACGCCGCGGGTGCAGTGATCGTGCGGGGCATGGTCGACCAGGCTCTGCGCAGCCTCGGGATGCCGACCATCGCCCGCGACTGTGAAGTGCCCGAGTTCAAGCACGCCTGTCTCGGGGGTGTGTATGCCACCAAGGCCGCGGCGCGCTACCTGGCCTGCGAGGGCCGGGGCCGCCTGGCGATCGTGGTCAGCTCCGACATCGCCGAGTATCAACGCGGGAGCTCCGGCGAGCAGACCCAGGGCGCGGGGGCGGTCGCCTTCGCCATGGAGACCGAGCCCGAGCTCATGGCCCTCGACCTGGCCCACGCCGGATCGGCCTCGAGCTACCGGGGCTTCGACTTCCGCAAGCCCTTTGCGCGCCACTTCATGCCCGGCTACGTGCCTCCGGGCGGACGGGCCCGGGACTTCCCCGTGTTCAACGGCAAGTACAGCACCCTGTGCTACATCGACGAGGTCATCGCGGCCCTCGATGTCATGTTCGAGCGCTACGGTCTCAGCGGTGATCGTCGTGGCTTCTACGAGCAGCTCGCGGGGATCTTCTTTCACCGTCCCTACCACCACCTGCCGAGCACGGCCCTGGCGACGGCCCTGGTCTGGGACCTCGCGCGGGGCTGGCATGGGGATGCGGCCGACGGCCAGCTCGCGGCCCTGTGTGAAGGGGTGGGGGTCGAGGTCGACGCGGTGCTCGCCCAGGTCGCGCAGCGGGCCGACGGCGACTTCGATCTGTGGCAGGAGACCCGGGAGCGGGGGGCCGACCACGATCCTTTCGCGGCGGTGAACAAGGTCGCCAAGGGCTTCCGCGGCCAGCCCTGGTATCGGAATTTTTCTGCCGACAAGATGGGCCTGGGTAGCGAACAGGTCCGCCACGTCGGCAACCTGTACACGGCCTCGCTGCCGGCTTGGCTCGCCGCCGGCTTCGACGATGCCGCAGGCCGCGAGGAGCTGGAGTTGGCCGGTCGGACCATGCTCTTGGTCGGCTACGGCAGCGGAGACGCGGCCGAGGCGATCCCCGGCATCGTCGCACCGACTTGGCGGGCGGCTGCACAGCGCATCGACTTCGCCGGGGCGCTGGCCGGTGCCGTGGACCTCGAGCGTGAACAGTACGAGGCGCTCCACGATGGCCGCGAGGTCGAGGGCCTCTCACCGGCGGGGACCGGGTTCACCATCAACGCGGTCGGGACCCAAAACCAGCCGAGCTTTCAAGACATCGGGATGGAGTACTACGCCTTCACGGGCGAGTGAGCTCGAAGCTCTGCCCGAGCCGCGCGCTTGCGAGGGCCTGGGCTCTATAGGCCCTCGAGCGGCTCGTAGGAGAGGATACGGCGCTCGATCAGCTTGGCGGCTTCGTCGCGAGGGACAGGGCGGGAGTAGAGGTAACCCTGGGCCTCGGCGCAGTCCATCAGCGTCAGCGCTCGGGCCTGCGCTTGGGTCTCGACACCCTCGGCGACGATGCCCATGCCGAGGCTGTGGGCGAGGCCCACGATGCTGGGCACGATGGCGGCCTTGCGCTCGTCGAGGCCGACCATGTCGACGAAGCTCTTGTCGATCTTGAGGCCGTCGATGGAGAAGCGGTGGAGGTAGCTCAGGGAGCTGTAGCCGGTCCCGAAGTCGTCGATGTAGAGCTGCATACCCCGGTCCCGGAGCCGATCCAGGATCCGCTGGGCGTTCTTCGGGTCGTCGATCAGCGTGCTCTCGGTGAGCTCGATCTTGATGAAGCAGGGGTTGAGTCCCGTGTCGGTCAGGACCTGCTCGATGTCGGCGACCAGGGTCGGTGAACTCAGCTGGTGGCCCGAGAGGTTGATCGAGATCGAGACATCGCGGGCATCCGGGTAGCGCCGGTGCCAGGTGGCCATCTGTGTGCACGCTTGGCGGAGCACAAATTGTCCGATTGGGATGATCAGCCCCGTCTCCTCGGCGAGCGGGATGAACTCCACCGGTCCGACGATTCCGCGTTTGGGGTGGTTCCAGCGAACCAGGGCCTCGAAGCCGGTCAGCTTGCACGAGCCCAGCGCGACGATCGGTTGGTAGTAGACCTCGAACTGCTGACGCAAGATGGCCTCGCGCAGCTGCATCTGCGTACGCAGGGTGGCCAGAGCCTCCTGGCGCATGGCGGTGTCGAAGGTCGAGCTCTTCGACTTGCCCTGGCGCTTGGCACGGCTCGTCGCCAGGCCGGCGTCTCGGATGACCTCGGCCGGGCGGTCGTAGTCCCGGTCGCTGTTGGCGATGCCGATGGCTGCGGTCGTGAAGATGGTTTGACCGTCGAGTTCGAAGGGCGCGCGCAGGCACTCGTGGATGTCCGCGGCCATGGAGTCGCTGGCATCGAAGGTGTCGATGGACTCGATCAGCAGCGCGAACTCGTCGCCTCCGTAGCGGCACAAGAGGGCGCCGTCGCCGACCGAGCGCTGGAGTCGGCCGGCGAGTTGGATCAGGATCTGATCGGCCGACTCGAGACCGATGCTGTCGTTGAGGACCTTGAAGCGGTCGAGGTTGAGGAACAGAACCGCGAACCTGTTGGCCGGGTCTTTGCGCCGGTTGTCGATCGCCGTGCTGATCCGCTCGTGCAACATGTGGCGGCTCGGGAGGCCCGTGAGCTCGTCCTCCATGCGATCCAAGGTCGCCTTGATCTCGCTTTGCTTGCGGCGGTTGATGTCGGTCAGCGAGCCCGCGAGGGCGATGGCGCGCCCCCAGCGATCGCGGCGCACCAAGCCGCGGCTGAACACCCACCGAAAGCTCCCGTCGCGCTGGCGGATCCGGTGTTCACACTGGTGGATGGCGTTGCCACCGTCGATGTGTTCGCGAATATCGGCACGCAGCCCAGCGAGGTCTTCGTCGTGGACCTGGGAGAACCACGAGTCACGACTGCGCATGTCGTGGGTGTCGCTGAACCCGAACATCTGTTTCCAGCGGTCTGAGTACGAGACCTGGCCGTCGCGCAGGTCCCACTCCCACAGGCCGTCGCTGGCTGCTCGCAACAGCAGGGCATGGCGGGCCTTGGCTTCGCGCAGGGCCGTGGCCGAGGCCGCCCGTTCGACGACGTGTCGCACGCTGCGGCCGAGGGAACGATCGCTGAGATCCTCGATCGTCAGCCGCTCGTCGAAGCCCAAGGATCGGAGCTCCGCGAGCTTGGGCAGGGCCCGCTGTTCGCCGACTGCGATCAGGGGGACGGGAGAGGGGAGCGCGC
This sequence comes from uncultured Nannocystaceae bacterium, assembly GCA_964451725.1. Taxonomy (GTDB): domain Bacteria; phylum Myxococcota_A; class Polyangia; order Nannocystales; family Nannocystaceae; genus Plesiocystis. The sequence goes on along the minus strand of CAYVJQ010000016.1, from coordinate 50,490 downwards.
TCAAACGGTCGAGGTCGAGGTCCGCGATGTCGATCAGACAGACCTCGACGTCGAGCGCCGGGTCGTCCAGGTCGAGGTCCTTCAAGCGCACCCGCCGAAGCTCGAACTCGCAGTCTTGGACCTTCGAGAGCGCCTCTTCAATTGTCGTCGCGTGCGGCTCGTGGACCGTCGAGAGCACACGGATCACTGTTGGATCGACGTGCACCGTCACCTGGGCCTCGCTTCTGTCTCCGGCTCGGGCCACACCGCGACCACGGACTTGGGATCCAAGGTGGCGCGAGAGCTTGTGTGAGGTGGTGGAGCCAAGTGGGCCTACATTCCAGGGTGCACGAGGGGGCGGCGGCGTGGGAGCCCTGAGGTTAGGCCAATCGACGCCAGTGCGCGCGCGCCTCCTGTTAAGCGTGTTCTACGCGTATGCTGTGGTGCGCGTGCCGCTCTGTTCCCCCTGAGACTCGGACTGCCCCCAGTGGGCTCGGAGACCGACCAGCAGAGAGGTAGGCGGATGTGCCGTGGGGTGAGGTTCGCGTGTAGGACGCACCAGGACCCAATTTTGAGGGGCACCAGGGTGCGAGCGCAGGCGCGGAAACAGCGGTGCGCATCGGGCGCTGCACCGACTGGTCAATCAGGGCCAGACCACAAACCGATACCGAGCAAATATGAGCGATGAGTCACCCTCGGGGGCGGTCGGGTCTGTCGGCGCTCAGTTCCGGGTGTGGACGCAGGTCGAGTCGCTTCGCCGTGGCCCTGCGGGCTTCGTCCCGACTGATCAGGTGGCGAATGCGGAGCCGTCGGATCTGGGCCCGAAGACGGTCGCGCCAGGCTCGATCGGTGTGCCCGGAGGCGAAGCGTCGGCTGTAGCCGACGGGTGCCGGGGCGAGGCTTGCGAGGTGGAGGGCTTCGCGTAGGTCGAGGGCGCTGGGGTGTTTGCCAAAGTGGTATTCGGCCGCCTCGACGACCCCATGGATCTCGGGACCGAGCTCGATGACGTTGAGGTAGACCTCGAGGATTCGGCGCTTGTCCACGCTGCGCTCCAGCTCCGCGGCCAGCAGGGCCTCGGCGAGCTTTCGCGTCATCGAGCGATCGATGCCCAGCCACAAGCTCCGGGCCGTCTGTTGGCTGATCGTGCTGGCGCCCCGGCGGACTCGACCCTCGAGGAGGTTGAACCAAAATGCGCGCTCGATCTGAGTTCGGTCGAAGCCGTCGTGGTCCCAAAATCGTGCGTCTTCGGTGATCACGAAGGCCAGCGCGAGCTTGGGGATGTCGTCGATAGACACGTAGCCCGGGTCCCCGACCGCCAACACGCGGCGTCGATCTCGACCTGCCCCGGTCACAAAGTCGTGGTGGTAGCTGCCCTCGAGACCCTCGATATCCACGCCGGGACCGAGTCGCTCGACCGTGCAGGACTCGAGGAAAGGGAAGTCGAAGTGGAGTCGGCCCGGGGCCTCGAAGTCGTCATCGGGGAGCTCGAGCTGCCCGTCGACGAGGTAGCGAGCGCGGGCCGTAGCGAGGTCGGCGAAGGTCAGGGAGAGGCCAAACGCGGCGTGGATGTCCCCGCTCAGAGCACTGCCGGCGAGCTGGGGACTGGCGCCCTCGGGCAGGCTGTCGATGAGGTTCTGACAATCGGTCTCGGCGAGCTCGAAGTCGAAGCTGAGCCCGAGCGCGTCGATGGTGGCGTCGGCTTGAAACTGGAGCGCGCCATGGCCGAAGACCAGGGCGGCCTCGGTGGTCGAGCCTCGGGGTCCAGCGCTGCGGGTACGGGCGACGCTGCCGTCGACGTTGAGAATGTCGAAGCCGACGGGTTGGGCCGCGAGGAAGCGGCTGTCGAGGCCGAGGCCTCTGACCTCGACGGCCTCGAAGTCGGCCTGGATCCGCTTCGGTCCCCGGGTCAGAGCGATATGCCCATCCATGCGCGCGCTGCTGAAGTCGAACTCGACCTTGTCGCCGAACTTGTCGGTGATCCGGGATGCGATCGGGGCGAGCAGGTCCAGGGGGAGGTCGTGCGCGCGCAGATCGACACGCTCGAGGGTGCCCGATCCAGGCCCGGATTCAGCGCGCCGGTCGACGGACAGCTCGGCCTCGCCTCCCCCGGGTTCGCGCAGGGCCAGGACCGCCCGCTGCGGGCTGACCTGGCCCGCGATGCGGAGGCCCTTGGCGTCGAGCCGAGTTCCGGGGCGGTCGACCTCGATGTCGAGCCGACCCTCGATCTGAAGCTCGCGTGGGTTTTCGTCGTGGGTGGCGATGGACAGGGAGGCGTGGGCCCAGGCTGGGCCGCCATCGCCGACCTCGAACTCACCTTCGACCGTGATCCGTCCGTCGCCCGGAAGTTCGATGCTCGGGTCGAGGGCCGAGGCTATGAGGCCTTCGCTGAGCTCCACACGGACGGTGGAGCGGGTCGTGGCGACGTGGATGGGGACCCCGCGGAGGCGGCGGAGGACGGTGGTGATTGGATCGGGCTTGGGCTCGGGTTTGGCGCGCGGCCGGGACCGCTCGGGCGCGGGCCGGCTCGGGCCTTGGCCGGCTGAGGACGGCTTCGCTTTGGCCCTGCGCCGGCTCAGCTCGAGCGTGAGTCCCTCGATCTCCACGTGGATGCCGTCGGTGGCCGGCCGGATCCTCAGATGATCGACGACGACCCGGCCCCGCCCGTCCGGGAGCTCGCGGGCCACGTTGCGCAGCTCGAGACCCCGAAGGTCGAGGTCGACGGCGAAATCGGGACCCACACCAAAGCGCGCCCGAAGCTCGCTGTGCACCCTGGCTTCGGCCAGCGCCGGGGCAGCCGCGGCCACGCCCGCTAGACCCAGGCCGACGAGCCATAGGCCGAGGCCCCGGCGAGTGGGACGTCGGCGAGGAGGACCGGCCGGAGGAGGTGTGGGCATGAATGAAAGCGGGAGTGAGAGGGCAGGCTCAGCCGGCGACCGAGCGGGGTGCCAGGGTGGAGTGGGTGTGTGCACCGGTGATGATCCGTGCGCAGAGTTCGGGGTACGAGATGCCCTCCGCCCGGGCCACGCGGGCGACCACGCTGGCCCGGTGCACAGGGGGGAGGGGCTCGACCTCGAGGATGACCTCGTTGTCCCGGCCGCTGAGGATCAGATCGACGCGGGCGGGACCTCGGGTCAGGCCGAGGGTGCGGCAGGCTCGTCGGCCCAGGTTGGCCAGGCCGGCGCGCTGGCTGGCGTCGAGCTGGGGGGGGCAGGTCATCTGCCGGACCTGGGAGCCGTGGGCGTCGAACTCTCGGGTGATCTCGATCATCCCCAGCAGCTCACCGTCGAGGACCACCACCGAGACTTCGCGGCCGCTGACCCGGCGCTCGAGCAACATGTCGGGCTCGAGGCTCCTGTGGTCTGCGCGCGGTAGCCGGGCGTCGAGCTCGCTCCGGTCGCGGATCGGCTGGACTCCCACCCCCGAGGCTCCATGTCGAGGTTTGAGGACGCAGGGCCAGCCGATGCGGTCGAAGTCGCGGTCCATGGCCGAGACGTCGGGGTGGGGGAGGGCGAGTGTGCGTGGGACAGGGAGGTTGTTGAAGGCCAGGCGCTGCCGAGCCAGGAGTTTGTCGTAGGCGGCCGCGATGACCTCGGCCGGGGGTCCCAGGACCGGGAGCCCGCAGGCCCTCGCAGCCGCATGAAATTTGCCTGATCCACCCGCCGGGCCGTGTGCCGCGACAATCAGCCTGTCGAGGCCGGCGTGGCCAAAATGCTGGGCGAGCATCGTGCTCACGAGCGAGGGATCTCCATGGCTCGGCACTCGGAGCAGCTGAACACCCATACCCAGGGCCTGCGCGGCACCCATGAGATCCACGCTGCTTCGGCGCTCTTCGGAGAGCCAGGGCCGGTTTGCGTCCTCCACGCTGGTCGTGGCCGGGCTCGGCCGAGACCCGAGGTTCAGCGAAGGCGAAGGAACGACGATCCCGAGCGTGAGCGCACCCATCGCTCGGCCGGTAGCAGGTCTTGCCAACACCCAGCAAATTTTCTGTTAGTTTGGTGCCCGCCCCGTCGCCCATTTTGGGGACCGGGCGTCCCTCCCTCTCAGACGCCAGAGGCCGGTGACCGCAACAGCGCGGTACAGCGGGCCTCGGCAGTCAGCAGCGAACATACAGATATGACTTTTCTCGAAGCCGCCATCGAGATCCTCAATGGCTCGGACGAAGCCCTCCATTTCAAGGAGATCGCGCGCCAAGCCGTGGCTAAAAACCTTCTCTCGCACGTGGGCCGCGACCCCGAGGCCGCCATGCAGAGTTGCCTCAACCAGGCCGTCCGCAGCCGGGTCCACGACGGGCTCGTGACTCGGGCCAAGCCGGGTCACTACCTTCTGCGTCCAGGCGCGGCGATCCCCGATCTCCCGTCTCCACCCCCGGCGCCCGAGCCCGTCAAAGAAGCCCCGCCTCTCCGCCCTGAGCGTCGTAAAAAGACGAGTAAAGTCAACAGGAAAGCCAATGGTTCCTCGACTCAGTCGAGGAACTCTTCGAGCCCCGACGAGGGCGCGCCCGCCAAGCGGACACGGAGCCGACGTCGACGCACCCAGGCCGATACGGCCGCCGCCGAGGCGGTGGAGTCCGGTGCCGGGTTGGCCGGCGAGACTCCAGCGATCCCCGAACCCACCCTCGATCCCTCCAAAGTCCGGTTCAGCGGGCCCGAGGGCTCTGGGCTGGAGGGCGACACGGACGTGGCGCTGGTGATGGCCAACGCCGCTTCCCGCCTCGTCGCCGACCGGCCGGAGCTGCGCGATGAGCTCGAGGCCCTGCAAAAGGGCGAGTCGAGCGAGCCGGAGGTGATCGAGGTCGGCCGCAAACGGCGGCGTGAGGGCAGCGATCGCTACAGCAGCAGCAGCAGCAGCAACAACAACAACGAAGAGCGGGGCGGTCGGCGTCGCAAGCGCAGGCGCCGAAAGAGCCGCCGCGCAGATTGGTCGGACGCCACCGGTATCACCGTGTCGGCCGGCAGCCACAGCCACGAGCTGCTGGAACGGGCCGCCACGGCCCTCGCAGAGGTCGGAGGACGCTCGCTCCACGTCAGGCAGATCGCGGAGAACCTGGCCAACCACAACGTGTTGGGTGGCGAGATCTCGGAGATCGAGCGAGCCGTGACCGCGGCGATGCTGCTCGATATTCACCAGCGCGGTGAAGGTTCGCGGTTCGCAGTCCGAGGAGATGCCCGCTACCAACTCAGGGGCAGCCGGCTGCCTCAAAAGGCCGCCGCCGCAGAGCAGGCCGCGCGGGTCGCTGTCCACCGCGCAGAACAAGAGACGAGTACACAAATTCTCTTGTGGTTACAGTCTCTTGGTGTCCGATCTCTAGAGGCTCTCGTGAGGGTCTATCTCGAGCGTGAGGGGTTCGCCTTGCTCGCCACGCTCCCGCCCTCGAGGGGGCTGGGAAAGTTGGTCGTCGACGATCCAGAGGCGGAGGAGGGCGAGGGCCGTACGCTGGTCCTCGTGGTCCCGCGCCGGACCAGCCTCGAGCCCAAGTTCTGGGATGGGGAGGCTGAGCGGAACCGCTGCTCGGGGACCATGGTGTTCGCGATGGGAGAGTCCGGTGAGAACCTTGGTGACGCACGGGTCACCTTCGGTCCAGAGTTGGGCCTCTGGCTGCTCCGTCGAGGCATCGGTGTGCGTACTGTGCGCTTTGATGTCCCGCTGCTCGACGCGGACTTCATCGAGTCGATCAGCGGCCTCGACACCTGACCTGCGGGTATTGCGCGATGTCTGAGATCGAGACCCTCGCCGGCCGATGGCTCGGCCGGCAGGCCTTTGCTGACTGTCTCGATGAGCAGCTGCGCATTCGTGAGGCGGTGCTCGATGGTACTGGGCCGGCGACCCTGCTCATGGTCGAGCACCCCGCGACCCTGACCCTCGGCCGGCGGGCTACACGCGAGGATGTGCTCTGGTCGGACGAGCGACTGCGGGCAGAAAAAGTGGCAGTTTGTGACACTCCGCGGGGCGGAGATGTCACGCTGCACGCGCCGGGACAGCTGATCGCCTACCCAGTCCTGCGTGTCGACCGGCAGATCCGGGCCCACATCATGTGCATGGCCGAGGTGACCATCAGCCTGTTCGAAGAACTCGGGGTGACGGGCACCGAGTATCGCGCGGATCACCCGGGGGTCTGGCGGGGCGACACCAAGATGGCGTCGATCGGAATTCACATCAGCCGCGGGGTCAGCGTGCAGGGCATGTCCATCAACTTGGATGTGGCACCGGCTTTGTTTGGTGCCCTGGTCTCGTGTGGGCTCCCGAGCATCGAGATGACGAGTGTGTCCCTGGTTCGAGACGCGCCAATCCCGCCAATGGCGGAGCTGGCCAAACGTTGGGCCGAGGGTTTCGCGGAGCGCGCGGGCTATGAGCTCGACTGGCAGTGAGCGGCCCACGCTCTGCTATCTTGGGTCTGGCCCGTCGATGCGCCGCCCCAGTCCCAGCTCTCTCATGTTGTTCGTCGGCGCGAGCTTGTGGTTCGCCCCGGCGTGCGCTGAGTCCGAGCCGCAGCCTTTCCAGGTCCGGGTCACGGTGATCGACGCCCACGGCGGACCGGAGCTGGCCGAGGACCGGGTTCAGGCGATCGTTCGGCGGGCCCTCGACCGGGCCCCGAGTTTTGCTGCCGCGGCTCGGAATCAGCGCAGTTGGCCGCGTGGATCCGAGTTGCTGGTGGCCAGCCTCGAGTATCGAGAGCTGCCCGACGCGGCAGACCAAGGGCGGGATCTGTTGGTCCGCCTCGTCGTCGAGACGCCCGCGTCGGTCGAGGCCACCCTCGGCGATGACGGTCTCGATGTGACCGTGTTGCTCGAGCGCGGTCCGGGCGAGGCGAACCTGAGCGTCGATCTTCAGCTCGCCGCGGACCGGATCGCCACCATCTTGCAGGCCCGTACAGATCTGGCCACCGGTGCGCCTGGAGCTGTCGATCGCCTGCTCGAGAGCGCCGACCCCGAGCTCGTGATTCAGACCCTCGAGTGGGTCCGGGATCACGCCGATGAAAGCCAGGCCAGCGCCGCCGCAGATCGAGCCGCCGCGCTCATCGGCCACAGCGACGAGCGGGTTGGGCTGGTAGCGATCGAGACTGTGGGCGCCGTCGGGGGCCCAGAGCATGTGCGCCTGCTGCTCGCCGGGGTCCAGCTCGCCGACGCGAGCCAGGTCCATCGGGCCTACGACGCCCTCTCACACTTGGGTGGACCCGAGGCTGAACGCTTCCTGCAGTTCGCCGCTCGCAATGAAGAGGAGCCCGGTCGCAGGGCGGCGGCCCGTCGTGCGCTGCGTCGGATCGCCGAGGGCGACCAGGGGCAGCGAGCCCCCAATCGAGGACACCGATGATCCTGAACTCAGCCCTGTTGGTCACGCTCGCGCTCCAGCCTCCGGCCGACGGCCAGGCAGATCCTCCCGATCCGCAGGCTCGGCCCAGCGAGGGGGTGTACGCCGTCGGCAGCAGCGCGCTCGCGCCCTTGCCCCCGGCTCCAGCCCCGGTCCCGAGAGCATCGATCTCGCCCGGGGTCTGGCGGGGGCAAGGTTGGATCTCGACCCAGCTCAGTGTCATCGGGGCGATCGCGGGGGTGGCCCCAGCGCGTCCGACCGTGGTTGCCCTGGGTACGGGGCTCGACTTCGGCTGGCGGGCCCGGCCGTGGATCGGTCTGGGTATGTCTGTCAGCCGCCAACCCCACGAGGTCTACCTGGAGACCCAGAACGACGGGTCGATCCAGGCCCGACGCGGCTCCATGACCAGCTGGGACATCGGTCTGCTCCGGCTTTGGGCGCCGGTTCCCGGGCGGATCGTGCCCTACGCCGACCTCGGCCTGGGCCTCGGGGTGCTCAACCCTGCTCGAGGTCGCGCACTTCTCGCGGGGGCGACCGTACGCGGGGCCGTGGGCCTCGAGCTGTGGATTGGTCGGTCTCTGACGCTCGGTGTCCAGGGCCTGTACCGCGCCAACATCTTTGGCGATACAGTGGGACACACTTGGCAGGCTGGGCTGACTCTGGCTTCCCACTGGTAGCGGGGAAACCCACAGAGTCCGCAAAATAGTCGGTCTTCGGACTGGAAGACCCGCCAACAATGGTGTCTCATCATTGACGGGATGGGAGTGGGTCCAGACAATCTTGTTGGCATCGAGTCGACACGGTTCAGCGACATCCGCCGGCTCGGGGACGGCGCCGAGGGGGGGACCTGGCTGGCGACCGACCCCGGCGGTTCCAGCTCCCGCCGGGTGGTCCTCAAGCGTGTGCCTCGGGGCCGGGTCCAGACTGTGGCCCGGGCGTTCGAGGTTCTTCGCCATGCGTCCTCGCCCCACCTGCCGACCGCCCTGGAGCTGATCCCGGACGGGGAGGGGGGAGCGTGGCTGGTGACCGGGTTTGTGGAGGGGCGCGCGCTCGAGGCGTGTGGGGTCGGGCTCGAGGAGGCCCTGTCCGAGGCCCTCGGTGTCGCCCACGCGCTGGCTGCGATCCATGGCATGGGCAGCCACCACGGAGACGTGAGTGCCAACAACGTAATCGTGACGCCGACCCGTGGGGTCGTGCTCACCGACCTCGGCCAACTCGGTAGCTTCGGCTGTGGCACCCCTGGTTTCCTGGCCCCGGAGGTGCTCCGCGGTGGTGGCGGACCGCGGGCCGATCGCTTCGCCCTGGGCTGCCTGCTGTGCCTGCGCGTGTTCGGCCGGGTGCCCTGGCACCGGCCCGAGCGCGTGTTGGCGGTCGCTGGATCCCGAGATGTACGGGCCCGGTTGCGAGCCCTGGCCGAGGCCGCGGAGGTCGACCTCCCAGGGCCGGTCGAGGCCCTGCTCGAGCGCCTCTTGGACCCAGACCCCGAGCGCCGGGTGGCGGATCCCGGGGCCCTCGTGGCGCGTCTGCGCCAACTCCAGCGGGCCGTGAGTTCGGGGGCGTCGCTGCGGAGCGACGCGGCACCCTCGGCCTGGTGGGTCCCCAACAACTGGCGCTTTCGCGGCCCTCGAGAGTCGCTCGAGGCCGCCGCGTCGGCGATCGAGGACGGGCGCTGTCGGGTGGTCGCGGTCGCCGGACCCGCGGGCAGCGGCCGGGGTCGTGTGGTCGAGGAGATCGTCGGTCGTCTGCAGGTCGCTCGGACCCGAGACCCGTCGCGCCGAGCCCTGGCCCGGATCAGTGATTTCGACGGTCTCGCCCGCGACATCCTCGGTGACGCGGCGGCCGGTGGGTCGCCGAGCTGGGTGACGGCGTGGGTCGGAGGCGGGGGCCCAGGCGACCCCGAGACCGACGCGCGGAGGGTCTGGGGTCTGCGCGATGCTCCACGTTGGCCCGAGCGCCTGGCCGAGAGCGTCGAGCTCCAGGCGGCGGTGCTGCGGGCCGGCGCGGGCTTGGGCGCCGACGTCCTGATGCTACCTGTGAGCCTCGCGCTCGGTCGAGATCTGGCCGCCCACGCGGGCGCCGAGGTCCGGGTCTTGGAGTTGCCGCGCTGGTCGGTGGAAGTGGTCGCCGCGAGTCTCGCTGAGGTCGTCGAGGGCGCGGACGCTGCTCGGGTCGGGGGCTGGGCGGCGGCCATCCACGCGGCTACCGGGGGCTGGCCAGCCAAGGTGATCCGGGCGATCGAAGCCTGCGCGCGGACCGGGGAAGACAACCCGGATCGAGCGGCGGTGGAGCGGGCCCTGGTGGTCGACGACGCCGAGCCACGCATGGATCCCGAGCTCGCTCGGCGGGTCTTGGATCGGCGTTGGGGTCTGTCGGCGAGCTTGCCCGAGGGCCTCACTGCGGGGGGCGAGCCGCTGGCCAGCGCGGTCGCGGCGGCCCGGGCGGGGCTCGGCGAGGCCGTGCCGGCTCTCGCCCGGGCGACCTTGAGCCAGCTGCGGGCTGCTGCGACCGCGGCCGTAGACGATGGACCTGGGCGTGGGTCGGTTGGACGTGTGACGCTGGCCTTGGCCCTGGATGCCGACGACGCGGACGCGGTCGAAGCCTGTGCGCTCGACCCGAGCGCCGACTTGCCGAGCGACTGGATCGACTGGCTCGAGGCGGGGGGCGCTCTCCGGGTCGGGCCGCGGCTGCGGTTGCGAGCCCTGCGTCAGCTCATTCGTGGCGGCCAGGCCGAGCGCGCCCTGACTCTGCTCGAAGCCATCGCGGCCACGGGTAGCCCGAGCCCCGCCGAGGGTCTCGAGGGTGTGCGCGCGCGGGAGCAGCTCGGTCGACCGAACGAGGCCATCGCGGCCGTCGACGCGCTCGTGTCCCGGCTCCACGGTCCAGATCTCGATCGTGCCCTGGGTCTGCGCTGGCGGGCGATGGTCGACGCGGGCCACGCGAGCGAGGCTCGTGAGGCCGCCGAGCGCTGGGCTCGAGGTCAGACCGACGTGGCCCCCGATTGGCGCCGGGCCGTGGCCTGGCTATGGGGGGGGCTGGCGCGTCTGTATGCGGGCGGCGAGGCCGGACCGTGGCTCGACCGGGCGACGGACGCCTGCGCCGGCGAGCACGGGCCTGGGACGGCGCGGATCATCGCGGGTCTGCGTGCGCGGATCTTTCAACTCGAGGCCAATCTGGCGCAGATGGCGGGAGAGGGGGAGCGCGCCCGGACCCGCTACCGGGCGGCGGCCGAGGCCTTCGCCGCCGCGGGCGAGGGCCTCGGTCGGATCTTGGTCGAGGGCAGCTTGGCGGGCATGGCCTACGACGCGGGCGAGTATGGCGAGGCCCTCGAGCGTGGGCGCGCGGCCGTGCGTGGATTCCTGGCCCGGGCTCAGGTCCAGACCCTCCCTGCGGTGACCTTCAACGTCGTCGGGGCGCTGGTCGGGGTCGGCGCGCTCGATGAGGGCCGGCGTCTGCACACGCTGGTCTCGGAGATGTGTGCGGCGGCGGCGAGCGCAGGCGGTGGCGCGTCGGCTCTGTCGCGCGCGCGCCTGAACCGGGTGGGTCTGCTCCTCGAGGCAGCCCAGGCACCGACCCGCGCGGACGCTCGGGGACGCTGGCGCAGCGAGATCGCCGCCTCGTTGACCGACTGTGCGCGGGCCTTGGCCGACGCCGGCGCCCAGGTCGAGGCCGCCGACGCACACCTCCAGGCGGCGGCCCTGCTTCGGGTCGGGGGGCAGGCGAGCGCAGCCGCGGCTGCGCTCGCCTCGGCGCGGGCCTGGGCCGACCCTCGTGACTGTGAGGCCGCCGGCAGCCCGGCCTCCGATCAGTTGGCCGTCGTCCTCGGGGTCGCGCTCGAGACCCTCGCGCAGGTCCCCGTCGCGTGGAGCCCGGGCGAACCTGGGCCGAGTTTGAGCGACGCGAGCGGTGCCCTGGGCCGGCTGCCGGGACCCGCCGCGCTCGAGCGCCTCGGCCAGCGCCAGCTCGCCTGGCTCTACGACCGCACGATGTTGTCGGTCCTGCATCGCCACGGGCACGCCGGTGAAGCCGGCGCGGCCTCTGTGGCCCGTCGCTTGGTTCACAAGTTGGAGCATTTCATGTCTGAAGCACCCCCGCTCGATCGTCGCGCCCTCCGTCAGTCCTTGCTCTCGGAGGCCGGGGAGGCCGGACCTCTGCGAGAGCTGGTCCAAGAGATCGAGGCCGCCGAGCGGGGACTCGCGCTCGACCCACAGGCCGGGCCGCCGGCGGTACAGGCCGGGCCGTCGGGGATTGTGGAACACCGAGATCCGCCGACGGCCCGAGCCTGGGAGCCGAGCGCCGAGCAGGGGGCGGCCGTCGGCGTCCGTCGAGCGTCGACCAGCGAAGACGCCGCGCGTATGCATCAGCTGCTGCGGATCTTCAGGCGGCTGGCTCGGGAGGACGAGCTCGAGGGTCTGCTCGAGCAGATCGTCGAGGCGATGATGGAGCTGACCCACGCGGAGCGCGGGGTGGTCTGCGTAGGGCAGGGCGACGCTCGGATCGAGGTCGCCCGCGAGATCGCCTGGACCGAGGGGCGGGCGGCCGTCGACTTCTCTCGCTCGGTCATCGAGCAGGTCTTGGCGGGGGGCGAGCCCGTGCTCAGTGTCGATGCAGCCAGCGACGATCGCTTCGATGGTTCTCGCTCGATCAGTCACCTCAACCTTCGCTCGGTGCTCGCCGTCCCGCTCGTGTTTCGAGGGGAGTTGCTCGGGGCGGCCTACGTCGATCATCGGCTGCGCAGGGGACACTTCGACGCGACCGACCTGGCCCACATGGAGGACTTCGCCGACCTCGCCGCGCTCGCGGTCGCCCAGGCCCGGGCGATCGCCGAAGTTCGTCAGCAGGCCGCGACCCTCGAACTCCAGCGGGCCGAGCTCGCCGAGCTCCTGGCCTCGCGGGAGGTCGAGGTCGTCAACCTTCGGGAGGCCGCGCGCGCCGCTCCCGAGCGCAGCAGCTACCGAGGCATGGTCGGCTCCTCCAAGCCCATGCAGGGCGTGTTTCGACTCGTGGACAGGCTGGCCGACTCTGCGGTGCCCGTGGTGATCTACGGAGAGAGCGGCACGGGTAAGGAGCTCGTCGCCCGCGCGCTGCATGACGCGGGGTCCCGCAGCGGGGGCCCGTTCGTGGCCGAGAACTGCGGCGCGATTCCAGAGACGCTGCTCGAGAGTGTGCTCTTCGGCCACGCCCGAGGCGCGTTCACGGGCGCCCAGTCTGCCCGGCCGGGACTGTTCGAAGCCGCCGATGGGGGGACCATCTTTCTCGACGAGATCGGCGAGACCAGCCCCAACATGCAGACCAAGCTCCTGCGTGTGCTCCAAGAGGGCGAGGTCCGACGCCTCGGCGAGACCAAGGCCCGGAAGGTCGACGTCCGGGTGATCGCCGCGAGCAACCGCTCGCTCGAGTCCATGGTCGCCGAGGGCAGCTTTCGCCAGGACCTCTACTACCGGATCAACGTCGTCAAACTCGAGCTCCCGGCGCTGCGTGATCGACGGGAGGACATCCCCGCGCTGATCGAGCACTTCCTCGAGCGGTACGGACCTCGGGCCAAGGGGGCCGCGAGTGGGGACGGCGAGGCTGCCTCTCTCGAGGTCAGTGTCTCCGCGCTGCGCAAGCTCACCCAGTACGCCTGGCCCGGCAACATCCGGGAGCTCGAAAATGAAGTCCGACGGTGGTTGGTCCTGTGCGAGGACCGAGTTATGCCCGCGAACCTGTCACCGGCGATCGAGGGGTCCGAGGCCGAGGCCGAGGATCCCGACGACCTCGAACTTCGGCCCCGCGTCGACCGCCTGGAACGTCGGCTCATCGCCCGGGCCATGGAGCGCAGCGCCGGGAATCAGACCCGCGCAGCCCTGCTGCTCGGTCTGAGCCGCTACGGCCTGCAAAAGAAGCTCAAGCGGATGGCGGAGACAGATCGTTAGGACCACCAGTTTGACCCCACACGTTCAAATCGGCCGTCGCTTCAAAACCCGTGTCAGCAGACAACTATGTTGTCACCGACAGGCGAACATGACAACAGTGTTGCGAATCAGAGGAACCGCCTGGGTACAGAGCTGTAGAACTATTGCACTCTTCCCCGGAGCGGTTCTTGCTTCAAACTACGAGAGAGCAGATCCATGACTGACGTCCGAGCCGAGAAGCAAAACACGGCGACCTCCCCGATTCGACGCGGGTGGGGTCTGGGGGGCCTGGTGGGTCTGGTCGTGGCCGCGGTCATGCTGCTCGGTACCGCATCACTCAGCGCCTGCATCGAGCATCAGTTCCTGATCTCCCCTCCGTCGCTGCGGGGTATCACCATCCCGCTGCCGCCGCCGAGCTTCGCCGACGAGGTGCTGGTCACGATCGATGTCGAGGGCAGCGTACCGTTCGGCTTCGACAATCCTGGGACCGAGGCTTTCCTCTACGAGAAGGGCACCGATCGCGGCTATTTCGTGCCCGTCGACGGCGCCAGCTATGTGATCTACGACGTGCTCGTCGACATCGAGGACAACTGTCTCGAGACCTGGTTCGTGGATGGGCTCGACGGAGATGCTTCGAGCGTGGTGGACTACAAAGTTCAGCTGCGCGAGGGAGCAGAAGCTTGCGCGGACACGAGCTGCTCGGCCATGGACCTCGAAGACGCGTGTCTGTGCCTCGAGAAGTGGTCTCTGGGCTGCTGAGGAACTGCTGAAGGCTGCTGGGTGGGCTTTGGCCCACTCGAATCGGCGTTTGGAGTGTATGGACTCCCGCCGAGGCGAACGTGCGTCGGGTTGGAGATGGCGAATTCTAGCGGAGCTGGAATTCGCGCATAGGCTCTCGCGTCAAATACGCGGCGCGCCATTGCACCCAATCATGTGCCTGTAGGACCTTTGATCGTCCGACACAGTGGAAAAATCTAGTATTTGTGCGTTGCGAATGGCCCTCAGTTCCGATATGAGTGTAGCGAGGCCGGACATTATGAAACCTAGTATCTCACCTACGACTACACCGAGCACAGGATGTGCTGGTCTGTCGCTGCCGTTCGAGAGGAGAACTGATCGTCAAGCCGACCGATTGGGTCGCCACTTGGTTTCTATCTGCGACGTCGACGACAGCCTGCTCGAGGCGGACCTGTTCATGCCCTTCGAAGCCGGGCTGAACATCAGCGTCATCGACGCCGAAGTTCAAAACTTCAACTGGCTGGTCGACATGGGCTTGATCGTCCCGGGTGACGCCGCGAGCGAAGCCGTCGAACACGCAGCTTTTCATCACCTCTCTTCGCTCGTCTATCAGGTCGAGGATGGGGAGAGCTTGGCGCTGGTCACGAACTTCATCACCTTCCTGTTCTTCTTCGACGACATGGTCGACTCCTCGGATTCGGAGATCGGGACCAACATCGAGCTCATCGCCAGCGTCGGCGAGATGATGATGATGGGGGTGCTCGGAAATCGCGCCTTCGAGGGCAGCTGCGACGACCTCGCTGTCACGCCGCGCCTCCGGTGGAAGATTGGAGCGCTCCAGAACGCGCTCGCCGATCTGACCCGTCGGATGTTGAAGATCACCGGCGATCAGACGGCGCTCGAGTTCTACACAGAGGCGATGAGCGAGTACTTCGAGGGCAACATCATCGAGGCGCGCATGCGTTGCTCGGTCGAGACCTGCGATCTGCCGCGCTACACGGACCTGCGCCTCGCTGTCAGCGCGGTCCATCCCTGTCTCGAGATCGGCGCGATCACCCGGGGCCTGCGGGTGTCCGATGCCGTCCGTAACAGCGATGATTTCCGAGAGTTGCGGCGCGCCTGCAACCTCAGCGTCTCGTACATCAACGACCTGTTCTCCTATCGGAAAGAGGCGTTGGCCGGCGAGACCTCCAACCTCGTGCACGTGCTGCGCTCGGCTCTCGACCTCGAGACCCAAGATGCCCTCGACCGCGCCGCGGTGGTCGCCAACAAGGTCGTCTTCGAGTTCGTCGATGGCCGCGACTCACGGTCCTGGAGCGAGGACGAGCGCGGCTACATCGAGCTTATGGAAGCGTGGATGCGGGGCAACATGGAGTGGTATCTCGCCGTGAACGAGCGCTACATGGGTGCATCTTCGACCGACCGAGCGATCCCACGCTACGGCTCGGAGCCGATCAGCGCGAACGCCTGATTCTGCTACGAGTTTGCTGGCTCCGAGCTTGTCGGGGTTAGCCCGAGGCTTGTCGCCGCGGCTCCAAGCTTGTCGCTTCGCCTGTTTGTCGCTTTAGTTGCGAGACTTGTCGCGAAGATCGACAGCCGCGATCACGATCTCTCGGTGGGCGAGCTCGGGAACCTCGAGGAAGCCGGCTGCCGCCTCGACCTGCTCCCAGCTGAAGCTCTTGATGTCGAGCCCCAGCCAGCCTAGGGCAGTGACGATTCCGCGCGAGACGACGTGGTCGCTGACCACAGCGACCTTCATGTCCTTCAGGACAGAGGCCGCCTCTCGGCGCTGGACGCTGTTCACCTCGATCGCACCGAGACCGGTCCCCAGGCAGTGCGTGCAATTGCCCGCCTTGACCTCGTCGAGGAACTGGGTCCAGCGCGCTGGGTTCAAGCGACCCACCTGGTTGAACGAGATGACTAGGGGGCCTAAGAAGACCCAGTTGTTCGTGGCTCCGCGGTCAATCATCGAACCTAAGAAGTGTAGCCTACTTCGACACACCACGGGGCGTGCGAACCGCAACCAAAAAAGAAGGCCTGCGCATGCAGGCCTTCTTTTGTAGGACCAGTTCGGTCGGACCTACTTCTTGCGTTTGCGGAGCTGCTTCTCGAGGCGGCTCCGCTTGGCCTTCGGGGGCACGTAGAAGGTGAGCCCGAGGTTGAAGGTCACGTTGTGGCGGACCACACGGTCACCGCTGCCGCTGTTGGTGACCACCGGAGGAACATCGTTGATGGTGGCGTTGAGGCCGGCGTCGTTGTGACCCACGACGATATCGTGAATCTCGGGGTTCAGACTCATCCAGTCGGTGATGAACAAGTGGACACCCGCACCAAAGCTGCCGCCGAGTCGAAACCCATCGTCAGGAGAGACGGGGTTGAGAATGCACTCGGAGTTCGTCGCGTTGGCCGCGGCGGCGTTCGGATCTTGGCAGTAGTTGTCGAGCGACGAATCGGTCGAGTTTGGAATGCCGAGCTGGGCGGAGGTCGAGTTGGCGTTGGGGAAGTGTCGCTTCCAGTTTGCGAACCCGAGACCGCCGAAGACGTAGATGTCGTACTCGGTGAAGATCGCCGAGAACAGGCCCAGCTTGCCCGAGAAGGGCGTGAATGCGAGGTCCAGACTACCGGTCAGTTGCAGCTTGCTCAGACCAGCCTGAAAGTCGTGCCGAAGCGGCGCGGGGTTGTCGAGCTCGGAGATCGTCCGGTAGGGACCGGGACCGGCATCTGCGGCCGACATCTCGCCGCTCGGATCTGCTGTCCCGACCGGCAGACCGCCATCGTTGAGAGCCTTGAGCAGGCTGCTCTCGATGTCGATGGCGCCATACATGAATGAGGCCCGGACACCGATCCAGTCGGTGAAGTCGAAGCGCAAGTTGGCGCCGACCATGCCCTTGTGGACGAAGGGCTGAGACAGGCTCATCCCAATCTGGGGCGTGATCTGAAAGCGAAGCTTGCGCAGCTCGAGCCGGTCGACAACGACCGGTTTGCCCTCGAGGACGCCTGGCTTTTTGGCCTCGGCGATGCTCGGGAGGAGCATGACTCCAAGGCCACACACTGCTGCGCAGGCTCCGGTCGCAAGGGAGGTCTTGATCGTGTTGTTCATCGTCACGGTCACCTGTCACTCACCGGCGGTAGGAGTACTCGAAGCTCGGAGGGAGGTAGAACGAGACGCCCGCAAAGAACATCACGTTGAATGCCAGACGCTCGCCGAGCGGCTGCTCTTTGGCTTTGGCGTAGACCGGCCCGGGATCGTCACCGCTGATGGTCGGGTCGTCGATGAAGTCCCCAGTTTGGTTGAGGTCTGTGCTGACGCCGCGGTCGAGGGGCTCGTAGGCGTCGAAGTAGCCGAAGGTCCGAACACCCAAGTTCACCGACAGGAAGTCGAGATTCTGGATGTAGTAGCGGACACCGGCAGCGACGTTGAGCTGTCCCGTGATGTGGTTGAAGGGCGTCGGGTGGATCGCCGCGAACCGGGGGATGTTCTGGGTGTGGATTGCACCGCCACCGATCTGCACGTAGGTCTCCCAGTGGAGAAGCAGTCGGTTGAACAGAGCGATCTTCCCGTAAAACGGCTCGTACAGGTAGTCGACACTGGCCTGCCACAGAGTCCGGTTGGCGGTGAGCAAGAGGCCCTCCTGGAACCGAATCCGATCGTACTGCGAGGTCCGAGATCCGAAGAAGGCCGTACCGTTGAGGCCGATGGCCATGCGGTTGTTCAGCCAAAAGTTGATCTCGGCCCCGACCGCCCAGTGGCGGACGTAGGGATCGTTGATGGTCAGCCCAACCTGCGGCATGAGCTCGATCCGGCGCTTGAGTTTGCCGGTGCTCGAGTCCGTGTAGACGTTCAGGAACGCCTGCGGCTGGATGACCGTGATCTCCTGCTCGTCGACCTTGCGCTGGTCGTCAGAGGAGATCGATGGCCCCTCTGTAGGACCGCTGGAGTCACCGCTGACGCCGACCTCGGTGCCCGCGGCGTCACTGCCGTCGTCACCATCGAGGAAACTCGTGTCTGTGGGGCCGTCGGACGTCGGTTCCTCGGGAACCGCATCCATATCATCGTCGTCTAGTACGAGTTCACCGTCGTCGTCTTCGATGACCTCGCCCTCGTCCGGCGGCTGGCCCGCCAGGGCCGGGAGGGGGAAGGCGCAGACTGCGAAAGCAGTCAGGCCAGTCAAGAATCGTCGCATGCTCACCTCTGGGGACAACTCGCTGGAGACTGTGAAACGTGGAGAGAATACCGAGGTGCGTGAAACACACAGCTCTTGTTCTCGTGTGGTTGGGGAAGACCGTTTGGCGCGATTACGCCCGGGTTTCGCGCAGTCTGTCTGCGCAAGGGTAGACCCGTTATCCGATTTTCGGCGCGAACGGTAACATAGGGTAAGAGCACTCACAACCGCGTTCAGCAGTCGCGTGGGAACAGTCAAATATGTACCAACCTATTGAATTGATTGGTGAAAGTTGAAGATGATGAAGGCCCGATAACGCGGACACATCAGAGCGACCGCCCACGGAAGTGGGGAAATAGAGGCCGGGTCGATCTCGCCAACGGGAAGGTGGGCCGGAATTTCGGCTCATCGGCCGCGGACCGCGCGGACCAGTCGGTCCATTCAGCGAGCGCAGCTGCCCTCGGATAGCGCGAGCCGCGAGCATCAGCTGGCCTCGGCCTCCGAATCCCGCTCGAACAGGACGTCGCAGTAGGCCTCGGGATCGAAGCGACGCAGGTCGTCGATGGCCTCGCCGATGCCGATGTAGCGGATCGGGATCTGGAGCTCGTCGACCACACCCAGCGCAACCCCACCTTTGGCGGTCCCGTCGAGTTTGGTGAGTACGAGTCCGGTGAAGTTCATGGTCTCTTTGAAGAGTTGGGCCTGGGCGAGGGCGTTTTGGCCGATCGTCGCGTCGAGCACGAGGAACACGTCGTGGGGCTCGATCGGATCGCGTCCCTTGGACAGAGCCTTGGACGCCGCTCGGCCCATTTTTCCCAGCTCGTCCATCAATTCCTTGCGGGTATGCAAGCGACCCGCAGTATCGCACAAGACGACGTCGTAGTGCTGATCTCGTCCACGGGCGATGCCATCGAAAAGCACCGAGCTCGGGTCGGCGTTCTCTTTGCCCATATGGATATCGCATCCGACCCGTTGGGCCCAGACTTCGAGCTGCTCGCTGGCGGCCGCCCGATAGGTATCTCCGGCCACCAAGAGGGTCTTTCGGCCGGCTTCGACGTGGCGAGCAGCGAGTTTGCCGAGGGTCGTGGTCTTGCCCACGCCGTTGACTCCGATCATCAGCAGCGTGTAGGGGCCGACCTCGGGCTCGTAGTCGAGGGGCTCGGCGTCGACATCGAGGGCGGCCAGAGCCTTTTGGCGGATGACCTCCCAGACGGCTTCGGCGTCCGCGACCTCGCTCTTGTCGAGCTCGGCCGTGACGGTCTGGAGGAGGCTCTCGGCGGTCTTGGTGCCGATGTCGGCGGTGAACAAGACCTCTTCGATGTCATCCTTTAGATCGTCGCTGACTTTGGGCTTGCCCTTGAACAGACGGGCGAGCTTGGCGACGAAGCCCCGTTTGGTCTTCTTGAGGCCCTGACGGTAGCGGTCTCGCTCCGAGCGTTTCGCCGAGAGCTCGGCGCTCTCGCGGTCTTCGCGGGTCGGGACTTTGGGCTTGTCGACAGGGAGCTGAACAGGCTCCGATTTCGGCTCCGATTTCGGCTCCGATTTCGGCTCCGATTTCGGCTCCGATTTCGGCTCCG
>CAYVJQ010000016.1:0-30737 GCA_964451725.1 uncultured Nannocystaceae bacterium | reverse complement strand
ATTTCGGCTCGGGCTTTTGACTGGATTTTTGTTCAGATTTTAGTTTTGGAGCGACGACCGGGGCGGTCGGCTTTGCGCCGACCCGAGGGGGAGGAGCAAAGCGGGGGATCGCGGGAGATTTAGCGTCGGGCTTGGTCTCGGGCTCGGGCTCGGTTTTGGTCTCGGGCTCGGTTTTGGTCTCGGGCTCGGTTTTGGTCTCGGGCTCGGGCTCGGTTTTATCTTCGGGCTCGGGCTCGGGCTCGGGTTCGGGTTTGGATTCGGATTCAGCTGCAGGCTCGGGTTCAGCTGCAGGCTTGTGTTCAGGTTCGTCCGCTGGCCCGTCGCCGTCCTCGACGGGCGCGTCCGCGCCTGTTTGGTCGGGGCCCGGCTTGGGCGGGAGAGCTTCGCTGGGCCCCGAGTCGCCCTCGGGCAGTTGCGCCTGGGGCTTGAACGCGAGCCAGAGTCCGGCCCCGACGGCCAGCGCAACGACGATATAGATAATGATCTCTCCGGGTCCCATGGGGCGCCTGGCGCGAAGTAGGCCACTCGGGGGACGCCGCGTCAACGCCACGACCAAGGTCGAGGGGGATCGCTTCGGAGATCGCTCGTGATCCGATCTCCTTCGGCCTGAGTCCACCGATCTCCGGGCCTGGGTCGAGATCTCCAGATCGGCTGGAGATCGCCCCTAGGCCGTACAGATCTCTACAACACGATCTCCCGGCCCAGGGAGATCGAAGCTGTGGGATCTCGGGATCGCCTCTTCCAAGCGCCGGCCCGTCTCTGCTAATCGAGAGCGCCCCCCGGGGCAGCCACCATGCGCATCAAGAAGATCGAGGTTGTGGGCTTCAAGTCCTTCGCCGACCGCGAGGTTGTCGTGCTCGACGACCACATCACCGCGGTGATCGGCCCCAACGGCTGCGGCAAGTCCAACATCGTCGACGCCATGCGCTGGGCTCTGGGCGAACAACGCGCCAAACACCTGCGCGGCAGCGGCATGACGGACGTGATCTTCGCCGGCTCGAGCACCCGGGGCCCGGCTGGGATGGCCGAGGTCACCCTGACCTTCGAGAACCAGGGCGACGGACCCAGCGCCTACCTCAACTTTGTGGAGATCGCCGTCACCCGGCGCCTCTACAGGGACGGGACCAGCGAATACCTCATCAACAAGGTCCCCTGTCGGCTGCGCGACATCAACGACATGCTCAGCGGGACCGGGATCTCGGCCAAGAGTGGCTACTCGATCATCGAGCAGGGGCGGGTCGGGCAGATCGTCACCAGCAAGCCGGAGAGCCGGCGTCAGGTCATCGACGAGGCCGCGGGGATCACGAAGTTCAAGCAGCAGAAGGTTCAGGCGACCCGCAAGATCGATCAGACCCGCCAGAACCTGCTCCGGGTCACCGATGTGATCAGGGAGCTGGACGGGCGCCTGGGCACGCTCAAGCGCCAAGCTCAAAAGGCTGCCCGCTACAAGCGCTACCGCAGTGAGCAACGGGATCTCGAGCTGTGGCACGCCAGCCACAGGCTGCTCGAGCAGCGGGCGACGGCCCGGGTGCTCGACCAGCGTCGGGCCGAGCTCGACGAGCAGGTCGAGGACCTCCGCAACGAGTCGGCGGCCCGCGAGACCCGGCACGAGGTCGAGCGCGTCGCCCTGCGAGAGGTCGAGGGCAAGCTCCAGCATGAGCAGCAGCGCCTCTACGACCTCGAGAACCGGATCCAGCTGATCGAGCAGGATCGGCGCTTCAAACTGCAGGAGCAAGACGGGCTGCGGCGATCGGGAGACCAGAGTCGGGCCGAGAGCGAGGCTGTGAGCCGGGGGCTGGAGGGCCTGGACCGGGAGCTCAGCGAGGTCGTGACTCAGCGCGCGGCGCTCGGTGAGGGCGGGGGAGCCGAGGGGCTGGAGGTCCGCTGTGAGGCACTCGAGGCTGAACTTGGGGACATCGCCCTTCGTCTTCGCCAGGAGCGCCAGGCCCTCGATGGCAAGCGGAGCGAGAGCGGGCGAGACTCGCAGCGAAGCGCGACTTTGGAGGCCACGATGTTGTCGCGGGCCGAGAGCGTGGAGGACCTGCGCGAGCGGGTCGAGGCCATGGCCATGGAGGCCGCCGACCTCGAGCAGAGCAACGACAGCGATGGCGACCGCCTCGAAGATGCAAAGACCGAGCTGAGTTCCGCCGATATCCTGCTGACCTCGCTTCGGTCGCGCCGCCAGGACCTCGACAGGGAGCGCGTCGAGCTGCGCGAGCGGCTGCGCTCGGTGGAGGTGGAGGTCGAGACGGCCCGCAAAGAGCTGCTTCGGGCCCGCTCTCGCCTTCACTCTCTGCAGGAGATCCAGAGCCGCTACCAGGCCTGCCACGGCGGGGTTCAGGTCGTGATGGAGCAGCGCGACAAGCTCGCTGAGATCGGCGCCGAGATGTCGGCTGCCGCGGGCTTGTCCGTGCAGGGGGCAGGGGGAGAGCCTGGCCTGCCGTCCGCTCCCAGCCACCAGATTCATGGGATCATGGCCGATTTCATCTCGGCTCCAGCCCACCTCGAGGCGGCGGTCTCGGCCGTGCTCGGGGATCGTCTGCAGGGAGTGGTCGTCGACGCGCCGGTGACCGGGGTCAGCGGCGCCGAGTTGCTCAAGCGGCTGGAGGAGGGGCGGACCACCTTCCTGCCGATGACTCGAGGTCCAGTGCTCGCGGCCCGCTCGAGCGGGACCGAGTCGCGGGCGTCGGGGTGGAGTGAGCCCGGTGCGGCCGGGGTGGGCGCGGGCAAGATCGAGGTCGTCGATCTCTCGGCCCCGAGCCCGGCACCGGAGCCCGAGAGCTTCGTTGCCCTGGGTCCATCTGCGGTCCAGGGCACCATGTTCACGGACCTCAGCGATAGCGATGCGGCGGGACCCGCAGCGGCGGAGGCGGAGCACCCGTCGACGACCGCGCGGCCGTTTCTGCTCGAGGGTCTCGAGGGTGTTCTCGGCTCCCTGCCCGCGCTGGTCGAGGTCGAGCCCGAGCTGCGGGAGATCGTGGATCTCTTGTTGGGCGATACGGTGGTCGTGGACCGCCTGTCTCGCGCCCTCGAGCTGTGGCATCGCCTGCGCCGGGAGCTCCCGGCAGGACAGGCCGTCCCCCACACTTTCGTGACTCTCGACGGCGACCGTATCGAGCCCTCGGGGGTGGTCGTCGGTGGTGCCAGCGATGCGGTGGACTCTGCCCTGCTCCAACAAAAGCGGGAGATCGGTGAGCTCACGGCGATCGTCGGCGAGCTCGAGGGCAACCTCGATCGGGTTCAGAGCAGGCGCCAGGGACTCGCGGAGCGCCTCGACGAGGTCGAGCGTGGCCGGGAGGCGAGCGAGGGGGAGGTCCTCGAGGCCGAGAAGACTCGGGTCACGGCCCAGCAAGAGGTCACCTCGATCGACCAGGCCCGCGAGCGCCTCGATCGCCAGCTCGCGCAGCTGGTCCGCGGTCGGGCGGAGCTCGAGGGGACGCTGGAGCAGCGCGAGGGAGAGCGCATGGAGCTCGAGGTGGAGCTCGCCGAGCTGCGCGAGCGGGCGCCCGAATTGGAGGAGGAGCTCGAACTGCTCTCGGTCCGGGTCGAGGCCCTCACCGAGAGCCGCGAGCAGATCGGCGAGACCCTGACCGAGCTCAAGGTCCAGCTCGCCAGCTGGCAGGAGCAGCGCAACGCCATGGCCGCCGCCGAGAGTCGCCTACGCCGGCAAATCTCGAGTGAGCGGGACCGGGCCAAACGTCTCTCGGAGGCCGCAGAGGAGGCGGATACTCGGATCTCGAGTCTGGGTGAGGCCATCGAGGCTATGGTCGAGGAGCACGCGGGCCTGCTCGACGAGCACAAGGTCACCTGTGACGCGAAGACCGACGCCGCCGAGGCCCACGCTGCCGCCCAACTGCGTGTCGAGGAGTTGTCCGTGTCGATCCGCGCGCTGCGGACGAGCCTCGAGGACGAGCGCGAGCGACTCCAGGAGGTCGAGCTCGGTCTGCGCGAGCTGCTCTTGGAGCGCCAGCACCTCGAGGCCGACGTCCACGACCGCTTCGACGTCGAGCTGCGGACCTTGTTGGTCGACTTCCACGACCGGGAGCTGGTCACGCCCGCGCAGCGCGATCGGGTCAAGGAGCTCAAGCGGATCTTGGCGCGCATGGGTGAGGTCAACCTGACGGCGATCGCCGAGTACGAAGAAGTCTCCCAGCGCTTCGAGTACCTCAGCAGCCAGCGCCAGGACCTCGAAGACGCCATCGATCAGCTCCAGGAGGCCATCGACCGCATCAACGAGACCACCAAGGTGCGTTTCGCCGAGACCTTCGAGAAGGTCAACGAGAAATTTCAGGAGCTGTTCCCGCGCCTGTTCAACGGCGGTCAGGCCAAGCTCGTGCTCACGGATCCCAGCGACATGTTGGAGACCGGGGTCGACATCTTGGCCCAGCCGCCCGGTAAGAAAGTGGCGAGCTTGGAGCTGCTTTCTGGTGGGGAGAAGGCGCTGACGGCAGTCAGTCTCATCTTCGGGATCTTCCTGATCAAGAGCAGCCCCTTTTGTCTGCTCGACGAGGTCGATGCACCCCTGGACGAGGCCAACGTGGGCCGGTTTTCGGACCTGGTCCGGGAGCTCTCGAAGAGCACGCAGTTCATCATCATCACCCACAACAAGCGGACGATGGAGATCGCAGATCGGCTCTACGGCGTGACCATGCAGCAGCGAGGCGTGTCCAAGCTGGTCTCGGTGAATATGCGTCGGGCCGTGCGCGAAGCCATGGTCAGCTAGCAGCCCGTGCTCGGGCGGCGCTCGCTTCGTGGGCCTGCGCTTCGGCTCGGCGCAGGGCCGCGACTTGGGCCGGAAAGCGTCGCTCGAGCCACCACACGGCGAGGTAGACTAGGGGGGTGTCGACGGCTGCGAAGCAGACCTTGAAGGCGAGGCCGGCCACGAACAGGCGGGGGACCACCTCCCAGGTGATGCCCGCAGCACCGAAGCTCGCCAACAGGGCGAGGACCACGAAGGTGTCGGCGATCTGGGAGGTCATGGTCGACGCGTTGTTGCGCAGCCACAGGTGCCGGCCCTCGGTCAGCCGCCGCCAGAAGTGGAACAGGCGGATGTCGATGAACTGGGCCAGCAGGTAGGCCATCATCGAGGCGAACACGGCGACCTTGGACAGGCCGAAGACCTGGTGAAAGACGGCGTCGCCGATGCCGAAGGAGGCGCTGCCGACGACATCGGCGAGCTCGACCAAGGCGGTCGTGAACACGCTGGCGACGAGTCCCGCGAGCACGACCTGGTTGGCCCGACGCGCGCCATAGATCTCGGAGAGCACGTCGGTGACGAGGAAGGTCAGGGGGTAGGCCAGGATGCCGACCGACTGCTCGAACACGTAGGTCGAGCCCCCGGGGAGGGGGATCTCGAGGACGAAGAATTTTTGGAAGATCAGGTTGCAGGTGACCAGGGCGGCGATGAACAGACCGGCCAAGACCAGGTAAGCGCGCTCGTAGCCGTCGGCCCGCATCGGAGGGGGGGACTCGGCTGCGCTCACTGGGGGGACTCCGCTCGCTCGGTGGAGGGGGGATTCTCGGCGCCCGGCGGGGGCTTGTCTGGGCGTGGGGAGAACGGCCAGCTGAGGGCGCTCAGCATGCCGAAGAACACGATGACGCCCAGACGTTGGGCGAGCACGAACAAGCTGATCGCGGTCGTGTCGACGCCGACCCAGCCGAGCCCACCAGCCCAGCCGACCTCGAGGATGCCGAGCCCCCCCGGGGTGAAGCCGAGCATGCCGGCGAGCTGAGCGATGGGGGTGGCGGCGGTCATCTGAGACCAGCTCAGATCGAGGCCGACCGCGCGGGCGATACCCCAGAACTGGACCACGACCGCGGCGAAGCGCAGGACCGAGAACACTGCTACGGCGGTGGCGAGTTTTGGACCGACCTCGGGGAGCGGAGGGGGAGCGGCGGGTGTGGATGGCTCGTCCCTGTGTCTGTCTCGGCGCTCGGCCCACCAGGCCTTGAGTCCAAGGTAGATCCGTAGGGCGAGGCGGACTCCAGGAGCGAGCGCCGGGATCGCTACGAGCAGAAAGACAGCGACGAAGAGGGCGAGGCTGAGGCCGGCCTCGGCGCTCCCGAACGCGATGAACCAACCCTCGCGCAGGGCCAGGGCCCACGCGATCAAAAATAGGGGGAGCACGAGGTCCAAGAGTCGCTCGAGCACGACCTGGGTGGCTGCGTGGCCGAGCCCCTGGTCGCTCCCCGCCGAGCGCAGGGCGACGCCGCGGCCGACCAGGTCCATGGCCAAGGTCGAGGTGAATTGGCCGATGAAGCGGGTGACGACGAGGCCGTAGAAGTAGGCGGCGTAGGGCAGGCGGGTACCACCCATGGCCTCGGCCAGGAGCCGCCAGCGGGCGGCGGTAACGATGCTGGCGACGCTCGTGCCGGCGAGGCCGACGAGCGCCCAACCCAGGTGCAGCTCGACACGCTCGGCGAGCGCCCCCCAATCAGGGGCCAGCCAGTACAGGACGACGGCGAACAGGCCCAGACCGAGGAGCGCCCGAGCGAGGGCCTCGAGTCGCCTGCGGCGCTTGTTGGGGGGCGGCGGGGCGCTCAAGGGTGGTCCTTCGGTCGGTCCGCGGGCTGTGGGTCTGCGGGCTCGGGTTCCGGCTCTGGAGTTGGTGCAGCGATGCCGAGCACCCGGCGCCAGTCGAGCGCGAGGTAGCGCTGCGCGACGACCCCCAAGAGTACGCCCATCGACAGTTGGGCGACGAACATCCAGAAGATGAATACGCTGCCGTGGGTGAGGATGACGGCCTCGGAGACGAACATGCTCAGGCCCAAGATCATGCCGGTGTGGAAGATGCCGAGCTGTCCGGGGCCGCCAGGCAAGAGCAGCGAAATGCCGAGCACGGCCATGATCGCCATGGCCTCCGGGAAGCCCAGGGCGAGCCCGCAGCCGCGCGCGAGCACCCATGTGCCCAAGACGTTGGCGCCCCAATAGGCCAAGGTCGCAAGCAGGAATTTGAACAGGGGCAGGGGAGAGAGGGCTGCGAGACCCTCGGCGATCCCGAGGGCGAGGCCCTCGAGCTTCTCGGCGATCGTCGGGGCGACCCGACCGAGAGTGGCGGTCACCAGACGCCCGCCGAGTCGAGGGGCGAGGGCCATGCCCAAGAGCAGGGCGAGCAAGCCCGCGAGCCCCCCAGAGGCGAACAGGCCCAGGGCGCGGAGGCGCTCGACGGCCTCGGCCTGAGCCCCGTCGACCTCGGGCAGGAGGGGGAGGGCGGCAAAGAACATGGCGCAGACGATGAGCCCGTCCACGACCCGCTCGAGCGCGACCGTACCCAGGGCCTGACTCACGCTGACCTCACTCTTGTCGGCGAGGAAGAGGGGCCGGGCGAACTCTCCCAGGCGCAGGGGCAAGACCATGATCCACATGGTCCCGGCCATCGACACGGGCAGGGTCACGCGCGCCGGGACGGGGGCGAGGGGTTGGACCAAGAAGTGCCAGCGACCGGCTCGAAACCCGAAGTAGGCGACGAGGGTGAGCAGGTATGTGGGTAAGACCCACGCCGGCGGCCAGGGGTCGTCTGGGATGAACTGGATGCGGCGGACGAGGGCGAACACGAAGCCCGCGCCCAGGACCACCGAAAGCAGGAGGCGAAGCCACCACTGCCTGCGGGTGCTTCGCCTGTCTTCGCTCTCGCCCGGGGGGGGAGCCGGGGCCGACTCTACGCTCACTTCTTGAAGCGGCTGGGGAAGTCGTCGTTGAAGGTCTTGCCCGAGTGGATCTTGCGGGCCCGCTCGATGAGCGTGGGCTCCTCTTCAGGGCGCTCGGGATCGGGGAGACAGCACTCGACAGGACAGACCGCCTGGCAGGCTTCGTACTCGTGAAAGCCCACGCACTCCGTGCATAGGGTCGGGTCGATCACGTAGATCTCTTCGCCTTCGGAGATGGCCTCATTGGGGCACTCCGGCTCGCAGGCGCCACAGTTGATGCACTCGTCGGTGATGTGGGTGGCCATCGGCAGGAGTGTACCTACAGGGTCCATGGGGTCAAGCGATCGACGATCGTCGAACACTTGCCAGAGATTGCCCTCAGCGCGCGGATTCAGCCTTTGAGCAGCGCGAGTATTCGCGCAGTGATCGCATCGAAGTTTCGCATCGCGCGCGCGATGTTTGCCCGTGGATCGAGGACCGCAGTGACCAGATATTGCTCCCACAAGAGCTTGGACACGAGCATGAAGTTGGCGCCCTCGAGCACAATCTGAGCACGGCCGAGCCCGAAAATTATCCCGTCGGTGGTCAGGCGGGTCATGGCCTGGCCGATCTGGGCGCCCGCGATCTCGAGGTCGAGCGCGGTGATCAATGCGGGTCTGTGCGCCGTGTCGATGGTGTCGTCGACCCCGTCGGAGAGCACGGCGCCGGCGCAGTCGGGGGTCGCGGTCATGAACTCGGCGAGCAGCTCACCGAACTCGCAGACCCCAGGATCGACGAGGTCCGGCTCACCCTCGGTGGGCGCCCTGATGAGGAGCCGGGGCGTGGTCACTGCCCACGCTCGAGGGCTGGGGCCATTCGCACCACGCGGCGCGAACTCATCTCCTCGACGGCCGACTGAAACTCACCTTGGCGCCAGCGGGCTTCGATCTCTTCACGGATCTGGAGCTCGCGGGCCTCCCGGAGCGCAGCTGGGGGCAGGGATCCGTCGGCCAGATTCGCGGCGTTGATGCGGTCGACGATCACGAGGTGGACCCCAAACTGGCTGCGGAACGGCCCGACGATCGCGTGTTCGCCCCGGCCGCCATCGCGGGTGACGGCGGCGACCCAGGTCTGGTCGAAGCTCTGGGCGTCGCTGGGTGCGAAGGCAAAGCGCTCGTAGCGAAGCAGGAACTCGCCCGAGTCGGAGGAAAAGCGGCGCTCGCTCAGACCGATCAGCTTGCTGAACAGCTGACAGTCGTCATCGCTGAGGTGGTCTTCGACACGTCGAACTCGGGTGAGGGCGGGGGCGAAGGCGAGTTCAGCGGCGGCGTACCAGCGCTCCGACTCGGGGCTCTCGAGTGCCTCGCCGGGTTCGCCCGTACCCGGGACCATGGCGGCGGGGGCCCTGGCTTCGACGGCCGGTACGATCAGAGCCTGGCAGACCGCCCAGACCTCGGGATGAAAGAGGCGCCGGGCGACCCGGGGGTCTTTCATGTTGGCGTCGATGACCCGGCGTGGGATGTCCTGGGCCTCGTGCTCCGGCTCGAACTCGCGGGCCAGCCACAGCCGGACCATGGCCGCCCGCTCGATGCGTTCACGGATCTGGGGTGGGAGGTCATCGAGTCCCCCCGCCGAGGGCCCGCTGCGCTCGGCGACCTCTGCTCGGTGGGTGGCGACCAGGCGCAGGGTGTCGAGGGCCTGCTCGCGGGCGTCGGCCGCCGACAGGCCGTCCCGCGCGGCGATATGGTCGACCACAGAACGATCGAGGGTGAGGGGGCCGGCCTCGGTCTCGATGTGGGCGACCGGAGTGCGGGGCGGGAGGTCGTCGCCGCGGCAGGCTCCGGCGCAGGTCAACAGGCAGGCGAGCGCGGCGATCGACGGTCGAGGGAGGTGCCTGGCCTGGTCCGAGCGACCCGTGGATCTCCAGCGTGTCCTAGAACGCGATCGAGAACGCGAGGTTGCCAATGCGGTGGTCACCATAGCGGGTGGTACGGACGGTGCCATAGCCCTGGTCTTGGTCGATGCAGGTGGACGAGGCGTCGTCGCAGCGCACAAAGACATGGTTGTAGTTGGCTTGGATCCACGCACCGTCGAGCCATCCTAACCCCTTCAATTTTGAGACTCCATCGAACTCCCAGATCAGCTCCAAACCGGCGGTGTGGGAGCGGAAATCGTCCATCTTGGGGTCGTCGCTGCGCCATGGGAACTGGTCTTCCCAAACCCCGTCGTCGCGCCAGAAGAATGCCTCCGTCTGGGTGTAGTACCGGTAGCGCAGGCGCAGGCGAAGATTGCGGTGTGGGCGAAAGTGAACACGGGCGTCGAAGCTGTGTGAGCGCACGGCCCAGTCGTCGGCGTAGAAGCGGTAGCGGGGCTCCACGACCATCTTGGCTTTGGGCACGGCCCAGCGCAGCCACGCCGAAGGGGCGATGCGCTTGCGGACCCAAGGGTGAATCTCTCGCGCCGCGTTGCGGGCTCGGCGGTAGGGGTTGTCCTGCGGCCCCACCGCGTACACACCCTCGAGCGACAGGCCACCGACGAGGTGCCGGTGGAGCACGTGGCTGTAGCCCGCCGAGAGGTAGTGGATCTGCAGTTGGTTGGTGTCCCTGCTCGATGTCCAGGGCGAGCGCGCACCGATGTTGTTGGTGATCCTGTAGGCCCTGGCGAGGGTCGCCGAGTAGCTCAGGGAGAGGGTCCCCGTGCGCTGGAGGATGTCGCGCGAGAGCCCGGCACCGAGGCTGTGGGCGGTGTAGTCGCTCTCGGTCGAGTACCGGTAGAAGCCCCCCACGCGCCAGTCTTGGAGCTTGGCGGCGGCCCGCAAGCTGGTGTCGTGGCGCATCTCCGTGAACACCTTGTCTCCGCCGAGGGCGAGCGCGCCGGCGGCGACGGAGGCCGAGGAGATGACATCCAGGAGGTACTCGGCCTCGAGACTGAAGCGCTCGTCCGGGAGCTCCTTGTGGAAGGTGACCATGGGCTGGAGCACCCGGGTCGAGGTCTCGCGGTAGTAGTTGCCGCGAACGGTGACCCGATCTTCCGCCTTGCCCAGGCGCGCAGGTAGGAGCGTGGCGACGAAGGCCAGCGTCAGGACGGTGGCAGCGAGCAGGATGCGGGGGAGACCGCGGAGCACGGGGCGAACACCAGACATGATCGCTCAGCCGCAGCCGCAGCCGCCACCGGCGGCGCCGTGGCCCCCGAAGCTGGCCTCGCGGGCGGACTCGATGTGGCTGTGGAAGCTGTCTTCGAGCGCGTCCGTGGCCGGGTTCATCTCGGGTTTGGCGAGCTGGGCGCGCTCGTGGGCTTTGACGGTGACGCAGCCGGTCGAGGCCGAGGCCGCGACAGTGAGAGCGAGCGCGCCTAGGCGTTCACGGCAGACCCGGAGCACTCGCCGGGGCCCGGCGGCAGGGACAGGCATGGGGTCGAGCGTGCCCGAGCATGGGCCCTGGGGGCAAGCGAGCACACTCGGACGCAGCGAGCGGTTTGAATTCTCGCCGCCAGGTACATCTGTGACCACCCCTGCCACCCCTGACGACGCGCCCGCGACGAAAAATCCTGCGCGAAGCGACCCGAGGGGTTTCACCGCGGGCAGCTAGGCCCGAGAGCCGAGCGCCGTTATCCTCCGCGCGTGACAGGTCCCCTGATCGTGATCGACGGCCCCGCTGGAGCGGGAAAGAGCACCGTGGCCCGGGCGATCGCTCAGAAGCTGGGGGCCGCGCTGCTCGATACGGGGGCCATCTACAGGAGCCTGGCCTGGCTCGCGCGGGAGCGCGGTGTGAGCTGGGACGACGAGCTTCGGCTCGCCGAACTGGCTGCGATGCTTCAGATCGAGTTTCGGCCAGCGCCCGAACCAGGCCCTCAGATCGTGTCTCTGCTGGGAGCTGGCACCGACCAAGGTGGATCCGTGGAGGTCACATCGGCGATCCGCGAACCCGAGATCTCAGAGGGGGCGTCGCAGGTCTCTCGGCATCCCCAGGTCCGGGCGGCGCTGATGGGGATTCAGCGCGGTATCGCCGCGAGGGCCGTCGAGCGCGGAGGCTGTGTCGCCGAGGGTCGGGACATGGGGACGGTGGTGTTCCCCGATAGCCCCCACAAGTTCTTTCTGACCGCCTCCGTCGACACGCGGGCGGGTCGACGGTACGCCGAGCTGCTCGCCAAGGGCCACGTGGACACCACCCGGGACCAGGTCGCGGTGGAGATGATCCGGCGAGATGAGCGGGATTCCTCACGTGATGTCGCGCCGCTGGTTCAAGCCGAGGATGCTGTGCGGGTCGACTCGAGCGCGCTGGGCAGCGAGCAGGTGGTGGCACTGATCCTCGGCCAGGTCCGCGCGCGCGGACGCTCTGCTTGACCGGGGGCGGGGAGTTCCCTAGCTTCCGGGTCGCTCTCGGTCGTGGGTGGGTGTGAGGACCAAGGTCCACCACACCGGCGACGTCGACGCGAGCTCCGGCTCGCCGAGACCCCGACCGCGAGACGCCAAGAGAGGAATCACTTCACCACCATGACACAAACCACCAACACAGAGATGGGCGACGAGTCCTTCGCCGATCTCCTCGAGCAGTCTTTCCAGGACACCACTGAGGTCAAAGAGGGAAGCATCGTCAAGGGCATCGTCGTCGATATCATCGGCGATTACGCCGTCGTCGACGTCGGCCTCAAGGCCGAGGGCCAGGTGCCCCTGCGCGAGTTCGCAGACGAGGACGGCAAAGTCGAGGTCAACATCGGCGATGTCGCCGAAGTTCTGCTCGAGCATGCCGAAGACATCAATGGACTGGTCGTCCTGTCCAAGGACAAGGCCCGCAAGCGCAAGGTCTGGGACGAGATCCAGTCTGCGATGGAAGAGGACGGCATCGTCAAGGGCCTGGTCCTCGCGCGAGTCAAGGGCGGCCTTTCGGTCACGCTCCAAGGCGGCGTCAAGGCCTTCCTGCCCGGAAGCCAAGTCGATCTGCGACCCGTTCGCAACCTCGATACCTTCCTGAACCAGGAGTACGACTTCAAGATCATCAAGTTCAACAAGCGCCGGGGCAACATCGTGCTCTCGCGTCGCGTGTTGCTCGAGGCCGAGCGGGCCGAGCTCAAGCACGACACGTTGAACAACCTCGCCGAGGGCCAGATCGTCGAGGGCGTGGTCAAGAACCTGACCGACTACGGTGCGTTCATCGATCTCGGTGGCATCGACGGTCTTCTCCACATCACCGACATGAGCTGGGGCCGGATCAACCACCCCTCCGAGCTCTTCCAGGTCGGCGACAAGGTCAAGGTCAAGGTCCTCAAGTTCAACAGCGAGTCCGAGCGCGTCAGCCTCGGCCTCAAGCAGATCACTCCCGATCCGTGGATCAACGCCGAGGAGAAGTACATCCCCGGTACGGTCGTTCAAGGCAAGGTGGTCAGCATCAAGGACTACGGCGCCTTCGTCGAGCTCGAAGAGGGCATCGAGGGTCTCGTCCACGTGTCCGAGATGTCGTGGACCCGCAACGTCAAGAACCCCAAGCAGGTCATCACCCTCGGTGACGAGGTCAAGGCCGTGGTCCTCGACATCGACGTGTCTCAAAACCGGATCTCCCTGGGCATGAAGCAGCTCGAGGAGAACCCCTACGAGAAGGTGCTCGAGAAGTACCCGCCCGGGACCGTGGTCCAGGGCGTGATCCGCAACATCGCCGACTTCGGTGTGTTCGTGGAGCTCGAGCCGGGCATCGACGGCCTGGTTCACATCACCGACCTGAGCTGGACGCAGCGCGTCCGTCACCCCTCCGATCTGTACAAGAAGGGCGACGAGGTCCAGGCGGCCGTGTTGAACATCGACAACACCGGCGAGAAGCCCAAGATCAGCTTGGGCATCAAGCAGCTCGGTGTCGACCCGTGGGACCGCGTGCCCCTCGAGTTCGGGATCGGCAAGCTCACCGAGGTCAAGATCCTCAAGCTCACCGACTTCGGTGCGTTTGCCGAGATCATCCCCGGTGTCGAGGGCTTGATCCACATCTCGGAGATCAGCGAGGAGCGGATCGAAGATCCGCGCCACGTGCTCGAGCCCGGCCAGATGGTCCGCGCCGAGGTCATCCAGCTCGACACCACGGAGCGCAAGATCGGCTTGTCGATCAAGAGCGCGCGCCGTCAGGACGACCTGGCCGACGCGCAGGGCTTCTCCAATGTCAGCGAGGCCGGCGCGACCTTGGCCGACCTGCTCTCGGACAAGCTCAAGAAGCAGTAGTCCCGGACTACTCCAATCAAGAAGGGTGTCGGCCTTGGCCGACACCCTTTTTTTGTGCACATTTTGTGTTCTTGGGGAGATGCGGCCGGCTTGCCTTGCCCGCGACCCAGGGGTATTCCGGCTGTCGATGTCGCGCGGAATAGACTCGGTTCGTGTCCTCGAGGGCTCGCTGGACGCGGCCGGCCTGCGCTTTGCCGTGCTCGTGGCGCGTTTCAACGCCCTCGTGACCGAGCCTCTGCTCGAGGGTGCCGTCGACACGCTGCTCCGCTCCGGGGCCACACCCGAGGACGTGGTGGTGCTGCGAACTCCCGGCGCCTATGAGCTCCCCATGCTCGCCTCGAAGGTCCTCGAGAGCGCCTCTTTCGACGCTGTGATCGCCCTCGGTTGCCTGATCCGCGGCGACACCATTCACTTTGATCTGATCGCCTCGGAGTGTGCCAAGGGGCTCGCCGACGTGGGTCGCAAACACGGCAAACCCGTGGCCTTCGGCGTGCTGACGACCGACTCGCTCGAGCAGGCCATGCACCGCAGCGGCGCAAAACTGGGCAACAAGGGCGCCGAGGCGGCCGCTGCCGCAGTCGAACAGGCACGCCTCTACCGGGCCCTCGCGGACTTGGGTTCGAAGTGAGCCGGGGGCGTACGCGGGGGCGCGAGCTGGCCCTGTGGCTGCTGTGTCACGTCGATCACGCCGACGTCGACGTGGCCGAGGGTCTCGACCTGTTTTGGCGTGCCCCCCCCGATCTGGACGCGGACGACGAGTTTTTGGCCCCGGTCGGTGAGGAGCTTCACCAGACCCTGGCCGACGCAGACGCCCGCCGCTGGGCGAGGCGGCTGAGCGAGGCCTACGCCAGGCGGGCCCAGAGTGTCGACGCCGTCATCGAAGCGGTCTCTCAACGCTGGCGCCTGGCGCGTATGGACCGGGTCGACCGCAACGTCCTGCGCCTGGCCGCCGTCGAGCTGGAGGGGGAGACGACGCCGAGGGGGGTCGTGGTCTCGGAGGCGGTGCGCATGGCCGCCCGCTACGGCAGCGAGCGATCGGTGAGCTTCGTCAATGGTCTGGCCGAGGCGCTGGCGCGCCGGCTACGAGATCAGGCCGAGGACCCTGCCACCGAGGGCACAGACCGAGGGTCTGAGGGTGACGCCTGAGGACGAGGCTCCCGCCCGTGTCCTGGTCGAGCCGCTCGAGCGCGGGGTCCTCGATGGGGTCCGGGAGCTCGAGGGGGAGGCCCAGCGGATCCGTGTCGACCTCGGGTTGATCCCTGTGTTCTCCGACGAGCGGCCGCTGCTCGGGCTCGCCGGGTTGATCGACTGGCGGACCTCGGGCCGACTCTCCGCCCTGATTCGGGACGGCCTGTGCTCGAACGAGGTCGGTGAACAGGTCTTGACCCTCGGTGACCGACGACTGCCGGTCGACCGCCTGGTTGTGATGGGCCTCGGGCGACGCGAAGATTTCGACGCCGCCGGGGCCCGATCGGCTGCCCAGCGCTTGGTCGACACGGCCGTCGCGCTTCGGGCCCGCGGGGTGTTGATCGCCCTGCCTTCTCGGCACATCGAGCGTCAGCTCGCGGAGGAGCTGTTCGAGGCTCTGATCGGCGCCGTGCGTGCGGCCCTCGAACCCGAACCCGAACCCGAACCCGAACCCGAACTGGGCGAGGAAGGGGCGGTCGAGCCCGCGGTCGACGGGAGCGTCGACGCTCCCGAAGTCTCACTCTCCACCGACGAGTCGACGGCGGGCGAGGGCGCTCCCGAGCTGGGTTCGACGGAGACCGGACCGGAGATCGAACACGCGCAATCGTCGCGGAACTCGGAGCCGCGTCCGCGGGCACCGGCGCGGTGGTGGGTGGTCGCCGACGAGCAGGTCGTGACAAGGCTGCGCCGAGTCCTCAGCGGTCCTCCTCGGCCAGCGGGCGTGGCCTCGAGCCTGCACACTTGAGCGGCTGCAGCCGGTCCCGGCCACGGGGATCTGGCCATGGGACCTGGGTGGGCGAGATTTGCTGAAAGCGGCGCGGCAATCCCCCCGCCGGGCGTCGCTGCCCCTATACTGGGCCCGATGCCGACCCAAGTGCTCTTGGTCGAGGACTCTCGAGCGATGCGCGACTACGTGAGCTCGATCCTCGAAGCCGAAGGTGACTACGAGGTGCACGAGGTTGGGAACGGCTTCGACGCGCTGCGGGCACTGCCCCGCGACGACTACGGCTTGATCGTGACCGACATCAACATGCCAGACGTCAGCGGAATCGAACTGACCCGCTTCGTTCGTCAGACACCCCGCCACGCCGAGACCCCGCTGGTGGTGATCAGCAGCGAGGCGTCGGCCGTCGACCGGGATCGGGCGATGGCGGCGGGCGCATCGGCCTTCGTCGCCAAGCCCTTCACTCCTCCTCAATTCTTGGCTGCGATCGCCTCGGCGCGGGCCAATCCGCGGCCCGATGTCGCCGTCGAGGGGGAGGACTCCGCGTCATGACCGAGTCTCCCGAATTCGTCTCGGAGGCCCAGGAGATCATCGAGGCCTTCTCGAGCCAGCTGCTCGAGATCGAGGGTCAGATCCGCGATGGCGACGAGTACGACCCGGATCTTCTCAACGGTGCGTTTCGTTCGGTCCACACCCTCAAGGGTCTGTCTTCGCTCTCTGGGGTCAACGAGATCGTCGACCTCAGCCACAAGCTGGAGAATACGCTCGACGCCCTGCGTCTGGGTAAACTTCCCCTGAATCAAGAGGCCCTCGATCTGCTCTTCGACTCGGTCGAGCTGTTCAGTCGGCTGTTGGCGAGTGTGGTCGAGCCGAGCCGCGCCCAGACCGTCGAGGTCGGCAGCTTCTTGGGCAAGTTGGCGCAGCTCTCGGCGCCCAAGCGAGAGGTCGAGGAGGACCCGCTGTCCTGGCTCGACGACTCGATCCTCGGGGTCTTGACCGAGTACGAGGAGCATCGCCTGCGCGAGAACGGGCGGCTTGGACGGGCGATCTTTCGCGTCCACGCGAGTTTCGACCTGCTGGCCATCGACGTCGGGATCGAGTCGCTCAAGACCAAGCTCAAGAACTACGGCGAGGTCATCACCTACCTGCCCAGTGCCGAGGGTTCGAGCGACGACTGCATCGAACTCGACATCTTGGTGGGTTCGAAGCGGCCGTTGGCCGAGGTCGCGGCTGGAATCGGGGAGGAGGGCGTGACCGTAGAGGCCCTCAGCACGGGCGAGAAGATCGTGATCACGGCGAGCACCATCGCCGCGGCCGCTGCCTCCAAAGACTCGACCGAAGCGGGTCCACCCGGGGGGAGCAGCATGACCGTCGAGGCGATCGGCGACGACGAGTTTCCGGGAGACACGCCGCCGCGCTCGTCTGGCGACGGTGGGGGCGACGGGGGAAATGGTGGAGACGACAGCTCGAATTCCGACGCTGCTCCCGGGTTCGATGAGAACACCGATCTCGGGAGCCTCAAGAGCCTCAGCCAGACGGTGCGCGTCGATCTTCGACGCTTGGACCACCTCATGAACTTGGTCGGTGAGCTGGCCCTGGTCCACGCCAACCTCGCCGCGACGGGGGATCGGATGCAGCAGAGTGTCCAGGCTCGCAAAGAGCTGCTGCGCGAGTTCCAGGATCAGCTGCGGGTCATGAATCGGCGCCTGGGCCTGCTCCAGCAGGGCATCTTGGAGGTCCGCATGGTCCCGCTGGGCCAGGTCTTCGACAAGCTCGCTCGGGTCGTGCGCAAGCTCGGGCGTGATCTGAATAAGGATGTGCGGCTGTCGATCTCCGGGGCAGAGACCGAGCTCGACAAGCTGATCGTCGAGGAGCTCAGCGATCCGCTCATGCACATGATCCGCAACGCGATCGGCCATGGCATCGAACTCCCGGCCGAGAGGGTCGCGCGCGGCAAACCGCGCGCGGGGCGGGTCTCCCTGGCGGCCTATCAAAAGGGCAACCGGGTCGTCATCGAGCTGACCGACGACGGTCAGGGCATGGATTGGCGGGTCATTCGAGACAAGGCGGTCGAGCGTGGGTTCATCAGCCGAGAAGAGGCCGCGGACGTCAGCCCGACCCAGGCCATCAACCTCATTTTTACCCCGGGGTTTTCGACCCAGGAGCACGTCACCGAGGTCTCAGGCCGGGGGGTGGGCATGGATGTGGTCAAGACCAACATCTCCAGGCTCTCGGGCATGATCGACGTCGCCTCGGAGCCCGGTCGTGGCTCTCACTTCCGCATTACCTTGCCCGTGACCCTGGCGATCATTCAGGCTCTGGTGATCGAGACGGCGGGCCAGACCTTCTGCATTCCGCTCAACTCGGTGCTCGAATCGATCATGGTCCAGAGCGATGAGATTCAGACCATCGAGGGTCACGAAGTGGTCTCGATCCGAGGTCGGACCTTGCCTCTGATCCACCTTTCTCGGGTCTTTGATCTCGAGTCGGGCAGCCGCGAGGCCGAGCGCCGGCTCTTCTATGACCGCCTCTATGTGGTCGTCGTCGGGCTCGCTCAGCACCGTGTCGGGCTGGTCGTCGACGAACTCCTCGGGCAGCAAGACGTGGTCATCAAGCCGATCGGCAAGGCTCTGCGCCAGATCCCGGGTCTGGCGGGGGCGACGGAACTCGGCGACAACCGAACCGTGCTCCTGCTCGACGTGGCGACCTTGGTCGGCGAGGCTGTCGGCGGGGTCGAGGCTGCGGTGGGAGGCAGTCGCCAGGGGATCGGGGTGTTCTCGAAACTCGACGTCGGACGGGAAAAAGAGCACGGAGGATGGGGTAGCCATGGCCTCTGACGACGACGATCTTTGGCAGGCCCTGCTCGCGGTCACCGGTGAGCAGGTCGCCACCGAGGCCGACTACGAGCACGGCTATAAACGTGAGATGCGCAGCGATCTGCTGCGCTACGTGACCTTCATGATCAGCGGTGAGGTCTACGGTCTGCCGATCGAGCAGATCGTCGAGATCTCGATGGTGTTTCCGACCACACCGGTGCCACGGACCAGCGAGTTCGTGGTCGGCATCGGCAACATGCGTGGCTCGGTGATGCCTGTGATCGACCTCGGGGAGCGCCTCGGCCTCGGGGCCGTCGAGCACACCCGCGAGACTCGGGTGCTCATCGTTCGCCATGACGACGAGCCGCACGGGATCGTCGTCGAGCGGGTGCTCGAGGTCATCTCCCTGCCGCCCGAGGACATGGAGATGACTCCGGGGGGCATCGGCAGCACCCGGGCCGACTTCATTCGGGGCTTGGGTCGGGACAGGCAGCGCCTGATCATCATCCTCGATCTGGGCACTGTGCTCGCGGAGCGCGACTTCCTACAATCGAAATTTCGCAGGGAGCGGCTGACGTCATGAGCAGGAAAACAGGCAGGACAGCAGGACAGGACGGGCGCTCGTGAGTGAAATGAGCGACGAGATCGGGGTCGGGACCTCGATGGGCTGGGATGAGGACCAGGCTCCAAAACACGATCAGCTCAAGCTCGCGGGGTTCTACGTCGGCGGGGGCCTCTATGGCATCGACATCATGCGCATCAAGGAGGTCATCCAGGCTGGCCCCTACCCGGTGCGTCCGGTGCCCCACGCGCCCGACATGATCGAAGGTGTGATCACCCTGCGCGGGGTCGTCATTCCGGTCATCGATCTGCGCAAGCGCTTCTGCGTCGAGCCCGACGAGGACTCGCTCGACTTCAACAAGCTGATCATCGTGAGCGTGAAGGGGCGGATCGTGGGCCTCAAGGTCGATCGTGTACTCGGCGAGCTGCGGGTCGGGGCCGACGAGGTTCGACCCGCGCCGTCCATGCTCAGCCGGCCTGCAGGCGAGGGCGAAGACTTCTTCTCAGGGGTGTGTAAAGTCGACGATGACGTCGTGTTCGTCGTCAACATCGAGGGACTGATCACGGGCAAGTCGACTGAATGACGCGTGATCCCCAACCCGGGCAGGCGAAGGCCCACGCCGAGCCCCACGTGGTTCTGGCCCACTCCGGCCGAGTCATCGCCGGCGCGGCGCGCTGCATCCTGAGCGCGCAGGGCTTCCGCGTATCCATCGCCGAGGATGCGGACGCAGTCCGGGCTGCGCTGGCCCCCGGCCCCGAGGCCAGCGTGGACGCGCTGGTCATCGACGTCGCCATGCCCGACGGCTTCGAGATGGTCACCCCCGCGCGGGTCGCCGGGGTCCGCTGTGTGATCTTGGTCGCCTCCGTGTTTCGGCGCACCAGCTACAAACGGCGGCCTCGTCGGCTCTACGGAGCGGACGACTACGTGGAGATCCATCACCTCGGTGACCACCTGCCGCAGCGACTGCGCAAGCACTTGGGAATGGGTGAGCTCTACGCTCAGCAGGAGGGGTTCCAAGCGGTGCTCGAAGGCCTGCGCGATCGGGCCGACGACCGCCTGGGACGCCAGACCCCCGAGGGCCTCGCCGCCCTGATCGTCGCGGACTTGCTGCTCTACAACGGCGACCATGTCAGCGACGCCGACAGCGTCGACGAGGCCTACGCGGCGGTCGCGGGGGATCTCGCTGAGGCTCGAGAATTGTTCGCAGGCATCGACCCCGAAGCGGCGAGCTCGGATCGCGACCTCATCGGGGAGTCGTTTCGACGCCTGGTCCGGGGGCTCGAATTGCCGATTGGGGTCGAAGTGGAGAGAGAGAGTCCAACGTGAGCGAGGAACGAGAGCTGGGAGCCCCTCGGCCTGGACGGGTGCGGGGTTCGGGGACACGAGTGACCGGTCGTGGGAGCAAAGGTCTGTCCCCGGGTCTGCTGGAGTGCCTGCGTCGCTTTGGAGACGAGGGCTGGCGTGAGCGTAAGCAGGCCGTCGAGGAGGTGCTCATGGTCTTGGCGACCGAGCAACCAGACGGTTCGAGCTTTGCGGCGTTGATCGATGCGCTCATCGATGGCGTGATCGATCCGCTCCAGAGCGCCATCTATGAAGGCCGCGGCGACGAGGCCAAGGTCGCCGCCGGCGGAGGAGTGAGCGCCCGGGCGGCCTGCCAAGACGTGCTTGTTCAGCTGGGTCGATCGAGCTTGCCCATGGTCCTCGATCGCCTGGATCCAGACGACACCCGCAGCTCGGGGACCCGGCTCATGGTCGATATGATCGGCCAACTCGGGGGCGAGCTCGAGGTCCCGCTCTTGGTCCAGTTTTTGTGCGACCCAGAGGCCGACGAGAACCTCCGCGCATCGGCGGCCGCGGCCCTCGGCGAGATCGGTGGTACGCAGGCGATCGAGGCGCTCGCCGAGCGTCTGTCGGGGAGCTCGGAGATGCTCGTGCTCTTCGCCCTGGACGCGCTGCGAGCCGCAGGCGCAGCGGTCGAGGTCGAGCGCTTGGCCCCGCTGCTCGAGCATCCGGTGGCCCGCAAGGGCGCGGTCGCCCTGCTCGGTGTCAGCGCTTCGGAGGAGGCGGTGGGTCTGCTCATGTCGGCCCTCGACGACGAGATGCGTGGGGTCCGAGCGGCCGCGGTCCAAAGTCTGGCCCGCCTGCGCATGGCGTTGGCGGGGGAGGGCAAGGCCGGTGTCGTCGACGGGGCGGTGGCGGCGATCGGTGAGCGCACCAAAGCCTACATCCGCGAGCTCATCGGTCATCGCGAGCGTGGGGTGTCGCTGGCCGCGATCGCTTTGGCCGGGCTGGCGATGGACGCCGGCGCTGTCGGGGCGGTGCTCGAGCGCATGGACGACCCCATGGTCTACGAGCGCGGTCTGGCCCTGGTCGAGCGCCTCGGCGCGGCCGCCAACGACGCCTTGGTCGCGGTCCTCGACAGCGCTGAGGTG
The DNA here is from genome assembly GCA_964451725.1 of uncultured Nannocystaceae bacterium. Lineage (GTDB taxonomy): Bacteria > Myxococcota_A > Polyangia > Nannocystales > Nannocystaceae > Plesiocystis. Next base: position 9,190 of record CAYVJQ010000016.1, on the reverse strand, counting down.
CCCTCGCGCGAGCCTCTGTATCGGCTCATCGGGGCCCTGCCCGTGCTCGACCCGCGTCTGCTCAACCTCCTCTTCGAGGGCCTCGACGACCCCATCGAGGCGATCGCTGCGGCGGCTTGCGACGCGCTCAAGGGCGCCGGCTCTCGCTCGGCGATGGCGCCTCTGTACCGGGCCTGCGCCCGCGACGGCAGCGTCGGGGAGCACGCAGCGGAGGCCCTCGCCGAGATCGCGGGGCGCATGGCGCAGCAGCGCCCCGGGGGCGGCCACGACGAGCTCATGCTGCTCATCGGCGGGTCCTGGCCGCACGAGGGGGCGCTGGCCCAGAACCTGTGTCGTGTGGTCGGCCGCGTGGGCCTGGTCGAGTTTGTCCCTCCGCTCGTATCCATGTTGGGGGCGAGTGACGTCGGCGTGCGCGTGGCGGCGGCCCTGGCTCTGGGCAATGTCGCTGGAGACCACGAGGGGGTCGGGGCGCTGTGTTTCGCGCTCGCCGACGAGGACCCTCAGGTCCGCGCGGCGGCTTGCCGCAGCCTCGGGGAGCTCGCCGACACCGAGTCTGTGCACCCGCTTTTGGCCGCGACCTCAGACCCCATCCCCCGCGTGCGCGCGGCCGCCGTTCAGGCTCTGGTAGCGATCGACAATCCGATCTCCGTCGCCCGCATGCGGGAGATCATCTTGGACGACACTTCGACCAACGTCGTCGTTCACGCCATCGCCGGCCTGGGATGCTCCAGCCAAAATCAAGACCTGACCCTGCTCATGAGTCTGTGTGCTTCGCAGGACCACGAGGCCGTCAAGGCGGCAGCCCGTGCCCTCCAGGGGCACGAGGCCCATCGGGCGACGGCCGCCCTGCTCGGGCTACTCTCCCACGAGCGCTGGGATGTGCGCTGGGCGGCGGCGGAGGTTCTGTCCGAGCGCGGCGATGCGACCGCTCTGGCACCTCTTGTGCGCGCGCGTGACCTCGAGCAGGACGCCCTGGTTCGTCAGATTCTGGGCAAGGCCATCGACCGACTGGGCGGCCAAGGCTAGCGCGCGTGGCGATCTCCTCAGACAATACGGATCGCCTGTTCGCGGCCTTCGGCAACGACCGTGTGCGGATCAACGAGGAGGAGCGGCGGCTGCTCATCGAGGCGATTCAGGAGCACTGCGGCATCACCCTGTCGATCGGCTCGTCTGCATTTTTCCTGGAGCGGCGCCTGAGCCCGCGCCTGGAGGCCCTCGGTCTCGCCTCCTACCTCGACTACTATCAGTACCTCCGCTATGACCCGGCCGGAGCCCGGGAGATGGAGGAGCTGGTCGAGCGGATCACCACCCACGAGACCTATTTTTTCCGCGAGCAGTATCAGCTCGACGCCCTGTCTTTCGAGATCTTGCCCTCGCTCGTGGAGCGCCTGCAGAGGAGCCGGCGCCTGGTGGTGTGGAGCGCGGGCTGCTCGACCGGCGAGGAGGTCTACACCATCGCCATGTTGCTGCTCGAGTCCGGCCTGTTCAAAGGCTGGAACCTGCGGGTCAACGGATCGGACATCAGCCGCAAGGTCCTGGCCACGGCCCGGGCTGCGGTCTACGGAGAGAACAGCTTTCGGACCACTACGCCGGCCCTGCGCCGCAAGTATTTTGTGGAGAAGGACGGCCGCTGGTGTGTGCGCGACGAGGTCCGCAACATGTGTTCGTTCGGGCAGCTCAACCTCATGTCGACCGAGCGCTTTCGGGTCCTGGGCCCCTGCGATGTGATCTTGTGCCGCAACGTCTTGATGTATCTTTCCCATGAGGCTCGGCACCGGGTCGTGGAGGCCTACTACGACCGCCTGACCCCCGGCGGGTACCTCCTGCTGGGACACTCGGAGTCCCTGCTCAACGTGACGACCCGCTTTGATCTCGCCCATCTGCAAAACGACCTGGTCTACCGCAAGCCCCTCGACACCAATCAGCCGTTCTCGTCTTCCTCGCGCTGAGTTCGCCTCCACGCCATGACACCTCCCTCCGAAATCCGCCCCCTCCGCGTGCTGGTCGTCGACGACTCGGCATACAACCGTCAGACGATCACGAGCATGCTCGAGTCGAGGGAGGGGGTGGAGGTCGTGGGACGGGCGACGAATGGAAAGGAGGCCCTCAAGCTGGCCTTCGATCTCGAGCCGGACGTGATCACCTTGGACCTCGAGATGCCGGAGATGGACGGGTTCTCGTTCCTGCGCCTGCTCATGAGCCGCCGACCCATCCCCGTGGTCGTGATCTCGGGCTACGCCCAGCGCGACAATGTATTTCGTGCTCTGGAGCTGGGCGCTCTCGACTTCATCGCCAAACCGCGGCGCCACATCAGCCCCGACATCCGCAACATCGAAGACGAGCTCTCGGCGAAGATCTCGATGGTCCGCCGGCTTCAGTCTGTGCGTCTCAAGGAGCGGGCCCAGGCCCTGGCTGCTCAGGGAGCTCGAGCCTCGAGCGGCGAGTACGATCAAGAGGCCGAGCGCAAGGCGCTCCAGGCCGCCCCCGCGCAGGTCGTGGTCGGCATCGGCTCGTCCACCGGAGGTCCACCGGCGATCCAGCAGCTGCTCGCTGGCTTGCCCGCCGATCTCCCCGCGGCCGTGATCATCTCGCAGCACATGCCGGCTCGTTTCACCCGGGCCTTCGCGGCGCGCCTGGACCGGGTGGTCGACCTGCGGGTGGTCGAGGCGGCGGAGGGCCAGCCCGTGTGCCGTGGGTTGGTCTACATCGTCCCGGGTTCGTCGAACCTCGAGGTCGAACTCGGCCCTGATGGCACAGGCATCATCCATCTCGTGGAGCCGCAGCCGACCAGGGTGGGGGCGATCCCTCTGACCCCCTCGGCCGACCACATGCTCAAGTCTCTCGCGCTCGCCTACGAGCGTCGCCTGGTCGCGGTGATCCTGACTGGGATGGGCTCCGACGGCACCAACGGCACGATCGCGGCGCGGCGCTTGGGGGCTGTGGTGCTGGTCGAAGATCCGACGACCGCCGTCATGCCCGGGATGCCACACTCGGCCATGGAGGCGGGGTCGGTCGACAAGGCGCTCCCTCTGGAGCGTCTACACGAAGCGATCATCGACGCCGTCGGTGGGCGTAAGCGAGAACTCGTAGGTTCCTGAGCGCTCCGCTGCCGATTTCGCGCGTCGTGGACCTGTGCGTCGCGTTGTGCCCCATCTCGGGGGGACACGACATTTTCGGCTGTATTCGACCATCGCGTAGTCCGCGAATGTGGTGCGGCTGTGATACTGTGCCGGCGGTGAGCGCCGACAATCCCAGGCCGAGTTTGCAGGGGCAGACCGACGCCTTCTTGCGCGAGTTCTTCGAGAAGGGCGAGATGCTCGTCAAGGAGCTGATCATGGAGAACGATCGTCTTCGTTCTCAGGTCAGCACCTCTCCAGAGGAGCCGAAGGCCAAGAAGGGCGGCAAAGTCAGCCGCGACAACATGGTCGACCTCTTGATGATGCGGATCTCTGCACTCGAGCACGAGTGTGATGAAATCCGCAAGATCGCGGGGAACGTAGAGGAGGAGTCGGGAGGATTTCGAGCCCGGCTCGACATCCTCGAATCCGAGCACTACCACCTCGCTGCCATGTTCGTGGCGGGGTCCCAGTTCCACTCGGCGACCAGCTTTGAAGAGGTGCTGCGGACGATCACCGAGATCCTCCTCAACTTCGTGGGCATCGGGGCGTTCACCGTCTACATCGTCGACGAGGAGCGCCAGGTGTTGTTCCCGACCAGCCGCGAAGGCGGCGAGGTCGAGGGTGTGCCCGAGATTCCATTGGTCGGCGACGCCTCGGGACCGGCAGAGGCGGCGTTGGTCGGTCTCGGTCGGCCGTGGAAAAATGGTGACCCCGACTTTCAGATGGGAGGGGAGCTCATGAACTTGCCTCTCGTCAGTGGCACGCGACTCGTCGGGGTCGCGCGTCTCGAGTCCTTCCTCGAGCAGAAGCACGGGTTCGAGGAGAACGACCATCAATTGCTCGGCCTGATCTCCGAGCACGCAGGGACGGGCGTCGAAAATGCCTGGGTCCGCGCGCACACCAAGGAAGTCCCCCTACAGCGCCAGGCGATCGAACACCTGGTGGGATCATGAGCTCTTCCATGAGTACTTCGGGAGAACGTCGTTTCAATGCACTGGTGGTCGAAGACAGCCCACCGATGCGAAAGATGATTGTGTTTGCGCTCTCGCGGGTGCGCGAGCTCGACGTGGTCGAGGCGGACGATGGTGTCGATGCGCTACGGCGCATCGCCGGCACCAAGTTCGACATCATCATCACAGATATCAACATGCCGATCTTGGACGGCCTGAAGCTGGTCAAGCGCCTGCGCGCCGACGAGAACTACAAGGATGTCCCGATCGTCATCATCACGACCGAGGGCGCGGCCGAGGATCGCCAGCGCGCGCTGGCCCTGGGCGCGAACGCGTACATCACCAAGCCCATCCAGGCTCAGCAGGTGATCTCGCTGGTCCGCGAAATTCTGAACCTCTGACCTTTGGGCCTGAGGTTTGGGTCTGACCGGGCGCGAGGCCGAGTCGGACCCTCGGTTGTCGGCGTTTTTTTCAGCCGAGGACGGCGACTGCTAGCGTAGGGGACGTGGCGCGTGTGCTGATCATCGCGGAGGTCGTCGATGACTACCTCCAGCACCTCAAGGTCGAGCGCAACCTCAGCGCCAACACCCTCGACGCCTACGGCAACGACCTGCGTCAGCTCCTCGACCATCTGGCCTCGGTCGAGGTCGAGACCAGCGATCGGGTGACGCCGCCCGTGCTGCTCGGTTTCCTCCGGGTCTTGAGCCGGCGGGGACTCGCGGCTCGCAGCCAAGCTCGGCGCTGGGTGGCGGTCCGCGGTCTGTTCCGTTGGTTGCGGGTCGAGCAGCTGATCGAGGTCGATCCGACCCAGGGTATCGCCCTGCCCAAGGCGGGGGCGCCGCTCCCGGAGCTGCTCAGTCGCGACGAGATCGACAGGTTGATCGCCGCACCGGGTGTCGATACGCCCCTGGGCCTACGCGATACGGCGCTGCTCGAGTTCATGTACGCGAGCGGGTGCCGGGTCTCGGAGGTCTGTGACCTCGAGCTGGGCTCGCTGCATCTCGATCAGGGTCTGGCCGTGCTCACGGGCAAGGGAGACAAGCAGCGCATGGTGCCGCTGGGGGACTGCGCGTTGGTTGCGACCTTGGCGTGGCTCGAGGTCGGGCGTCCGGTGCTCTGCGCACGTGCGCGCGGCTCTGCCCGGCGCGCGCAACATGTGTTCCTGAACAACCGAGGGACCCGCCTGTCTCGCCAGGGCCTGTTCTACCGTCTGCGCCAGCACGCCTTGTCCGCGGGTATCACGCGCCCCGTGTCCCCGCACAAGCTGCGGCACAGTTTCGCCACCCATCTCATCGAGGGGGGCGCGGACCTCCGGGCGGTGCAGACCCTCTTGGGGCACGCCGACATCTCGACGACACAGGTCTACACACACCTGAGCCAGCGCCACGTTCGACACGTCTACGATATCCACCATCCCAGGGCGTGAGCGACGGGCCAGGGCGACCGGGGGGAACTCGGAGACTCGGCGGGCTTCGCGGATTTCGCTGCTTCGCTCGGGGCTCCCGCACACCCGTACTGGCGGCCAACCATTGACGCCGCGAGGTCGCGGCTGCTACCAACGGATGCCCCTCGCGCAGCGTGCGCGAATGCCGTGTTGCCGCTTTTGGCCCCGAACTTACCGTGCCTCTACCGTTGGTCAGCTTCGCCGTCGATTTCTCGACCGACACCCTGATGACGATCGGGATCTTCCTGATCTGTCTGGTCGCTTCGATCGGCGTGCACGAGTACTGCCACGCGCTGGCGGCCGACCGTCTCGGCGACGGCACACCCGAACAACAGGGCCGCCTGACCCTCAACCCGATCGTCCACGCCGATCCGGTGGGCACCTTGATCATGCCGATCGTCGCCGCGATCTCGGGGTTTCCGCTGCTGGGCTGGGGGCGACCGGTGGAGACCCAACCCAGGAACTACACCCGCAAGATCAGCATGCGGATGGGAATGGCGGTGGTCGCAGCTGCGGGCCCGATCGGCAACCTGCTGCTCGTGATCCTGGTGCTCGGAATCGCGGCGGTCCTCGCTCGGACAGTGGGCATCAGCCCGCCGGCTCAGATGCTGCTCGAGACCATGCTGCAGCTCAACGTGCTGCTCATGCTCTTCAACCTCTTGCCTCTGCACCCCCTGGACGGCGGCAAGATTCTGGCGGCCTTTCTGCCTCCTCGTTTTGAGAAGGTCGACGACTTTCTGCTCCAGTACGGCATGTGGATCCTCGTGGGTCTCGTCGTATTTGGTGGCGGCCTGCTCGGCAGGTTGCTGGGGCCCGTGTTTGTGATCGTCGCGCGCATGTACGTCGTCGCGGTGGGCGGATGAGCACTCAGGCCAACGCCGGCGCCTCCGAGCCCGAGTCGGCGGGCGAGCCTCGGGCGGTCGTCGCTGCACCGAGGAGCCCGCCGAGCACCGATCTGATCGCCGACGGGATTCGTACACGGGAGAGCTACGCCGTCTCCCTCGAGGTCTTCGAGGGCCCCCTCGACCTCCTGCTCCACCTGGTGCGGCGGCACGAACTCGACATCCTCGACATCCCCATCAAGTTCATCGCCTCGAAGTACATCGAGTACATCAGCTTCGCCCGGGCCCTGGATATCGAGGTCGCAGGCGAATACCTGGTGATGGCGGCGACCTTGGCCTTTCTCAAGAGCCGGGAGCTGCTGCCGGTGGTCGCCGAAGAGGAACTAGAGGCGGACGACGAGGACGAAGGTGTCGATCCCCGTGAGGAGCTGATCCGGCGCTTGATCGAGTACGAGCGCTTTCGCAACGCAGGCGAGGACCTGCACGCGCGACCCTTGGCCGGCCGTGACGTGTTCTCCAGGGGGGCGACCTTGGCCATCGAGACGCCCGACCCAGGGCTCGCGCCAGTCACCCTTTTCAAACTCGCCGAGGCTTACAACCGGATCCTCGATCGGGCGATGATCAAGCAGGAGCACGAGGTCGTGATCGAGAGGGTCACTGTCCGCCAGCGCATGCTCCAGCTGTCTTCGATGTTGCGGACCCGGTCGAAGGTCAGCTTCGAGTCCCTGTTCCTCGGTCAGACCTGGGCCAGTGAGACCGAGCTTCGTCAGATGCTGGTCGTCACGCTGATGTCCGTACTCGAGATGTGCAAGCTCGGGATCATGGGGGTACACCAGGCCCAGGGCTCCGACACTCTCAACCTCGAGCGGGCGATGGCGGTCGACGAGATGCTCGAGGCGGTGGAGATCTTTCGAGAAAACGGAGCCGAGGAGGAGGAGGAGGAGGAGGAGGAAGGGTACGACGCGGAGGCCGCCCTAGCGTCCGTCGAGGCCCTCAAATCAGAGCGGCCCGTCGGGGATGCCGAGCTGGCTGCCGTCGCTGCTCTCCAGGTCGAGGATGAGTCTGGAGAGGGGGAGTCGGACGAGCACGAACCGGACCTGTCAGGGGACGACGAGTCGAGGGCGGCGTCGGACGAGAGGGAACCGGACCTGCCTGGAAATGACGAGCCTGGAGAGAGCGAACCGGACCTGCCTGGAAATGGCGAGCCTGGAGAGGGCGAACCGGACCTGCCTGGAAATGGCGAGCCTGGAGACGGCGAGTCCGCTGGGGAGGAACTCGATCTGTCTGGGGATCACGAGACAGACCTGCCTGGGGATGACGAGTCTGGTGAGGACAGGTCGGACGGAGACGACCCCGATCTGTCTGGAGAGGGCGAGTCGGACGAGGGGGAGGCAGACCTGTCTGGAGAGGGCGAGTCGGACGGGCACGAATTAGAGCTGGCTGGGGAGGGCGCGTCTGAACAGGACGAGGCAGACCCGCCTGGCGAGAGCGAGGGGGGTCTGTCTGGGGAGAGCGCATCTGGCGGGTCGTCGCAGGCCGATGGGCTTGCGGTCGAGCTGGACTCGCGTGAAGCTGGGCCGCCGAGCGGGGGCGCGGATCCCGATCCCGAGAGCTAGACATCCATGGCCAAGAAGGCAGCGCGCAAGCAAGCCCCCCCCCGAGTTGGTGAGTCCAAGGGGCGTGGGAACCAAAAAGATACGGCGGAGCCGAGCATCGGCGATTTGGTTGCCGAATTGGGGGAGAACTCCGACCCCGAAGCGAAGACCGAGGACGAGCCTGCTCCGGAGGTAAGCGAGGACCCAGAGTCCGGAGCAAAGGGCGACTCCGAATCCGGAGCAAAGGGCGACTCCGAGTCCGGAGCAAAGGGTGACCCCGAGTCCGGAGCAAAGGGTGACTCCGAGTCCGGAGCAAAGGGTGACTCCGGAGCAAAGGGTGACTCCGAGTCCGGAGCAAAGAGTGACTCCGAGTCCGGAGCAAAGGGGGACTCCGAGTCTGGGGAGGAGCCTGCGGTACCGGAGGACCCACTCTCCAAGCTCATCCACTCTCTGCCCATCGACCCCGAGGACGACCTGCGGGAGGTCGAGGGCGAGGCTTCGCCGCGCTTGGTCTCGATCATGGAGAGCCTCCTGTTCGCGTCGGCCAAGCCGCTTCGGGTCAAACAGATCCGCAAGCTGCTCGACGAGCCGAGCGTCCGTCAGATCCAGCTGGCCCTCAAACATCTCGTATCGGGCAACGACGCGCGGGGCATCATCGTGGCTCAGGTCGCGGGTGGGTTCGTGCTCCAGACCAACCCCCAAAACGCGACCTGGGTGCAGAAGCTGCTCCAGGCCAAACCGGTGCGTCTGAGTCGCCCTCAACTCGAGAGCCTCTCGGTGGTCGCCTACCGCCAGCCGGTGACCCGCCCCGAGATCGACCACATCCGTGGGGTCGACAGCGGTGCCGTGCTCAAGGCCTTGCTCGAGCGCGAACTCGTCCAGATCGTCGGCAAAAAAGAAGAGCCTGGCCGTCCCATGCTCTACGGGACCACTGTTCATTTCCTCGAGTTCTTCAACCTCATGAGCCTGCGGGATCTGCCCGACCTGCGCGAGTTCCGAGAGCTCTCAGACGACACCAAGGCGACGCTGCGAAGGAAGATGGAGATGAAGGACGAGGAACTCGAAGTCCTCGGCCAGGAGGTCCTCGATTTTGCCCGTGAGCATCCGGTCGAGTCGACCGAGGTCTCTCCCGAGTCCGACGAGGGGAACTCGAAAGCGGAAGAGGGCGGGGAGGACACCGACTCTGGGGAGGACACCGACTCTGGGGAGGACACCGACTCTGGGGAGGACACCGACTCTG
>CAYVJQ010000015.1:58395-74580 GCA_964451725.1 uncultured Nannocystaceae bacterium | reverse complement strand
CTGCGCATCGGCTGAAGCTATACGGCCAGGGCACATCGACACAATCAATATCCGTGTCCGAGGTGGAACTCTCCATTGTCGCCAGGCTCGCTGAGGTGCTCACCGTCGTTGGTTGTCCCCAAAGCGTGACGATTGTGCGTTTATGATCCCTCCGCCGGCCCGACGGAAAACTAATAAAACGAATTTTCATGGATCCATATATTGACGCGTAGCCTCAATCCATGGTCAGATCCAACGATGGTCCCATGCTTCGCCTGTCACCGCCACGTCAGAACTGACGACCTCTCCTGTCCGTTCTGTGGCGCTGCACAGCGCAGCATTCGGCCGGCCCACCGCACCCTCCTGTGTACATTTGCCCTCGCTGCGAGCATGTTGGGTTCGGTAGCTTGTTCATCCGACGATGGAGGCGACGACGAGGTGACGACCTCGACCTCGACCTCGACCTCGACCGACACAGCCACCGACACGGCCACGGCCACCGACACGGGTTCGACCGGCACGGACACAGACACCACCGCCACCGAGACCGAGGAGGGCGGCGTCAGCTTCTACGCGGGACCCGACGTCGACTTCGGTTCATTCAACACCTGCGACCCCTGGATGCAGGACTGCCCGGAGGGGGAGAAATGTGTGCCCTACGCCGCCGAGTCGAACAACTTCGACTCGAATAAATGTGTGCCGGTCATGGGCGACATGCCCGTCGGCGAGAGCTGCACCGCAACCGGACCCATCGAGTCCACAGACGACTGTGACGACTCTGGGTACTGTTTCTTCGTCGCCGACGGTGTGGGTACCTGTCAGGGGTTTTGCGAGCAGTCCCCCGACGACCCAGTCTGCCCGCAAGCCGGGGACTCATGCCTCATCGATGGCGATGGCTCGGTCGCGCTGTGTGTTCAGGGCTGCGACCCCATGGACCCGGAGCTGCCCGAGTGCCCCGACGGCTCGACCTGCACCTCGTTGGGGGCCGACGGGCTGTTCTTTTGCACGCCCAACTGAGCCCTCGCCCTCGCCAACTCGGCGATCCAGTGGGGTGCACCGTCGAGATCTTCGACGCTGACCTCAGCGAGGAGAGCCCTCGCCGCGCTCGGGTCTCGCTCTACATAGAGCTGCGCATGCCAAAGCCGTCCCACTGCGAGCCGGCGGCGGGCCCCTGCATCGTCTGAGTCCTCGCCTGAATCCAGCACCCCCGCGAGCAGCTCGGCGCTCTCGAAGCAGGTCATGGCGAGGTCGGGCTGGCCGAGCGCGACCGCGTAGTGACCGACATAGATGAGGTCACCCCAAGATGCGGCCTCCGAGTCGAGCGCGCGCGCGAGGGCTGCCTTGCTCGCCCTCGGGTCACCGGCGGCCGCGTAGAGCACGGCCTGGTGCGCCTCGATCTCTGCGCCCAGGCGAAGATCGGGGTTGGGCTCGGCCAGGGCGAGCTCCGCGGCCCGCCCCAATACCTCGAGCCCAGCCTCAAAATCCCCCGTGAGGCCGTGTGCGAGGCCGAGGCGGTGCTGCGCGAGCAGGGTCCCCAGCGCATCCGGACCGCGCCTCGTCCGCAAGATATCGAAGGCCCGGCGCGCGAGGACCAGGGCGCTCGCTCCCTCTCCCATCTCGATATCGAGATCCGCGAGGTTGCTCGCAGCCAGACCCACAGACGCGTGGTGATCACCGAACTCTCGCTCGCGGCTCCGCAGTGCCTCGCTCAGCAGACCCCGGGCCCGACTCAGATCCCCCTCGGCCCGGAACGTGAACGCAAGGTTGTTCAGTGGCCCGCTGGTCTTGGCGTTGCCTCGACCGACCGTTCCGGTGGCCAAGCTCAACGACCGCTCGAAGCTCTGTTCGGCCAGGCTCAGGTCCCCCCGAGCGTAGGCGGCCACGCCGACGTCGAGGTGCAGGGCGACCCTGCGCATGGGGGCGGCGAGCTCGGCCTGATCGAGGCGGGCCAGGCCCCGGGCCGCCTCGTCGTGGGCGAGGGCATAGTCGCCGCGCAGATAGGCGTTCCAGCTCAAGTTGTCCGCCAAGTCGGCGGCCAACCCCGGGTACGACGAGGGCGCGCGAGCCAGCAGAGCCTCGGCCTGATCGGCCCACAACTCGGCGAACTCGGGGCGGCCGCGGTTGCTCTCGAGCTCGGCGAGCCACACCGCGGCGGTCAGCGCCAGAGCGTCGTCACGCTGAACAGTGCTCGCCAGGAACCCCCGCCGCAGCGCGACCTCGGCCTCTGCGTGCTCGTCGAGACGGACGAAGAGCCGCCCCCGGTCGACGTCCAACTCGGCCCGCAGCGGAGCGTAGTCGATGGACTCGACCTCCAGCACCAGGGTCTCGATACGCGTCTGAGCCTCCGAAAACCGGCCCAGGTCCAAGCTCGCCCGGGCGCCGGCGAGGTCGGCTCGGGCCGCGATCACACGCGTGGCCAGGTCCTCGTCGTCAGGCAGCCCCGGACCGGACGCGAGGACCTCGTCGGCCCCGCAGGCACGCAGACTCGGCAGACCCTCGAGGGCCGCGAGGGCCTCGTCGACCACGTCGGCGTCGGCCCTGGCGAGGACCTCCACAAAGGCCGCGAGCTCCGTACGCTTCGCGCTCAAGCAGCGACCGCGCAGGTCCTGCAACTCGGCGCTCTGACGATGATCGACATGGGTCGCCTCGCAGTTGTCGAGCGCCGCCTCGCGCCAGCGCTGCGCGTAGTCGTCGAGGCCTCGCTCGAGCTGCGTCCGGATCACCGTCGCGCTCTCGTGTCCCTGCTCGGCGACGAGTGCGAAGCGTCCCCCGACCTCCGCTCGTACATCGGCGCCCCAGACATCCTCGATGCTCGCCCCGGCCAGCTCGCAGCGCGGACCCTGCTCGGCGTCGGCGCTCGGACTCGGACCGGAAAATCGTCCCCAGGCGAGGACCCCAAAGCCCAGTATCGCGGCCATGGCCAGGGGCAGGCTCCTCCGGGCCCAGTCGTCACGGCCGAGCTCACTGAGCAGAGAACGCATGTCCGCGAAACGGTCCCCAGGCTCGGCGCTCAGGCCCCGCTCGAGCGCTGCCCGGACCCGGCTCGACAGGCGTATCCCCGCTGCAGGTGGGGTCAGATCCCCATTGCAGACTGCGTAGACCAACGCTGCGGTCGTCCGACCTTGAAAGGGTCGTTCGTCACAAAGCGCCTCCCACAGAGCGACGCAGAAGCTGAACTGATCACTGCGCGCGTCGGTGTGCTGACCTCGCCACTGCTCTGGGGACATATACGCAGGGGTCCCCATCAGCGCGCCTCCCATCGTCAACTTGGAGTCGAGCTCACTTCGAGATGCCCCGCTGACCTCTCGCGCCCGAGCCAGGGGGACCTCGATATGGTCGATGTCGAAGCCTCCGCCCAGCGCGAGTTCGATGCTCGGCTCCCCCCCCTCCTCTGCCTCCACGATCGTCCCGATCGCTCGTACCAACCCGAAGTCCAGGACCCGGGCTCGGCCTGCCCGATCGACCAACACGTTGTCCGGCTTGAAGTCTCGATGCACCAAGTCTGCGTCGTGTGCCGCCGCCAGGCCCCGACCCGCGTCCAGGTAGACCGAGATGATCTGGTCTTGGGTTCGGCCTTCCGCCCGCTGCCACCGGGTCAGGGTCTTGCCGTCCACCAACTCCATAGCGATGAACACGCGACCGTCGACCGTGCCCGCGTCATAGACCTGGATCACGTTGGGATGGGAGACTCGCGCGAGGCCCTTGGCTTCCCGGAGCATTCGCGCCCGGGCGTCTTCGCGCGCTGCCGCTCGCGGATGGATGAGCTTCACAGCGACACGACGATCGAGCTCCGGATCAAAGGCCACCAACACCATGCCCATGGCCCCGACGCCAAGACGGCGCAGGACTACGTAGCGGCCGATTCGCGCTGGAATACTGAGTTCGAGCTCTCCCCCGGGACTCCCCTCACCGACCATCGTGACAGCCAGCGGGTCACCTGCGGGGATCGGAGAAGTGGGCGCGGGATCACCCCGGAGCGTCGCCTCGAATGTCTCCTTCCCCATTTCGCGCGACCCTAGCAGCCCTCGCCCTCGGCCGGGAGACCAGGTCGGCGGGGTCTCGCCACGATCGACGAGGCGCAACCCTGCATACACGAACGGAGCTTGGTAACCTGCTCACGATGACTGCCCCGCCCCACTCGCGTCAGCTACGCGAGACCGGCACACGAACGACGGCGCCGTCGCTGAACAAGACCGTCCCGGACACGGAGGCGATTCGTCCGCCGGCTGAATCCATGCTCGCTTGCCTGGTCGTGATCCGAGGTGAGAGCGTGGGAAAAAAGTACGACCTCGAGACCGAGCTCACCGTCGGCCGCGACACGAACACGGGCATCTGTCTCGACGACGCGCTGGTGTCCCGCACACACGCGAAGTTCAGCCCCGACTCCGCTGGAGTCCGGGTCTTCGATCTGTGCTCGACCAACGGCACCTACATCAACGACAAGGCGATCAACACGGCCTACCTCAACGATGGAGACCAGGTCGCCATCGGCAAGACGATCTTCAAGTTCATCAGCTCGAACAACATCGAGGCGGCCTACCACGCTCACATTTACTCCCTGACGCGCTTCGATGCGCTCACAGGAATCCACAACCGACCGACCTTCGACAACACCATCGCAGCGGCGATCACAAAGTCCGCGCGGACCGGCGAGCCGCTCGCCCTGCTGCTCTTCGACATCGATCACTTCAAGCGCTGCAACGACACCTACGGCCACCGCGCCGGGGACTACGTGCTCACACAGATCGGCGCGCTGCTCGATGAACACCTTCGGGATGGTGACTTCGCCGCCCGCTATGGCGGGGAGGAGTTCGCCATCGTCATCCGCCGGCTTCCCCTCCCCGGGCCCGCCCGTTTCGCCGAGCACCTCCGCGCCCTCATCGAGGCCCAGCGGGTGGTCTTTGAGGGCGACGAAATTCCGGTCACGATCTCGGTTGGTGTCGGCGAGTGGAGCGACGCGATCCGCTCTCCTGCGGACCTCATCGAACTCGCCGACCAGCGCCTCTACCGGGCCAAGCAGGCTGGCCGCAACCAGGTCATAGCGACCTGAGAGCAAAGCTTGAAGGGCGGTGCCAGATAGATCTGGCACCGTGAATCCAAGCGGCTGCTAGAGCGAGCTGCGGCGAAAGCCGCCGACGACCCGAAATTCAGGCCGCTTCGTCGGCTCATCCCCACAGCTCGCGGGTGTCGGAGGGCCCGAGGGCATGAACGCCTCTACGGTCAGGCCCACACTCCAGCCATCGACAGCTCGAAACTCGAGCTCGTGGCGGCCCTGCCCGTCGGGCTCGTGGCGGAGCAGTTCCAGGCTGTCCAGACCATCCAGCCCAGCCCAGCGGAGGACCTCGATCTCCCCGAACTGGGCAGGGCGTGCATAGCAACACCGCCCGCGCAGTTGGCCCTGAGCCGCGACACGCCCCGAGCTGAACGCGGCGTGGAGCTCGGGTACCTGGCTAGGTGTCACGCGTCCCCACATCAACGCAGACGGAAGCGCGAGCACGATAGCCGCGAAGCGGTGGCCGCCGAGGTGGCTGGACTGCCACACGCAGCCAGGTGCGAGCGGCTCGAGGCACTTCCAAACCGCAAAACCGAACTTGCTGCAGCAACGATCACGGGTTCCGTGACAACACACGAGCCACAGTGGGGCCTCGACCTCGCTCAGCATCGACAGCGAACCAGGCCCTCGCAGATCGCCCAGGCCCGGCAGCGCATCGAGATCGAACTCCCCCCCCCACACACGCCGCCCTTCGAGCCGCGCTCCAGCGTCGACGACAAACAACCTTCGCCGTGAACCCCTCCCCTCACAAGGTCGGCGAATCAGGAGCACGGAAGTACCTGGCTGCCTGAGGGACGCGAGCCAGCCGCATACCCGATCGGGTAAGCAGCTGTCGCCGGGTACCTTGGCTCCCCAGGGCAGACCATCCTCGAGCAAGATCCAACGCTGGACCTGTTCTCGGGCGGTCCCCGCGATCACCTCGTCGACCGCAGCCCCGCTGCAATACACCTGGGGGAGTCCCACCCCACACTCGTACTACAAAGGCCGGCCAAAAAAAGAGGGCAGATGCCTCGGCACCTGCCCTCCAGTATGGAGTGAGTCCAGAGTCGGCGACTAGCCGTCAGACTCGCCGCCCGTGTCTCCGGTGTCGCCGTCGCCCGTCTCACCACCGGTATCGGCCTCGTCCTCGGCAGCGCAGACAGCATTTGCTGCGTAGCTACCGGAGCAGTACCTGCCGAGGTTGTCCCAGAGCTTGCCCGTGTTCTCGTCGACGTAGGACTCGTTGAAGGGATCGAAGTTGAACTCACACAGGTCGCAGGTATCGCCGACACCGTCGAAGTCCTGGTCCCACTGGGGCAAGAAACACATCATGCCCCAGAGCTCATCCGGGTCGCTGACCTCGCTGAGGGTCAGGCGACTATTCGCCATCTCCGCCGGGCAATCCGGGTCCTCGACGTTCTGAAGCACACCTTCGGGAGCGCACAGACCGGCGGTCTCCAATGCCTCTTCACACCCGGGCGGAAGCTCAATCACACCTGGACGCGAGAGGACAGCGTTGGGCACCGGCCGGCACTTGCTGCCGTCGGGAACGTCCTCACCAGGCACAGCCTCATCCATGCAGTCGCGCACGATGGGGAATCCATCCGGGTCACACAGCCCCAAGCAGTCCCAGCTGCCGTCTCCTTCTTGGAAGTACTCACCGTCGCCGGGGTAGGTGGTCGCACAGCACAGGCCGTTGACCGAGACTTCCATGAAGGCGTAGGGGTGTGGATCATTGGCGTCTTCGCAGGCCGCGTTGGTCTCACACTCGGCGCCGACGAAGTCACCGTCCTCGTCATCGGCCTGAATACCGCTGTCGACCACCTGGAGCGGGTTCGACTTGAAGGGGCAGGTGTCGCAGATGTCGCCGACTGCGTCGCCATCCGTGTCGAGGTGGTTGCAGACGCCGTCGGTCTCACCCTCAGGGATGGCGCAGTTGCCATCTTCGCCATCTTCGCCACATTCGGAGTCGTCGACACAAGCGGTCGGCGGTCCGGCCGCGACCGGTTGGCGGGGGCAGTAGTCGAGCAGGTTGCTCAGCCCATCTTGGTCGAAGTCGTCGTCGTTCTCGAACCCGACCAAACCCGCGGCATAGTCGAAGATCGGGAGGTCCGGGTTGTCGGGATTGACGCAGGTGTCACCGATCATGTCGAGATCGGCATCCTGCTGACACACGCCTTGGTCTTCATAGGGAACCGGCGTCCCTACGCTATGTGGGGTGTCGGGACCGAAGACGCCACAGTTGGCGATGGCCACGCAGTTGTCGCAGACATCACCAATTCCATCTTGGTCGAAGTCACCCTGGAAGGGGATGTTGCGGACCCAAAAGCGCGCATCGTCGGGCTTGTTTGCCGTGTTGTAGCCGTTGACGGTCTGGCGACAGCTGTCGCAGTCGTTGCCGACTCCGTCCTTGTCGGAGTCCGCCGTGTTGCTGTCGCTCGCCGTCAGGACACAGAGGTCGGAGACATCGCCAAAACCGTCGCGGTCCTGGTCGAGTTGGAACTGGTTCCAGTAGTCCTTTGCGTTGTCGCAGGACTGCTCGACCCCATCGCCGTCCAAGTCCTCTTTGCACTTGGGCGCGTCGATGGTGAAGTCGTAGTAGAAGTCCTTGTACCCCTGTCCGCCCTCAGTGATGAGCGGCATGCCGCAGACATCGTGGAACGCGGCTTCGTAGGCTTCGACACCGGCTGCTGTCGACAGGTCGAGGTCCTCGAAGCGCTCGACTCCCTCGAGCCCAGGCAGGCGCATGCGGTAGCGACCCGAGATCTCACGAAGCAGGATATCCAGCTGCGTGCCCCCCTTTTTGGGGTCGTAGTCGTTGAGCTGGGGACCAAAGCGAACGTCGTCGATTTGGACGCTGATCGTGCCCACGCGGTGAAGACCGACATCGACGGTCAGGCAGGGTGGCGTGTCGAGATCGATCTCGTCCAGGAACTCCGTACAGTTGGGGCCACCCGCGACCACGTGCTCTTCGTGCCAACACTCGGGTTGACGGCTGGTCGCACAGGACTCGCCGAGCGAGTCCTCGCCCGTGGTGTTGCGGCCAATCTGGACCAACTCGATCTTCTTGGTGTTTGCAACCGAGAGGTCGTAGCGGTTCGACAACGAGATCTTGAAGTCCCGGCAGGCGCCGATCCTCAGGTTGTCGGTCGGGTATCCGGTCCCCGGGACGACATGAAACTCGGGGGTCTCGAACTTGTAGGTGAGATCGTCGTCACCCAGGACGTTGCCGACCTTGTCACGGACTTGCTGCCCCGAGTTGCTGAACACCACGCTGTACTCCGAGCCGGAGCACATGCCCCGGTCGTAGTTCTCGTAGTTCTCGAAGAACGCGTTCTCATGCATGCGCCATCCGTCTTGGATGTTGCGCCCGCTGATGAGCGAGGGGTTGACCGCGATGGCAGCCGCGTCCTCGACCCGTGAGCGCGGCTGAGCACCCCGGTCACCGGGAAGGTACAAGATGCCCTTGAGCGCAGGATCGTAGACAACCCCGCCGACCTTGGTCACGAAGCGTGTGACGTAGGCGTTCTCGTTGTCGGCACCATCGTGACGGACGAGCGAGCCCCACGGCGCGGTGCAGAAGCGCTCGATTTGGCCCGCACAAAACTCGGGCTGGTTCGAGGGGTTCCCGCAGTAACAGGTCCGGGTCTCTTCGGGGAGCGTGCGATCGCGGTCGAAGCGCTCGATGGGCTCGACGTTGGCCTGAAACAGCGGGTCGCAGTTGGCTGGGCCGCCCAAACTGTCTTGGCAACACTCCGCCGCGCTGAGGACTCCATCGGGGAACTCTCCCGAATCGCAGTAGGCCAGACGCCTGCCAGCGTCCCACTGCGTGCAGTTCCCTTCTTCGTCACAGGACTGAAAGCTCTCCTTGGCGCGGTAGCACGCGCCGGCGCCCTTGTCCTTGAAGCGCTTGTCGACACAGTAGGCCCCCCCGGTGTTGGCCGAGTCGTCCCTACACGTGACGAACCACTCCGCCTTGCAGTGCATGTCCAGACAACCCTCGCTCTCGGGGTTGCATGCCACACCGTCGCCGTTGGTCCCGATACACGAGGCTCCCGGAGAGCTCCCCAGCGCGGTGCAGTCCGCATCTGATTGGCAGGGGAGCCCATCAGGCTCGACACCCGCGGCGCGTGCGTCGGGGTGGGTCTCACGAACCTTGTCGGAGAGCGGCAGGCGGAACTCGTCTGCGCTGCCGTCCCACTCGTAGTTGTAGCGGTTGGTCTCGAAGGCGCGATCGACGAAGGTCTCGAAGTTTGCGCACTCGGAGTAGACGTTGCCGGCCGGGTCGCAACTGATGCCATCGGCCGGCCCGAGGCGTGTCCCCGACCCGTCGACCCCGTACTTGGCGACGTTCACCGAGAGCTCGAAGTCCGCCACGGTGCAGCAGGTATCCGGGCCCTCGTCCGGCGCCGCACAGCTCGACGCCCGCCAGTCTGTCTCGCCGCCGTAGGACTTGGTGATCCCTGAGGCCTGCATGCGCAGCGGGAGCAGCTTCCCATCCACCTCGTGGAAGCCCTCGCAGATCGAGGGATTCTCGTCGAGGACCGTCTGGTCGAAATCGACCTGCATCGCCCGAAGGTTATCGATGCAGGTCAGGTTCACCGAGCGCGTGACGACGTCTGCGCTGTCTCCACCGGAGCGGTAGTCTCCGTTGAACCGGGTGACCGGACCCTCGATGTGGGCGATCTGCGTCTTCCAGTCGTAGATCTGGAACAGCTGTGGGTTACTCGGGTCCTTGCGCACCAACTCGACCGAAGTCGGATCGAGGAGGTTGTTGAACACGAACTCGAGCCCGCTCCCGCTGACCAGGGGTGAGAGCTTGCAGTACTCCTCGGCCCCGCGGACCGCCTCTTTGGCCTCATCGGTCTCGAGGCAATCGGAGATGTTCTCGATGAAGTACTTGCCCGAATCGACTCCGTCGGTGAGTCGATGGACCTTGCGGTTGGTGTAGTTGACGCCGCTGATGCTCTCGAGCACCAGCTTGTCGGGATCACAGACACCGCAATCGGTGTCCGAAATGCATCCCGTGGTCATCAGCGCGCCCGCGACGATGGCCCCGAGAGCAGCTGTGTTGGCGAGTGAGCCTATGGGGCTCGACGCGAGCCTTCGCAGTTCAGGGGTAGACATGTGCTGCATTCCTCGATTGGGTGGGGTAGCTGGGGGCCCGGTTCAAATCCCGATCAGCGTGTCGGGGGTGGGGCGACTTTTGTCCTTCATCACACCCAGGACCACCGCGCCACTGCGCTTGGCCAGGTCCAGGATCTCGACGGCGTCGCCGTACTTGGCGTCGTCGTCAAAGTCGATGAAGACGACCTTCTTCTCGCGGCCTTGGAGGCGGCTCGAGATCAGGTCTCCGAGTTCATCCTCGCTGTTGATCGCCTGTCCGTTCAGAGACAGAGCCCGGTTCTTGTCCAGGCCGACCACCAGCGTGTCGTTCTCTTGCTGTTTCTTGGGTTTGTGCTTGCTCTCCGGAGGAACCCGGACAGAGATCTCAGGCACGTTTTTCGGCGTCATCACCATGAAGATGATGAGCAGCACCAGGCACACATCGACGAGCGGTGTGACGTTGATATCGCTGCTGGGTCCGTCCCCAGACCCTGTGGTCATGCTCATTGTTTGATCTCCCTGATCCGCAACCTGATCCGCAACGCGAGTGAGTTGCGGTGCTTACGCCCGCTGAGGCGCGCAGAATAGCGGAACTCTGGTTTGTTTGCGAGCGTCGCGCCACCACCGCCCAGGAGCAGTTGGGCAGGACTCGAAGGTCGATCGCTCGGATTGGAAAGGCCGAGCGCGAAGAACTCCGGCTCGGCCCATGCAAAGTTGTGCGGCGTTCAGCTGTCTTCAGCGATATCGACCACCAACGCGATGTTCTGGATGTTTGCGCCCTGGATCCACTCCATGACCACCCTCACACGTGCGTAGTTGGTTGTGACGTCACCCTTGAGAAACAAGATCGGCCCGTCGTAGCCGCTCGCGGCAGCCTTGCCCTCGGCGACGGAGACCTCGGCCTTGAGCGCCTCTTCAAAGTCCTGGCGCTGGGTGTACTTGTCTTGGTTGATGAACGCCCCGTCATCGTTGACGGACACGAACACCTGGTCGCCCTCTTTGTGTTTGTCGGCTTCGACCAACACGGGCAGCCGAACATCCACACCCCCACCGAGCATGGGCGTCACGACCATGAAGATGATG
Organism: uncultured Nannocystaceae bacterium; assembly: GCA_964451725.1. GTDB lineage: Bacteria > Myxococcota_A > Polyangia > Nannocystales > Nannocystaceae > Plesiocystis. The sequence goes on along the minus strand of CAYVJQ010000015.1, from coordinate 63,380 downwards.
AGCAGCACCAAGCAGACGTCGACCAGCGGCGTCACGTTGATGTCGCTCTGGACCCCGCCCGCCTGAACGCTGCTATGGTCGTTCTTGTAGGGGATCCGGCGGGTACGCCGGCCGGTATGTGGTCCGCTACTCATGGCACCTCAGGTCGCGCGTCGTTGAGATCGGCATCAGAGACTCGATGGCCGGCCTAGTACCGGCCCTCCTTGAGGACGTAGTTGATGACCTCGCTGGCGACATCGTTCATGTCGATCTGGAAGCCCTCGACACGCGAGTTGAAGTAGTTGAACGCGGCGACCGCGGGGATGGCCACCAAGAGGCCGACCGCCGTGGCGATCAGCGCCTCGGAGATACCGCCGGCGACCGAACTCAGACCGCCGCCACCGTCTCCGGCGAGGCCCTGGAAGGAGTTGATGATACCGATCACGGTTCCGAGCAGACCGACGAAGGGCGCGGTCGAACCGACCGTGGCGACGAGGCCGACACCCTTTTTGAGGTTGGCGGTCTCCCGCTCCTTGGTCCGCTCCATCTGGCGGTTGACCGCGTCGACGATGTCGAAGTCTCCGACGTCGTCGGGACCCTCTTCCTGGAGGGCCTCGAGGCCCTGCAGGTACTCGTCCATGCCCGAGCCGACGACCTTGGCGACCGGGCTGGAGCTGTGTTGTTTGACGGCGGCGATCGCCTCTTCGAGTTTGCGCTCGTTGAGGAAGTTGCGGAGCAACATGATGTAGCTGACGCTTTGCCGCTTGGCCTTCATGTAGACCATAATGCGTTCGATCGACATGATCGAGCTGATGATGAACTGAAGGATCAGCACGATCAGGATCAGCTTGGCGAAAATGCCCATCTGGGCCCACATGCCGGTAAGCGTGAATGACGGGGCCTCTTCGGCGAGCAGGAGCAGGATTTCCATCGTTGGGGGTCTCTTCTCGGTTTTGTTCCGGATCGCGCCGGAGTGTCGCTCAGTGGGTCGGGGATCGGCGAAGGCCGACCCCCGACCCAATCATTTGAACTTGATCTTGAAGGTGCGCTCGGTGCAGGTCTTCACCGGTTTGCCACCAACGATGAAGGGCTTGAAACGCCACTTCTTGATGGTGTCGGCGATGATCTTGTCGACCTGGGGATCGCCGGGGAACTTGGTCTTGGTCTTGACGTCGACGACCTTGCCTTTGGTGTCGACGCAGAACGAGGTCTTGTTGGTGCCGTCGCGCTTGTCGAAGCGCGCAGCTTTGGTCTGCTGGAGCTTCTTTTGGTCGGGGTCGGGCGAGTAGACCGACTGAGCCATGACCGCCTGGAGCGGCTTCTTGGTGACGGTCTTGCTGGCCGCGGGCTTGGTCGAGATGGATGCACCGCCGGGCACACCACCAGGAATGCCGCCGGGCACGCCGCCGGGCACACCACCGGGCACACCACCGGGCACACCACCGGGAATACCGGGAGCCTTTGCCCCACTCCCCTTCTTCTCGTCGGGGATCTCCTTGGGCTTGTCGTCGGGTTGGACGATCTCCTCGAGCGGCTCGTCCTCCTCGGGTACGTCTTCCTCCTCGACCTCTTCCTCTTCCATCTCACCACCGGCCGGCGGCGGCGGCGGCGGCGGCGGCGGCGGCGGCTCTTCCGCTGTCATCTGGACGATGATGAAGTCGATGGTCGGCGGGTCGACCCGCGCGATGCTCATCTTCCCGGCCACCCACATGAACATCACCATAGAGAAGGTGCCGGAGACGGCCATTACCGCGGCCACGCTGAGCAGCTTGGCTCGCATGGGGTTGGGCTTGGTGGTATCGAGGTAGTGTTCAAACGCCATGTTGAGAATCCTTTCGCTCGGCTCGCAATGAGCTCCCTAGCCCACAACGAAGCGGGCCGGGATGCGGCTTTCACCCCGCGGAGCGAAGCGCGGGTGCATCAGCGATTTCGGCCCTTTTTCTTGGGCTCGTTCTCCGCCTCGAGCGCGGCGGCCTCGAGCGCCCTTTTCTCCAGATAGAGCTCCTCGATCCGCTCGGAGTCGGCCTTCTCTTCATCCGGGGTCAGCGGCGCGTAGGGGCAGCAACCGAGATATTGTTTTTGCTTCGACTCGAGCACGAGCTTGTCGCCCTCGAGCTGCATAAATCCGCTGAATTGGGTCGATTTTTGACGTTTCCAAAGATCGATCTGGGCGTTGACACCGTCAGTGACATCTGGTGCCTCCTCGCCCTCGACCTCCGCCGTGGGCTGGAAAAAGGCGTAGCGCACGGTGACGACCTTTGTGGGTTTGGGCGCCGGGTCTTCTCCTTCGGGCGGCGGAGGAGGCGGGGGCGGAGGGTACTCCCCTTCACCGAGCACCGGCGTGTAGCTAATCTCGATATCGATCTCCCAGATGTGCTTGGCGGGGTCGATCTCTTTGACGGTCTCATCGAGGACGTGCCCGTAGAGGTTGACCTCTCGCTTGGCCCACGCCGCAGGATCGACGCTCAGATCGTAGAACAGCTGCCCTGCGTCGGGATCGAAGGGGCAGTTGGGGATATCGTCGATGTCGCAGACCGCTTTGGTCTCTCGCCACGCGAGCATGCTGTCTCGCCGCCCCAAGATCGCCTGAATACCGTCCTCGGGAGTGTCGGGCGGATCGACGTAGACTCGAGCGAGGGACTTTTGAGTGTGGGCCATGGACCGCCACACGTAGGGGTCCCGGTACTTGGGCTCGATCGCCGTCGCTTTTTTGAGCAGGGCGATCACCTCGTCGGAGATCCTCAGCCGCTCTTCCGCATCGACATCGTTGTTGAAGGGCAGGCCCGACTCGGGATCGGGAAACAGAGGATTGAAGCGGCGGGTCGCCAGCGAGTACCAGGCCTTCGCGCTCTGCGGGAAGTCCTCGGTTCGCTTGACATGCCACTCGTCCGCCTTGTCGGGCATCGAACACATGTCCTCGAAGGTCGAGGCGATGGTCATGTACAGCTCCTCATTTTGAGGACAGGCCATATGCAGCTGTCGCCAGTGTTCGATGAGGTCGTCGCAGCGCGAGTCGGCGCCGAGCAGCGCGAGTCGGTGCTCCTTGTAGGTGGCGAGGTCGGGGTCGCCCTTCTTTTCCTCGCCCTCTTCCGCGTCGTCGCTCTTGGGGGCCTTGCAAGTGGGGGGCTCCTCAGCCCTGCCCGGCTTGTCCCGGCCTTCGTTCCACGCGTCGAGAGCCTCCAGTGCCAACGTCGCGTATTGCTTGCGCTCGGCGATCTTGTCTTCGTCGGTGGCGTCTTTGAGCGCCAGGACGAGGCTCTCGGCAGCCATGGCCCGGTTCCACTGGACCGTGACTCCACCGGGTTCGATCTCGAGAGACTCGTCGTACTTCTCGATAGCCTCCTCGAACTCGCCGTTTTTATAGGCTTGATTACCCTCGCGAATAAGGTCGCGCGATTGGATCTTCGTACACGCAGTCAGCCCCAAGACCATTGGGAGCGCGGCGAGGAGAGCGAACTGGCGACGCATGGAGGGCGCCAGTGTACCGGTATGGCCCCAGGAATCAAGATGAACCTGCCCCCTTGGACACCGCCCTGGACACGCGGCTCGGACGGCCCCTTCAACCTGCTCTCGGCCCTCGTCTCCCTCGCCTCGCCCACTGCGAGGGGCCTCGCTGAGACTCGTCCTGTGCCCTGCACAGCGGAGGTTCTGGGCATCGACGAGGAGCTCCCGAAACGATCCCGGCAGCCTCGTATTCGGGCGTTTGGTGATCGCGGGGCCACGCGACGGATGATCAGGCGCAGCCCCATTCACAGCTGACAGCACGCGGCGCCATCTCTCGTGCATCTTGGGTGAAGTCATGGATCGACTCCTACTCGAATCGGATCTGAAAACGGGTCTCGCTGCATGCGCGCTTGGCATGTGCGCCGATCTTCATCGGTGAGAAGCGCCATTTTCGGACCGCCGCGCGCACGATCCCGTCGACCGCGCTGTCTCCGAAGCTCGCGCTGACTTCGACCGAGCCGGGTTCGACCTTGCCGCTGATGCCGACACAGAACTTCACCTTCACCTGGCCCCCACGCTTACGGATGCCCGCCCCCGTTTTGCGCAGCGCGTCCGTGTCCGGGTCCGCACAGGCGAGACAGCGAAGCGCCGAAAAGGCGACGGTCTTGGGCGCGACCGTAGACGAGCCCCCTCCCCCCACACGTGTCGAACAACCGGGGCCGATGCACGTCCCGCCCGTCGGCGCTGGTTGCTGCCTACAGATCCCGCCCACACAGCTGCCGGACGAGGCAGGTCCAGGAATGCTGGTCCCCCCCTTCGCTGGGTCGCTCGAGTTCGTCGGGGCGCTCGTGTTCGTCGGGTCGCTCGTGTTCGTCGGGTCGCTCGGTTTATTTGGGTCCGTCCGACGACTACTTTTCAGACTGGCAAGGTGGGCGACCGCGGCCCCCTTCCCTGTCTCCACATTCTGGTTTTTCTCGGGTACGGGGCGAATTTTGACAGCGGGCGGCGTCATCATGCTGATCTGAGTGATCTCGAGGCGTCCTGGGTCTGGGGCCCCGACTCGGTCGATGCCCAGTTGTTGCATGGTCCACATGCCGGCGAGCGCCGTAGTGGTCATCGAGATCGCCACGAGGGCGGCGTACATAAGACGGGATCCCCGGTCTCGGTCGGGGTTTTGAAGGACGTGTTCGAACATGAACTCCTCGGACGGTTATGAGATGAATGCGGAAGATCGACGTGGGATAGGCATGGGCGCCCGACCAGCCGGATCAGTGATCTGCCAGGCCCAGGTCGGCCGGGTCTGTCGGTGCTCAACTCGAGGGCGCGAGGGAGACCTGATCGAGACGCGCACAGCCGCAGGCTCGGGCCAACAATCGATCGAGGCCCAGGGCCGCGCCGGAGCAGTCCGGGAGTGCGTCGAGTTCGGCCAGGAACGCTTCGGGCGAGGGCAGAGTCGGGAGCCGGTGACGAGCCCGCAGCGCCGCGACACACTCGAAGCGCCGACGCTGCTCTGCCGCGTCACGGAGCTCGAGGTAGCCATTGGCCAGCTCGACCCCACCCAC
>CAYVJQ010000015.1:49503-58295 GCA_964451725.1 uncultured Nannocystaceae bacterium | reverse complement strand
GCTCTGCCGCGTCACGGAGCTCGAGGTAGCCATTGGCCAGCTCGACCCCACCCACGTGGCTCTCGAAGCGATGCGCCAGGCGAGCTCGGCTGTGATGTCGGGCGAGCGCAGCGAGGGGCGCAGGAAAGTCGACCATATGCACGCCGACCCCGGGGCCCAGACGCGCCAGCCATGGGTCCAGATAGGTGTCGGACCACAGGCTGAACAGCTCGGTCCAAGCCTCGAGTTGATCGAGGCGCAAGCGGAGCTCGGGGTCTCGTTCAGACGCGGACTCGGGCTCGTCGACACAGGGGTTCAACCCGACACCCGATTCGCTTCTTACACGGCCCAAGAGCGGTTCTAGGGCCGCTGAGGTCTCGTTCCCCTCGAGCTCGACACCAAGGGTTTCCCCCATGAGACCCAGCAATTCCACCCGCTTCCAGCGATCGGGTGCCCGCGGGCCAGTCCCCCCCGAAGAACGCCAGAACTCGGTCGAGAGCGGAGCGACCGCAGTGAACACGGCGTCGACGATCGCCTCGACATCGGCGATGACCTCCCGTAGTTCCCCGGGGGTCCGGTACCACTCGATCAGGTGGAACTCCTGGCTGTGTCTGGCCCCGATCTCGGCGGCTCGAAACACATGCGCGATCTGAAAGATCGATCCCGATCCCCGCGCCAGGAGCTGCTTCATGGCCAACTCGGGGCTGGTGGCGAGGAGCGCGGGCCGCCCGTTCGCAGACGCCGTGAGCGGCTCGATCCACGGCTCGATAGCGACCGCAGAGACACACACGGGCGTGCTGACCTCACGCATTTGCGCAGCACGCAAGACCTTGCGTACTGCGCTCAGGCCCGCGTCCCAGACTTCGACGCGGAGGTTCCAGGGGAGCCCTGGAGGGGACATGGACTCAGTCGTTGACGCGCTCGACGTAGCCGCCGGTGCGCGTGTCGATTTTCAGGCGGTGGCCGGTCTTTATGAACAGAGGCACCTGGAGTTCGAAGCCGGTCTCCATCTTGGCGGACTTGGTCGCGCCCGTGGCGGTGTCCCCTTTGACGCCCGGCTCACACTCATCGACCTTCATCACGACATGACTGGGCAAGGTCACCCCGACCGGGCTGCCGTTGTAGAACAGGATGTCGACACCCAGATTGTCCATCAGGAAGCGGGAGTCGGTCCCGATCAGCTCGGCGTTGACCTCGATCTGCTCGTAGGTCGACGTGTCCATGAAGGTGAAGGTCTCCCCGGCCTGGAACAGATACTCGTAGCCGCGCGACTCGACGTCCGCCGCCTCGAGCTTCTCTCCCGACCGCCAGGTCCGGTCGACCACAGCGCCGGTGATCATGTTCTTGATCTTGCACTTGTAGAGGCCCTGGCCTTTGCCCGGCTTCACAAACTCAAACTGCGTCACCACCCAGGGCTGACCGTTGAATTGGAGCTTAACGTTCTTCTTGAGATCAGAGACGTCCATCGGCGCACGCTGCCTAGCGTCACGAGCTTGGGGGTGTCAAGCGGCGAGCCCCCCTCAATCCCGGCGAACATTGCGCGAATTTGAACCATCTCGGCGCCATATTAATACGGTAATAAATGAGTTTAATAGATTCAAGCTGCTCCGACTAGCCAGGAGAGCCGTCACATGTCATGGTGCCCTTACATTTTCCGCGAACGGAACCGTGTAAATGCGCCTCACCACAAAAGTTCGATATGGCCTCCGCGCCCTGTGCCACGTTGCCTATCGGGGGTATGCCAGTGCCCACGTCATCGCCGAGCAACAGGCAATTCCCTCACGCTATCTCGAGGAAATAATTGGCGAGCTTCGAAAATCCGGATTTGTAGTGGGGAAAAGGGGTCCACGAGGTGGATACCGACTCGCCAAACCTGCTGGAGACATCGCCGTGGCCGACGTCATCGAGGTCCTCAGCACCACCAGCACCCAGACCACCGGCCAGCCCCAAGACGAGATCACACGCTTGGTCGAGCGATCCGTCGACCAGCGCTACGAGTCGGCCGTCGGCTCGGTCAGCCTCGAGGAGCTCATCGGTGAGGCCCGCGAGCACTACCGTCGCCAGTCCGCCGACTACGTGATCTGAGGGAGGCGACCATGCAGCGACCCAACCTGGTCGACAATATCCTCGGGCTGATCGGCAACACACCGCTGGTCCGGATCCACCGAGTGGTCCCCGACTCCGAGTCCTCGGCGACGATCTGGGGCAAGTGCGAGATGATGAACCCAGGCGGGTCCGTCAAAGATCGGATCGCCCTGGCGATGATCGAGGGGGCCGAGGCCGAAGGCATCATTCACCCGGGGGTGAGCACCCTGGTCGAACCGACCTCGGGCAACACGGGCATCGGCCTGGCGCTGGTGTCTGCGGTCAAGGGCTACCGCCTGCTCCTGACCATGCCCGAGAGCATGAGCCTCGAGCGTCGCAAGCTGCTCAAGGCCTACGGTGCGGAGATCGTGTTGACGCCCGAGGACAGGACCATGGAGGGGGCCGTGTCCCTGGCCGAGGAGCTGTGCGCGAAGCCGGATCACGTGATGCTCCAGCAGTTCGAGAACCCGGCCAACCCGGCCATCCACCAGCACACGACCGGGCCCGAGATCATCAGTCAGATGGGCGGCGAGCGGATCGACGGCTTCGTCACCGGTGTGGGTACGGGCGGAACGATCACCGGCGTGGGCGCTGCATTGCGGGAGCACAATCCAGCGGTCACGATCGTGGCGGTCGAGCCGGACTCGAGCGCGGTGCTCTCGGGAGAAGCGCCGGGACCCCACAAGATCCAGGGTATCGGCGCCGGTTTCATCCCCAAGGTCCTCGATACCACGATCTACGATCGGATCGCCCGCGTGCGAGACGACGACGCCTACGGGATGCGCCGCCAGCTCGCCCACCACGAGGGTCTGTTGGTGGGAATCTCGGCTGGGGCTTCGATGTGTGCGGCGATCGATCTCGCCCGGGAACTGGGCCCGGGAAAAAACGTGGTCACCGTGCTGTGTGACACGGGAGAGCGCTACTTCAGCCTCGACGCCTACTTCACCCCCGAGGGTCGGCGACGCTGAGATGGGCACACGCCGTTGCGGGGTCGCCATGACTGATCTGGGCTCCGATTTGGCTACCGATTTGGCTACTCGTTCAGCTGTCTCGGCGATCGAAGAGACCCACTTCATCGTGATCGGCGCGGGGGGCTTGGGCTGCCCAGCCTTGCTCGGTCTGGTCGGTGGCGGGGCCCGTCGACTGACCATCATCGACGACGACTGCGTCGAATCGAGCAACCTCCAACGCCAGGTATTGTACGCGGTCGACACCCTCGGTTGCCCCAAAGTGGAAGCCGCGAGTTGGCGCCTCCGAGCCCTGACTCGCAGGGCCCAACCCCTCGATGTGCAGACCCTCGCCCGACGCCTCGAGGTCGACCAAAATGGCGCACTCGTAGGCGGGATCGCGGCCCTGTCCCCAGGTCGGGCCGCCGTGGTCCTCGAGTGCAGCGACAGCCCAGCCTTGAAATTTGCGGTCCACGACGCCTGCGTCACCGCTGGTGTCCCCCTGGTCATCGGCGGGGTGTTGGGTTGGCGCGGACAGGCCATGGCGGTGGCTCCCGACGCCCCTGAGCGGGCCTGCTATCGCTGCCGATTCGAGGACCCGCCCCCGCCGGAGCTCGCCCCCTCATGCGCCAGCGTGGGGGTCGTCGGCGCGGTCGCGGGGGTCGTCGGTCACTGCATGGCCGCCCTCGCCCTGGCTCTCACGGGACCCGACCGCGGGCGAGACTGCGGCCGGCTCCACGACTTCGATCTGCTCGCGGGGCGCTGCGCTGCGCTCGCCCCTCGCGCCAGCCCGACCTGCTCCAGCACGCACCACAAACCTGCAACCTCCGACGGGTCACCCCCGTAGGCACCCCCGACTCCCGACCGAGACCAACACGAGAACCGATATGGCAACCGTCCGCATCCCCACCCCGCTCCGCAAGTTCACCGAGGGCCGAGAGGAGGTCGATATTCAAGGCGCGACCGTCCGCGAGCTGCTCGACAACCTCGAGACCCACCACGCCGGCATCGGCGAGCGTATCCGCGACACCAAGGGCGACGTCCGTCGCTTCATCAACGTGTTTGTGGCCGACGAAGACATCCGGTTTTTGCAGGGCCTCGATACGCCGGTCAAATCCGAGGATGAGATCAGCATCATCCCGGCGATCGCCGGCGGCTGAGAGCACCCGATGGCCGCCAAGCTCCACGACCCCCCCCGGCGCCCACGCGCCGACGAGCAGCTCGCCCGTCGGCCACTCCTGCGACCCAGCCGGGTCGACAGGATCACCGATCTGATCGGCAACACACCCCTGGTCCGCCTTCACCATATCGAGGCGGCATGCCCAGGCGTGGAGCTGTGGGCCAAGTGCGAGTTCAGCAACCCGGCCGGGTCGGTCAAGGACCGGCCCGCCCGACGCATCATCCAAGACGCGCTCGAGCGGGGCGACCTCGAGGGCCGACGGCTCATGGACAGCACCAGCGGCAACACGGGTATCGCCTACTCCATGGTCGGCGCGGCCCTGGGCGTCCCCGTCACCCTGGTCATGCCCGAGAACGTCTCGGTGCCCCGAAAACAGGTCACCGCCGCCTACGGCACCGAGCTCATCTTCTCCGATCCGATGGAGGGCAGCGACGGGGCCATTCTCCTGGCCCAGAAGCTCGTCGCCGAGCACCCGGATCGCTACTACTACCCCAACCAGTACGCGAACCCGAGCAACCCCCTGGCTCACTATCACGGGACCGCCGTCGAGATCTGGCAGCAGACCCAGGGCCGAGTCAGCCACTTCGTGACCGGGATCGGGACCAGCGGGACGGTCGTCGGGACCTCCCGTCGCCTGCATGAGTTGGGTCGGACGACCGGCCGCCACGTGACCTGCATCGGCATGCAACCCGACGACGGCATGCACGGCCTCGAGGGGCTCAAACACCTCCCGAGCAGCCTCGTACCGGCAATCTACGATCCCTCGGTGCTCGACGAGACGATCTGGATGACCACCGAGGACGGGTGGGACATGACCGAGCGCCTCGGTGAGGAAGAGGGCCTGTTCGTGGGCCACTCGAGCGGCGCCAACGTGGCCGCGGCCTTGCGCGTGGGCGCCCGGTTGCACAAACGTGGAGAGAGAGGCGTGGTCGTGACCGTGCTCTGCGACCGAGGCGACCGTTACTTCACGCCCCTGAAGTGGGAGCGACACTATGTCTGGTGAAACTACTTCGGGGGAGCTCGAGCCTGTCCCCGAGATCAGCGCCCGCGACCTCCAGGCGATCTACGCCCACGCCCGGGCCTGCTTCCCCGAAGAGTGCTGTGGGTTTTTGATCGCCGCGGGCGAGTCGGCTGAGCTGGTCCGCTGTGAAAACTGGCAAAATCGCTATCACCAGGTCGATCCAGAGACCTATGCACGCACCGCCGAGCGGGCCTACACCTTCGGTGGTCGGGACCTTCGCCGGCTCGCCGACAGCCTCGACAGCGAGCGACCCGCGACCATCGTCTACCACTCCCACCCGCGGGTGGGAGCCTACTTCTCCGACGAGGACACTCGTGCGGCCGACAGCGCGGGCTGGCCCGTGGACTACCTGGTGGTCGACTGTCAGGAGGATCGGGTCGTGGAGGCGATCTTGTTCCGGCGCGAGGGCGAGGGTTATATCGAGGTCGCACGCTATCCGGGCTCGTGAGCCGTCCGGGCTCTCAGGTTCCCTTCCAGGTCCGCTTTCGACCGAGGTCGACATGCACGAACTCGCTCACGGGGTAGAAGCCGACACCACCTGGGTGAACGTCGAGTAGCCAGTCGTAGAGCACCTTCGTCCGGACTCCAGGGAGGAAAAAATCGATCGCCAGCGCTTTGGTGTGTTGGCTCGAGGTCGCAACCTCGTGACCTTTTTTGCGCAACATCAGGTTGTACTTGGGGTGTCGAAATCCCGAGATGATCCTGACCTCCCGAACCTCGAAGTGGCGCGCCGCGGCGATGACTCGGGCGACCAGCGCGTCCGGGATATCGCCCTCACCGTGGGTGAACCAACACCGGAAAAATGCGCTGCGCTCCGCCTGCAGGTCGGTCCCGGCGGGACCCGAGAGCGCGCGAATCTCGTGGGTGCGGAGGTTGTGCGCCCAGATCGGTCGGTCGGCTCGCTGACCGGCACGCGCGGGACGGCGCTGCCGGCTGGACTCGAGCGCCGTCCGTTTTGCGAGCAGGTAGCGGGTCTTTTTATTCTGGGACACCGACCTCGAGCCGGGCTCGGCGCTCGGCGCCTGAACCAAGACCGCGGCCAAAAACACTGCGCCGAGACCAGACACCGGCAGAGTATAGAAGGCGCAGCGAGATCAGGACGAATGCACCCGACCTGCGCGCACGGACGCCAAGAAGGGGCGGTCAGCGGCCAAAAACTGGTCGAGAGGCAGCGCCGAGGGAGCGAAGGCGAGGACCTCGACACCGGGCTCGGCCTCGATCTGATCTCGCCAGTCGTCCAAATTCCACATCGTTGCGTGGACGTGGAAGACCGCGAGCACGACCTCTGGACCGGGCGGCGGATAGACGTGGTGGAGGATCTCGGCCACCCCTCGAACCTCGAGGGTCGAGGCGCGCGGCCCCCACTCTTCCCGAAGTTCGCGGACCAGGGCGTCGCTAGGACTCTCGCCCCGCTCGACTTTCCCCCCCGGGAGCTCGAGTTGGCCGGCACCGTGCTCCGCCGCCGCGGACCGACGTTGGACGAGCAGTCGACCCTCGAGCCACACCAGCCCGGCAGCGACGAGCAAGCGGGGTTCGGCCCGCAGACCATCCCCCCCGGCGCGCGTGTTTGGGCCCTGAGGGTCCGCCATGTGTTCGATGTTGCCCCAGCCTGGACGCGGTGCAAGCCAGCGCCTATCCTCGCCTCCGGCCATGCGTCTATACGCCAGCAAGATCCCGGCGATCGTCGATTCCGTGTTCCGCGCGCTCGTGGACACCGGTAACCTCGAGACTAGTAACAGGGAAGAGTTCGGCAACGACGTAGAGTCGGTGTTGCGGGAGTACCTGCGGACCAACCGCGACATCACCGAGCGCTCCAAGGACATCCTCGAACAGCGCGGACTCCCCTACTCCGACCTCTACCGAATCCGTCGCAAGCAGGCGGATATGCTCGACTTTGGGATCGGCGACGACGCGATCACCTGGATAGCGACGCAGCTGATCGAGCTGTTCATGCGCTCGCACTGGGTCGACGAAATCTACGTGGACGACGCCACGCTGAGGCGAAATATCAAAGATCTGTTGAAGCGCCATATGCAACACGACGAGGATCTCGATCGGGAGGTCCGCAAGCACCTCAAGCATTTGCAGCAGGGCACCGACACCTTCGAGATCGAGTACCAAAAACAGCTCGACATGGTGAAGCGCAAGCACGGGCTCGACTGATGGCTCATATCGTCGTCTACCTCCAACGCACCGCCCGCGGACTCCACCCCGGAAGTCTCGTCGCCCTTTGTGCCGCCCGTGATATGGCCGACGCTCGCGGAGCGTCGGTGCTCAGTCTGTGCCTGGGCGACGCGGGGGCCTACGACGACGGAACCATTGTCGAGGCCAGTCGCTCTGGGACCGATCAACTCGTGTTCCTGGGCCCAGAGGCCATCCCCAAGCTGTTCCGGCGCCTGGCGCCACGCGCCGTGTTCGCGCCCTTCACCCGGGAGGCGGCTTCAGTTCTCGCACATGCGGAGCTCCCCGCGATGGTCCCCGTTCACGTCGAGGGCCACCTGAGCCAAAAATTCAGCCCCGACACCGTGATAGGAGTCGTCGCCGGCGCCCTGCCCTGGCACGAGGCACCGCTCCAGATCGAGCCGGAGTACGAGGCCGATGTCACCCAGGTCGAGCTCGCTCCTTGGCTGCGCGAGGCCTCCGAGTCGGCAGCGCCACCCCAGACGGAGCCGCCGCCGATATTTTATGTCGCCCCCGAGGGTCTCGACTCGGACACAGAGGCTGCCCTCCAGGCCTTGGGCGCCACCCCCCAAGATGCCGCCGACCTCGGGTTCAACCAACCGGACAGCCCGCGCAGGGCGACCATCCTGTGGTTCGCCAGCGATGCCCCCTCCCTCTCCCTCCCCGAGCAGCTCCACGACCGGGGTCCCGGCGTACGGCTGTTGGTCCTGATCGCCGAGCGAGCACCCGATGGCGGCGTCGACCCGAGCTGGGAGACAGCCGACCTCGTCCTCGTCGGTCCTCATGCCGAGACCGTGGGTGAGTTCAGCAAGCTGGCATGGAAGACCATGTTCGCCTGATTCAGGCGGCCCATCCTCGCCTGCTCCAGGCGCTCTCGACCCTGGCTCCTCGCACAGACGGGTCGTTGCCCTCCGATTCAGCGATCCCGGTGTTGGTCGCGGCCTCGATCGAGGCCGATCCCGATCCCGCCTGGCGATGCCCCCACCTCGAGATCCAGAGCATCGAGGATGGCAAACTCGGCCGCGCCCTGCGGGCCAACGGTGAGCTGGCGACGATCCTGGTCACGCCGACGGTCGGGCCGACCCTCCTCCGGGCGCTCCGCGATCACCCGCCGGTGCTCTTGATACTGACCGGCATCGCTAGCCCAGAGCTCATGGAGGATCTCCAGGGCCTGTCCACGGGGCGGCGACCCATGGCGCTGCTGGGCCCAGGAGCCCGTATTCAGATCGACGCGGAGACCTGGCGCCGGCCCGGTGCCCTGGTGGCGATCGCAGGGCAACCCGGTGAGCTGACCCTCCTCGTGGCCGCGCTCGAGGCCAGGCTCGAGGCCAGGCTCGAGGCCAGGCTCGAGGCCAGGCTCGAGGCCCCTGGGGTTGCCCTCGCCCTGAGCCCGACGCCG
>CAYVJQ010000015.1:20424-49403 GCA_964451725.1 uncultured Nannocystaceae bacterium | reverse complement strand
GCTCGAGGCCAGGCTCGAGGCCCCTGGGGTTGCCCTCGCCCTGAGCCCGACGCCGCCCTGGCTGCCCGCGTGGCTCCGTGCCCCCGCCCTGAGCGGACGAGATGTGGTCGGCTATGTGCCTGCGGCCGCCCTCGATCCGAGCTGGCTGGAGTGGATGCGCGAACTCGGTGCCCGGGAGTCGCGGCAGATCCTCGTGCCCCTGGGGATCCCCGAGTTGCCGCTCGAGGCCCGACAGGCGGGGCTCGAGCGGGCTGTGGTCGGGCACGCCTGTGAGCGCTGGACGGGCCCCGTCTACCCCGCCCCACAGGTCTTGGCCCTGCTCCAGGCGGCCGACTCCGAGCCCGATCGGGCCGCTGCTGCTCGCTCCGAGAGCGGGAGCGGCGAAAACAGGCAGGCCCTCGCCCTGTGGCGACAGGCGCGGCGAGCCCTGCCCCGGCTGGGGGAACGCCTGGGTATGCAGGCCCCCGACCCAGCGATCTCCCAGCTCATCCCGACGGCCGCGTTCTTGGCTCAGCGAGCCCTGCTCCGAGTTCGCACGGCTCGCACCTTGATCGCCACCCATGAGACCGAGGTCGCCGACCTGGCCGAGGCCGACCCCGATCGAGTCGCCCGCGCCGACGTGGTCCTCGAGGGCGCGGCCGAGGTGCTCTCGGACCACGAGAGCAAAGTGGTGCTGCGTGGACACGGGGTCGAGGTCACCCGTCAGGCCTTCGCCACTTCGGCGAGCGGGGCCGCGACCTTCGCGGACAAGATCGGCTACCCCGTCGTGCTCAAGGCCCTCAGCCCGGATCTTCGTCGCAAGCGGGAGCTCGGGGCGGTCGAGCTCGACGTCGCCAACGCGGCCGCAGCCAAGCGCGCCTACAGCCAGATCGTAGCGAACGTCGAAGAGCACGCGCCGACGGCCCAGCTCGACGGCGTGATCGTGGCGGAGATGGCCCCTGCTGGCCGAGACCTCCGCTGCGGGGCGCTTCGGACCGCCGATGGCAGCGTGGTGATCTTCGCTCAGGCGGTCCTCGACGCCCCCACCGAGGCGATCTTGGCCCCCTCTCCCCTGAGCGCGCGCAATGCTCTGCTGCTCGCCGAGGCCGCCCTCGCGGCGATCCCCCTGCCCGCCCGGAGGCGAGCCAGCGACCCGGACGTCCGGGTACTCGCCAAGCTCTTGGCCACCATCGATCGCCTGATCCGACACACGGGTGAACGCCTGCTTTCGGTCGACCTCGCCCCTGTCCGATTGTTGGGGGCCGAGGTCGACCGGCCCTATTTGACACTGGACGCCCGGATCGTCCAACGGCCTCACCTGGAAGGGCTCTGAGCCCTGAGCCCTGCTAGACTGCGCCCTATGATGATCACTCTGGGTCGGAACTTGGGATGCGCCACGTTGGCGATCACGCTCGCCGCCTGTACCCCCGCGACCGGCGGCCAGGGTACGGACGCCGATGGAGAGAGCGACAGCGGCGAGGCCGGGTCGACCTCGACGTCGACCGGGTCCACCGCCGACGACACCACCGAGACCAGTACGACCGAGTCCGAGTCTCAGGAGTCCGAGTCTCAAGAGTCCGAGTCTCAGGAGTCCGAGTCTCAGGAGTCCGAGTCTCAGGAGTCCGAGTCTCAGGAGTCCGAGGACACGGGGCCCCAGGGTTGCGTGGCCTACGAAGCCGAGGTTCAGCTGGAACTCGACGGTGAGGGTGTGCCCCCGTGCGGACCAAACGGCTTCATCGCCAAGATCGCCTCCGTCGACGGCGAAACCATTAGTTTCCAGAACTGCCAATCTTGTGGCCAATGTGGAAACGACGATCCGATCTGGACACTCGAGGTCAGCCAACCCGACTCAGATGCGGAGCCCGTCTTGGGGTCGGGCACCTGCGTCGAGATCCGCCTGACCAGCGAGGGCCAAGGTCCAGGCTGTCACTACACGCGGCTCGACGTCTCACTTCCGTCCACCGATGAGCTCCTCTATTCGACCGGATCCGTGATCGCTGCTGCGTCCGAGACCGAGACGCTCGTGGTCGAGCACGGAGTCCAACACGACAGTTGCACCGAGGTCTGCGCGGACTGGACCCTCTACGACCTGAACCTCACCCTCAGCGACGACGACAACATGACCACGACCGCCGTGACCTTCGAGACGTCGGCCTTCGCCACCCTGAGCGGCCAAGACTACAAGCTCTACGCGTGGGCCTCGTGGCTGTTCGACCCGATTGATTGTGGCCCGGGCGTGCCCCCCATGATGGTCTCTTGGACCGTGCTCTTGAACAACTGAGCCCGCTCAGGAGAGCCCGCGGGCATGATCGACGAGGGCCTCGGCTCGGTTTCGGCTCGGGTCGTCGAGGACCCACTCGAGCAGCGCCGCGAGCGTGACGCCGAGCGCGGGCCCCGGAGCGCAGACCCCCGCGGCGATCAGGTCCCGACCTTTGATGGCCAGCTCCTTCCCGGTGAGCGCCGCCCCCTCGAGGTCCGCGTCCAGGGTCGCCCGCAACGCCGGGCCGAGCTCGAGCAGGGCGATGCCGTCTTCGAGGTAGGCGCGACCGAGTTTGGCGACGGCCCGACGGACCTCGCTGGGGTCGTGCTCGTCGCCGTCTCGAGTCAGGGCCTGCTCGAGGCTGTCGACGGTGGGCCCACACAGCTGGAGCAGGCGCGCGCGTTCGTCCCGGCTCGGCTTGAGGGCCTCGACCACCGCCTCGACTCGGGCTCGCTCGACACCGGCCGGACGCAGCAGCCTGGCCAGTCGCAACAGCGGTCGCGCCGGCAGGCGATCGACAGCCGCGAGGGCTTCATCGCGGGCCGACTCGGAAACCGGGAGCAAGACGACATCCCAAAGGCCGGTCTCGATCATGGGCCGCAGCCCGAGCGAGGGCTGGGGGGCACGCAGGAGCTTGAACAGCTCGACGTGGACCCGCTCACCGCTGACCTTGGCGAACACCTCGAGCGCGCCGGCGATCGCCTCGCGCGTCTCTGCGGCCAGGCGAAAGCCCATGGTCGCCGCGAAACGAACGGCCCGCATGGTCCGCAGGCCGTCCTCCGCAAAGCGCCGACGAGGATCCCCGACCGCGCGGATCAGACCCTCGCGCAGGTCGTCGAGGCCGCCGAAGGCGTCGGTGAACACGGCGTTGATCGGGTCCCAGGCGAAGGCGTTGATCGTCAGGTCGCGCCGGGCGAGGTCCTCTTCCAGGTCCTCGAGAAAGCGGACCTCGCTCGGGCGGCGGCCGTCCTCGTAGGCGCCCTCACCCCGAAAGGTCGTGATCTCCACGGCGTGGCGCTGATCTCCACGGCCCGACATGACCGTGACCGTGCCGTGCTCGAGCCCGGTCGGAATGGTCCGAGCGAAGAGGGCGATCACCTGCTCGGGGGTCGCGTTGCTGGCTACGTCCCAGTCGCCCTCGTCCCGACCCAAGAGCGCGTCTCGGACGGCCCCCCCGACCACCACACCGTGGTGGCCGGCCCCGTCCAGACGACGCAGGACATCCAGGATCGCTGGAGGAATAGAAATCCCCTGGAGGCGCTCGCGCGCCAGCGCAGGGGATAGAGGTGCCGAGTGCGTACCCACAGGCACGCGAGCTTAACAGGATGCGGCTCAGAAGGTGTAGAGCAGGGTCGCGCCGCCGAACAGGCCGACGTGATCGCCGATCTCGAAGCCGAACCCGGGACCCGAGGTCTCGGCTGCGGGGATCTTGCCGTTCGGATCGTCGAAGCCGGGGTTGGCGTCGATCTCTCCGTCTTCGTTGGCCAGGCGCGTGCCCGGGTTCCAGCGAAAGGCCGCGCCAAACTCGGGGATGATCGAGAAGTTGTGACCGAGGTTCAGGGCCAGAGCCAAAGGGATCTCGGCGGTGAACTGGAGCGGATCGTCGAGGTTGTTGGGGACGTCGGCGCTGTTGACCGCGTGCTGGAAGCCGAGCCGACCGCCGACACCGAAGTCGGCGCGGAAGGGCATGGCGCCCGCCGGGCGGCCGCGGACCCAGTACATGGCCTCGATGCTGGTGCCGATGTAGGCGACGGTGCGGGTCTTCTTGTCACAGGCCGCGGCGCGCTGATCGACGCAGTCGGCGGGGTCGTTAGTGGGATCGGTGTAGCGGTAGCTGAAGGTCGCCACACCGAGGTTGAGACCGATGTGAAAGTTGTCGGAGATGTTGTAGCGGACGTTGATGCCGTTGAGCCCGGCGATCGTGCGTGCAGCACCGACGCCGAGGCGTCCGGCGAAGTCACCGTTGCTGACGGCCATCCCCTCGGTGCTGGCGCTCACCCCTGCTCCGGCAGCGACCTCGCTGTTGAGGACCACTACAGAGCTGGACTCGGCCTCTGCCTCTGCCTCCGCCTCGACCTCGGGGGTCACGGGCGGGTCAGCAGCGAGGGCGGTCGAGGACACGCAGAGCGCTGCGATACCGAGCGCGGGAGCGATGAGCTGGCGGAGCATGCCCACCGTTTAACCGAGCCCTCCCGACGCGGCAAGCGCGATGTCGAGAGTGGACCCGCAAATCTCGCCCCTCGGCGCGAGGCCTGCCATTATCGAGCCGACGATGGCAGGCCCATTCACGCTCGACGATGAGGAACACGAGGCGCTCGACACCTTGGATGAGCTGGCCGTGGCCGAGACCTGGGTCGCCGCGCGCCTGGCTCGACCTGGAGACAGGGAGGCCCTGCGCGAGGTCCTGAAAGGGGCGGTCACCGACTTGGGTGAAACCTTGGATTCGGTCGAAGAGGCCGCACTGCGGGCCCGTGCGGCCTTCTCTCGGATCTTGCCCGAGGTCGCTCTGCGGGTCATCGAAGCGGCGCGCACGCTGGCCCTAACAGGGACGCCGGACGCGGGTGAGCTCAGCATCGAGACCCTCGAGCGCGCCCGCGCCGTGGTGACTGCCGACCCGAGCTCAGCGGCCTCTCTGGGTCCTGCGATCGAGATCACAGGGCGGGCTCTGGGGCTCCAGCGAAGCGGCGTGGCCTGGGGTGAATTGATGGTCATGGGAGAGTCGGGCGCGGCCGCGGCCGCGCCCGCCCTGGTCGAGACCGGGGCGGCGATCCTCGATCGGATCGCTGTGGTGACCCACGCCACCGACAGCCAGGGCACGAGCTCCGAGACCACCCCGTCGACGGCCCTGCGGATTTTTCGGAGCGCGCTCATGCTCGACGCCGGGCCGGACCTCCAGGCTCGTGCCCTGGCCACGGACCACCCAGAGCACGCGGATCTGGCCAGGGCCATGGTCGCGGCCCTGGCCAGTGAGGGCATATCGAGCGCGGCCACGCTGGTCGGTCGCTTCGACAACGCCCGCGAGCTCCGCGAGCAAAACGGGTCCCCGACCGTCGACACCGATGGTCCCAAGCGCAAGTTCACGCTCATGCACCTGGCCCTGGCCGTGCTCGTCCTGGGCCTCACGGTGTGGCACTACTGGCTGCGCTGACCCGGCTATGTCGCTATAGAGGGTCCGAGCCCCGGCTCGGGTCGGGTTCGAGCACGGCCAGGGCCAGGGTCACCAGGGCGATCCACAGCGCCGTACCGGTCGACAGGTGCACCAGCTGCATCCACCCGGGCGCCGAGAGGACGATGTTGACGACCCCAGCGCAGAGCTGGATGAGCACGAGGACTGCGACCAGCTTCGCCGAGCGGCCCACCCAAAGGCGTTCGGGAAACTCGGGCTGGGTGATCGTCAGCCACAGGAGGTAGAGGCCCACGCCCATGGCGAGCAGGGGGTGGACGATCCGCATCCTCTGGAGAAAGTGGCTGGTCAGACCTTGGTCGGCCTGGAGGTGCTCGGCCACGCCACCCTCGCTGAGTACCGGGTAGAGGGTGTCTCCCAGGGCCGTGACCGCGCCGCTCATGGCCACGACGATGACCCCCCCCAGACCCGCGAGCAGGTACCAGAACTTCGGCCCGGCGCCCCGCAGTCCCAGGCGTGGCCGGGTACCGCGATTCGATTCGCCCCCGAACCACGCGGCGACGGTCATGGCTCCGGTCAGCAGACAGGTATTGGACAGGTGGATGGCCATGACCACGGCTCGGGAGGCCGAGTCGTTTCGACCGACCAGCTCGAGGAGCACCAAGCCCGCACCGATGAGGGCCTCGAGGATCATGAACACGGTCGCCAGCGCGACCCCCCAGCGCACCGGGTGGCCCCGATCGTAACGTCGCAGGCCGATCACCAACAGTACGAGCACGGCGACCAGGCTCAGCCCCGAGGTCACCCGGTGGGTCAGCTCGATGACCGTCTCTACGGTCTCGGGCCGATGCAAGACCTCGCCGTGACAGGTCGGCCAATGCTGGCCACAGCCCGCCCCGGAGCCGGTGATCCGCACCCAGGCCCCAAACACGATGACGGCGAAGGTGTAGGCCAAAACCAGCCACGCGAAGCGGCGAAAGTGGGACGGGCGAGGGTCGTGGGGCACGGGCCGGACTCCGGCACGGACCTTAGCAGCCAGGCCCGGCGTGGACCATCGGAGGGACGGCCGGGCTCGGGCTCACCAGTCGTTGCGAAAGGGCAGCAGGTGCTCGCGCAGATGGTGGTAGACGCGGGTGGTCGCGCGCACGTCTTTCGCGTTGTAAGCGGCGATCATCTCGAGCTCCCCGCGCGCGTAGGCCGGCCCGACCATGGAGCCGTCCATCTCGTCCTTGGGGCTCTGGATGCCCAGCGCCCAACAGACCACGTCGAGGGAGGTCGCCCCGGGGCCGAAGCGACCCGAGCCCAAGAGTCGAAAGAGGTCGAGGTGCGGACGCAGGGAGTAGGGGCTCGAGAGCAGGTCGACGCGGGCGGGCACGCCGTGAACCAGGGACCGGACCTGCAAAAATGGCACGTCGAAGCCACGGCCGTTGTAGGAGACGACCAGCTCGGCCGAGTCGGCCAGGTGCCAGAAGCTGCGCAGGAGCTCCGCCTCGCTCATGATCCGGATCCACGGGGGATACTCGGCGTCCTCCCGACCTGGGGGCGCGACCGCGAGCACGGTCACCGGCGTCTCGGTCTCGGAGTCGTCGCCGTCTCCCTCTCCGATCGCGATCGAGACGACCTTGCCGAAGTAGGGAGACAGGCCCATGGCCTTGTCGGTGTCGCCCTGCATGCGCTCGGCGGCCTTGCTCACGGCCCTGGCGATCGCCTCGGGCTCGGCGCTGAGGTCGATGGCCGGGACGGTCTCGATGTCGAAGACGAGGGTCTTGCAGCGCAGATCCTCGATCCGCTCCCAGCCCGGACCCCAGATCGCGTCGGGGGTCCATTCGTCGGATTCCCCGAGCACCCGCAGTCGGGTCACGGTGAGCTGGATGGCGTCGCGGTAGCTGCCGACGCTGAACATCAGCTTGAGCACGGCCCCACCTTGCTGACCGATCTCGCTCAGCTTGGCCTGGGTGGCCTCGGCGTAGGCCTTGGTGTCACCCCAGATCTTCGCGGGCATGCGTGCGCTGGTGTCCCCCACGACCAGGTCGAAGTAGCCCTCGCCATTGCGATCGGTGCCGTGACGGACGCTGCGCAGGGCGACGTGAGCCGTGCGCAGGGTCCCCACGGGGAGGCTCTGCGCGTCGACGAGGCGATCGAGGTGCGGTGGAGGCGCGGCCATCGTCCCGCAGAGTCGCCTACTCGCCCAGGGGGGGCAAGAGCGGGCCTGCCCCAGGACGGATCACAGGCGACGGCCCAGGCTGTGATGGCCGGGCCAGGGCCTGGTCGAGATCCCAGACGACCTCGTCGCGCTCGTTGAGCACCCTGGTGAGGGCGTCGCCGGAGAAGTAGGCCATGTACCCGGGTGGGAGGAGCATGGCATCCAACAGGGCCGGCCGACGCTGGAGGATGGTGTGGACCGGGAGCGACTCGACCTCGACGCCAGGAACCACGCCCGACAGGGGCGCGACCCGCCAGCCCGTGAGCCGCCCGCCGGGGCTGCGTACCCGGACCAGGAACAGGTCCTGCTCCTCGAGTACACCCCGAACCGTGAGCACGTGTTGGTCGAAGTCGATGGGCTCCCCAGCCACGCCGACCCGCTCGAGGACCGCCCGCTGACGGCCGAGGACCTCCAGCGAGACCGAGAGCTCGGGGCGGGTGTTGGACTCGGGGTCGCCGTCGTAGTCCGGCTCTCGAACCACGAGGCGCTCGCCGTAGGGGCCCTCCACGCTGAAGGTCAGGGTGGTCCATCCGATCGGCAGCTGCGTGCGCGCGCTGATCTCGACCGACTCCGCGCGCAGATCTTCGAGCAGGGTGAACAGACGCTCGACCTCGAGTTCGAGGCTCGGGTCGGCGGTGACGAAGACCGTGCGCTCGCCGTAGGGCAATGAAAAAATCCGGGTTGGGCGGCTCTCCCCTCCCCCGTCGGCCGTTCCTGAGGGCGGCTCGGTCGGACCTGAGCCGCCCGAGTCCCCGCCCGCGTCCGCGCAAGAGAGAGCCAGAGAGAGCGCCAAGATCCAGGGCCGAGCGCGTCGCTGCACGGCCTCAGTATCGCCTACTTTTTCGGGCCTGGCCCGATTCTGCCTCCGGCTCCGGATCGGGTTCGAGGCGCCCGCTCGCCGGCCGCCAACGCAGGCGTGCGGCGCCGCTGGGGCCGAGCTGTGTGTGCACGACCGAGACCTCGACGCTGCGCCACGCGCCTGCGTTGGTGTCCGGGTCGCTGACGGCCAGGCACAGGTGGGCCGCGGTCAGCCTGCGGATCGCCCGGAGGCCCGCGACCGAGAACCCCTGCTCGGGTGCGTCCACACTCACGAGCACGATCAGGCCCTCGCGCCGTGCGAGCTCGGCGAGCGCGGCGAGGCGCTCCAAGGTCCGCGCCGGATCGGACTCGAGCGGCGGATCGAGATCGTCGAGGACCAACACCGGCCACACACCCACCACCCGATCCCCAGCGGTGTTTGGATCGGCCGCAGAGGCGCGCAGGCGCTCGCCCAGGCCAACGCTCAGCGCTGGCGACAAACGTGTCCCAGCCGGGCCTTCAAAGAGCGCTCGGCGATCGAGGAAGCGCTGGCGACGAGCCAGCGTGGGCGCCCAAAGCCGATCGTAGTCGGTGAACAGCGGCCCGCCGTCCTCGGGTCGATCCGGTGTCTGCCGACCCGCAGCTGCCCTCGGATCGCGGCCCGCCCAACGCCCGAGGGTCCGGGCCCGCCACCTCGACCCGACCCCGTCGCCGATGACCAACACGGGCGTGACGAGCTCCCCGTCGTGGTCGCTGAGCGCCAGGCCATCCCCGAGCTGAGCCAAGATGGCGCTGCGACCGACACCACCCTCGCAAGCACTGAATACGGCGAGGTCTCCCGGGCGCAGATCACCGATCAGGGCCCCGAGGCCCGCGCCCAAACCCGCACCGCTGGGACCTGCACCCGGCCAGCCGGGAAGCCGACCGAGCTCGAGCCCGGGGTGCAGAGCCTCGAGCTCGCCCCGTTCGGGACCCGGCCTGAGCGGGTCTCGGCTCGGGACCCGAGCGCGGACCGATCCCTGGTCCCGAGCCAGCTCGATTCCCGGACCGGGCTCCAGATCCCCCCTCAGATCGCCCAATTCAACCCTTGATGCCGCCGCCAACTCATCGGGATCGAACCAGATCTCTCTGTCTTCGAGATCCCTCGATGGGCGGGCGATCGCTCGAGCGCCGAGCTGTATCGGCGCGCTGGATCCAAGCTCCGGATCGCCCCGTAGATCCCCAGGTTCCTGCAATTCAAGTTGCGGCGGGATCGCGGATCCCCACGCCTGCTCGGGGATCTCCGACGAGCTCGAATCGGGCGTGGTGCTGAGGTCCGTGGGCCGACGCGGCATGTTGGCGATCTTAGATCATGGCCTGGGCCGCGCGTCCAAAGGGTCGTCGAAGGCCATTGCAGTTATGTGTCGAATACGCCAGAAAATGGACAGCACCGATCGCACCGTTACCGTGCCACTCATGCTCCTCGCGCTAGCAGGTTCAAAGGGTGGGACCGGACGGACGACGCTGGCCGTGGCCCTTGCAGCCGAGGCTCAACAGCGTGGCCGCCGGACCTTACTCGTCGATCTCGACCCTCGGGCAGACGCCCATGCTTGGTCGTTGATGGCAGATTTTGGGGCTCCCCCGACTCTGGCCCTGGCCTCGGGCGGCGCCGGACAGGCCGAGCGTCTCCGCGCCCTGTCTTTTGGTCACGACCTGACTGTGGTCGATACGCCGAGCGACCCGGAGGCCCTCGAGGCCGTGCTGGAGGTCGCTGAGCTCGTACTCTTGCCCTGTCGGCCGAGTCCCCTCGATGCCTGGGGCGCTGCCGACGCCGCGAAGGCCTGCCTCCGGGCCCGGCGGACCAACCCCCGGCTCCAGTTTGCGGTCGTGCCCAACGCCTTGGATCCCCGGGCCCTGCTGAGCACCGCCCTGTCCCGCGATCTCCAGGCCATGGGCCTGCCCGTGCTCGATGTCCGCATCGGCCGGCGGGTCGCCCATCCAGAGGCCATGGCCCACGGGAGCACGGCCAGCGTCGAGGCCCCAGGCAGCGCCGCCGCCCACG
Source organism: uncultured Nannocystaceae bacterium (assembly GCA_964451725.1). GTDB lineage: Bacteria > Myxococcota_A > Polyangia > Nannocystales > Nannocystaceae > Plesiocystis. Next base: position 38,998 of record CAYVJQ010000015.1, on the reverse strand, counting down.
ATATCCGCGAGCTCCTCGACGCCGTCGAGGCTCTCCAGGCCCGCTGCGGCGCGGCCCGGCACCTCTACCACTGAGCCCGAACCCGCTGGCACTGAGCTCGAACCCGCTGGCACTGAGCTCGAACCCGCTGGCACTGAGCCCGAACCCGCTGGCGAGACCATGGGGTTACCGGGCTGAACCTCAGGCGGATTCCCGACCCAGAGCGGCCGCGTCGACCACGTACACACGGCTGCGGCCGGCCGACAACGGCCGGACCTGGATCTCCACCCCGACCCGCTCGGCGAGACCCGGGACATGGGAGATGACCCCGATCTGTCGACCCTCGGCCTGGAGCGCGTCGAGGGTGCTGACCGCGACGTCGAGGCTGTGGGGGTCGAGGGTGCCGAAGCCCTCGTCGATGAACAGAGAGTCGATGCGGCAGTCCTCGGCGGACAAGCTCGCCAGCCCCAGCGCCAGCGCCAGCGAGACCAGGAAACGCTCGCCCCCCGAGAGCCCGCGGATGCTCCGGACCTCATCCCCGAGGTCGTGATCGACGAGCTGGAGCTCGAGGTCGGCGTTGGGGACCCGGGCCAGGGAGTAGCGGGGCTTGAGGTCGCGCAGCTGGGTATTGGCCTGCAGGAGGAGCAGCTCGAGGGTCAGGGACTGGGCGAACTTCTGAAACTTGACCCCACTCGCGTCGCCGATCGCGTCGCGCAGCTGCCCCCAGACTCGGGCGTCGCGCTCACAGACCTGGAGCCGAGGGGCCAGCGAGGCCGCCCGCGCCTGGGCCTCCCGATCTTCGAGCAGGGTCAGCTCGACCTCGGACAGGCGCCTGCGCAGGTCCCGGTCCTGGTCCTCGAAGGCCTCGAACTGGACCCGGGCCTGTCCGGGGTCCAGCTTGGGCTCACCGCCGGCGCGGTGGACCGCAGCGACCCGCTCCCGCTCCCCGAGTACGGCCCGCTCCCGGTCGACGGCGGCCTGTTTTCTGTCGAGGGTCTCGCTGGCCACGCGCCGCCAGCCCGCGGTCCACAACCCCTCCTGAGCGAGGAGCTCGGCGAGCACCTCGGCGTCCACCCCCAGGTCTGTGCGCAGCCGATCCTCGCTGGCGGCCTCGGCGTCCCGCTCCAGGCCCAGCTCCTCGCCCCTGGCCTCGTGCGCACGCGCGCGGGTCTCGAGCGTCCTGTGCTCGACCTCGTGTTTGGCCACCGCATCCTTGGCCCGGTCGCGGCGGGCCTGGGCGAGCTGGACCTCGCCCTCGAGCTCGCGGGCGACCTCGGCTGCGGGCCGACCTTCGAGCAGCCGGCTGCGATCTCGAGCGAGCCCTTCGGCGGTCTGGGTCTGGAGGCCGACCTCGCTGGTGAGCTCGGCCCGGGACTCGTCCCGGGCCTGGATCTTCGATGCCCACTGGGCCCGCTCGACCTCCCGAACGCCGAGCTCTCGGGCCGCGAGCTCGAGCTGACCCCGACGGCCACGGTACTGGGTGCAGGCCACCTCCAGCTCGTCGATCAGCGTGGAGCCCCGCGTGTGCAGGAGCAGCTCGCTGGCCGACCGAGCATCCTCGCCGGACCGAGCATCCTCGCCAGGTCCCGCCTCGGTCTCGAGCGCCAGACAGTCGACCGCCGCGGGCACAGAGCGGTCGAGCTCGGGCTCCCGCTCCACGATGTCTCGATCGAGCAAGGTCTCCCGCTCCTGCGCGTCGCTGAGCTCCCTCTGGATCCGGTCCCGCTCGCGCTCGGCCGCAGCCGCGAGGTCCCGCAGGCGATCGCTGTCGAAGTCACACTCGTCGCGCCGGGCCTGGCGGGTCCGCTGAGATTCACGGAGCTGGTCGACCCGGGCCTGATCCCGGCCCAGGGCCCGGCCCAGGGTCTCGATGCGCTCCTCCAAGCTCCACAGCGCAGATTTCGAGTTGCCTCCCTCGAGGCGCTCGGGCAGTGGCCCACCAGTCCCATCAGTCCCACCATCGCGCGGAAGCGGGGTCGCGAGCAGGAGCAGCTGGGGCCCCGCCGGTGCAGCGCCGACCAGGGCCGACTCGCCCTTTTCGGCCTCCGACTTCGACCTGGGTGAGCTCTCCGCCTCGTTCGGGTCGCCCAAGATTGGACCGGCCGCGAGCGCCTCCGTCCACTCGAGTTGGAGCTTGGCGCGGACGGCCGCGCAGGCCTCCCGCTCACCAGCGATCGCCTCGAGCCGCTGTTCGGCCAATTCGGCGCGGCTCAAATGTTCGCCCTGGGTCCGCTGGCGCTCGTCCCGGGCCGCCAAGAGCTGCCCGACCCGGGCGCGCTGGGCCCCGAGGGCCGGGTCTGTCGGGTCCTCGGGCACCTCGCCGTGCGCGTCGCCGACCCCAGCGTGGTCGCTGTCGCCAGGGTGCTCGTCCGACCCACACAGGGGGCAGGCCTCCCCAGGCCGGAGGTCGGCCCGGTGTCCACTCAGGTCTCGGACCGCCTCGATCCGACGTTGGGTGCGCTGGGCCTCGGCGAAGCTGGCCTCGACCTCGGCCAGAGCCCGCTCGCCGAGTGCGGCGGCCGCCCGCCGCCGATCCAGCTCGGCCTGTTCCCGCCCCCCCTCGGCCTGGAGATCGGCGTCGGTCTCCCGGGCCCGAAGCTCGGCCTCATGGATCCGCACGAGTGTCGCTACGCGCCTGCGGGCCGCTTCAATCTGGCGCTGACGGGTGCGCAAGCTGGTCTGGGAGGGCTCGTCCTCGAGGTCCCGGTCGACCTTGCGCAGCGCCGCACGGGCCTGCTTGCGCAGCTTCCTGGCTCGGGTCCAGGCAGCCCGGGTGTCCTCGACCTCGACACCGACTTTGGCCAGGGCCGGGGTCGCCACCTGCGAGCGCTCCCGAGCCTGCTCGCGCGCGCTCAGATCCCGCAGCTGGTGTTGGACGAGCATGCGGATTTGGGTCCAGGCACCGACCAGCGCGGCGAGTGGCACGCGCTTCGCCAGCCACGCTCGATGCAGCTCGTGGCCCTCGCGCAGACCCGCGACGGCTGAGGCAGCGGCCTCGAGTTCGACCTCGGCGGCGGCGCGCTGACGCCGGGCCTGATCGAGCTTGGCGCGGAGTTGGACACGGACCTCCTCGAGGCTCGCCCGACGTGCATCGAGGTCCCGGGCGGCGTCGAGATCCGGGGCCGCTCTCACCCGCCTCTCGCTGGCCAGGGCCAGGGCCTCCGTCGCCCCCTCGGCCTCTCGAACCAGGGTCTCCCCATGCTCGAGCATGATCTGCAGATCGCCCACATAGAAGGCCTGATCGCGCTCGTGTTTGCGGTACTCCGCGTCGACACGGGCGAGCACCTGGATCTGTTGGCGCAGCGGCGCCACCCGCTCGACCAGGCGCAGCCGCTCGGCCGTGTCGTCGTCGGCGGCGAGGGCCCGTTCGGCGCTCGCCAACGCCGCCCTCGCCAGCGTCGACGCCTCACCCAAAGCGTGGGCGTCCGCGTACCAGCGCAGCGCGGTCTCGGCCGCGGCCCGACCCTCGAGCAGCGCGCCCCGCTCCCGTCCGAGCACACGGGCACGCTCAGCGTGGCGTTCTCGCTCGGCGCTCGGGAGCAGAGCCAGCCGGTCCCGCTCTCGACTCAGCTCGCTCAGCTCGCGCTCGGCCAACTTGGCGCGCTCGAACGCAGCTCGGCCCAGCGCCCGGTACAGGCCGGTGCCCGTCATGCGCTCGAGCAGGGCCGCACGCTCGCCGCCGTCGGCCTCGAGGAACGCCGCGAACTCGCCCTGAGCCAGGAGCACCGAGCGGCGAAACTGATCGAAGTTGAGGCCCAGGCGGTGCTCGATGGCCGCGAGCACATCCCCCTTGCGGTCGGCCGCGACCCGCTGGCCGAGCCCCCCGCCCATATCGAGGGCCCACAGCTGCATCTGCTGAGCCTGGATCCGACCCTGGGCCCGACCTCGAGCGCGACGCACCGTCCACCGTGCCCGCCAGCGGTGCTCGTCGACACCCAAGAAGTCGACCTCCGCCCAGCCCTCGACCGCACCGTGGCGCAGGATCCCGCGCACATCGTTGGCGCGCAGCCCGACTCCGCTCGCATCCTCTCCCCCGATGAACACGCCGCCCCGGTCCCCGAAGCGGGGGGTCCGATCGAAGAGGGCCAGACAGATCGCATCCAAGAGGGTGGTCTTGCCCGCGCCCGTGGGACCGGTGATCGCGATCAGCCCGGCCTTGTCCAGGGGCGGCGCACAGAAGTCGACCGCGAAGTGGCCCGCCAGACTGGCCAGGTCCCGGCCTCTGACCGCAAGGATCTTCACGGTCGATCGCCCCCGGCACGGGTCTCGGGTTCGGGAGACCCTGGGTCTCCCTCGCCGACCGCGAGCGGCGGGAGCTGGGCGAGCGCGGGATCCCCCTGGGCGATGGCCTCGCGCAGCTCGTGAAAGGCGCCGATCAACACCGGCCCCGGGTCCTCGCCGTAGGCCCGGGCGTAACAGTCCACAAACACCTGTTGCGGGTCGATGCGGTCGAGGTCTCGGCGCACGGGGAAGTCGGCGAAGCTGCCCCCCTCCCCGGCCTGCTCGACGCTGATTTTAAGCAGACGGACAGGCCGATCCCGGAGCGCAACATCGATACTCTGACGCAGATCCGGCTGGGGCTGGTCGAGGCGGACCCGGACCTCCAGCCACGGCCAGTGCGCCCGGTCCAAGCTCTTGTCCAAGCTCAGGCCCTGAAGTTCGAAGAGCACCTGGTCGAGCGGGGCCGGGCCGGCCTCGGGGATGCGCAGGACCTCGACCGCCCGCGGCACCACGATGCTCTGACACAGGGCGAGTTCGGGCCCGTCGAAGCTCAGCAGCAAGACCTGATGTTCGTAGTCGGCCTCGGTCAGGGACAGGGGAATGGGTGAGCCGCTGTAGCGGACCTGCTCCGACTGCTCGACCGCCTGAGCCAGATGCAGATGGCCCAGACCCACGTAGGCCCACGCGTCGGCGAAGATCGCCCGGGGGATCGCGTGTTGGTTGCCACCGAGGATCTTGCGCTCGGACAGCTCAGAGAGCGCCGTGCCACGCATGTAGAGGTGGCCCGTGGCGATCAGCGCGTGGCCGGGCTCGGCCTGGGTCTGGGCGGCCTCGAGCGCCGCTTCGTAGAGCCTGGCGACACCGTCGATGAGCGGGTCGACGACCGGATCGGCGGGTGTATCCCCGACTTCGGCATCCCCGACTTCGGCATCCCCGACTTCGGCATCCCCGACTTCAGCCTTCACCCGCGGCTCGGGGCTCGGCAGATCGGCGACCCGCAAGAATGGGACCGCGGCGAGCTGCCCCGCGACCTCACCGCTCGCGTCGCTCAGGGGCACGATCAGACGGGCGGCGTCGAGCTCACCGTCCGCGCTCCGAGGCAGGCCACCGACCACCCGAACCTGGGCGAAGGCCATCAGCGGCGCCATCGCGTCGAGGCGCAGGGCCGAGTCGTGGTTGCCGGCGATGATGACGATGTCGAGCGCGGGCAGGCGCCGCCGGGCGTCCGAGAGGAAGGTGTTGAGGTCGTGGATCGCCGAGGCCGGCGGGTTGGCGGTCTCGAACACATCCCCAGCGATCAGCAGGGCGTCGGCTTTGGTCTGGTCCAGGGTGTCGAGCAGCCAGGCCAAGAACGCCCGGTGCTCGACCTGTCGGTCTCGGCCGTGCAGCGTGTGGCCCAGGTGCCAGTCGCCGGTGTGGAGCAGTCGCAACATGAGTGACCCTGAGTCCGCGGCCCCGAGTTTGCCTGAATCCGCCGGACCGCCGAGAGAGCTCGGCACGCGGCCGGGACCCGGCGGCCTAGAGCTTGCGCAGCTGCATGATCTCCCCGGGCGCCTTGAAGGTGTCGCCGAGGTTTTCGGCGGTCTCGCAGGCTCCGGGGGTACCGGCCTCTTCGCAGGCGCAGCTGGCTCCACCGAGACCGCCGCAGGAGCCCCTGAGCGGCTTGTCAGAGAAGATCACTCCCACGGCCATCCCTGCCATGAGGGTGGCCATGATTCCGAAAGTCAAAAGCACGATGGTCATGGCGTGAGGGCTTCGAAGGTGGGGGTGCTGCGGGTCTCGTAGCCGTCGGGTGTGCGGACCAGGAAGTACGCCGCGAGCCCCTCTCGGGTTGCCAGGGCCAGCCCCTCGTCGGGACCGAGGACGTTGAGGGCGGTCGCCCAGGCGTCGGCCAGCGCGGCCGAATCCGGGTGGACGACCGTGACGCTGGCGAGTGTATGCGCGATCGGTCGGCCCGTCCTCGGGTCGACCGTGTGCGAATACCGAACACCGTCTTTTTCCCAATAATTCCGATAGTCTCCGCTCGTCGCCATGGCGGCATCGGTGATCGGGAGGATCGAGTGGAGCGCGCGAGCGCCCTGGGCGTCCGCGCTCGGCCGCTCGATGCCCACGCGCCAGGACTCACCGTCGGGGTTCGACCCCCGGACCCGGATCTCGCCGCCGATCTCGACCATGTAGGCGTCGAAGCCCCGGGCCTCGAGGACATCGGCGACCCGATCGCAGCCGTGGCCCTTGGCGATCGCCGAGAGATCCACACGCAGGCCCGGCACCGACTTGCGCAGGGTCCCGGCCTCGAGATCGATGCTGAGTTTGTCGTCGCCGACACGCGCCCGGAGAATCTCGAGCTCGGCGGCCGGCGGCTCGCTGTGCACGGCCTCGCCCCCCCCCTGTCCTGGGGGTCCTGGCGGCCCGAAACCCCAGGCGTCGACCAGGGGTCCCACGGTGATGTCGAAGGCCCCGCCGCTGCGGGCCGTGACCTCCCGGGCCATGCCGACGACCTCGAGCAGGTGTGCCGACGCGGGCACATCGACCCCGGCCGGGCCCGCGTTGAAGCGCGAGAGCTCCGAGTGCTCGAGGTAGGTGGACATCTCCAAGTTGACGGCGCTCAGCTCGGCCTCGATCTCGGCCAGGACAGCGTCGAGTTCGGCCGCCTCACGCCTGGCCTCGGGGACCTCCGCGAGGTTCAGGATCACGCTGTAGCGCGTGCCCATGGTCGGACCCCGAAACGCAACCTCGCCGTCTTCGGCGTGCAGTTCCCAGGTCGCACCGCCGCCCATGATCTGGCCATGCTCGACGGCCGGGGCTTTGGGCCAGAGCAGAAACACGAGCCCACCCAGGCCGAGCAGGCCGAGCAGCACGATCGAGCGCAAGCTCCGACCGGCGTTGACCGTCGAGTGTGTGCGGGGGCCCTCACTCATGGCCCCGACCCTACTGGAGCGCGTATCGATAGACCACTCGCCCGCTCGCCATGGACGTCGGCGGGGCGCTGGCATATGACCTGTGTGTGGCCGCTGGCGTCCACCGCCCCCCTCCGAGCCTGCTGACCCTCGATCGGGTCGCGGCCTTGTTGGTGTGGATGTCCCCCCGGGCGCGCCTGCCCGGCCCCCTGCTCGAGCGTGTGCCGAGCTTGGTCGCCAGCGCCGAGCGGGCGATCCGCGGCTCGGAGCACCACTACATTCTCGACGGCCAATACTGGCTCCCGGCGCGCGTGGCCTCGGCCAACTGCATGTGTGAGAGCCACCGCGAGCACCGCTTTTGTGAGCACCGAGCGGCGGTCGTAATCTTGGAGCTGTGGGCTCGGGAGCAGGGCCGGGCCCTGTTCGAGATGCCGACCTGGCAGCTCGAGCTCGACTACCTCCTGCGAGACACGGACGAGGAGGCGGCGCTCGACGGCCCTCGGCGGGCGATCCGGGCGGACCGGGCCTGTCGCCTGCACGTCTCCCTCATGCCCACCGGCGGCTACGTGCACGGCTTCGACGTCGATATACGCCTGATCCGAGCCAACAAGCGCGGCGACGGCTGGCTCAAGGCGATCAAGCTGCCCCGCGGTCGGGATCAGCTCCTGGCCAAGGCCAAGCCCAGCGAGGCCCAGCTGCGTGTGTTCGAGCTCCACGAGTCCCTCGACGAGCTGCGCAAAGTCGACGGCTTCGCCAGGCGGGCCCCCAAGCTGCGCGCGCGCCTGGCCCACGATCTGATCGCGGCCTTCGCCCTCGCCCAGACCCAGGGCGACCTCGATCTGGTCTACGAGGACCTGCCGATCACGGCCTCGGTCACCCCCTGGCAGCCGGCCATGCGTGTGGGCCCGCGCGCCGACGGCCAGCTCGAGGCCCGGTGGATCCAGGGCCTGCTCGACCGCTGGAAGCTCGAACCCCCGATCGTCCTCACAGAGGCCGGGGTCCTGTGCCCGCTGGCCAGCGGCGTGCCCACCCACATCCTCGAGCGGGTCGGGGAGCCGCCCGTGGTGCTCGCCGCCGGGGCCTTCGACGACCTCGCTCGCTCCGTGTTGTCGCGGGCCCAGATCCCCATCGAGATCCTCGATCCGGATCAGGTCGGCGCGACCGCCATCGATCGCCGCGAGGCCCGGATTTACCTGGAGGAGCGCGGCGAGATCCTGCGTGTCCGAGCGCGCCTGGCCTACGCCCTCGCCGACGGCCGCTGCCTCGAGGTCGACTCGGACGACCGGGCTCCCCTGTCGCTGGGTGAGTCTCTGACCCTGGTCCGGGACAGCCGCTGGGAGCGGGCCCGGTGGGAGGAGATGGGCCGCTATATCCGGGTCACCGCCACGGGTGTGGAGCTGATCGCCGAGGAAGCCTGGTCGTTTCTCATCGACGGGCTCCGCGACCTCCGGGCTCGAGCATGGGTGATCTTCGGGGAGCCGGCCCTGACCCACAACCGGGTGCTCAGCGAGACGCTCAGCCCGCGCCTGCAGATCGGCGAGAGCACCGATTGGTTCGAGCTCAAAATTGACTTCCGCAGCGGCGACCAGGGCCTCGACGCGCCCGCCGTGATCGCCAGCTGGCTCGCCGGGGAGCGCTTCGTCCGGCTCCCGGACGAGCGTGTGGCCGCGCTCCCCACCCACTGGCTCGAGCGCCACGGCCAGGCCGTCGCCGAGCTGGTCGAGCTGTCGAGCGAGGGCGACGGGAGCGGGCGCCTGGGTGCCCACGCCCTGCCCCTGGCCAGCGAGCTCCTCGACGAGCTGGTCACCGACGACCCCGAGCAACACGCCCGCGCCGCCCACTGGCGGGCCCGCGCCCGGAGCCTGCGCGCGTTCTCGGGTGTCCAGACCCGATCCCCGCCGCCGGGGCTCGACGCGACCTTGCGCCCCTACCAGCTCGAGGGTTTCGCGTGGCTGTGTTTCCTGCGCGACCAGGGCCTGGGCGGCTGCCTGGCCGACGACATGGGCCTGGGCAAGACGGTCCAGACCCTGGCCCTGCTGCTCGATACCCATAAGCCGGGGACAGAGAGCACGGACCCGGGGTCTCCCGAGTCGGCGTCGGCGCTCGGTCTGCCGTCCCTGATCGTGTGCCCGACCTCCGTCCTCCACACCTGGCGCGAGCAGGCCGCTCGCTTCGCCCCGGGGCTGCGGGTCCACATCCATCACGGCACCCGACGGGGCATCCCCCCCTTCGCCGAGGTCGACGTCATCGCAACCAGCTACGCCCTGCTGCGCCACGACGCCGAGCTGTGGCAGGGCCAGCGCTTCCGCCATCTGATCTTGGACGAGTCCCAGGCGATCAAGAACCCGGACAGCCAGATCTCGAAGGTCGCCCGCAGCCTCCAGGCCGCCCACCCGCTGGCGCTCAGCGGCACTCCCATCGAGAACAACATCATGGAGCTGTGGAGCCTGTTCGAGCTGCTCATGCCCGGCTTCTTCGGGTCCAAGAAGCGGTTCCGCAAGCGCTGGGTCGACCCCATCCACAAACGCGAAGACGCGGCCGTGCTGGCTCGGCTGCGGCGTCGCCTCAAACCCTTCATGCTGCGCCGGCTCAAGCGCGAGGTCGCCAGCGAGCTGCCCCCGAAACAGACCCAGGTCCTGCGCTGTCGCCTCGACAAGGATCAGCGGGCCCTCTACGAAAGCGTGCGCGAGACCTACCGCAGCACGGTCATGGGCGCCGTCGACAAACAGGGCGTGGGCGCCTCCACCCTACACATTCTCGAGGCCCTGACCCGCCTGCGCCAGGCCTGCTGCCACCCCTCTCTCCTGCCCTTCCCCGAGGCCCAGGCGATCGCCAAAGCGGGGCGGGCCGCGAAGATCGACCTGCTCATGATCATGCTCCGCGACGCGATCGCGGGCCGGCACCGCAGCCTCGTGTTCTCGCAGTGGCCGTCCTTCCTCGACCAGGTCGCCATCGCCCTCGACCACGCCGGCATCGCCTACCTGCGCCTCGACGGCCGAACCCGGGACCGCTCGACCGTGCTCGAGCGCTGGCAGGATCCGGCGGGCCCGCCCGTGTTCTTGATCAGCACCAAAGCCGGGGGCACGGGCCTGGACCTGACCGCGGCCGACCACGTGTTTCACATGGATCCATGGTGGAACCCGGCGGCGGAGGACCAGGCCACCGACCGGGCCCACCGCATCGGCCAAGATCGACCGGTGATGGTCTACAAGCTCGTCGCCGCCGACACCGTCGAGGACAAGATCCTCGAGCTCCAGGCTCGCAAGCGCCGCCTGTTCCGGGCCACCGTGGACGCGGATCGGCTCGAGGTCGACGCCCTGAGTCGCGCGGACCTCGAGGCCGTGTTCGACCCCAGCGGCCACGCCAGCGACTTCGATGAGGGGGATGAAATCGACGAGTTCAGCACGCTCGATGACCCGCAGGTCCCCCTGGTCGAGCCGAGCTACGCCGCTCCCAGCGTGATCGAGGTTGGAGAGCTGGGCGCGTTCGCGGAGCGACACAACACGGAGCAGCCCCAGGCTGAACCCCAGGAGTCGCTGGATCCCGATCCTGCGCCTGAACACCCCGAACACCCCGAACACCCCGAACACCCCGAACAGGGCGCCACCGTCATCGACCTGTTTCCGCGCTCCAAAACCTGAGCCCGCGCCGGGAACCCCTACCTACGTGTCGCCTCGCGCTGGGAATACGGCACGTGGATTTATCAACTGCGCTGGGACCGAGCCGCTACCATGGGCACCCGCATGCTCGCTCGCCTCGCACCGTCTTGTCTGGCAGCGCTGCTGCTCTGCTCTGCCACCGCCTGCACCGACGACGCGGCCCTCGCCGAAGCCGAGGCCGCCCTCGCCGAGGCCCGCGAGTCTGTGCTCGACCTCGACATCGCGCTCGAGGCCATGGAGGGAGAGCGCGACAGCCTCCAGGCCGCCCTCGAGACCTGTACCGGCTGCCGTGGACAGGTCGTCGGATCCCTGGAGGCCTACGGTCGCTCGGAGGCCTACGCCGAGTCCACACGCGAGACCATGGACGAGGCCAAGACCTGGCTCGCGGCCAAGGTCAAGGCCCGAAAGCGGCGCTCCAAAGCCAAGTTCGCCATCGTCCTCGACATCGACGAGACCGCCCTGAGCAACTTCCAGCAGCTCGACGAGACCGACTTTTGTTATGTCCCCAGCGAGTGGGACCAGTGGGTCCAGACCGGCGAACCCAAGCCCATCCCCGGGGCCGTGGAGCTCATCGATTTCGCCAACGCCAACGACGTCGCCGTGGTCCTGATCACGGGGCGCAAAGAGCCCCAACGCGAGGACACGGAGCGGGCACTGCGGGCCGCCGGCGTCGACGGCTGGCACGAGCTGATCTTGCGCGACGAGGCCGAACGCAAGATCTCGGCCGCCGACTACAAGAGCGCCCGCCGAGCCAAACTCGAGGCCGAGGGCTTCACCATCGTGTTGGCCATCGGCGACCAAAACAGCGACCTCGAGGGTGGCCACGCGGAACGCACCTTCTTGATGCCGAATCCCTTCTATCACATCGATTAGGGCTATCTGAGGCGGCTTTCGGCGTCCGGCAGCCCCCCTCGTATCCAACTTGACGGAGCCCACGCCCCCCGGCCACACTCAGCCGCCTCGCCCGGGTGGTGGAATCGGTAGACACGGGGGACTTAAAATCCCCTTCTTTCGGGAGTGCGGGTTCAAGTCCCGCCCCGGGCACTTTCCTCTCGCTGCAGCGTGGACAGGTCATCCACTCGAGATCAGTTGAAGCTCGAAACCCGTCGACTTGGTGACGGACTGCGCTTCGACACGATAGACTCCGAGCTCGAGGACCACCTCCACCGGTTGATCCTCGAACGCGGCGGCCGCTGTAAAGGCGCCGGCGCCAAGGCCAGAACAGCGTTGCCCACACGCGACAATCGAGGCCGCGCCGAACTCGGTCGACAGTGTGTAGGTACCTGGTTGCGAGATTTCGACGAGTTCTTGTTTGAGGTAGATCTCGACCTCATCTGTCACCATGCCTACGACGCGGTCATCGCCACACCCTCCAGGGCCCTCCATAGACCAGATCCCCTGGGTCCAAGGTAGAGGGGCGCCCAGACAAGTGGTGATTTGACATGCCGGCATGCCATCGGCTGCCGACAACAGCTCCTCCAAGGTCAGCCCCACCGCGCCAGGGAACATTTCGGAAAACCCGCTGGCGCTCATCTCCGCTTCGACCATATCCCACAGCGCGTGAACTGAGCTCGCCCCTTGCTCGAAGAGGATCCAATAGGTCATATATGCCCCCACTGTGTAGACATTGATATCGTCTGCGGCGGACTCGACCTCGACCAGATCTGCGAGCTTCTCCGGGTCGACCTGGACCGGCAACCACTGAGGAAGCTCGTCGTCGAAGACCGTCGCCAACCCCTCCTCGAGCAAGGGGGGCCGGCGGTCCCAAACGGACAGATGGATGGCATGAACAAGTTCGTGTTTATTGAGAGGAGAGGTCGCGTAAACCGCGATCCCTTGGCCGGAGATCTCCGCACACGCCGCGCCTCCGGGTGGGCAATGGTCCGCTATCTCCGCGGCTTGGAGCTGGTAGTAGGTGATCGGTAGCAACTCGCTGTCGTCGATCTGTAGCGCACCCGCGACCGCCCGTACCCACGCCTCGGACTCAGTGACGGTCGCCGGGCAGATCTCGGCATTCGATGCATAGCGAATCAACTCTCCCTCCAACTGGATGGGCGGCAGGTCGTTGTCCGGGCTGCTGCACCCGAGTACCCCGACGCCGAGACATACGAGTATCGTTCGCACGACGGCCCCGGCTGCCCAGGGTCGGAGGCCGGAGTTGGGGTAGAAAATATTCCTCATTCGCATGCGGGCCCCGAGAGTACCTCAAAATTGTGAGGCCCATCATAGTCGCGGGCTCCCCTCGAGTCGATTGCCAGTACCTCCACCACATGATCCCCGACCGGCAGCACATGGCCATGCGATCGAGGCACACCATCGACGATCCACAGGTGGCCCTCGATGTCGTTGTCGGGATCAGTCGAGGCCAAGTCGTCCGAGCTCAAGCTGTAGCCACTGACAGTGTCACACCGAACGGATCCGCCAAGGTTGAGCGAGGCGACAGGCGGACCTCCGTCGACAGCAAAGTTAGAGTCCACCGCCGCAGCCCCGTTCGGAACCGGGAAATCGTACAGCAACTCGAACGAGTCGTCGGCTAAATCGTAGTGACCGTAGACCACTGCATCGTTCACTACGGGCGAAAACTCCCAATCACCGTCGCCATATCCTGAACATGTCACGCAGTTGCTCTCGACCGTAAACCCTATACGGATAGCCAGAGTCCCCGGAAAAAACGCGACGTCGCCTGTAGATGGTCGCCAAACAGCGTATGTGGACGTCAATGCCTCGATTTGAACATCCTTGACCACCTTGGGCTCATCCATGATCGGAGACAGATTGAGCCAAATGTTCCAATCATCCTCCATGTTGCCGGCCTTGAACGCGGCGAGGTAGAAAGGGCAAATGTCATCGCCGCACTCGGATGCTGAATACTCCGCGTAGCCGTTCAGGCTACGGGTGTCATCGTATCCAGCGCCAGTGCCGGAATCCATGTCCAAGGTGAGTGTCGTGTTGGTCGTCGACGAGTGAAAATCTGCCTGTCGTGTATTCGCAGCGAAGACGCCTGCTGCTCCACCGAACTTCGAACCGAGGCCCCAAGCGACGGTGTCCCCGTCGAACTCCTCATCACAGTCTCCCGTGAGCGAACAGCTGAGTGCGAAGTAAATCGGTGAGCCGCTTCCTAAGTTCCAGTTGATCTCGCTCGCGTCATCATCCCCGATGATGGCATCTGGAACGACGGTGAGACAGTTGGAACCTGATGGTGAATCAGGGGTCCACAAACCCGTAGAGAACCCGGTCCAGTTGGTGTCTTCGCAGTTGTAGGCGGAAACGATGAGTTCATCATGTTGTGAGGCTGTGACGCATGCGTCAGAGCACAGTGAACGAACCTCTGTGTCCCAGTTTGAATAAGGGGTGCACTCAGCACCCCCCGTCCCCGTTTCGGATGAGCAATACCAATCATCGAAAATATCGAAGTCTGGACCGATGTTGGCCGCAGATGCGCAGACGCCAATCGCGCCCGTTTTCTGTTTCATCTCAAAGCAATCTGGGCCTGGACAAGTCACAGGGACCGTCCACCAATTTTGGTTAGGCGGAGAATTGCCATTATGGCATATCAACCAAACGCCATCATTCGGGGTAATCGGAGCGGGCGGCGTATCTTCGACTGTGCTGCAGCTGGAGGCCAGCACCAAAATTGCGTAACATACCCACATCGCACCTGTTTTCGAGCCCACGAACAGTCCATCGCACTACTATGCTACAATCACAACATTAAAAATGTTTGTCATGACCGGCTGATGGGGAAGCGCCTGTCACGGTGGAGTATTACTGTCATGCCGAATCGTCGAAATGTTACAGTTCGGTGAAATTGTTGCAGCGAAGACACATTATGGGAACATAATATTCATCTTCTCTTTGACGTTACTGTCTATTTGGATGACGCCGATGTGTCGAGATGCGGCGCATCTATGCACCAATGGGTGTCAGTAGCCGGTTCACTGGCACTCAAGAAAAAATGGCCACCGAATCACTCTGCTGGGCGATTAGGCACTCGACACTCCACCAAAGCGGGTCGGGAAATCTGCATCCGCGGCTCTCAATATGATCCGATGTGTCGGGGAACTCTCATGTGACAAATACTTGGCTCACCAAGCAGACCCCGAAACTTCGCCATGTCACGACCCAACGCTGGAGATTCTCAATCTACCTTGGAAGCGGCGACCCGTTCGAATTCGGTATGCTACGCCACATTCGCCAGCGTTGAGCATTCGAATCCGCGTTGGATGACCTGAAGATTGTCCAGGATCGCCGCTCGCGTCGGGTCGTACTCGTTCTTCCGCTTACCAAGATAGCGGGCCCGGTTGCCTTGCCGCTGACTCACATGGTCGAGGGTGTGTTCGACCGGGACGCGCTTGCGCAATCGGGCGCGCCATTCGGCGGAGCCTCTGGAGTACACGCAGCTTGGCCTGCAACGGCTCGTTGGCGCGATGCGGAGGCCACGGCCTCGGTCCGAGGTCGTGCACTTCGACTTGAGCTCGCACGCATAGCAGGTGTTGGGCTCAAAGCAAGCGAGCTCTCCAGAGGGGCATGGGCTGGGTCTGTCCGCCGGGGCAGGGCAAAGTCGAGCTCGAAGTCGGTCTTTGCGAATTCGTCGCCGTTGGATTGTCGCCAAAGTTTACAGATGCCATCGGTCATGAGCTCGGGGACGTCCGAGCTCCCGACGTAGCCAAGCGCCGAGAGGAAGTCTCCATCGGACTCGTCGCCAAAGCTCGCCCAACCACCCCGAGCGACTGGAAGCGCTCCCACACTTTCGACGGCATCGTGGGTCCATGACCGTTCGTGGCACCGCCGGCCGTGCACAATCATCACACGCCTCGGCCGACCGGGGGCCCAAGCCGGGATCAACCGAGCGCAGACGAGCGTCGGCGACGGATCCCGAACAAACCCAGGATCCCGAGACCCAGCAGGCCCGCACCGGGGGCGCCCCCGACTGAGCAGCCCTTTTCGCCCTCGTCGGCCGCACCTCCATCGTCTCCGCCCGCATTTCCGCTCTCTTCCTCTCCACCGGCGTCGGTCTCGACGTCGCCGTCGGTCGCCTCCTCTCCACCGCTGTCGGTGGTCTCTGCGGCCCCGCTGTCGCTGTCACCGCCCCCCCTCTCTCCGTCGTTGCCCCCACTCTCTCCGTCGCCACCCCCACTGTCCCCACTGCCGCTCTCTCCACCTCCGTCCTCGTCCTCGGCCCCCTCACCACCATCGTCGCCGTCGCTGGTCGAGGTCCCGTCCTCGCCCTCGTCGCCCGTGCTCGTGCTCGTGCCCTCGTCGTCGAACCCCTCCTCCCCAGACTCCTCGGTCTCGAACTCTTCGCACAGCTCGAGCAGGCCCTCGCAGATCTCCAGGAGCTCGGCCTCGCTCAGGCCGTCGTAGTTGTCCCCACCGGTGCTGCCAGTCCCCGACCCGCCGTCGCAGGTGCACGACTCCTGGTCGAAGCCGTTGTTGGACACAGAGCAGGTCCCGAAGTCGTTCGAACACTCGACCTGGGCAGCGTGGGCCTCGGGCGCGAACAGCGTGAGGCCGAGGGCCAAGCCCGAGATCAATGGAGAGACACGTCGCAAGTGCATATCTCCCTTGTGCCACTGCGCGACGTTTCCGATCAGGTGAACTCGCAAACACTGTTCGGCCGCCAGAACCGTGTTCGGGCATACTCCAGTGATGGCCCGAGTCACCTTCGGCCGAGACTTCGGCGCGATCGAGGTCCCGCGCCAGACCACGCTCCTGGCCGCCGCTGGCAGGGCCGGGGCCCCACTTGGCAACGCGTGCCGCGCCCGCGGCGTGTGCCGGGCCTGCAGTGTGCTCGTGCTCGCCGGGGCCGAGCTGCTCAGCCCACCCACACCGCTCGAACAACGATTCGGCCTGGAGCAGGGCTGGAGGATGGCCTGCCTGACCCGGGTCGCCAGCGCGGGCGAGGTCGAGCTGTGGACGCCGGGTTGGGGCGGCTGGCCCGACCCCAAACCCGAAGCGTGATCGCCAGGCCACGCGCGCAGACAGATGCGCTCTTGACCGTGCGCGGTGCTCGGCGAAATAACAAGCGGCCGGGGCATGGCCGACAACACGAACTCGAGTTTGGTCGATGTCCTTCGCGCGCGCGCCGAGGCCCACGGCGACCGGCCCCTGTACCAGCGCTACGTGGACGGCGCAGTCGTAGAGAGCCTGAGCTACGCGGCGGCCGACGCCCGCGCCCGCGCCCTGGCGACGATCTTGCTCCAGCACGCGCAGGTCGGCGACCGGGCCGTGCTCCTGTACCCCTTCGGGCTCGAGTACCCCGCGGTGTTCCTGGCCTGTCTGTACGCCGGGATCACGGCCGTGCCCGCGTTCCCGCCCGACAAGCGGCGGGCGGTGGCGACCCTGCCCCGGATCGCGGCCATTATTCGAAACGCCGACCCTCGCCTGATCTTGACCACCCAAGATCTGGCCGAGACCGTGGCCTTCGTCCGCGCGGAGGCCCGAGACCCGGAGGCCCTCCAGATCTTGGCGACGGACGACCTGGGCAAGGACCCGGATCCCAGCGTCGTCGAGGCCCTGGCCAGCCGGTGGCAGCGACCCGACAGGCTCGCCCGGGAGCTCGCTTTTTTGCAGTACACCTCGGGCTCGACCGGGACCCCCCGCGGGGTGATGATCGGCCACGACAACCTCTACGCCCACCAACGCCTGGCCCACGAGAAGTTCTGCCAGCCGGAGGGCGCGACCACGGTCAGCTGGCTGCCCTTTTATCACGACATGGGCCTGATCGGCTCGCTCCTCTACCCCCTCTATCACGGCGGAACGAGCGTCCTGATGTCGCCCACGGCGTTTCTGCGCCGACCCCTGAGCTGGCTGCACGCGATCAGCTCGCTCGGGGCCCAGGTCAGCACCGGGCCCAACTTCGCCTACGAGCTGTGTGTGACTCGGGCCAAAGACCAGGACCTGGAGGGCCTCGACCTCTCGAGTTGGACGCTGACCGTCTCCGGGGCCGAGCCCCTGCGCCCGGCGACCATCGATCGCTTCTGCGCCCGCTTTTCCGGCGCCGGCTTCAAAGCCCAGACCTTCATGCCCTGCTTCGGGATGGCCGAGACCACCCTGATGGTCAGCGGTTGGCCGCTCGACCGGGCGCCGCACTTTCGCAGCTTCGACAAGGGCGCCCTGTTGGCGGGTCGGGCAGAGCCGGCCGAGGACCCCGACGGCAGCTCGGCCCGGGCCTATGTCTCCTGCGGCACCCCCATGCGCGATCACGAGCTGGCCATCGTCGACCCCGAGACGGGGGCTCGCCTGCCCGAGGGTCGCGACGGGGAGATCTGGGTGCGCGGGCCGTCGGTGGGCCGGGGCTACTGGGGCGACCCGGCGACCAGCGTGCACCGCTTCCGCGGCCGGATCACCGGCGAGGAGGAGCACCCGCGCTGGCCGTGGTTTCGGAGCGCAGACACAGGATTCCTCTACGCGGGCGAACTCTATGGGACCGGGCGCCTGGCCGACGTCGTCGCCGTGGGCACGAAGCAGCACCAACCCCACGACATCGAGTGCGACCTCAGCGAAGGGCCGACCCCGCTGACCAAAGAAGCTGTCTTGTTTTTGGGCCGTGGGGAGCACGGGGAGCCCCTGGCCTGCCTCGCCGCGGTCGGACGCCGAACCTCGTCCGAGCCCGAGCGCAGCGCCCTGTGCGACCGGATCTACGAGCGGGTCCTCGAGCAACACGGGCTGGTCCTCGACCGAGTGCTCCTGATCCCCCAGCGCAGCGTGGCCAAGACCACCAGTGGAAAGCTTCGCCGCTACCGCTACCGACGCGCGTTTCGGGACCGGGAGCTCCAGCTGCTGTGGGTACGCAGGGCCGAGCCCGAGCCGACCGAG
>CAYVJQ010000015.1:18242-20324 GCA_964451725.1 uncultured Nannocystaceae bacterium | reverse complement strand
GGTGTCAGTGTGAAGCAGGCAGGGCTCCAGGCTTGGGCTGGAGCTCGGTGAGCGCCGCGAGCTGACGGTGGAGCATGGCTGGGGGCATGAGCCCATGCTCGCTAAATGCCCTCAACACCCGCAGGTTGACGTCGGTCTCAAAGGCCTTCTCGTACTGGGTGTCGAGCACGTAGGCCTTGAGGCGCAGGCGCACGGACACGTAATTTTCGGAGATGACCTGGGCCACGTGCACGACCACGGGCTTGGGCAGGTAGATGTACCGGCTGGTGATCGCGGCCTCGTTGACGATGCTCCGGGCGAGGGCCACGTCCTGATCCACCCCGACGTGGAAGTCCATGACCACCTGCATGAACAGGGCTCCGTAGTTGCCGTTGGAGGTGATGTCGTTGAGGAACTTGTTGTTGGGGATGGTCACCACGTTGTCGTCCAAGGTCACCACCCGCACCGAGCGCAGGCCGATGGCCGTGACGTCGCCATACTCGCCACCGAAGCTGATCCGATCGCCGACCTGGAAGGGCCTATCGATCATGATCATGATCCCGGCGATGAACGAGGCGACCAGGTCTTTGACGGCGAAACCCACCGACACGGCGATCGTGCCCCCGATGACCGTCAGGATCTTGTCGTCGAGGCGAAAGCTCAGCAAGACCACGGTCACAGCCGTGCTCACGTAGACGCTGAACTGAAAGATGGTCGCGAACTTGTGCAGGAGCAGGCGCCGGTTGGCGAACTGCTTGCTGAGCCGCTCGACCAGATCACGGGCGAAGCGGATCGTCAGCCAGGCGCCGAAGATCACGACCACGGAGGTCACGACCCCGCTCCAGCGGATCATCTGGGTGAACTGGGAGATGACCTCGGCGTCCGGGACCATGTCCTCCTCCGGCCCGGCCCAGGCCAGGCTCGGCGCCAGCCCGACCATGAGTGCGGTCGTCAATTCGAGGATCGAGAACCGGCCGAAGTGGCTGGAGAGAGGGCGGAGGTGGCTGTGAAGGCGGTCCATGGGCGTCGTCCTCACTCGGTTCAGATCGCGAGCAGGTGCTGCCTGCGAAGCATGTTGGTGATCGCCCGGTACCACAGCCAAGTCACCTGGTAGCGCTCCCCCGTGACCCGGCGGACCCAGCCCCTCGCCAGGGCGAAGCGCATGGCGTCGGCGATCTCGGCGGGTGGGAGCTGGGTACAGGCCACGAGGTCGGTCTGGCTGGCGTTCTCCAGCTGGACCACGGCCCGGAGCACAAAGTGCATATTGGCGCCCTTCTCGTCCAGAGACAGCTCCTCCGGTTCTTTGAACAGACGGACCAGGACCTCGGGAGAGATCGGGTCACCACCCTCGCGGACGACCAGCGACTCACGCCAAAAGTGCAGCGCGATGGCCGGGTTGCCCTTGGAGTAGTCCCACAGGATCCGGTAGTAGCCCTGCTCCGAGCGCTCGGCCTCGGTGGGTCGGCGATCCCCCTCGCCGGCGCTCACGTCGAAGCGGCGCGGGGCGGCGATGCCCTCGAAGCTGGGCTCGATCTCGGCCGCGGTCGAGCGCTGGCGGATGAGCGCACCGATCTGCTCCTCGCTCCATGGCCCCAGCCGCAGGACCTGATCGAAGAACACCCGGTCGCCCCGGGCCCGGGACACGTACTGCCAGGCCGCCGCCCCGATGCTGGCGATCCACGACACGTCTCCGCTGACCTCGCGGGCGAAGTCGGAGAACTTGTCGAGCCCCTCCAGCCCCCCGATCGCCGGGCGCACCAAGCGGTGGGCGTCGTCGACCAAAAACACGAGCGGAGACTGCTCGGCGAGCGCGGTCTTGACCTGGTCGGCGCTGGCGTTGCGGCTGAGCCCGATCGTGTGTGCGATCGCCCGCTGGAGTTGGCGAAAGCCCCCGGGCGGGCACTGGACCCGGCGCACGGTCAGGCGGCCGAACTCGGCGTGGGCAGACTCCTCCGTGTCATCGGGAGCGCCCGACGTGGGAGGACCGTCGACCGGCGCGAGCACCTTGCAGTCGTCGGCCCGGGCCTCGAGGGCGAGCGCGAGCCGGTGCAGCAGGGCGCTCTTGCCTGATCCGCGCTCCCCGACGACCGCGCTGAGGGTCCC
>CAYVJQ010000015.1:5778-18142 GCA_964451725.1 uncultured Nannocystaceae bacterium | reverse complement strand
ACGCGGCTCCAAAATCAGGCGCTGGTCGGGCTCGAAGCGCGCGTAGATCTCTGGGGCCAGGGGCTCGGTGGCTTCGTTCTCTTCCTCTCGCGCGCTCGCCTGGCGCGCGACCTCGCGACGAAACAGGTAGGCGAGCACCCGCCGGGTGGTCTCGAAGGAGGTCGCCCGGGACAGGAGCCAGCGCGCCGCGCCGCGCCCGAACAGATAGGCAGCCGAGAGCCCGGCCGCCGGAAAGCTGGTCCAACCGCTGTCGTTGGCCCGGAGCCAGCGGACCAGGGCGTTGTCGGGCAGGTCTTCGTCCTCGCGGAGCAGGCGGAAGACCTGCTCGCGCCACCAGCTGATCAGGACCAACCCGATCGGCAGCGCCGCGATCCAGACCAGGCTGCCGACCCAGTGGTGGATGGCCCCGCGACCGACCGTCTCTTCGGTCATCGACAGGACGAGGCCCGTGAGCACAACGGTCATGCCCACCAGGCGCAGCGATCGAATCCGCAGCGCGGCGACCACTGCCCCGCCGCGCCCGGTCGCCAGGTTCTCCCGGGCGGCCACCGCATCGACCAACAAGATCACGGTGAGGCCGATCAGCACCCACAGGACCACCAACCTGAGGATCTCGAGCTCGAGCACGTCCCGGCCCTCGAGGACCACCCCGAACACCACAGCGAACAGCGCCAGGAGCTCGAGGGGACGCCGAACCCGGTCCAGAACCCACAGCCCGGTCGCCGCCCACGAGTTCACCGCGGGGCTGCCCTCGCTGCGCTCGAGGAAGTAGTCCTGGGCGCGCTGCAGGGTCGCCTCGGCCCGCTTTCGCCAGTAGCGGAACCCGAGCAGCGCGAACCCGAGCTGGAACACAGCGAAGATCACCGGCAGGGGTGTCTCCTCGAAACGCTCGAGCAGCGAGCGACCCAGGCGAGGCAGACTCAACAGGCGATAGCGCAGCTCCAAGCCGATCTGATCGATCTCGCGGCGGACCTGGCGGATCCCGTCGGCCCCGAAGCCCGTCATCGCCCCCCGCAGTCCGTTGGATCCGAGCTCCAGGAGCGCCAGTCGGGCTTGGTTGAGCAGGACGATGTCGTCGCGCTGCTGCTCGGCCGCCTCCCAGCGGACCTCGGCCTCGAGGGTCTCGAGTTCGGCGACGCTGGCGGTGACCTCGGCGTGTAGATCGGCGAGTTCGAGTTCGGCGTCCGCCGACAGACCAGCCGCGGCCGTACCCACGGCCTCAACGCCGGATCCGCCCCCTGCGATCGCCCCCAAGCTCTCGCGCAACTCGTCCCGCACCTCTTCCAGAGCATCGTGCAGAGGCTCGTAGACCGCGTCCGCATCGGCCTCCGTGTCCTCTCCTCGACCCCGGCGCTCGCCCAAGGCAGCGACCTCGGCATCCCACTCGAGGGCCCCCTCGTGCGCGGCGATGACCACCCGGCGCCCCCGGCTGAGATCGGCTCGATAGAGCTCGTGGCTCTCCTTGACACCCAGCAGCCGGGCCCGCTCGCTGCTGAGCCGACGCTGGGCCTCGGAGTGAGCCTGGCGCGCGGCGACTTCGGCCTGCTCCCGCGCCCGCTTGGCGGCCGCGGCCGCGTCCTCGGCCTCGTGGATCTCGTCCTCCACGGCTTTGGTCGCCTCACCCTCGGCAAGCAAGACCGCGGCTGCGGCCTCGTCTTCGGCCTCGCGCTGGCGCCTGGCGTGGGTCGCCAGGGTGGCCGCTCGCTCGTCGGCGGTCAGGGCCAGGAAGCGCAGCCGCTGCCGGTCCAGCGCCGACTCGGCCTCGGCGAGCGAGCGAGCGAGCGCCGTATCCGGAGTCCAGGCCGGAGGCTCGAGATCCGGAGCTACAGACGGCGTGCCCGGGTCCACGGGGGGCACATGCGCAGAGATCGCACCGGGCTCTGCCGGCGGGGAATCTTGGCCGGGGACCGGGTCCTCGGATCCCAGCCCGGGCCCGAGCGCCCGACGCCGCCTGGCTTCGGCCACGGCGAGCTCCTCGGCGAGGCTCAGATCGAGGCGCAGCAGCGGCCTCGGGTCGACCTCGAGCGCCAGCGTCCCGTCGACCAGATGACCGAGCTGGACGGCCTGGGTCTGCATCCGCGCGAGTCGAGCCCGGGCCTCGGCCTCGGCCGTCGCGTTGTGCTCCCGGGCGGCTCGCCGGGCGGCGTGGGCGGCCAGGAGCGCCTCCCGACGGGCCTCGGGCAGGCTCAAGAACCGCCAGTAGGCCAGAGCCAGCGCCGCCCGAGCGTGGTCGAGGGGGGTCGCGTCCGGGCTCGCGGGCGCCGGGCCGGGCGGGGGCTCAGGCGGGGGCTCGGGCGGGTCCCTCCGGTGTCGGCGACGCTTGTCCATCACATCGGTGGCGGCGGCGGCGGCGGCCAGCCGCGCCCGCTCTCGAACCTCGAAGCGACGACGCTCGTCGACCGAGCGCAGGAGGCCCAGAAGCTCGGCCCCCTCTGGACCTGCGAACTCGACCTTCGAGAGATCGATGACGAACAGCGCTGCGATCGCTACACCCGGATCGAGAGTCCCGTCGACGAGCGCCTCGATCGACCGGGCCCGCCCCCAGATGCGTTTGGCCGCCTCGCCGCGGGCCTCCCCCCCCTGGTCGGGCCCCGGCTTCCCGTCGGTGCCAGGACCGGGCGTGACTCCAGAGTCTGGCCTGGCTCCAGGGCCTGTGGATGGAGGGTCACCCGGAGCACCCGGGTCACCCGGATCGAAAGTCCCCGAGCCGGCCGTCGCAGGATCCCCTGCGCCCTGTTCGCCCCCCTCCCCTGTCTCCGAACCCACCTCGGTCCCAGGGGGCGCCGCCCAGCTCCGTGTCGCGCTGCCCACCCAGAACACGAGCCCCGCCACCACGGCCAGGATCCCGGCGAGTCGATGCGCCTGCACGCGGAGGTCGGGGCCACGCATGAGCGCAGACCATAGCCCGACTCCCAGCCCGTGGTGAAACTTCCCCACGAGCCTCTAGATGCTAGTCTGAGGGTCCCGCCACCGGGCTCCGCAGCCGGGCTCCAACGCGGCGAAACCAGAGCGTGTCGGCATGACGAAAAGCGAGAATTGGCAGGCTGAGGCCGACCTTCTCGCGGACGGTCGGGTGTACCTGGAGCGAATCTGCGCGACCAAGCGCTACGGCCACCTGTTTCCCTCCGGCGCCAACATGGCGCTGCTCTTCCAGGCCTACCAAGACGTCGATCGCTGGCGGACGGTCAGGCGCAACACGGACCTCAGCACGCCGCGCCAGCGCCGGCGTGCGCATCGACGCCTGCGCCGGCGGCTCACGGCCTTGGTCCGCCGAGACGCGATCGCCCGAGACCGACGCCTGCTCTGGTCCTACCCCCTGCCGCGGCCCCGCTTGATGACGGTCGATCCGCCGCCCCTGGTGGTCGAGGCCCTCGCCGAGGTCGACGCCGACGCCCGCAGTGACGTCTCCGCCGTGGTTCATGGCCGGCCCCTGGCGCCCGCCATCCTGGCCGACGCCGGCCAGACCCTCGCGGGCACCACGATCGTCGCCGGGCGCAGCGAGCGGGTCGGCGATCGGATCCAGCGCGGGCTCGAACAATTTCGCGACGCGCTGATCAACGCGGCCCTGGCCCATCCCTCGCAGGTCGGCCGCCTCCACCCTCAGTACCTCCAGTTCGTCGCCTCTCCCAAGCCAACCCGGCGCCGGCACCCGCTGGCGACCATGCTCCTGGTCAAGCTGCCCCTGCAGCTGCTCATGATCCTGGTCCTGATCTTCAACGTCGCCTACCTCGGGGCCTACTACTTCATCAACGACGAGCGCCTCGGGGGGATCGTCAGCGACCAGCTCTGCGCCATGATCGACGGCGACCTGGTCATCGAGAGTCTGCACTGGACCCCGATGCTGATCGTCGATCTGCTCACCGGCCAACCCCACGAGATCGAGGCCCGGAGGCTGAGCGTGTACCCGGCCTACAAGACCGACGGACTCGAGCGCGGCGAGCCCACGGCCTACGCCGAACACCTCAGCGCGGAGCTCGTCCTCCACGAGCTCATCCCTTGGAACCGGGCCGGCGTCCCCAAGCTGGTCGAGATCCCCTGGGTGCTGCACTTCACCGAGCTGCGCAACGAGGGTGAGCTGTGGGTCGCCGTCCGCTCCTACCAGAGCCCGGAGCGCGACGACGAGGTCTGGATGTCGAGCCTGATCAACGCCTTCGACACGATCACCGAGAACAAGCACCCCCCTCACCTCAAGCGCCTCTCCTACCGCATCGACCACGCCGATCTCGACGGCCTGGCCCTGACCCTTGACAACGAAGACCAGTCCGGCTGGGCCACGCGCCTGGCCTTCGGGGACATCGAGGCGAGCTTGGAGTTCTCCAACTGGGCGATCTTGGATGGGCGCCCAGAGATCCTCCCGCTGGCTTTCGACATCCAGGTCGCCGAGGCCGGGGGCAGCTTCAGCATCACCACCCTCCACGACGGACCCATGCCGCTCGAGGACCTGCGCGACTTCGAGATGGTCTCGGGCATGAACTACCGGCCCCTCGGCGACATCTGGATCAGCGGGAAGGCCGAGCTGGCCGACTCCCCGTCGGTGTTCCGTGGCCGGCTGCTCGATGTGTTCGGCGACATCGGCTTCGACTTCCGGCTCGCGACCACGAACCTCGGCCCGCTCGCGGGCGAGCTGTGGCCCCCCAAGCTCGACGACGATGGCCACATGCGGGCCATGATCAGCGCCCAGGGCTCGCCCGCGAGCTTGGAGGTCAAGGGCCCACTGGACGAGATCGTCCTCGAGGCGGTCGGCCAGGGCCTGACCTTGGATCTCTTCCCGGAGCCGGCGTGGGCCATGTACGACGTCGACGTGTCCCTGAGCCTGGCTCAGGACCCGCTCCCCGAGCAGTGGGCCAGCCACGGCGATCACCCGGCCATCGTCGCTCAGCGCCGCCTGCTCGAGGGCGAAGACCCGGCCAGAGATCCAGCCCGAGGTCCGGCCGACCCAGACCACGAGCACGAGCGCTGGATCCTGTACCTCGACACCTTCCGCGGCACGGCCCTCGACGGCGACCTGCGCCTGCATCGACGTGGCGGTCAGGACCACCTCGTGCTCGCCGAAGAGGGCGAGCCGCTGCTGGTCTCCATCTATCTCGATATGGACGGGGTCAACCTCGGGCGGCTGACCCCCGACGACGAGTCCATGGCCGAGATGCTCGCGGGCGAGACCCGGGGCGGACTCCAGATCCACGAGATCAGCATCGGCGACGACGGCCTCGAGCGGGCCGAAGCCGAGCTCCACGGGCTGACTATCGCCCGCGACAACGGGCCCCGTGACGACAACCTCCCCCGCGACATCCGGGCCGATGGGGAGGTCATCTGGGACGCCGAAGACGGTCTCGACCTCCGGGGCATGAGGATTGGTGTCGACGGGGGCCAGCTGCGGATCAGCGGGGGCGTCGACGCCTCTTTCACCCGCCTCGCCCCGACCTCGGCCAGCATCCGGGTCGACGACGGGGCCGCGTTTTTGGCCGCCTTCGGCCTGCCCGCGTGGTTCGACCAGCTCGCCGTCGACTTCTCGGTCGCGGGCCTGCTCGCCGACCCGCGCGGATCGGGGACCTTGAACATCGAGGGCGCCAACGCGGGCGCCCTCGCGATCGACGATATCCGCGCGGCCTCACTGAAGTTCGAGCGTGGCACCTTGTCCGTGCGCAGCCCCGACGTGAAGATGCTCGGCGGGCACGGACCCCTCGAGGCCGACCTCGGGCTCATGGCCAAGGGCGAGCTGCTCTCCGATCCGCGCGTCCGCCTGGCCCTGCGCCTCGACGACATCGACCGCCCCGACATCATGGGTTCGGGGATCGGAGCCAGCGACGCGAGCATCGAGCTGCTCATCGACGACGGAGACCGGGGGCCCGTCCGCCTGTCCGAGCTCCAGGCCCGCGGGGGCGCCTACGCGGACACCCTGACGATCGCCGGCGTCGACTACCGAGATGCCGAGGCCAGCTTCGCCTTCACCCGCGAGGGCATCGAGATCGATCACCTCAACCTCGCCTACCACCGGCCGCTGAGCCCCTTCAGCAGCCCTGGCGTGACCGTCCCCGTCGGCCAGATCCGGGCTTCAGGGGTCGTCGGCTTCGACGACGATCCCAGCTTGGACCTCACCGTGGAGGCCCGCAACGTGCCGCTTTCGGCGCTCGCGGCCTCGGCCGACCTGCCCCTGCGCGGCCAGATCTCGAGGGGCAGCGAGCTCAGCGTCACCGGGACCCTGCGCCGACCCAAGGTCGACGGAAAACTGGTGCTCTCGGGCATGGGCGCCGCGGGTATCCCCCTCGGCAGCGGCGAGCTCGCCTTCTCCAGTGTCGACGTGGCCGCGACCCCCTCCGACGCGGACCATGCGGCCACGGCTGGACACCGCCAGGTTCGGATTCAGGGCGACCTCAGCGGCCGGCCCAACGACACCGAGGGCGAGGGCGACCTCGACTGGAAGGTCGACGCGACCGTGGCCTTCGGCGGTGGACGCACCCATGCGATCGAGGCCGCCGTCGACCTGCGGTTCACGACCCTGCCCCTCGACACCCTGCTCGCCCACCCGAGCCGAGACCAGTGGCGCACCCACGTCGTCGGTGGACTCCACGACCTGCTGGTTGAAGCCCGCTATTGCCCCAGTCACGAGGACGGACAGGTGCCCCTGCTCGGTGCCTGTGCCGAGCGCGATCCAGACGACCCGCGACAGCTCGCCGGAGAGCCCCTGCGCGTCGACATCGAGCTCGCTCAACTCTGGTATCGGGGGACCCGAGACGGCGCCGGGGTGAGCAACGCCGTCGACCCCTGCCTGGCCCCCGACACCACCTGCTCTCTCAACCCTCTGCGCGCCCACCTCGACGGCACCACCTTGCACCTCGAGGACCCCTGGCAGATCCAGAGCGGGGGCAAGCAGGGGCCCGTGCTCAACATCGATGGAACCTTCGACCTCGCTAGTACGGACGACGAGGCCCGCAGTGCCCTCGACGACGATCCCCGGCGCTGCGTCCCGGGGATCCCCGACAACGCCAGCTTGCCCCCGGGCGACACCGCCGCGCGCATCGACGGGACCCTCGACCTCGCGGCGATCAGCCCGCTGCTCGCACCCTGGGGCGTCAGCAGCCCCAAGGGCCGCCTCGACCTCGACCTCGACTTCACGGGCATCGTGTCCCGGCCCACGATCACCGGCTACATCCGCCTGCCGGAGGACGCCCCCCTCGAGCTCAGGCTGAGCGACGACAGCATCGAGGGTGCCCGCCAGCGCCGGCAATCCGAGATCCCCATCGTCGTCCCCAGCCTCGACTTGGCCATGGCCGGGGGCACGCTCTACCTCAACGACGCGGCCGTGCGCATCTTCGACGAGACCCTGCGTTTCGGCGCGATCGGCAACCGTCAGACCTACCTCGACCTCGCGGGCCCGTGCTCGGGGCGCTTCGCCATCCAGGCCGCGGGCTCCCTCGACGGCAGCTTGGTCAAGCGCCTCCTGCCCTCGGTCGTCGATGCCAGCAGTGGGGCCGCAGACCTCCAGGCCTTTCATGCCTTCGGCGACCTCAAGCGCTTCAGCGGAGAGGGGGACGGCGACGGGGGAGGTCCACGCCCGCCCCTCCTCGACGGACTCGCCGGCACGCTCAGCTTCGATCGAAAATCCATCGGCATGGCCGTCTCCAACATCGGCGATCTGCGCCTGAGCTCGGGCGTGGTCGAGCTGCGTCAGTGCACGCCGGCCCGCCCCTGTCGCGGCGACGGCAGCTCGGCCGACCGACGCGACCGACGCGACCGACGCACCCGGGGCATCGCCGTGTGGCTCGGTGGCCAGCGCACCGCCAGCTCTCCGAGCGAGCCCCGCGACGCGCTCAGCCTGCGGGTAGGCGAGCGTGGGCGCGCGAGCCTGTGGGGCGAGATCATCCTCAACGACCGCTTCGAGGGGCTCGAGAGCGCCCAGATCCTCGCCTCCGCCGACCATTTCCCGATCGCCCTGGCCGACAACTCGGGCCGTCCGGAACTCGAGGCGGCGCTGAGCAGCGAGCGGATCACCTTCAGCACCGACGGGTCCGAGGGCCAGGTCAGCGGGCGCGTGCTCATCGAGCGTTCGTCCTGGCTCCGGGATGCCCGCCAGGGTGTGGCCGTGCTCTCGTTCGCCGATCCAGCCCCGGCCCCGCCCTCCCAGCTGCCCGAGTTCGTCCGCAACCTCGAGCTCGAACTCGAACTCGAGACCGGCGCCCCCTTCCGGGTCGACAACAACGTCGCCAAGAAGCTCGAGGCCAGCGCCCAGCTCCACCTCGGCGGGACCATCGGCGACCCGGACCTCAGCGGGACCATCGCGGTCGAGCGCGGCATCGTCGATGTCGACATCCTCGGCGGGGCCTACGACGTCCAGGGTGGCAAGGTGGTCCTCGGTGACAGCCTCTCGGCCAGCGAGATCAACCTCTTCGCTACCCGCCAAAAGCAGATCAAGGTCAACAACCAGCTGCTGACCCTCAACCTGCGACTCAACGGCACCCTGGGCGCGATTCAGTGGGAGTGCAGCGCCCCCGGCGACACCTCCGGGGCCCTCGCCACGACCCGCGGCTGCGTCGACTATCTGATCTTCGACGCCGGCAACACGGACCTCGCCGAGTCGGGGGTGCGCGAGAACCGAAACAGCAACCTGCTCGGCACCACCTTCCTGCCGCTCGCCGGGCGCCTGACCCAGGTCGAGATCAACGAGGTCCTCGAGCGCGAGATCCCACGGGTCGAGTCCTACCTTCCCTACGTGCGCCTGCGCATCGATCAGCTCGGCGTGCTGATCGAAGCCGAGACCCGCCCCGAGTGGCTGCGCTGGGGCTGGGGCCGGCTGGGGCTGAACCTCACCTATCTTCGGGGCTACCCTGGCTCGGATATCCGCGACAGCCGGTCGTTCTCCGGCATCCTCGAGATCCTCGAGAACACGGCTCTCGAGACGACCTTCGGCAACCGTACCTACACCGAGCGCGTGTTTGTCCTCGATCCCCCCAAACACCGCTCCATCCAATTCATCCAGCGCCTCGAACTCCCGAGCGCGCGATAGTGGCTGGGGCCCAGGGACACCCGCGCCTACGATGCCCGCGACCCCCGCCATGAACCCCCGACGTCGAGCCCGGCCGACCGAGGCCCTCGGCGACAAGCTCCTTGGGCTCCTGATGACGCTGTGGCTGGGGTTGGCGAGCGCCCCGGCTTGGGCCGCCCCCCCGATCGACCCCGGCAGTGCCGACTCGGGAGACGAGGGCAACTCGAACGACTCGGGAGCCGACGCCGACTCGGGAGACGACGCCGACTCGGGAGCCGACGCCGACTCGGGAGACGGGTCGAGCACCCTCGCTCCGGGCCCGGGTCGACCGAGCGCGGAGCCACCGGAGTCGCCCGAGTCGGCCACCCCGCCCAAGTCCCCCTCTCGCTCCGGCCTACCGCCTTCGCGCCCCGGCCCCTCGCGCCCAAGAGCTCCAGCCCAAACGGGCGACGACGCCCCCATCTTGCCGGGCTCGGACTGCGACCTGCGCAACCGCGGCGACCCCCTCTACCCTGCCCTCCAGGCCCTCGGGGCCCTGCGCGCAGGCCAACTCGAGCTGGTCGAGTGCCACCAGGCCGTGGAGCCTGGCCACGGCTCGCGCCTGATCGAGGCCCGGGTCTCGGGCCGAGACCACGCCCTGCTCATGTACCGACTCGAGCGCCTCGCCAGCGACGGCTTCGAGGTCTTCATCGCCCCCACCGGCACAAACGAGGTGCTCTTGGGCATCCGCCCGGCGGTCTTGGGCGGGGCCGTGGCCTACATCGATGTCGACGTCGTCAGCATCCGCGGGAGCTTCGTCGAGGGGGACAGCCGCGCGCGCCTCGAGACCATCATCGGCCTGCGAACGGGTATTTTCTATCCCTTCGACTACGCGGCCCGGCTCGCCGAGCTCGGCTACCGGGCCGAGTTTCTGCCCGTGGCCAAGGGCGAGGTCGTCATTCAAGTTCGCCCGGGGCGATCGATTCGCCGGGTCCGTGTGCGCGGCTACCTGCCCCTGGCCAAGCGCGACATCATGCGGCAGCTCAGCGTCGAGGCCCAACCCGGGGCGCTGGCCCGCGGTCAGTGCATCGAGCCCAAGCGCCTGCGCCAGGGCGATCTGCCGCCGATCTGCGAGTCCCGGGATGTCGCCTGCCTCGAGTGGGAGCGCGACGAGCTCGCGCGTGTGGACACCTTTTTGTTCGACAGCGGCTACCTCCAAGGCACCACATCCATGACCCTGGTCTGCGGCCGAGACGGCGACGAGGCCGACCTCTACGTCTTCCTGAAGAAACACAAACCCTTCAAAGTCGACCGCTGGCGCGTCGACGTGATCGACTCGCGCACCGAAGAGCCCCTCGACGACAGCGACGCCCGCTGGATCCGACGCCAATTCATCCCTCGAGTCTTGGGGGTGTTCAGGACCCGCATCACCCGTGAGTTCGTCGACAGTGCCGTCGAGAAGGTCGAGCGGGGCTACGCCGAACCCAACGCCAGCTTGGGCCAGTTCTGGCGCACCCAGGGCGACCTCCCCTACCCCGAGGTCAAGGTCGAGACCTCCTACGAATCGCTCAGCCCCGAGCAGCGCTTCACCAGCCAACACCTGCCCATCGAGGTCCGCGTCGATCTCGGGCCCGCGGTCCAGACCGAGTTCAAGCCGGCCCAGCGGCGGGCCCGAAAGCGTCGCCGCGGGTCAGGGCTGAGTTTCAGCGACAGCCAGCTCCGGGGCCAGATCCAGCTCTTCAACCGGCGTGAGCCGGCGACCGCCGCCGCCGCCCGCCGCGAGTCCGCCAACCTCCGCGCCCACTATCAAAACCAGGGCTACCTGTTCGCCGTCGTCGACGGACAGCACCTCGACTTCACCACCATCGACAAGCTGCGCTTCGTCATCGAAGAGGGACCGAAGGTCAAGATCGCCGACCTCGAGCTGGTCCGCCCCGCTCGCCTGATCCCGGCGGTCGCCAAGCGCATCGAGGCCCGCTGGTTCGACGACCGGGCCCTGCACCGACGGGGCACCTTCAGCGAGAGCGAGGCCCTCCGCGACATCCAGGCCCTGACTGCCGCCTACAACAGCGAGGGCTACCTGTGCGCGAGCGTGACCATCGAGGTCGCGTTTTGGAAGTCCGGCCTCGACAGCGAGGTCGGCAGCGGGCTCAAGGCGGTGCTCGACGTCGCGGCCTTGCTCGAGAGCGGCGGCCGCCCCCTGTGGCTCGAGGCCTTCGATCCCGACGGCCTCGCGGGTGTGCTCGCCGCCGAGCGGGCCGAGGTCTGGGTGCGCATGCATGTCGAGCCGGGTCCGCGGGTCCTGACCAGCGCCACCGAAGAGGTCCGCTACCTCGACCAACGAATCCCCCTCTCGCGCAAGGTCGAGGGCCTCTACCTCCGAGACCCGAGCGCACAGCAAGTCTCCTGGGGCGCCCCCCGCATGCTTCGCGGGGGCCCCCTGCGCCACGACGACAACGACGAGCGCGCGGGCGGCATGCCGGTGACGCCGACCCTCGACAGGGACTCACGCACGGCCATCGTCCGCCGCTACCGCGACAGCGGCTTCCCGGTCGCGGATGCCGAGCTGACTTGGCGCTACACCGCGCGCAACGGTGAGCAGGTCATCATCGACTCGACCCGGGCGATCCCCGAGGCCCGCTACGGTATCTGCAGCGAGCGCGCCCGCGACTCGGCCGTGCCCATCGATCCGGTGATCAACGTCTACGAGGGCCGGCGCGGCAACTTCGGCGACACCTTGTTCCGCGGCAACTTCAAGACCCGGACCTGGGTCCTGCGGCGGGAGCTCGCCTTCGAACAGGGCGACCCCTACAGCCAGCACCTCGTCGACGAGTCCGCCGCGGCCATCGAATCCATGGGCGTCGCCCGCTCGGTCAGCATCACGCCCTACCCGCTGGGCTGCTACTGGGACGAAGACGGGCCCTGTGAAGTCCACCAGGTCGTCGCCTTCGAGGAGGCCAAAGACCTGTCCATGACCCTCGCCTACGGCTTCGGCGCGGCGACCTTGAACCCCTTTTACGTGTTCGCCAACCCGAGCTTCCCCAACATGTTCGGGACCGGCTGGGACCTCCGCCTCGAGGGGCGCTGGGGCTTCGACGCGTCCGAAGTCCTCAGCAACACCGAGCTGTGCGCCGGCCAGGAGTGCTACGAGCGGCTCGCCGCCGCGACCCTCTCGCGCCCCCATATCTTCGCCAGCGCCTTCGACCTCGACATCAACGGGCGCATCCAAGAGCGGGCGACCCCCGCCCGGGGCAAGATCTTGACCATCGTCGGCTCCCTCCGCCTCAGCCGGCGGTTCCGCGAGTGGACCTTCTATGGCGGCTACCTCATCCAGCTCGCCAACATCAGCAAAGACCTCGCCAAACCCCTCGCCGGCAGCAACGAGGGCTGGCTCAACCGCACCGG
>CAYVJQ010000015.1:0-5678 GCA_964451725.1 uncultured Nannocystaceae bacterium | reverse complement strand
GGCGGCACGGCCGACCTCGGCCTACGTGGCATCTTGGCCGAGACCATGCTCGTGGACGTCGAGCGGATCGAGCTGCCTCAAGGCGGGACCCTGCTCAGGCCCAGGGCCCAGGGTGGACACATCCGCGCCATCGGCAGCATCGCCATCCAGGTCACCTCCATCAAGAGCATCGTCGGCGGCGCCCTGGCCCACTCCCTGTTCTACGACTTCGGGGTCCTGACCCAGCGCTGGTCCAAGTTCAACTTCGCCCGCGACTTTCGCCACTCGGTCGGCGTCAACTTCCTCAAGCTCGACATCAACATCGTGACCATGGCCCTGGGCTACGCCGTGCTGCTCCCCGGCCGCTACAACGTCGGGCCCACCGACGACGCCAACGGGCGCTTCGTATTCGACGTCGGCGTGACCTTTTGAGCCCCGGTAGGCGAACGATACCGATCAGCGCGGTGTCTCGCGCATCATGGCCTCGGGGAACCCGGGCGGCAGGCTCTCGATGTACACACTCTGGCTCGGGAACGCGAAGCTCAGGCCCAGGGCCTGGAAGCGGCGCATGAACTCGAGCAGCAGATCCTGCCGGACCTGCATGTACTCGTCCCAGCGGGTCGTCAGGGTGAACGCGTACACGAAGATCTCGAGGCTGCTCGCGCCGAAGTTCGTGAAGTTGATGAGCATGAAGTCCTGAGAGACCCGCGCATCGCCCTCGAGGACGTCGCGCAGAGCCGCGACCGCCTGCTCGAGCTGCTCTGGCGTGGCGTCGTAGGTGACGCCCAAGGTCAGCTTGATGCGCCGCTTTTGCATCTTGGACCAGTTGTTGATCGACGTCGTGGTCAGCGCCGAGTTCGGCACCGTGATCAGGCTGTTGGCGAAGGTCCTGATCCGGGTGACCCGCAGCCCGACCTCTTCGACCGTGCCCTCTTGGGCTCCGATCTCGACCCAGTCGCCGACTTGAAAGGGGCGATCGACGAAGATCACGATCGAGCCGAACAAGTTGGCGATGGTGTCCTTCGAGGCCAGGGCGATCGCGGCCCCACCGATGCCCAGGCCCGCCACCAAGGTCCCAACCTGATAGCCGAGGTTCTGAAGGATCAGCAGCAGCCCCAAGATGACGATCAGCAGGCGCAGGAGCGTGCGGACCACCGGCACGAGCTGGTCGTCGAAGGTGCCCTCGGTCGCCGAGGCGCGCTTGGCCCAAATCGCGGTCCAGTTGTCGGTCAGGCGGGCCCCAAACCACATCAAAAACGGCAGCTGGGTGGCCAGGAAGATCCCCGAGGACAGGGCCTCGGTCAGTTCTTTGTGGGTGATCTGCTGCCAGCTGACCCACAGGGCCAAGACCAGGATCGCCCAGCGGATCGGGCCGTCGAGAGCATGGATGATCGCACCTTGGACCGAGTCGGCCCGCGAGCGGTCGGCGATCGCGCTCAGAGCCAGGTGCGCCAGCCACGAGAACACCCCGCCACCGAGGAGCACCAGGATCACGATGCCCAGGTCGGCCACGCTCACGCTGTAGCCGTCCGTGTCCAAGATCATTATTTCGAGGAAAGCCTCCATGGGATCACGCTCCAGCCTCGTCGGAGTCCTCAAAGAAGAAGCGCTCGGCCCCCTGAGCCGGCTTGAGTTGACCTAGCCAGGTCGCCTCCGGATCGTAGGTCGCAAAGAAGGGCTGCCGCACCAGGCTCGGGTCGCGGGCCTGGAGGAGCTGGAGGACAAACACGCGCTCGGCCTCGGGACCCTGCCCCAAGGTAGCGACGCCCTCGATGCAGACCTTGCCCGGGAACGCCGACATGCTCGGCCCGCGCACCGTCCGGCACAGACCCGAGACGCTGGTATAGGCCGCCCTGAAAATCTCGAGAGCCCGAGCCAGAGGGAGCTCGAAGTAGGCCCGCGGCCCCGTGTCCCGCTCGACGAACATGTAGTAGGGCACGCAGCCGAGGCGCACCCCCTGTCGCCACAGGGTCGCCCAGGTCTCCGGGTCGTCGTTGATGTGGCGGACGATCGGAGACTGCATGCGGATCTGGGCACCCGTGGCCCGGACCCGGGCGATCGCAGCCTGAGCGGTGGGTGTGCTGAGCTCGCGGGGGTGGTTGTAGTGGCCCATGATCGCCAGGTGCCGCCCCGTCCCGGCGCCACCGATGTCCTCGAACAGGCGCAACAGGGCGTCCGCGTCCGGGTCGCTGGTGAAGCGGTGGGGCCAGTAGGCCAGCGACTTGGTCCCGATCCGGATGTCGATGTGGGCGAACTCGGGGCTGAGCAGGGGCTCGAGGTAGCGGCGCAGGCTCGCCGCGCTCATGGTCAGCGGGTCGCCCCCGGTCACCAACACATCGGTGATCTCAGGGTGGGCCCGAATGTAATCGAGCGCGTCCTCGCTGGTCCGGGCCGAGAACTTGTAGCCGTCGAGGCCGACGAACTGGGGCCAGCGAAAGCAGAAACTACAGTAGGCGTGACAGGTCTGACCGGCGCTCGGGAACAGCAGCAGGGTCTCTCGATATTTGTGCTGGAGCCCGGGCAGGGGCCGCCCGTCGAGCGAGGGCACGTTGTGGCTGAGCTGTCCGCCGGGGTGAGGGTTGAGGCCCAGGCGCAGCTCGTCGGCCGCCGACTTGAGCGCAGCCGAGTCCGCCCCCGTGTCGAGCAGGCCCGCGATTCGGGCGAAGGCCTCCGGATCGAGCATCTCCTGCTGCAGGAAGGTCAGCTGGTAGATCGGATCGTCGGGCACGCGGGACCAGTCGATCAGCTCGTCCATCACGTAGGCGTTGGTCTTGAAGGGCAAGACCCTGGACACCACATCGTTGGCGCGCTGGAGCGCGGGGTCCAAGCTCTCCCACTGGCGTGTCCGCCGGAGGCCCGTGCGCGTGATCGCCCGGTAGCGGGGGGTCTGCAGCGTCGTCAATGTGGGCAGCGTGGGGAGCGACCGAGACGACTGCGACGAATATCCAGAGCGATCCATAGCCAACGCGCTCAAATGCCAGATCCTGGCGGCAGGCGCAAGCTGGCGAACGCCTGCTGACACCCAATTGGGCCTGTCGGGCGGCCTGTTTGCTCGGATCACCCGGCCGGTCTACACCTCGGCATGGCCCCCAAGGTCCTCGTGGTCTGCGGATCGAGCCGAATCGACGGCCGACTCCGACATATCTGCTCTCTGGCCGCCGACTCGGCCCGGGCCGCCGGCGCGGAGGTTCGAGAGCTGAACCTCGACCAGACCCAGCTGCCGGTCATGGTCTGGGGCGAAGACGCTCAGTCCGCACTCCCGGAGGTCGCCCTCGTGCGCGAGAGCGCCGCCTGGGCCGAGGGTTTCATCCTGGCCACCCCCGAGTACCACGGCAGCATGAGCGGCGCGCTCAAGAATTGGTTCGACTTTCTCTACCCGGAGCTCGCCGGGAAGTTCGCGGGCGTCCTGGCGAGCACCGGAGGCGGCACCGGAGACATGTCGACCACCGCGGTCAAGACCTGCTTTCAGTGGTGCCACGGCTTTGTCCTGCCCTTCCACGCCGCGGCCACCACCGCCGACTTCGACGGCGAGGTGCTGCGCGAGGCCAAGGTCATCGAACGGATCCAACGGATCGGCAGGGACGTCGCGCGCTACGCCCCAGTCCTGCGCGCCGCCTTCACCGAGGCCCAGAGCGCCGCGGGCGTCGAGGCCGGCTTCGCCGGGCTGCACTGAGGGCGCCCTTCGCCCCGATGTGCGACCATTCGTGTGAATGCCCGACCCCGGTCTGCGCCTGCTGTTCTCGACCGCGCCCCCCGACGTGGCTGAGGAGCTCGCCCGCGGCCTGCTCGAGGCCAAGCTGATCGCCTGCGCGAACCTACTCCCGAACACCCGCTCTCTATATTGGTGGGAGGGCGCGATCACCTGCGACACGGAGGTCTCCATGATCATGGAGACGAGCGCGGCGCTCGCCGACGAGGCGGTCGAGACCCTCGACCGCGCCCATCCCTACGACGTCCCGAAGATCCTCGTGTTCTCCCCCGAGTCCGCCCCTCCGGCCTTCCTCGACTGGCTGCGCGCCTCCACTGTCGCGCGCTGACCGGTCCTCGCCATGCACGATCTCGTCATCGTCAGCGACTTCCACCTCGGGCGAGGAAAGAACCCGAACACGGGCCGCTACCATGAGCTCGAGGCGTTTTTCTACGACGACGACTTCCGCAGCTTCTGCCAGTGGCTGGTCGACGACGCCCTCAAGCGCAACGCCGACCTGCGACTGATCATCAACGGAGACGCCTTCGACCTCCTGCGTATCGACAGGCCGCCACAGACCCCAGAGGCGACCATGGTCGAGCGTCAGTTCGGCCCCTTCATGACCCCGGATCGGGCTGCCCGCGACATGGCCGACGTGCTCGTGGGTCACCCCGAGTTCGTCGATGGACTGGCCCGGGTGCTGAGTGCAGGCCACGAGGTCGTGATCCTGCCCGGCAACCACGACCAAGAGATTCAGTGGGCCCCCGTCCGCCGCCAGATCGAGCGTGCGATCTTGGGTCGGGTCGGCGAGCGCCTCAGCAGCGAGCGCGAACTCGCAGCGGCCAGCAAACGGCTCCGTTTCCCACCTTGGTTTTGGTACGAGCCGGGCCGGATCTGGGTCGAGCACGGCTGCCAGTACGACCCCGAGAACGCGTTCACCTACTGGCTGCGCTCGGCTTTGGCCGAGGCCCCGCGCAAGGTCCACGAGGCCGAGTACGACATGCCGCTGGGCAACTTCTTCCAGCGCTACCTCTTCAATGGGTTCGGAGCCATCACCTTCATCGTGCCCAGCACCCGGGCCCACATGCGCTACGCGAAGTGGCTGATCAGCAACACGCCGCACCTGATCTCCAGGGCCGTGCTCAGCCACGCCCGATTTTGGCCGCAGGTCATTCGGCGCATCGCCCAGAGCCAAAAGCAGGCCAAGGCCGCCTACCGCGAGGCCCACGAGAGCGCCCTGAAAACGCTCGCCGAGTCCGAGGTCGCGGGCGCCTTGGGCGACAAGCTGCGAGAGATCGACGCTCTCAAAGAGCGAGGGGCGAGCGTCGTCGAGGCGGTCTCGACCTTGACCCGCCAAGGACTGCGGGTGCTCCTGGGTATCGTCGCCCTCTCGGCCCTCACCTTCGGTCTGTGGTTCGCGGGCTTCCACGCCATCGCCGAGCTCAAGGGCGGGTTCATGCTCAAGGCCCTCCTGTTCCTCAGCCTCGACTTCGCGTTTTTGATGGCCGCGATCGTCGGCATCGGTTGGGGTCTGTTTCGCAGCCCGCGCGAGCGCTCCTCCCCGCTGCGTCGGGCGGCCCAGAAGATCGTCAACATCCTCGACGTTCCCGTGGTCAGCTTTGGCCACACCCACGACGAGGTCCTGTGGCGACTCCAGCAGCCCAACGGAGAGCCGGCCTGGTACTACAACACCGGCACCTGGCTCGCCGTGTTCACCCACGATGTGCTCGTGCCCCGCGAGCGTGTCCAATTCACCTTCCTGCGGGTCCACGAGCACGAGGCTGAACTGCTCTACTGGAGTCCCGGGCGCCAAGCTGCGGCCCCTGTGGTGTTGCTCGACGAGCGCGATCCAGAGGCGAACCCTCGGCGACAGGGCAGCGTCTCGCCGCGCTGAGGGTGCTGTCTGACGATCTAGCCCTCCCTCTAGCCCCCCCCCCCCCCCCCCCCCCCCTCCTCCCCCCCCCCCCCCCCACACCGCCCCCCCCCCCCCCCACCCTCCCCCCCCCCCCCC
>CAYVJQ010000014.1:47297-75691 GCA_964451725.1 uncultured Nannocystaceae bacterium | reverse complement strand
GGCTCGAGAACGTGGGGATCTGCGCCAGCCCAGAGTGATCGCAGAGTGATCGCAGTGAGCGCGGCTCTGGCCTTGAATATGCGTGGGCGTGGGCGTGGAAGCCGGATGGGCGCCAGACAGGGAAGCGGCACGGGCGCGATCAATGGTGACATTTCGGCCCTGTTACCGTGCACCCGATGTCGACCTCGCGCGCTGTCTTGTGCTCACTCGCAACCCTCACCCTCGCCTGCGCACAACCGCCGAGCACGGAGGACGCTGGCGACGAGACCGTGGGTGACGAGGTCGGAGACACGGATGGAGAGACCGGGGAGGAGTCGCCGCCGCCCCTGGAGGGCTACGCCGATCTGCACCTGCACATGTACGGGGAGGAGGCCTTCGGCGGGGGCTGGTTCCACGGTCAGGTCGACGGGCCCGGCGAGGTCGCGCTCAGCTTGTGTGACGGCGGGTCCCCCGGTGATCACGGCCGCCTGCGCGACGAACTCTCCGGGTTGTTTAAGGGTTGCGACCAGGACACGATCGACGCGGCCGCGGCCGACGTGCCCCTGTTTCAGGCGGTCTTGACCCTCGGCGGTGCGGGCATCGGTGAGCTCTTGGCCGATATCCCGGGGAGCTCGGGAGACACGGGAGAGCACGCGGACCGGACCGGGGGGTGGCCCGAGCTCCCCGGCTGGCCGCGCTGGGACACGATCGCCCACCAGCAGTCGTGGGAGGGGTGGCTCGAGGATGCCTACGACTCGGGCCTGCGCGTGAGCGTGATGTCGGCCGTGTCCCTCGACTGGCTGTGCAAGGCGCTCCCACCCGAGAACGTCGATCGCCCCCAGTGCGACGAGATGGACGACGTCCGGGTGCAGCTCGAGCGTGCCAACGCGTTCGCGGCCAGCCACGAGTGGGTCGAGATCGCACTGACGGCCGAGGATGCCCGGCGCATCATCGGCGAGGACAAGCTGGCCATGGTGCTCAGCATCGAGGCCTCCCACATCTTTGGAGACGGGGATTGGCACGCCGCGCTCGACGAGGTCTACGCGCTCGGTGTCCGCACCTTCCAGCTCGTCCACCAGCTCGACAACCGCTTCGGCGGGGCCGCCCCCCACAACACCATCTTTCACCTCGCCCAGTTCGACGAGAGCTGCCACGTCGACGACGACTGCGGCATCACCACCCAGGATCTGACCATGGGTTTCGACGTCGACCAAGACTGCCGCAACGTCGTGGGTCTCAGCGAGGAGGGGCGGGCCCTGGTCGAAGAGATGATCGCCCGCGGCATGCTCATCGATCTCGCGCATATGTCCGAGGCGCTGACCCGCGACGTCCACGAGATCGCCGTCGACAACGACTACTACCCGCTCTACGCCTCACACGCCCACTTCCGCGAGATGATGCGGCCCGAGAAGGCCCGCGAAGAGAAGACCACCCCCTATTGGATCGTGCAGATGATCCGCGAGACCGGGGGGGTGCTGGGTCTGCGCACAGCCCACGAAGAGACCAACACTTACGCACCCTCGGCGGTCGAGAACAACTGTCATGGGAGCGCGCGCTCCTTCGCCCAGGCCTACGACTACGGCCGCCTCGGCCTGAAGGTGAACATCGGCCTGGGCTCGGACTTCAACGGCTTCATCCAGCAGACCCGGCCGCGCTTCGGGGCGGGGGCCTGCTCGGCCTCGTTTCCGGTGGAGGCAGCCTGCCAGGCCCGAGATCAGAGGGCGCCCGGGTCCACGCCGCCCCTGGGGACCAACTACGACACCTGGGGTCTCGGCCAGGTCGGACAGCTCGGCGATCTACTCGCCGATCTCGAGCAGCTGGGCACGGATATCGAGCCGCTGCGGCGCTCAGCC
This sequence comes from uncultured Nannocystaceae bacterium, assembly GCA_964451725.1. Classification (GTDB taxonomy): domain Bacteria; phylum Myxococcota_A; class Polyangia; order Nannocystales; family Nannocystaceae; genus Plesiocystis. Next base: position 73,859 of record CAYVJQ010000014.1, on the reverse strand, counting down.
GACGATTTTGTCCGCATGTGGGAGCGGGCCGTCGCAGAGCGCAGCGGGCCTGTCGCCGGTGATGGCGACGTCGACCTCAGCGGCGTGGTCGAGAACCCCTCCCACTTCGTGCGTCTGGGGGAGTACCCCCAGGAGTGTGACGAGCCCTACTGCCCCGCCTCGATCGAGGTCGGTGAGGCCTGTCGCTTCGACCTCGAGTGCGAGAGCGGCATCTGTGCGGGGGCGGGCGAGTGTGGCCAACCCATGGGCGCGTGCGCTGCGGGCTAGCAGCGCGCTCGTGGGCAGCGAGGGCCGCCAGGGGAGATTCCGGTGCCAGGTGTTTTGGGGATCGCGGTCACTGGTTTTCCCGCTGCCAGGCGTCGTCCAAGATCAGCGTATAGGGCATGGCCGCCTCCAGGTCGTCGATCTGCCTGACGCTCGCTCGAGTGCCGCGTAGGTCCAGCGTCGAGAGCCCCTGCATGCTCGCCAACACGGCGACGTTTTTGATCGGGGTGTCTGCGAGCGAGAGCGTCTCGAGGTGTTCGAGGCCGAGCAGGGGTTTGATGTCTCGGATGGCGGTACCCGCGAGCGAGAGCACCTTCAGATGCCCGAGCTCGGCCAAGGGGCGCACGTGGGTGATGGCCGTGCGGTCGAGGTGCAAGGTGGTGAGTCGGGTGAGCGCGGTCAGGGCGTCGAGCTTGCGGACCGGGGTGTCGGCGAGGTCGAGGATGGCGAGCTCGCCCATTTTACGGAGCGGGGCGAGCTCGCAGACATTGCTCTCGCTGGCCAGGAGCTCGCGGATGCCGGTCGCCGAGGCGATCGGGGACAGATCGTCGATGCCCGTGCCGCGGATGTCGAGGACCTCGAGACCTCCGAGGTCGCGGATATGGCGGATGGGTTCGAGGTCGACGACGAGCGTGTCCCACAAGATCAGCCGCTCCACCGACTCGAGGGCGGCGAGGGGGGTGAGGTCTGTGAGCGCGGTGCCGCCGAGGTTGGCGTCGCGCAGGCCCGAGACCCCGATCAGCGCCTGGGTGATCTGCGTTTGTGTGGCGCCGCGGGGCAGCTTGGTGATCGAGGGCCCGCCGAGGTCGTAGGCTTCGATGTTCGGGTCGGTGTCGTGCAGCGGCGCCGAGCGGGGCGTATCTGGATCTTGGTAGCGGTCCACCCGCGGGTCGGCCGGGCGGATCGGGTCGGGGATCCGACTGAAGTCGAGGTGGGGGTTTGCAGTCGCCGGGGCCGGAGGTGGCCCTCCCTGGTCGAGACTCGAGTCCGGAGAGGGCTCGGGGGTGTCGAGCACGAGCACGATCCCAGACAGATCGGCGAGCGGGCTCCGGGGAGGACCCGCGATCGGGGTCAGGCTGGGCTCGGTGAGCGCAGCCTGGGGGGGCTGGATCCCCGTCGGGTTCCGGCTGGGGTTTGAGCTCTGGGCTCGGGGGCCACAGGCCAGGACCGAAGTGAGCGCGAGGCCGAGCGAGAGGCCGAGCGACTGGCCGAGCGACTGGCCGAGCGACTGGCCGAGCGACTGATTGGTGAGGGCGGGGATGCTCCGGTTCGACATGATGTTGGCGTCGCTCTGACCGCTCCGGCGGGTCGGGCGCGAGACCCTCCCTCCCCCAACGAAACGCTAGCGCGATCGGTTGAAGTTGCCCACAGCTGGATCGCAGGTGGGGGCGTTTCCCGGCCCCGGCGCAGGCTGGTCAAACGGGGCCATCGGGCGCAGGTTGGCGAGGGCGGCGGATCTGCGCCGCTCGGGAGTTCAGGGAGTTCACAGTGGAGATCAAGGGAACCTTCTTTGCGGCGCAGCGCGACACACTGATTCGGGAGTTTGGGGACCGGGCCTGGGCGGAGCTCGAGGGTGAGCTGCATGCGATTTCACCCCTGTTCTGTGGCCCGGTCACGGGCGCGACCTTGGTCCCGCTGGACGACTACATTCGTTTTCAGGAGGCCTGGCTAGACCATTTCTACGCGGGCGACGAGCGCGAGTACTGGCATATGGGGGCGGCCATGGCCGGCTGGGCGCTGGTCCACGGCCCCTACCGTCACCTCCTGGCGGGCGCGAGGGCGGAGGCGGTCCCCCGAATCCTGGCTCGTCTGTGGCGGGCCTACGCGAGCGAGGGCGCCATGGTCGTCGCTGTGGAGGACGGACGCATCGACGTGGAGGTGCGCAGCGTGGGCGCCTGGCACCTGTGTGTGGAGTACACGGCCATGGGCTTCGCCGAGAAGACCATCGAGCTGGCGACCCGCTCGCTGGCCCGGCCGCGAAGGATCTATGGCGAGGTCGAGGGCGAGGTCGAGGGCGAGGGCGAGGGCGAGGGCGAGCACAAATTGGGCTGTCGCTATCGCTTCGACCTGGGCCGGGCCCTGCAACCGAGCGCCCTGCCCAAGTGCGATCCGGCCGAGACGGTCACGCGTCGGCTTGCGGCCCTGGGTCAGGCGAGGGCGAGCAGGCGCGCGGCCAGGCGATGAGGATCGAGCAGGGGGGCGCTGTGCTCCGTCGTCAGTGGGGCGTCGATGATCGGGATCTCTGATCTCTCGACGAGCTCGGCAGCGAGGCCCTCCGGGTAGGCGCCGCCCCGGCTGTCGATGAGCACCGCGCTCAGGAGTTTGTCTGTGCTCGGCCGTGGTCCGGCGTCCGCACGCATGACCGCGAGCAGGGCCTCGACCTGGGCGCCCACAGACAGGCCCCGAGACTCGGGATCCAGGCCGCAGTTGGGCACAAAGACCTTGGGGCAGGGGGCCGCGGCGATCGCTGCACCGACCCCTCCGGGCAGGAGGCAGGCGACCACGGAGGTCCAGAAGCTGCCGATGGGAAAGCAGATCAGATCGGCGTCGGCGATCAGGGCCGCAGTCACGGCGTCGATCTGGACCTGGGCGGGGCGGGGGTCCTCGCGGAGCGAGTCGACCAGGCGGAGCTCGGCGATCGGGGAGGGGGGGCGTGTGTGGGGGAGCGAGGCTCGGGTGATCCGGTGCTGACCGATGACCTGAGTGCCGTCGCGGAGCTGGGCACAGAGGTGGAGGTCGGTGTCGACGACCGGGCGCACCAGGCCGCGCACAGCGACGAGCTCCCGAAAGGTCTGGAGCACCGCGTCGATGTCTCCACCGCTGCGCAGGTATCCACCCGTCAGGATGAGGTTGCCGACGCTGGCCCCGCGGAGCTCGAAGTCGGCGGGCATGTCGGCCGCGAAGGCCTCGAGGTGGGCGCAGATCGGTGCGCGCAGGTGCTCGGGCAGACACGCGACGGCGCTGTCTCGACCGAGCACCATCGCCTCGAGGCGCCGACGCAGCGTGTCTGACCGGGCGCCGACCTCCCCCGAGACCGGGAGCCGGGTCCGAAACAAGCGGTAGACCTCGGGGACCCCGGGCGCGGAGCGGTCGGCGAGCGCCATCATGCGGTTGCGGAGGTCGCCCACGCTGAGCATGGAGAAGGCCGCGCGCAGCTCGGCCGAGCTGCCTCCAGAGTCGAAGGGGGTGATGAGGTGCGTCGAGCGGTGTGTGAGCTCGGTGAGCGCCCGGGCGGTCTCACGCAGGGCACTCCCACCCGAGAAAAACAGCAGCTTCGGGCCCCGCTCCGGGCTGCGCGCGAGCTCGTTCATGGTGGGGTCACGTGGGGTCACAGGTCCAAGAGCGCGAGCGCGGCGCTGCGACCCCGATCGAAGTCGACGCCACCGCTGAGCTCGACGACCGGGACCCCGTCCAGAAACTCGAGGTAGCGGGTCGCGTCCCGGCTCGGGAGCTCGCGGGGGCCAGGTTGGTAGAAGCTGCCGGGGGCCTTCATGAGCGCCGGGAGCAGCTGGGTCCGTGTGCGCAGGTCGACGCGCTGGGCTCGGCAAGGGCCGCCGCCCCGGGTCCAGTCGAGGATCACCAGGCCGCACAGTCGCGCGCGCAGCAAGAAGCGCTGGGCGGGGAAGCAGGTCGAGATGAGACCGTCGAACTTGTGTTCGAGGGCCCACAGCTGAGCCGGGTCGAGGGCCTCGAACTGTGCCCGTTGGTCGGGGTCCAGCAGCGGGGCCAGAGCGGGGTTGTGGAGGATCGTGCCCGGGTTGATGCGCGGGTGCTTGGGGACCCCCCAGATGCCCGGGCCGTCGCCAGAATCGTCGCCGGAATCGCGGGTCGGGGCCTCGAGCATCACCCGGTCGTTGCTCAAAAAGTCGAGCCGGCGGTCGTTGAGCAGGTGCAGGGCCAAGGTCGATTTGCCCATGCCAGAGAACCCGGCGATCGCGACCGCGGCGCGTGGGGCCTCCGGGTCGCGCCCCGCTTGATGGACGACGGCAGAGGCGTGGCCCAAGAGCGCACCCCTGTGCAGGGTTCGCTGGATCATCCGGTTGTTGATGAAGTTGATGACCTGGTTGGGGTTGTCGCGGCAGGGACCCACGGCCAGGTGGAGGTCCCCGCCGAACAAGAACCACATCCCGGTCCGCAGCTTGTGGGCGAGGCGACCGTCGACGAGGTCCACGTAGGCCTCCTTGGGCCCGTTTACGCTGGCCTTGTAGGGCCCGGGGGTCATCTCGTGGCCACGCCCGAGATCGAGGGTGGCGCCGTGTTGGAGGGCCGTGATCAGAGTGGCATCTGGGGCGGGGGGAGCGGGCAGGCATCGAAAACCCGCGAAATAGCGCTCGAGGACCTCGATGAGCGCGGCGTCGTTGCTCTGCACCCAGACCTTGAAGCCGCCGAAGTCCCAGCCTGCGCCCGCGGTGATCGGGTGGGCGTGGCGCAGGGCCTGGGCGGTCGCAGCGATCGTCTGCCCAGACCCGGACCCAAACCCAAACTCAGACCCAGGCTCAGGCTCAGGCATGTGTTCCCTCGGCGCGCAAGACCGCGATTGCGTGCTTGGTGTAGGCGGCCGCTGCGTCGATGGAGCAGGCCTCGAGCAGGCCCCGGAAGCCCCCGAAGGCCGAGACTTCGAAGACCTTGGGGCCGGCGGGGGTCTCGACCACATCGACACAGGTGAAGTCGAGGTTGAAGTGAGCCTGGGCGCGGCGGGCCAGCTCGATGATCGCGGGCGAGGGCTCGGCTGCGGCGTAGCGACCGCCCGCGCGGGTCGAGGTGTTCCAGGTGCCGGCGGCCCGGACCCGGGCGTAGGTCCCGAGGTAGCGCCCGCCCACAAACACGACCCCCAGGTCCCGACCGGGGATGTCGACGAGCTCCTGGAGGTACATCACCGGGTTGGCGGCGGCGAAGCTCGCCAGCGCCTCGTCGAGGTCGGCGGCGCCGGCCCGGAGCAAGACCATGCCGCGCGCCTTGGAGGTGTAGAGGGGCTTGGCGACCACCGCCCCCATGCGCGCGACCGCGGCCCGGGCCAGCTCGAGACTCTCGGTGACGACGGTCTCGGGCATGGGGATGCCGGCGAGCTGGAGCGCCACGGTGCCCGAGAGCCGGTCGATGAGCGTGTACATGGCCCCCGGTCGGGAGAACACACGCACGCCCTGGCCCTCGAGGTAGCGCAGGAGCTCGACCCGATCGAGGGCCGCCGGGCTGTAGCGCCTGGCGATCTTCTTGACGATCAGCCCGTCGAGTTCGCGCAGATCGAGAGTGCCGTGGCGCAGCGCTCCGGTCCCGAGCTCGAGCACGACTTCGTGCATCTCGACGAGCCGGCGGTAGCCGGTCTCGGCCTCGACAGCGTCGAGCAGGCGCTCGGTGGACCAGCCGTCGGCCGTGCCGACGACCGCGATACGAAGGGGGGCAGGGGTGCTCACGGCGGTCACGAGTCGGGGCAGCTAAACATAGCTAGACATAGCTAGACATAGAGAGTGGCCTCGTCGAAGGCGAAGCTGGACCAGCCGCGGGCATCGAGGGGCGCCGACCCGGACTCGGCCCGGAACGCCAACAGACGCTCGAGGAGGTAGCGGGCGCGCGCGGCCAAGGTCCACGAAAACGCGGGGTCGGCCTCGAAGCGGGTCGAGGTCAGGAGCGAGCGGGCCAGGCCCAGGGCCAGGCGGGCGTGGAAGCTGGGGTCGTCGTGCTCGCGGGCGAAGGCCCGGGCGAAGCGAAACATGGACCGGCTGCTCTGGTCGAGGCGCCGGCGCAGGGTCGGATCGAAGATCTTGATCCGAAAGTTGGAGATGATGAACACGGACACGTCTTGGAGGTAGTCGAAGGGCCGAGAGCGATGCAGGTCGATGAGGTGGACCCGGTGCTGCGGCGCATTGACGATCACGTTGTCGGTGTTGAAGTCGCCGTGGATGAGGACCTTGAAGGGGGCCACGAGCTCGGCGTCGAGACTCTCGGCGCGCGCGAGCAGAGCCTCGAGGGAGCTGATCTCGAGCGTCCCGATGCGCTTGGTCGGGGTCTGAAACTCGGGGTGGATCTTGAGCACGTCGGCGAGGCGCTTGTTGATCTGGCGCATGAACCTCGGCGCGCAGGGCTGGCGCTCGATGGTCCTGCTCCAGACCCGCCCGATGGTCTCGAGCAGGAGGCCCTGGGCTCCGGCACCGATCCGTGGGCTGGTGTCGAGCAAGATGCGCTGGAGGGTGTCGCCGCGCAGGTACTCGAGCAAGAGCGAGGCTTTGGGGCCGTGGTCGTGGTAGCTGAACACGCGCGGGGGGAGCCCGGGCTCGAGCTGCTCCCAGCGTTCGAGGGCCAGCTTCTCCTCCAGGACCTTTTTGGTGCGCCCCTCTTTGAAGACCACCGAGCGGCCGTCTTTGCCGGCCTTGTGAACCATGCCCACCCGGCTGCCGGAGCGGGTCTCCCAGGCGCTCTCGAGCTCGGCGTCGGCGAGGTCGAGGTCGAGGTCGGCGTTGGCGAGGCTCTCCTGGAGGGCCTGGAACTCGTTGATTCTGAGCCTCTCCCCCAAGATCGCGAAGATCGCGGCCTCACCGATGTTGAGCAGCGAGTCGCCGGCGCGCTCGAGGTAGCGATAGATGAACAAGCTGGTGACCAGATCCTCGGGGCCGTGGCCGGCCCGGAGCCGATCCATGATCTGGCGGAACACGGCTTCGTAGAGCTCGTCGACCTCGACCTCGGCCCGGCACAGCTCGAGGGCCTTGGACATGTCGCGCTGGAAGAGCGCGTCCTCGGCGACCTCGAGGGCGCTGAGGACCTCGGCGAAGAAGGGATCGGCGTCGAAGCTGTGCAGGACGTCGAGGTCGCGGATGTGGGCGAGCTGGCCGAGGATATTGACGGCGAAGTCGGCGATCCGCTCGAGGTTGATGGTCGCGACGTTGACGGCGCGGATCAGGTTGATGGCGGCCTTGTCGAGGTCCTCGTCGGCGAGCAGGCGAAAACACTTGTTCTCGATCATGCTCTTGAGGTTGTCGACGTAGTCGTCGCGGGCGGCGATCTTGGGGTGCAGGCTCTCGCGGGGGTCGAGGAGCGCGCGCTGGGTGTCCTCGACGAGCTTGCCGACCTCGAGGGTCAAGAACTTGAAGTTCTCGCGGATGCCGACCACGGCGATGTCTCGGTCTCGCGTCGCCATGCGCTGGCCTCAGGTCGGGTCCGGATCGTCGGCGCGGATGCTCAGCGGGTCGGCACGAACGACCTCGCTCTCGCCCTCGCGCCACCCGATCTTGACGCTGAGCTTGATCCGGCCGGCCTTTCGCCGGGCGCGGATCTGTAGGTCGAGCATGCCTTCGGGCTCGAGCACGAGGGTCTGGGCGGCCGTGGACAGCTCGATGCGACCGCTCTCGATGCCCGCGGTCAGGGCCCGAAGGTACTGGACGATCGAGCTCCGATCTTGGAGGGACTCGTGGTTGAATTCGTCGTTTTCGGCCACCGGTCAGCCTCTAGTCGTGGTCTCGAGCCATGTCGGTCGTGTGAAGCCTGGGCCGTCCCAAGCATCGACGATCTGTAGACTCCCATTCTCGACGGCCACGCTGGGGCTGTCAAGGTGACGACTGCCGGCTCGGTCGACCGAGCCCGCGACCCAAATAGCGACCCAGGGTCACCAGTATCTCAGGCCCTCGGAGGCTTCTGCTGCCGGCTGCGATTTTCCCGTCGGGGCTCACCAGAATCATGTGCGGGATGCCCGAGAACCGCCATTGCTCGGCGAGCCGACCTTGGTCCCTCTCGTCGAGAACGAGGGACTCCCGGAGCATCGGAAACTCATCCGAGACAGCGTCGATCTCCTCGCTGCTGCCCTGTGTAACGACGGCAAGAAAGTCCAAATCGTCGGCGAGTTGGTCACGAGCGAGGCGCCACCATGGAAACTCCGACTCACAGAGCCCACACCACGGGGACCACAGCATGATGAGCAAGGGTCGACGCTGCCCGAGCGAACGAGCGAGCGCAGACTCGATCCCAGAGGGTAGGATCGCCCGCGGAATGGGGGCGCCGATTCGGAGCGGATGGTGTGGCTCCATGCTGTCCCCGAAGCTCGTGTCTCCGATCTGTCGGCGCAGCTCCGCCGTCGCGTTGTCGTCGCCGGTAGCGAGGGACTGCTCCAGCAGCCACTGCCTGGCGAATACCCGGACCGAGAGCGACGGGTTGCCTCGTGCGAGCTCGCCGAGGAGCGCCGACGCAAAGCCCAGATCTGCCGAGCTCGACGCGAGCACCGGGAGCTGCCTGCAGACCAGTGACCAGCGCCGATCATCCACAGCGAGAACCCGAGCGAGTTCTACGAGCCTCTCAGGATCGGGTGTCAACGCGGCGAAGATGGCCACACGATAGACGTTCAGTAGCGCCGAGATGGCGGGTCCGTAGGTCGAAGCGTCTTCGATGACCCGCATCTCGAGCCTCTCGAGTTGTTCATATTTCCCCTCTTCCCCGAGCCGCATTGCCTCCGCTGACCATGTCTCAGCCAGCTCGTAGCCCCGCGCCCAGTCGGGATCGTCGGCGCTGCTCGAGATGGATCCCTCCGCGGGCAGAACGACGGCTTGGGTCGGCCCGTCGAGCCACAGTGGCAATTTCAACAATGTTTCAAAAGTAGAGCCAGCAGGATCGAACTCGATGAGCGCGAGCAAGTATGTGTCGGACCCCGGAACATCGAATTCGATGCGTATTTTTCCAGCCGGATCATCCGGGCCGAGCGGAGACCGGATTCGCGGGGCGAGTGACTCCGATCGAGGTGAGACGAGGACGATGCGTTGGGTCGCAGGAAGTTCGGGCGACAGGACGGTCAACGTCGTCCGACTCGTCGCCCGTGGCCCGCTGGACTCGGCGGCTGGGGGCTGCGGTGCACTGGCGACCCCACAGCTGGCGAGCAGCAGAAAAACAGCGGGAACTCGTAGGTGTTTCATTCGGCTGGTCCGGCCATCGAGCAAGACCTGGCGGTCGGTCGGGGAGATGGGCTGCCTGGCGTGGTTGTGGGTGACCGGTCGCTCCCACACCGGTGGGTACCACGGTCTAAACTCGGGTGGGGGGTCGAAAAGGGACTCTGCGGGTTGGCCGCAACGCAGATGAGATGACGCGTTCGCGATTTCAACTCGGGTACTGGCCTTGGCGAAGCAGAGGGCCTCTAATAGGGCGATGTCCAAGGACGGTTCCCAGCACAGCGACCCGCCTCCGCCACCGGCCAAGCTCACCCGACACGTCCAGCCGCTGGGGCCACGGGTCTTGGTCCGTCTGATCAAAGATCCGGATCGTTTGGAGTCGGGGCTGTACCTGCCCGAGGGTGCAAAGGAGAGCACCCGTGAGGCTCTGCTCGCCGAGGTCGTGGAGGTCGCGCGGACCATGCCGAAGGTCTCTTATGAACTCGACGACGACGACGACGACGACGACTCGAGCCTGGGGGAGAACGTGAGCGGGGTGCCGCTGGGGGCGAAGGTGTTGTTCGGCAAGCAGCGCGGGCTCGCCGTGCCCTGGGACGAGAGCCTGCGGATCGTCGATGTTCGCCACCTGTTGGCGATCGTCGACGAGATCCGCGCGGAGGAGATGCAGTGAGGAGGGCCGCGCACTGGGAGCGGCACGGCGCCGGTCTCGGGCTGTGGGTGTTGGCCGCGACGTGCCTGGGCGGCACCCTCGCCGAGCCGGCCGAGGCCGCGGATCCGGTCGTCCAACACCGGGAGCTTCACGACGGCGTCGATCGGACGGTCCACGACATCTCCGGCGCGGGAGACTCGAGCAGCCTCGATCTCAACCCCGCGCTGCTCAACGCCGTCCCCGGTTTCGATCTGACCTTGCTGGGTTACCAAGCCGTCTACGACTTCGCTCGGGGGGCGGGCTTCGGGGCCTTCGCCTCGCTCAACGTGGGCTGGGGTTTCGCCCTCGGGTTCGGGATCCAGGCCCTGGACCCCAGCTTTGGAGACGGGAGCCTCGACCCGGATCTCGGGCACAATCGAGCTTCGATGAAGTACAGCTTCGGGCTGGCTCTGGGTCGGGGAAAGTGGGGAGGCGTGGGCCTCGGTGTCCACGGTCTGCGCCTGCAGGGCCAGCGCTTGCGCAGCCCCGAGCTCGATCTCGGGGTCGTGGTTCGGATGACGAACTACGCGAGCGTCGGCGCTGTCGCTCGCATGGCCCCCGCTGGGCTTCGGGACCCGAGCTTTCGCCCGATCCTTGACCTCTCCGGGGAGCTCACCCTGCGGCCGTTCGGCAACCGCTGGCTCGAGCTCGCTGGTGGGGTCACGGCGCGGGTCGACCAGCGCCCCGGTCTGGGTTTCTCCGACTTCAGCGTCGGCCAGGATCTGCTGGCCCACGGTCGCCTGGTCGCGCGTTACCAGGGCATCGAGGTCGCCGGTGAGGTCCAGCAGATCCAGGTCGACGTCCTCGACGAAGATACACACGAGATCGTCGCCCAGGGCAGCGCGCTGCGGGGTGGCGTGTCTGTGTCCCTGGCCTGGGACTACGGCTCGGTGGGCGTCGGGGTCCACGCCGGGCTCGGCGGGGGCCTCGACGGAATCTCCTACAAGGCCCGGTTCTCGACCGCACGCCAGGGCCGGGTGGCCTGGGCTCGCCAGGTCGACATCGAGCGCATCTCGCTGGCTGCAGTCCGCAACCAGCGGACCCTGATAGCGACCTTGCGCAAGCTCGAGCGGGCCGAGGCCGCGGGTGAGCGGGCCGTACTGCTGATCCAGGTCGATGGTTTCGGCATGGGCTGGGGCGCGGGCCAGGAGCTCCGCGACGCCCTCATCCGGGTCCGCAACGCGGGCGGCCACGTGTACGCTTGGGCCGAGGCCCCGAGCATGCGCGACTACTGGCTGGCGAGCGCGGCCGAGCAGATCTATGCGCATCCCGCCGGCGCGCTCGAGACCGTCGGCCTGGGCACGCGCCGGCTCTACTTCCGCGACGCGCTCGCCAAGTTGGGGGTCGCGGTCCAGTCGATCCACGTCGACGAGTACAAGAGCGCCCACGAGAACTTCACCCGCAACGACCGCAGCGAGGCCGACGCCGAGCAGCGCGGCGCGCTCTTGGAGGACACCTGGGAGGTGGTCGTCCACGACATCGCCCAGGGCCGGGGGGTCTCCAAGGCCGAGGTCCGGGGCCTGACCGTGGACTCGCCCATCGGCCCCGAACAGGCCCGGGGCTCGGGTTGGATCGACGCTGTCATGCACCGGGACGAGATCGGCGAGACCATCGGTGAACACCTCGGAGCCGAGGTCTCGATCCGCGAGTTCACCCCGGTCTCCCCGGAGGTGAAGACCTGGGGGAAGGCACCCTACCTGGCGGCGGTGTTGATCGAGGGCTCGATCATCGACGGCCAGAGTCGGCAGATCCCACTCTTGGGGATCAACATGACTGGGGGCGACACCATCGTCGAGACCCTCCAGCAGCTGCGTGCCGACCCGGCCTGCAAGGGCATCGTGCTCCGGGTCGACAGCGGCGGCGGTTCGGCCTTCGCCAGCGAGCTGATGTGGCGCGAGGTCCAGCGTACCCATGAGGCCTGGAAAAAGGATCCCAAGGGGAGCCCGGCGATCGTCGTCTCCATGTCGGATGTGGCCGCGAGCGGGGGCTACTACGTGCCCGTGGGCACCGACTACATCTTCGCCGAGCCCCTGACGGTCACCGGTTCGATCGGCGTGGTGTTCATGCACTTCGACCTCTCGGGGCTCATGGACATGTTGGGGGTGGGCATCGATCGCATCGAGCGCGGCGGTCCCGGTGTCGACATGAACTCGATCTTCCAGCCTTGGTCTCCGGCCCAAGTGGAGAAGATCCAAGCCGGCATCGATCGGACCTACGACCTGTTCCTCGGCCGTGTGTCGGCCGGTCGCGGCCTGAGCAAAGACGAGGTCGACGCGATCGGCCGGGGTCACATCTGGTCGGGGAAAGCCGGCAAAGACCTGGGGCTCATCGACGAGTTCGGCGGCCTCCGGGAGGCCCTGGCCCTGGTCGAGGCCCGGGGCGGCTACCGGGGCAAGGCGACCCTCCAGCTGCGGGTGTTGCCGGTCAAGCCGAGCCTGCTGCAGCTGCTGCTGCGTGGGACCGGCTCGCTGATCTCAGCGCCCCTGAGCAAGGCCGTGGGCACGCGGGAGGCCGCTGCCAAAGCCAAGCTCCCACTCGTGTTCGACGCTGCGGTGGCCAAGCTGCCCCTGTCGATCCTGTTCCTCCCCCAAGACCAGGCCAATGTCGTCATGCCTGGTGAATTCGAGGTTGAATGATGCGCTCCATGACAATTGAACTATCGACTGTGCTCGCCCTGATGGGCGTGGGCACGGCCTGCACGACGGTGCTCTCCGAGGCCAACAGCGACACTGTCGCCGAGCAGGAGGGCGAGTCGGACGATGAGATCGGCTCGGAGGCAGAGACCACCGACGAGACCTCGACCAGCACCGAGTCGGAAACGGAAACGGAATCGGATTCGGAGTCGGAGTCGGAGTCGGATTCAGATTCGGAGACCGGGTCGGAGCTCTGCGCGGGTCCATGTGGGACCCCCAACTGCGGAGATTGCCCCGACACAGAGATGGTCATGGGCATGACCGCAGACACGGAGATGACCATGGGTGGGCCCTTCCTCATCGATGCCACCGAGACGACCATCGCCGAGTACGGCGCGTTTGTGGGGCTGGAGCTCGACGATATGCTGCTCAGCGACGTGTGTAGCTGGAAAGACGGGGCCCTGTGGCAGGAACCTGAATTTTGGGATGTCCCAGCGCCAGACGGTCAACTTACGAAGCCGGACGATCTGCCGGTCGTCTGGGTCGACTGGTGTGATGCCCAAGCCTATTGCACGTGGGCGGGCAAGCGCCTGTGTGGAAGTCAGAGCGAGGAGCCGGCTGGTTTCGACGACCTCAAGGCCAGCGGGAGCGAGTGGTACCAGGCCTGCTCCGACGCAGACACGAACAACTTTCCCTACGGAGCGGCCTTCAACGCCGAGACTTGCAACGGTTGGAAGGAGGATCCTGCGCTCGTGCCTGTGGGCTCACTGAGCGACTGCGAGGGGAGCCTGGATGGCCTCCACGACATGAGTGGGAACGTCTGGGAGTGGGTCGATCTCTGTGAAACTGGCGAGTTCGAGGAGGACGACGACGAGTGCCGACAGCGCGGCGGAGCCTGGAACAGTCAAGCGACTTATTTGAGCTGTGACGCCAACGGCAGGGGAGCTCGCGACTTCCGGGGCAGCGATGTCGGTATTCGCTGCTGCGCGTCGCTTTGAAAACCCTGTGAAGCGGCTGTGAAATTGCGGGTGCGCGTCGAGATCGGAGCGGCCGCGTCCGCGTTGCCAGTGTCCATGGGCGAGCGACTCACGGTGTGTGCACGGTCTGGTCGACAGCGAGCCCGCCCATGGGCCCGGTTTCGCCACGGGTTGCCGGTGCTCGCCCTGCTGACCAGCGCAGCGGCGATGTCGGCCTGTCGTCCCCAGAGCAGCGCCGCAGCCGAGGTCTACAGCCCTCCCAACGTCGCCTGGATGCCCGGTGACGATGCCGGGGCTGATGGGGATGCTGGGGCTGATGGGGGGGCGGTGGAGGCAGGCGAAGGCGACTACGGCGCTCACGACCTGGCCTGCGCCGAAGACATCGAGGGCCCCGGCTGCCCCTGGGACCGGAACGCGGTGCGCTACGCGGACGACGGGATCCGGGGCGACCACAGCCCCTCCATGGAGCCCCTCGAGCCTGCGCCGCTGGAGCGCTGTCCAGATTCCGCGGTCATGGGCGAGATGAGCGAGGTCCCAGCGGGGGCCTTTGTGATGGGCTGCGAGCTGAGCGAGGACGCCGCGTGTGGGAAGGCCGAACGGGGGGCGCGAGCGCTCGAGTTGCCGGCCTTCGCCATCGACCGCACCGAGGTCACCCAGGCCGCCTACCAGCGCTGTATCGACGCCGGGAGTTGCACGGCCCCGGCGGGCGGCTTCGAGCCCCGCGCCCACTGCACCCATCCGGTCGTCAACGTCAGCTGGGCACAGGCTGGGGAGTACTGCGAATCTCTGGGCCGGCGCCTGCCCACCGAGCGGGAGTGGGAGAAGGCCGCCCGCGGTACGCAGGGGCCGACCTTCCCCTGGGGGGACGCGAGCCCGAGCTGCGAGCGGGCGAACTTTGGGGACTGTGGGCTCCGGGCGGCCCGACCGGTGGCGAGCTACCCCGCCGGGGCGAGCCCCTACGGCGTGCTCGATATGGCTGGGAACGTGCGCGAGTGGGTGTTCGACAGCGAGCCGGGCCGGGGCCGTCAGCCCAAGCGAGGGATTCGTGGGGGCATGTTCACGGATCGAGCCCAGAACCTGAGGGCGGCGAGGCGAAGCTGGGGCGACGTCAGCGTCAGCGACCTCGGGATCGGGTTTCGCTGCGCGAGCTGAGCGCGGCGGGGAGCGCCCAGCTCAGCACTCGATGATGTTGACCGCCAGGCCGCCGCGGGAGGTCTCTTTGTACTTCTTCTTCATGTCGGCCCCGGTCTGACGCATGGTCTCGATCACCTTGTCGAGCGACACCTTTTGATTGCCGTCGCCGCGCATGGCCAGGCGCGCGGCGTTGATGGCCTTGACCGCGCCCATGGCGTTGCGCTCGATACAGGGCACCTGGACCAGGCCGCCGACCGGGTCGCAGGTCAGGCCCAGGTTGTGCTCCATGCCGATCTCGGCGGCGCACTCGACCTGTTCGGGGCTGCCTCCGAGGGCCTCCGTGAGCCCCGCTGCGGCCATCGAACAGGCCACCCCGACCTCGCCCTGGCAGCCGACCTCGGCCCCGGAGATCGACGCACGGGTCTTGTAGATGATGCCGATCGCGCCTGCGCTGAGCAGGAAGCGGTCGATGCCGTCTTGGTCCGCGTTGGCGTGGAAGCGCCGGTAGTAGTGGAGCACGGCCGGGATGATCCCCGCGGCCCCATTGGTCGGCGCGGTGACGACTCGACCGCCGGCTGCGTTCTCCTCGTTGACGGCCAGGGCGTAGAGGTTGACCCAGTCCAGGGCCGCGAGCGGGTCCCGGCTCTCACCCGCGTGCTCGGCCCGAAGTCGGCGGTACAGGGCCGGGGCCCGGCGCCGAACCTTGAGCCCGCCCGGCAGGATGCCCTCGCGCTGACAGCCCCGCTCCACACACGCACACATGGTCTCCCACAGCTCGACGAGGCAGCGGCGGATCTCGGTCTCGTCCCGCCACACCCGCTCGTTGTCGAACATGAGCGTCGAGATGCTCAGCCCCTGCTCGCTGGCCCGGGCCAGGAGCTCGGCACCACTCGAGAAGGGGTGGGGCAGGGCGCTCTCGTCGGCGACGACCCGGTCCTCGTCGGCGAGCTGATCGTCGACCACGAAGCCGCCGCCGACGGAGTAGTAGATGCGCTCGCGCAGGGGCTCGGCGTCGGCACCCCAGGCCGTGAAACGCATGCCGTTGGGGTGCAGGGGCAAGTTCTGGCGGCGGTGAAAGACGATGTCCCTGCCGGGGTTGAAGTCGATCTCTCGGGTCGGTGTGTGTGTGTCGGGATCGCTGTGCAGGCCGAGCCGACGGCTGGAGGTGAGCGCGGCCAGCCTGGCTGGGACCTCGTCCACCTCCACCGTCTCGGGTCGCTCGCCGCTGAGCCCCAAGAGCACGGCCTTGTCGCTGCCGTGGCCCCTGCCCGTGTGGCCCAGGGATCCGAACAGCTCGGCCTTCACACGGGTAGTCGAGGCCAACAGACCCTCGCGCTCGAGGCCGAGCACGAAGCGGCGGGCGGCCTTCATCGGCCCGACGGTGTGGGAGCTGGACGGGCCGATCCCGATCGAGAACATGTCGAAGACGCTGATCGCCATGGCTGGACGCTCGGCGCTTGGGTACCATTGCGCCGATGTCTCTGGGGGACGGCGTGAACAACAGGCGGAGCGGGGCGGCTGTGCTCGGCCTCGCGGCCCTGGCTCTGGGGGCGCTCGCGGGTCTGGGCTGTCGCGCGAACCCCGAGCAGTGTCAGGCCGCGGCTGCCCACCTCGGATCGCTCGCCGAGGCCGAGGGCCGGAGCCTGCCGGGAATGGTGGCAGACCTGGACGGCAATTGCCGCCAGCTCGAGCCGACCCAGAAGCTGCTGCGCTGCATCATGGCGGCCGAGACCTTGGCGGCCGCCGAGGATTGCTGAGCGGGCTGGGCATCACCCCGGCTCATCCCCCAGTCTGCCCCCGGCAGCTCAGCCCTGGGGCTCAGGGTTGATCTTGCCGGTGCTCGATCCGCCGAGGTAGGCGTAGCTGTCGGCCCCGTCGTAGCCGACGACGACCACGGAGAAAGGCTCCGTGCCCTCGAGCTGATGGACGCCGTCGGGGACCCCGTAGCGGGCGGCCTCCCATTCGCCGTCGCCGAACTCGATGTATTGGCTGTCGGGGATCACGACCCCGTCGACCGAGACCTCTGCGCCCACCGGCCTGGTGATCACCAGGAAATCGTTGATCCACTGATCGGGCACGAGCACGACGTAGCGCGGCAGGAACTGCTCGGAGGGCGCGAGCTGGACCATGGCCGGGTCACCGTCGTTGGTCGCGGGCAGGTTGCCGAAGCCGGTCATGTAGTTGGCGACCGCGATCGGCTTGTCGGCGTCGATGAGCAGGTCGCCCGGGTTGGCCACGCTGCCACCGGCGAAGAACTCGAGCTTCTCGCCCTGGTCGAGGACCGCGGGTGTCACCGGGAGGCCGGTGACGTCGGGGTGCGCCGTGATGTCGATCGTGGTGTCGTCCTCGCTGGCGACGATCTGCCACAGGGAGGTCTCGGGAGCGGCGGCCCAGCGCACCGGCACCCGGGCCCCGGCGAAGCTCGTCCCCCACAGGCGAACCCCGGACAGCTGCTCCTCGATGTGGTCACAGGCGACCTGGCCATTCGGGATCCAGGCGCACTCGTGGCCCGAGAACACGGCGACAGGGTGGTCCTCGTCGGAGATCACCTTGGTGCCTGTGAGCTGGTCGTGCTGGGTCACGACCATGACCTCGGCGAGCTCGCCCTCGTTGAGGTCGATGGTGAAGGGCTGGCCGGGGGTCCCCGCGGGGACCCCGGAGCCGGCCGCGGTGGGGACCACGGGGGTCACCTCGATGGAGGTTCCGTCGTTGGCGGCGACGATGGTGATGTAGCCCCGGCCGTAGCCCTCGCCCCAGTGGATCACCTGGTTGACGTAGTCCCAGCTGGTCACCGGATAGAGCATGGAGGCATCCGAGCTGGCCGCGCCCTGGATCAGCGGGTTGAACTGGTAGGCGATGATCGGGACGTCGCTGGCCACCCGCCAGGTCCCATCGAGCTTGACGCCGCTGCCCTGCTGGTTGTTGTTGGGTCGGGTGAACACGGCCAGATCGAGGGGCGAGACGGCGGTCGGGCCCGCGACGGTCTGCCAGACCCCGCCGATCTTTTGCTCGACGGTCACCGAGGCCGGCGAGTCGAGCTGCACGTTCGATACGGCGATCGCGTATTGGTCGTTCTCGAGTCCTCCATTTTGGTCGAGGTCGACGGCGTAGAAGAGGCAGCCGACGGTGGTCTCGGCGGTCGCCGCCTGCTCGCAGGTCTCGGGGATCACAGGGCCCTCCTCGCCCGTGTCCGCGCCGCCGTCGGGGATCATGGCGGTGTCGAACTTGAGGCCACCCTCGTCCTCGGCGCTGTCCGAACTCGGGCCGCTCTCCTCGGCCTCTGAACTCGAGCTCGTGGTGCTCTCGGTGCCGACCTCGTCCGCAGTCTCGGTGTGGGTATCGGAGTCGGAGTTGGTCGGGCTCAGGGTGGTCTGGGAGCCGACGCTGGTCTCGCCTTCCCCGTCTTCAGACGAGGGGCCTCCACAGGCCGCCAACAGAAGCGGGAGGCAGATCCAAGGGGGCGTATTCACGCCCGGACGATAGCAGCTGAAAATACGATGGCCCCGAGAGACCCGGAGCCATCGATGAGCGAAGGGCGCGCTCCACCACCCCACTCGGTGCTGACCGCGGCCCGCGGAGCTGGGGCTACTCCTCCGAGTCGTCGATTCCGGGCTTGGAGTCGGCGTCGGTTTCGTCGGCCTCGGCTTCGTCGGCGTCGGCGTCGGCGTCGGCTTTTTCGGCCTCGGCCGCCGCGCTGGCGACGTCGTCGGTGTCAGCCGGAGCGCCATCCTCGGCGTCGGCGTCGGCTTCGTCGTCCTCGACGTCAGCGTCGTCGTCCTCGGCTCCGTCGAGCCACCATTTGGTCTCTGCGACGGGCCCGGCGACGGCGGTGCGCTTGCCGACGACGATGAGCACCATGGCGCAGGCAACGACGACCAGGGAGATGAACTGGCTCGTGGTCATCATGACCGGGACCGCGGGGTCGAGGCCCAGAGCTGCGTTGAGCGCAGGAGTCTCGAGGCGCATCACGTAGCCGCGCACGGCGTCCCCACGGAACATCTCCAGCACGAAGCGAGCGGCCGGGTAGAGGATCACGTAGTGGAGCATGATCTGGCCGTTGAAGCGCTTGTTGTCACGCAGGCGCATGAGCCACAGGAAGATCATGAGCTCGATGCCCGCCTCGACCAGGGGCACGGGATAACGGCCGATGCCACCGGCGAAGGCCGGCGAGTGCTCTGGGTAGTGGAGGGCGAGGGCACCCTCGTGGACCGCGCCGTAGCAGCAGCCCGCGAACAGGCAGCCGATCCGCCCAAAGACGTGGGCGAAGGCCAAAAACGGAGCGCCGAGGTCGAAGAAACGAAGCATCCGGCTCCACCCCTCGCGCAGGCTCAGCTTGGGGAGCTCCTTCTCGCCCTTGTCCGTGTCGCGCTCGCGCGGGTAGCTGCGGCGAATCACGAAGTGCCAGCACAGGTAGAACACCGCGCCGATGGGGCCGCCGTAGAACACCAGGCCGCCCTCCCAAATCGCGAAGATCTTGTAGAAGGGCGCGGCCGAGAAGCGCTCGAGCTCGGTGGCGACGTAGACCAGGCGTGCGAACAACAGGCCCGAGAGCACCGTCCACAGCGCGACCTTCTCGAAGAGTTCGGGGGTCATCAACTTGATGCGCTGATTCTCCCGGCCGCCCAATATGATGGCGGACAAGAGACCGAGGGCGATCATGATGCCGTAGGGGGCGATGCGGAGCGGGCCGATGGCGAAGGGGTCGGGAAACATGGCGGGTGGCGTCTGTTAGCGAAAACCGCCCGTGCCGTCCAGCGGGCGTCACGCCGGGGTCCCCGGCTCGGGTGGGGCGCGGTTCGCCTCCCAGTCTGAGGTGCGGGCCGCTGAGCGCGAGTGAGGGCTCCTGGGGTCGTCCAGGTGGGCTCTGAGGGGTCCTGCGAGACCTCAGGGCGCAGGCGCGCAGCTGGCGATGAGGCGTGGGCTCACATCTGTACGAGGCTGATGAGGGACGAGAGGGGGAGAGGGAGAGGGGAGAGGGCGGGGCTGCTGGACCGGGCCGGGGGTTCACCTCGGTGTCCGCGAGATCGCGGGCCAGTCGAGCTGGAGGACACCGCCGACCTCGATACGGCCGGCCTCACTCAAGCCCGTCGAGCTGGCTTCGATCCGCGTGTGTACGTGGGTGAGGGGGGCGAGCACGGCGACCCGGCCCAGGGCGAAGCTCTGCTCTCGGACCAGGAGCCAGTAGGCCTTGTCGAGGGCGAGGGCCCGGGCTCGGGACGGCGTGATCAGGGCGGCGAGGTCGGGGGCCTGGGCGAGGGCCTCCCCGTCGACCCTGCCGTCCTCGAACCAGCGGGCGATCATCTCCTCGTTGGCCCGAAACTCGTCGCCCGCGGCGGCGCGCTCGAGGTAGGTCGGGACCTCGCCGCGTCTGTGCGACACCTGGGGAGCGTCGGGCATGCCTGCGAGGCTCTGGTAGCCCCACCCGGCCGCACCCGGGAGCTTGCGGGGCAGCGCGAAGGTCTGGTCTGCGGTCACCCCGAGGTTGGAGTGGCAGCCCATACAGCTGTAGTGCTCCTCCTCGCTCTGGAGGCGGAGCCGGCCCTGGGCGTCCTCGATAAAGGCCTGGAGCGTCCACCCAAAGTCGTTGCGCATGCCCTCGAGGGGCGAGCCCCGAAACTCCGGCAGCCCACCCTCGCGCTTCTCCTCGGCCTCGTGTGCGTAGGCGTTCAGGATTTGTTCGTCGCTGAGCTCGCGCTGCTTTCGGCTGTAGCGCAGCTCCTTCATGCGGGTGCTCGGTCCGAGTGCGGGCGCCTCCCCTGACTGGCCCGGATCGAGTACCTCGCCCGGATCGAGGTAGCGCACCGAGTGCAGAAACTCGACCCCTCGAGGATAGACACGTCGGCGCACGCGCTGGGTGCCCGCCCCGCCGACGTAGTGCTGGGGGAGACCGACGAGCTCGTGGACCTCTCCCTCGAGCTCTCCGTCGCCGTCGAGATCGATGCCCGCCGCCCGCTCGTCGAGGGCCTCGGTGGGCCAGCGCAGGGCCGCGTCTGCGAGCAGTGGATCGGCGCCGAAGCTGGCCTCCAAAATCGCGAGGTTGACCTTGTAGATGGAGATCGAGAGCTCGCCCGTGGACCGCTCGCGGAATCGGGCCGGGAGTCGGATGGCGACGTCGTCGGCGCTCCCGTTGGTCGGCCAAAATTCGCCAGGGAAGGGCTTGTAGCGGAACGCTCGCCAGTCGCTGCCGTCGCGGGCAAACCCCTCGTCGTCGAAGCCGGCATCAAAATCGAGGTCGGGTCGGTACCCCCTGTAGGCCCGAGGAGGAAGGGCCGCCAACGCCTCTCGCAGCGGCCCGTAGTTGTCCCCGCGGATCCATGTGATCACGGCCTGGTCGCTGATCTCGTCGATCTCCGCACGCCGATCGACGAACAGGTTGGTCCACGGGTTGTCGAGGGCCGTCTCGGAGAAGCTGTACTCGGCCTGGAGGTCCCAGTCGCTCATGGCGTTGGGGAAGTGCGAACGGGTGTGGCAGGTCCAACAGGGGTTCGCGCGGCCCTCGGTCTTCGTGTAGCACTGGGGCGGGATGGTCGCCTCCCGGTTGCCGATCTGGCCGATGGTCTCGCGGGCGTAGGCCAGGGGATCGTAGGTCGGGGGGCCCTCGCTCGACGGTTCCACCGGGTTCGCCGGGCCGTTCGGGAGCACCTCCTTCGAGCGCGCCGGTGGACGCTCGGCGTCACTTCGGTGCTCGCTGTCGCCACAGCCGGCGCCCGCGAACCCGGCGACCGAGATCGCCGCGCAGACCACGGACAGCCAGATTCCACCGGTCGGCCTCGGCCGCGTCGGGGGGCGGTTCGCGGGGCGCATGCCAACCACATTCGCCGTCGCCCGAGGCCGAGACAAGGGCGC
Source organism: uncultured Nannocystaceae bacterium (assembly GCA_964451725.1). Classification (GTDB taxonomy): domain Bacteria; phylum Myxococcota_A; class Polyangia; order Nannocystales; family Nannocystaceae; genus Plesiocystis. Next base: position 52,456 of record CAYVJQ010000014.1, on the reverse strand, counting down.
TTGCCGAAGCGGTGACCGCGGGCGAAGCTCGACCGGTGGCGTCCGAGCGAGCAGCCTCCGGCGCAGAACACCTCGAGCTTTGGATCATCGGTGCTGGCCCCGCGGCCCTGGCTCTCGCCCGGGCCTGCGCAGAGCACAGGGGGATCCGCGTGGGGATGGTCGCGCCGGACCCCGAGCAGCCCTGGCGGCCCAACTATGGACTCTGGGTCGACGAGGCCGAGGCCCTGGGTGTGTCCGACTACCTCGAGGTGTGCTGGCCCGAGGCGCGGGTGGAGCTGGCTCGCGGGCCGCGGATCCTCGCTCGGCCCTACGGTCTGCTCGACGACCGGCGCCTGCAGTTGGAGTGGTTGGCCGAGTGCCGCGCCCGCGGCGTCGTGATTAAAAAAGGACGGGTCCGGGCGATCGAGCACGGAGCTCACGGCAGCACGCTGATTCTGGGCGAGGGGCGCCTGTCCGCAAAATTGATCGTCGACGCCAGCGGCCACGGATCTCCCTTCATCGTCCGCGAGTCCGGTCGGGCGCCCGGGTTTCAGATCGCTTGGGGAGAGCTGTGGGCCGTGGACTCGAAGGCCGTCGTGCAGGGGGAGGCGCCCTCCGAGCGCACGGCCACGTTCATGGACTGGCGCCCCGTCGGTTCATCGCCGCCGGGGTCGTCGAGTCCGAGCTTGCCCCCGACTTTTTGTTACCGCCTCCCCCTCGGCCCAGACCGCGTGTTTCTCGAGGAGACGGTGCTCGTGACCCGGCCGCCGCCGGGGGTCGAGCCTGCGGACTACTTCGAAGCGCTGCGCGAGCGACTCGCCCGCAGGATCGCGGCAAAGGGGGGGCTCCGGGGATCCGGGCTCCTTGGAGCCCGTCCCCTGGAGACCGAGCGATGCATCATTCCGATGGGGGGTCCCCTGCCGCTGGGTAGTCAGCGGCTCCTGGGCTTTGGGGGCGCCGCCGGGATGGTCCACCCTGCGACTGGGTACATGTTCACCCAGGTCCTGCGTATGCGGGGGCCCGTGGCCGCTCAAATCGCCCGGGAGCTCGGTGACTGGGGGGACCCGGGGGCGGCGAGCCGGCGCGTGTGGTCGGTGATCTGGCCCCGCGAGCGGGTCCGGATCTGGCGGCTCTACACCTTTGGGATGGATGCCCTGGCCGAGATGGAGCTGGCGTCTATCGATGCCTTCTTCGACAACTTCTTTGCCCTCGACCCGACCCACTGGCGGCGCTTCATCTCGGCCGAGGTCTCCCCCGGGGCCCTGATGTCGACCATGTTGCGCTACTTCGGGTCGGCTCCTCTGGGGATCAAAGGCCGGCTCGCGGGCGCGCTCATGGGCGGTCCAGGCTTGCGGATGGCGCGGGGCTTCTCGGGCCTCGACCAGGGCCGAGGACCGAGGACAGAGGACAGAGGACAGAGGACTGAGGACTGATGACTGATGACTGATGACAGAGGGTCATCAGGGAGTGCACAGCCGCGCGAGGATCTCGGCGTAGCGCTCGATTCGCTTGGCCCCGAGCTCGGGACACTGGGCGAGGGCGCCGCTGCCCTCGGTGGCGAGCCAGGCCATCGCCCGGGGAGGCAGGACGACGTGAGCCGGGAGCTCGCGGCGCTCCGCCTCCTCTCGGCGCCAGTCTCGAAGCCGTGTATTGCGGGCGGCGGCGGCCGGGGGGAGGCGCTGCTTTCGGGGCCGGGGGGGCACGTCGGGAGGCTCGGCGAGGGCGCCCTTGATGGTCTCCAGCAGGGACTCGCCGTGGCTGTCGACAAAGGTCCTGCGCAGGCGAGTTCGGCGTAGGGCTGCGAGGTCCTGGGGCGCGCGCCTGGCTAGGTGCAGCATGGGCTCGTTGGCGATCAGCCGCCCCGGAGGACGATCGAGCTCGCGCCCGGCCTGGTTGCGCCAGGCGTAGATGGCCGTGAGCACGGGGAGCCGCTCTTTGGGGAGCTCTCGGATCCCCTTGAGCTTCCACATCCGCTCGGGATCGAAACGGTTGTCGTGGGCGGCAGAGGCCGCGACAGTCTCGTTGGCGATCGCCAGCTCATCCTCGAGGTCGGCCGCAGCGATGCGCGAGCGCATCTCGGCGCAGACCTCGGGCAGGTAGACGACGTCGTCGAGGGCATAGCGCAGGGCGGCGTCGCTTATCGGTCGCTGGCCCCAGTCGTACTGAGTGTGCTCCTTGGCCAACTTGACCTCACACAGGGCCTCGACGACCGCGGCGTAGCCCGTGCGCTGCCAACCCAAGAAGCTGGCGGCCTGCTGGCTGTCGAACAGCCCGCGCAGCTCGATGTCGAAGTCGCGCTTGAGACAGCCGACGTCGTAGCCGCCGCCGTGCACCCAGACCTGGACGTCGGGATCGGAGAGCGCCCCGGCGATCGGGGCCAGGGCCGCCGGTCCATCGCCACCGGCCGCCTCGGTGAGCGCGAAGGGATCGAGCAGCCACAGCCGACCTCCGACGTTGAGCTGGATCAGACAGACGCGCTCGCGGTAGACGAACATCGAGTTCGATTCGCTGTCGAGGGCGATCCAAGGCGCATCGGCGAGGGTCTCGGCGAGGGCGAGGAGGGTCGCCGGGTCGCGCACCCATGTGTGTTCGGGCAGGTCTGCCACCGGTGGACGGTAACAGACCGGGACTGCCCAACTGGGGAGCCGCGAGTCGGCGGGGGGCTGCTACCATCACTCGTATGCTCGGCCTCGACGCAGGGGCGACGTGGGTGAGGCAGGCGAGCCCAGCCGACGTGCCTCAGCTGGCCCGGGTCCACGTTGCAAGCTGGACGGCCGCATACGCCGGCATCATCCACCCCCACAACCTCGCGCCGACGACGGTCACCCGCAGCCAGGGCCGGTTTCAGGGCTTTTTCCTGGCTGGAGGACAGACGGCGAGCGTTGCCTTGCACGTGCTCGGTCAGGGCGAGCGGGTGCTTGGATACGTCAACTGTGGCCGAGTCGACTCTGGATCGGCGGATGCGCGAGGTGAGATCTTCGAGCTCTATCTCGACCCGCAGGCCCAAGGTCGGGGATTCGGGGGGATGTTGTTCAGCGCGGGCATGTGGGCGCTGGCCGAGCGCGAGCTCCAACCGATGATCGTGTGGGCGCTGACGGCCAACCTTCGGGCGCGACACTTCTATCTGAAAATGGGCGGCCGGGAGCTCGCGCGCGGGTGGGCCCAGGTCGGTGACCAGCGCCTGGCGAAGGTCGCCTACCTCTGGGAGGACTACCTGCCGTGGCCCACCCACCTCTGCCCGCTGGGGTAGGCTGCGCGCGTGACCGCCCTGACCGACCCGCAGCCCGCGATTCGCGTGTGCATGATGCCCGCCGACACCAACGCACACGGCACGATCTTCGGCGGCCGGATCCTCAGTCTCATCGATCAAGCCGGGGCGATCGGTGCCCACCGGATCGGCGCCGGGCGGGTCGTGACGGTGGCCATGCGAGAGGTCGTGTTTCAGCATCCCGTGCGCGTGGGGGACATCGTCAGTTGCTACGCCGACGTCATCCATCGGGGGCGGACCTCGATCACGGTCAGTGTCCGGGTCGAGGCCCACCGCCCCACCGACACCCGTCGGGCCGTCGAAGTGACCAAGGCCGAGGTCGTGTACGTGAACACGGACGACGCGGGGCGCCCGGTCCCCGTCGCCGAGTCTTCGCCTCTGTGACTTTTTCGGGGGGAGCTGGGCTCCCGGGCTCGTGTCGTGACGAGCGACCCCTCCATGTTCTTCGTTGACTTGGTCGACTTCGTTGACGAGGCGAGGCCGGGCCGGCAACCTCGATGCATGCGTACCCTGTCTCGTGTTTTACTCGTCCTGTCCGTGTTGGTCTTCTCTGCCGGTTGCGCCGAGCAAAAGGGGAAGAAGAAAGACGACAAGGCCGACAAGGACAAGAACAAAGACAAGAAGAACGCCGACAAAGACAAGAGCGGCGACAAAGACAAAAACGCCGACTCGAAGTAGCGGTGCGCCTGCCCCTTCGCCACCGTCCGCCGGCGGTCCCGGTCGCGCGTCTGCGCTGCGTCCACCTCGAACATCTGGCCGAGGCGGCCCGCGGTCTGCCCTTGGCCCCAGCGGCCGAACACCTCCCAGGAGCGCGAGGTCGTGGGCGGCACGGCAACGCCCTGCAGTGGCATCTGGGCCTCGAGGCCCACGACAGTCGCGCCGAGCCCGATTGGGAGGGGCGAATCGAGATCAAGCTGATCAGCGTGTGGCAGCGGGCCGACGGGCGCCTGGCCTGCGATCGCACCAAGGTCTGCGACGCGGGCGTCGACCCCTGGTCGAAGCTGGGCAACGTCTTGTTTGTGTTCGCAGACCGGCTCACCCGTGTGGTTTTGGGGCACCGCTTCTTTCACCTCGGCGCCCCGGCGCTGGCTCGGCTGGCGCGCAGTTGGGGCGCAGATCCCCACTTCGATCGTCCCGACCTCATGATCGAGGCGCGAGAGACCCAGGCTGGGATGTCGCCGGCCTACTATCTGTCGAGCCGTTGGCTCCGCGACGAGGGCCTGATACCGGACGAGCCGGTCGGGCTGGGGTTTCGATTCGACGCCAACTGGTGGGGCCGGGTCCGGGCGGAGTTTGGGAGCCGTGATCCCCGTGTCACCCTGTTGCGGACCGAAGAGGGCGAAGCGACCCCGTGTCCTCGCTGTCGCGGTTCGCTGCGTGTCGACCCTGCGCTCGTGCTCGAGCAGGGTTGGTCACCGGCCCACCACACGATGCCGCTGGGAGACCGCTGCGCTCTGCGCGGGCACGTGGTCGTCGATCCTCGCCGGCTGCCTCGGTCGGCCCGGGCCTCGGACGCCGAGTTGTTCGCCGGGGTGGAGGGCTGCGTTTCATCCGCGCAGCTGTGGCGTCTGGCAGACCGTGTCCCGGAGCCCGAAGACCACGGTCACTGACGCAACCAAAGACGGTGCCCAGGACAGGGACCAATCCGTCCTGGGCAAAATTTCAGCACCGACCTATGAAAGCTGAGAACAATCCGAGCAAGTTCGTGAAGCTGTCGCGTGTACACGCTGGGGCTTCACTCAGACCAGATTAAGCGCAGTTCAGTCTAAAAAAAGCGAAGCGAGCCAAGTCAGGCGACTCGAAGGGCCGAGTGATAATGAAGGGCCAGTCGAGCCGAGTAGAGAGCGCTAAGAAAGTCTAGGAACAAGCGAAGTGGGCAAGCCAAATAAGAAAGGGTAGGCCCAAGCCATGT
>CAYVJQ010000014.1:14574-47197 GCA_964451725.1 uncultured Nannocystaceae bacterium | reverse complement strand
TCAAATAGGTTCAAATAGGTTCAAATAGGTTCAAATAGGTTCAAATAGGTTCAAATAGGTTCAAAGAAGTCAGGTCAAGAGAAGTTCAAGCCAGGCTAAGAAAGTGAAAGGTCAGGGGGGCGAGGACAGCAAGTCAGTTAGGTAAGGTGCCTCGTCTGCCTGACCATAGAACCCATGTGCATGTTGTGAGCCATACGTGTAAGTGCATGATATTACACGATTCAAAAGTGAGGGAATTGCGCTCAGGGGGTATCTCTTGGCCTAGGTATGACGCGGATGTCCGACAAAGCGGCATGCGTTAGTTCCGCGACCTGACATCAGTGTCGCGGTTTGAGGTCGGGGAGGCCCAAATAAGGTTTGATTCAGGAAAAGATCGCGTACAGCTGAAACTGCGCGCGGCAAACCTCGATTCAGCGGCCAAATACAACGTTCTACCGAGTTCGCCCGCGGGCGAACTCACGCTGTGGTGGCATGGGTCTCCGAGTTCCCTCGTGATAGACGCCCGACCCAACCCGACATCCAAGGCAGAGATGCCCGCGGTCCGCGTAAGTGGACTCGCATTGGAACTCGGGACCGGAACGACGACATGTCTTGTCAGCCGAATCCGACCACCGCAGTGCTCAAGTTTGGAGGCGAGGTCATCGCCGATCGACCCCATTTCGAGCAGGTGCTGCGCGACGTGGCGAGCCTGGTTGGCGAGGGGTGGCGATTTGTCCTGTGCCACGGGGGGGGACCCCAGGCGAACGCCCTGAGCGCGCAGCTGGGGCTCGAGGCTCGCAAGATCGCGGGCCAACGGGTCACGGATTCGGCGACCTTGGAGGTCGTGACCCGGGTGCTCGCGGGCCAGGTCTCCTGCCAGACGGTCGCGCTCGCCTGGTCTGTGGGCTTGCCCGCGGTCGGTGTTTCAGCGGGAGTCGTGCACGCCCGTCGACGACCGCCTGTGTTCGTTTCAGGAGCAAACCCCGAGTTGGTCGACTATGGACTCGTGGGCGACGTTACCAAGATCGACGTGCCTGTTATCGAGGCCTGTTGGGCTGCTGGACGCACGCCGGTGCTGAACCCGATCGGGGTCGGCACCGGTGGTCCAGAGCCAGAGGCCGAAGAGCGGGGCCTGTTCAACATCAACGCAGATACGGTGGCCGCCGCCGTGGCTGTGGCCCTGGGGGCAGACCATCTCTTCTCCATGACAGCCGTGCCAGGGGTGCTCCGCGATCGACGTGACCCGAGCACCCGGATCCCCAGTCTCACACCCGAGCAGGCCCGCGCGGCGATCGTCGATGGGACGGTCGCCGGAGGGATGATCCCCAAGGTCGAGGAGGCCCTGGCCGCCCTGGCAGCGGGGGTCAGGGCTGTGCACATCCTGGCCCCGGAGGCGGGGGCTCTGCGGGAAGAGGCCGCCCGGGGTGGGAGCCGTGGAACGTTCTTGGGTCGTGACGTGGTAAAATGAGCGACCAAGTGCAGGGAGATCCCAGTCCAACGGCCCGCAGTGTGGAGCCGCGATGAGCGACGCGGACACCCTGTCTCTGCTCGTCTTCGTCCTGTGTCTCGGCGGGAGCATGTTTTTCTCCGGCAGCGAGACAGCGATCACCAGCTTTGGTGACCGCAGAGCGCGGCGGGCCAAGGAGGAGGGCGGTCAGGAGGGCAAGCTCTTGGGCTGGTGGGTCGATCGCCCGGTGTCCGTGTTGTCGACCATCTTGCTCGGCAACAACATCACCAACACCTTGATGGGGGCGACGGCGACGGCCCTGTCGATCCGCCACCTGGAGAACACGCGCTACGGGTCGTGGGCGGTGGTGGTCGCGGTCGTCGTGACGACCGGCCTGCTCCTGGTGTTTGGCGAGATCGTGCCCAAGGCGCTGGGCAAACTCTACAGCCGGCGGGTCACCATTCCCGTGCTGAAGGTACTCAAGGCCCTGTCGCGTCTGACCTATCCCCTGGTCTGGCTGCTCTCGAAGATCACGGCCGTGGTCATCCGTCGGGCCACGGATTCCACCGACAGCGGTACTGCGCGGGTGACCTCGGGGGAGCTCGGCTACCTGGTCAAGGTCGCCGAGCGCGAGGGCACGATCCCTGCGGAGCAGGCCGAGCTTCTGCAGCAGGTGTTTCGCTTCGAGGACAAGATCGTCCGCGACATCATGGTGCCCGTCGATCGGGTGGTCGGCGTCGACATCAGCTGGGGGATCGACAAGATCAAGCGGGTCGCCAACGCGACCGGTCACAGCCGCCTCCCGGTCTACGAGAACGACATCGACAAGATCCGCGGGATTCTGCACATCAAGCAGATCGTCGGTATCGATTCGGCCGAGGGAGAGCCCCAATTGCTCGAGGACCTGCTCCGGCCGCCGTTTTTCGTCAGCGAGAGCCTCTTGATTCACGATCTGCTGCGGCGCTTCAAGGAGCAGCGGGTCCACCTGGCGATCGTCGTCGACGATGCCGGGGACACGGTGGGGGTGGTGACTCTCGAGGACGTGATCGAGCAGCTCGTCGGACAGATCTTCGACGAGAGCGATCGGGCGCCCCTGTTCGCCCCGCTCGACAGCGGCGTGAAGTATCTCGACGGCCAATCCAGCATGCAGACGGTCAGCGAGCAGTTCAAGGTCGAGTTCGACGACCTCGACGGTGTGGACAGCATCGGTGACCTGCTCACGCGCTTGGCCGGGCAGATGCCGATCACCGGGTCCGTGTTCGTCTGGGAGGGGCTGCGTTTCAAGATCCTCGCGGCCGACGCGACCCGGATCATTCGGGTCAGCGCCGAGCGGGTCGAACTCGAAGACGACGAAGACTCGGACTGAGGGGCGAGCTGCCCGGGGCAGAACTCCGCATTAGAATATCCGGGCCCGGTGGTCTCGATACAGGGCGTCGCGCCAATTCCCGAGATCGGCGTAGCGTGCCGCGAGCGCGTCGCGTGTCCAGCAGGCGCGTGTACCCGGGTGATCGACAAACAGGTGCGCCGGAGGCAGGAAGCCGTTGACGACCATGGCGGCGGCGATGTCCGCGTAGGAGAACTGTTGGGCGAGGAGGTAGGGGCCCCCTTCGAGGGCCTCCTGAAGTGAGCAGGCGAAGGCCTCGAGGGTCCGGGCGTGGGCATCGAGGGCCTGCTCGCTCGAACCGTACTTGCGGCCTAAAAACACGGCGCCCTGACGCGCGAGACCTCGAAACAGCCCGCGCAGGGGCCCAGGGATCAACCTGGGCAGACTCTCGGACTGGGCCTGAGGGTTGCTGGCGATCGAGGCGATGACGATCGCTCGGGCGGCGTTGAGGGCAGCGTCGGCGTCGGCGATCCAGCGTCGCAAGGCGGCGTCGTGGTCGGGTGGAAACAAGGAGGCGCCGGTTCCCAGGGCGTCGGCCCGGCGCGCGATCTCGTCGGAGTCGAGGTGGACGCCGCCCGAGTCGAGGAGCAGGGGGACCGACGCCGGGCGCCCCGGGGGCCGAGCCCGCGAGCGCCAGCGCAGGGCTGGCTCGCCGAGTAGAGGGGTGTGCTCGCGATAGCGATGGCGCAGGCCGTGATGATCCAGAGCCCAGCGGGCCTTCTCGGTCCAAGGAGAGTAGTGCAGGCCCCACAACGTGGAAGACTCGGACATCTCCGCGATGATAGTGCCTCGGGCGACCGCGTGAGCAGATGTCTGAGCGCCGGAGTCTCGAGCGAGCGGGGCTCGGCGCTCTGGACCGGCGAGTTTTCAGGGAGCTCAGAGCGCGGGGAGCTGGTCGCTCAAGACTCCGGCGCTGAGCAGGGCTGAGCGTTCACCGAGGCTCGGGCAGTTGGGGTTGGCCTTGTGTCGGGTGCCCGCCTCGAGCTTGCGCGCCGAGACCAGGAAGGGGAGGACGGCCGCGGCGGGCATGCGAAACCGGTCCTCGCCGGCGTCTGCGAGGGCGCGCCACTGGGCCTCGCTGGGGGCCTCGGCGGCGAACAGCTCCGGATGGAGATCGAGAAACCGGCTGAGGAGCTCGATGGTGCCGACCTTGGTGTAGGCGCCGGTCTCCCAGTCGATGCGGCTGTAGGTCCAGGCCACCCCGCTGAGGGCGAGCAGCTCGGCCTCGTCGTTGTGGGCCTCGCCGACACCGTGGAGGTCGGGAGAGGGCAGGGCATCGACGATGCTCCGGGGCACGCCCAAGCCCTTGGCGAGCTGGTAGACCTCGCCCTTGGACAGCATGGCGATGGGATTGGTGTCGACTTCGCCGTCGCCTCCTTTTTGAAAGAAGCGGAGCCAGCGGTCCTCACACTCGTTGCCCGTCCCGTGGCGGAGGCCCCCACCGGTCATCCGGTTGAAGCCCCGGCCGATCGGCGCGCGGATGCACGAGCGGATCGAGCCGATGATCGTAGGATCTCGCTGGATGCGCTCGTCGAGGGTCGAGGGGTCGTGGCCCGCCGAGATCAGGGCCGCGCGCATGCGGACGATGAGATCGTCGAACAGGGGGGTGAGATCGATCTCGACGAGGGGGACATGGAAAGCCTCGGCCGCGGCTCGGGCCCGGTCGCGCGAGTCGGTCGACGAGTGGATCGAACTGAAGACGGTGGTGATGTGTTCGGGCCCGAGGGCTTGCGCCAGCAGGCCGAGGAGCACGGCCGAGTCGACCCCGCCGCTGAGGTCGAGCTCGGCCCGAGGGCACCCGAGGCGCGTATGGAGCTCGCGGATGGCGGTGGTGCGGTCGGCGATGAGAGCGGGGATATCGAGGACTGGCATGGCTTCTCTCTATTCGTGTCTATGAGACACTAACTCCTGTGAACGCCGAGGCAAGCGTGAACGCCGAGGCAAGCGAGCGAAACTCGTGCGCATGGGATCGTCGCTTCGCCGTCGCTCAGGCGTCTTCCCGGGCGACCTCTTCGATGTCCCAGCGCTCGAGGACGGGGGGATTGTGCTCGAGCTCGGTGAGAAAACGGCTGGGTCGCAAGATCGTGCTCGGACCGCTGCGCCCATCCTCGATGGTGGGGTAGAGCAGGTAGAGCTCGTCGGCGGCGCGGGTCGCAGCGACGTAGAAGAGCCGCCGCTCCTCCTCCAGTTCGCTGTTGGCGCGCAGGGACTGGGCGTTGGGGAAGCGGCCCTCGACCAGCCACAGGACAAAGACGATCGGCCATTCGAGGCCCTTGGCCTGGTGGATGGTGGACAGGACCAGCTTGTCGTCGGGCTCGTCGCCGACGACCACGTTCTCGGCGGCGATCCCCTGAACCAGGGCGAGCTCGCTGAGGAACTCGGCGGCGTCGGGCCAGCGTTCGGCGTAGTTGGCGAGGTTGTCGAGATCCTCGGTGCGGGCCTCGGCGTTGGCGAAGCTGCGCTCGGCGTACTCCCGGTAGTGCTCAGCGACGATCAGGCGGATGGCCTTGCCGGGGTTGCGACCTTCGACCTCGGTCAGGCGTGTGAACAGGCCGGCGAGCTGCTCGAGGGCGGGTTTTGCCCGGCCCTTGGCGCGGCCCGCCTCGGCCCTGAGGACCTCGGCGAGAGGCCCGGGGGGGCCGCTGGGCCGCTCGCGGGGGTCGCCCTGCTCGTCGACTTCGCCCGAGAGCACACCGGCGACACGCTCGGCGGTGCGGTTTCCGATGCCGGGCCACAGGCGCAGCAGACGGAGCCAGGCCAGGGCGTCGCGGGGGTTCTCCCGGGCCCGGAGATAGGCGACCACGTCCTTGATGTGGGCCTGCTCGAAGAAGCGCAGCCCCGAGCGCACGGCGAAGGGGATGTTGCGGCGCGTGAGCTCGATCTGGAGCTCGAGGGAGTGGGCGTGGTTGCGGTACAGGACCGCGATCTTGCGTAGGGGCAGGTTCTGCTCGTGGTGCAGTTCGAGCACGCGCTGGGCGACGAGCTCGGCCTGCTGGATGACGTCGCGCAGGGGGATGAGCGCGGGCACCATGCCGGGTTTGCGCACGGCAGTGAGCTTCTTGGGGTGCTGCTCCCGGTTGCGGGCGATGCAGCGGTTGGACAGGGCCAGAACCTCGGGTGTGGACCGGTAGTTGATGGTCAACTGGAGGATCTTGGCGTCCCGGTGGCGGATCCCGAAATCGTGGATCTGCGAGAAGTCGGCGCCCCGAAACGAGTAGATCGACTGGGCGTCGTCACCCACACAGGTCAGGCTTCGGTGGCGCTTGGCCATCTCGTCGATGAGCTCGCCCTGGAGCGAGTTGATGTCTTGATACTCGTCGACCAGGAGGTGCTTCCACTGGGTGCGCAGCTGCTCGCCGATCGCCGCGTGCCTGGGGTCGCGCAGGAGCTCCAGCCAGAGCATCAAGAGGTCGTCGAAGTCGACCAGGTTGAGCCGGCGCTTGCGCTCGCGGAAGGATTTGACGACCTCGTCGATGCGCTCACTGAGATCGAGGAAGCGGACGTAGCGACGCTCGATGGTCGCCGGGATGCTGGCCAGCATCCCGCTGGCCTGGCTGGCGATCTTGGTGAGCACCTTGGCGTTGGGGAAGCGCTTGCTGGTGAGCACGGGCATACCCAGCTCGTTGATCACCGAGGTCATGAGGTCGCGGGCGTCCTCTGGATCGACGATGCCGAAGTCCGTGCCCAGGCCCAGGGCCTCGCCGTGGCGCCGCAAGATCCGGTGCCCGACGTGGTGGAAAGTGCCGGCCGCGCTGCGCCGCATGTCGGCCTCGAGCAGGGTCTCGACCCGGGTCACCATCTCGCGGGCGGCCCGGTTGGTGAACGTCACCAGCATGATCTCCTCGGGTTTGCAGCCACCGCCCACGAGCTTGGCGACCCGGTAGGTGAGGGTCCGGGTCTTGCCGGTGCCGGCGCCGGCGATCACCAAGATCTCGCCGGGATCGGCCTCGACCACCGCGCGCTGCTGGGGGTTGAGCTCGCGCTGGAGATCGTATTTGGGCCGCGGTGAGCTGGTCTTGAGCTGGTACTTCACCATTTTGTTCGCCGCCTTCGGAGCTCACAGGTTGCGACGCAGAAACTCGAAGATCCGCCGCTCCATGTAGACCCGGTCGGCGAGCTTGCGGGGCATGTGGCGCTCGTCTGGGAAGAGCTCGAGCTCGTAGTCCTTGTCGGCGGCGATGAGGGCATTGATCAGCCTCGCGGTGTGCCGGAAGTGGACGTTCTCGTCGATCAGGCCATGGACCAGGAGCAGCTTCCCGCGCATGCCCTCGACGTGGGCCATGACGCTCGACTGGGCGTAGCCGGCTTCGTTCTCCTGGGGCAGGCCCATGTAGCGCTCGGTGTAGTGGGTGTCGTAGCCATCCCAGTGGGTGACCGGGGCGCCCGCGATCGCTACCGAGAAAGTCTCGGGGGCGCGGGCGAGGGCCATGGCCGCCATGTAGCCGCCGTAGCTCCAGCCGTAGATGGCGACCCGCTTCGGATCGCTGAGCCCCGCCTCGACCAGCCACTCGACGCCCGCGACCTGATCTTGGAGCTCGATATTGCCCATGTCGTGGCGGAGGGCGCCCTCGAAGGCCAGCCCACGCCGGGCGGCGCCCCGGTTGTCGAGCTTGAACACGAGGTAGCCGTGATCGCGGAGGTACTGGGCACGCAGGTCGATGCTCATGCCCCAGGAGTGGGTCACGCGCTGGGCGTGCGGTCCGCCGTAGACACTGACGACCGTGGGGTAGGGGCCCGGCCCATAGGTGTCCGGGTCGGGCTTGTAGACTGCGCCGTAGAGGGTCGTCTCGCCGTCGGCGGCCTGGATCTCGACGAGCTCCGGGGCCTCGAGATCGAGCGCGGCGATGCGCGGGTCGAGCTCGCCGCCTGGACCGGGGTGCAGGTCGCGGACGAGGCTGTCGTCGGCGAGTTTGCGCAGGCTGATGCGCGGTGGCTGTCCGAGGGCGGAGTGGCTGTCGACGAAGTGGGTGCGGGTGTGGTCGAGGGTCACGCTGTGCATACCCGGGGCCTCGGTGATCCGGCGCAGGCCCTCGCCGTCGAGGCCGATCTCATAGAGGTGACGCTGGCGTGGGTCGTCCTTCGTGGCCGTGAACCAGAGTTTCTGCTGAGCCTCGTCGACCGCGACGCTCTCGACCATCCACTCGCCCGAGGTCAGGGTTCGGACGCCGTCGGCGGTGTGCAGGCTGAGGTGGCGGTAGCCGGTCGACTCGGAAGCCCAGATGTAGGCGCCGACCTGCTCGGGGTGGGCGGCCGCGGTCTCGGCGTCGAGCTCGAGGGGCGTGTAGAGGTCGTGGAGGTTGATCCAGACCGCGGAGCGCTCGTGGACCGCGACCTCGGGTGTTCCTCGGGCATCCTCGAAGCAGGTCAAGAGCAGCTCGAGCTGGCGCCGATCTTGGATCTGGACACAGAGGTCTCCGCTGGGCTTGAAGTCGACCCGGGCGATGTAGATGTCGCGGGCGGGGTCGTGGGTCCAGGGGCCGCTGCGTGCGGCCCAGTCGGCGAGCGCCTCGACCTCGGTCGGGTCGAAGTCGAGCCAGCGGATGGGGCCGGACTCGGCGCTGACGACACCCAGGCGCACCCTCGCGTTGTCGGTGCCGGCGAAGGGGTAGCCGTGGTCCTCCTGGGCGGCGGGGCCGACCTCGTCCTTGCCCTGGTGGACGATGCGGTAGGCGGGGATGTGGGTCTCGTCGACCTCGATGAAGGCGAGGGTGCGGCTGTCGGGGCTCCACCAGTAGCCGCTGTGTCGGCTCATTTCTTCAGCCGCGATGTACTCGGCGAGGCCGCGGCCCTTGCCGGCTTCGACGCCCTTGGTGATCTGAAGGGCGCTTCCGCCTGCGCTGGGTACCACCCACAGCTCCCCACCTTTGACGAATGCGACCTGCTCCCCGTCGGGGGAGAAGCGCGGGTCGAGGGCCGGGCGGGCGTCCTCGCCCTTGGCCACGAGCAGGCGGAGCTCACCCTCGATGCCGTCTTGGATCCAGACCTCGCCGGTGAGCGGGACGAGGAGCCGGTCCCCGTGTTTGGCCCAGGCGTAGCGCGTGACCCCGAGCGCGCGCTGTCGCAGGCGCTCGCGGGCGAGCTTCTCCTCGGGGGAGAGTTTGTCCTCGCTCACGCCGCCGCCGGGGGGCTGGACCACGCGGACGACCTCGGCCTGGTCTCCCGCCTCGAGGTCGATGGCGAACAGCTCGCGGCTGAGGCTGTCGTCGGGGCTGTCGAGGAAGGTGAGCCACCGGTCGTCGGGGGAGAAGCGGAACTGACCCGGGGTCGCCGTGCCGGGGAGCGGGTAGGTGGCGATGTCCTCGAGGGAGGTCTCGAAGTGGAGCTCGGTGGTTGGGCTGCGTGTGCTCATGCTCTCGTCGTTGCTCGTCGCGGTGTCGGGGTTTCCTGCTTGCGGGCCACACGCTACCGCCGAGAGGACCGTCGCGGCGAGGGCCAGCAGGCGGGTGGCCCGTGGTCTGGCCGACCGTGTCGCAGCTGGCGGTGGGGTCCCCCGCGCACACAGCCATCGGCCCTGGGGCGGAGCCGGGCGCGGTCTCGGGGATCGCTCGCGGGTCGCGCCTGGCTCGGAGAAATCCATGCGCGGATGGTCGCAACCGGGGGTTCCTGCGTCCAGCGTGCTTGCACGGTCTGGCCGCCGCAGGTAGAGCCCCGAGGTGGCCAGCCTCGCCGACCAGCTCCTGACCCACGATGTCCGTCCGGTGGTGATCGACGCCTGCTGTGACCTCATCCAGCGGGAGGTCGGGACCAAGCGCGGCCTGTCTGGGATCGCCGTCAAGACCGGTTTTGGGGTTGTCACTCGGGTCAAGCCGGGCTTTGTGCGGGAGGTCGTGACCAAGCTCCTGCCCGAGTTCGTCACTGCGCTCGAGCCCATGTATCGAGAGGCCGCGGATTCGGCCTCGGACGGCGATTTGGGCGCGCGCTTCATCCGGCACGTCCTCGAGCACCGAGGCCGGGCGGCCGAAGCCCTGCTCGGCGTCACGGACAGCCGCATCCGCGGCGCTCGCTCGCCCCTCCCGCAGGCCTACAAGAAGCTCCGTTCGAGCGCGCGGGAGAACGTCGAGGGGGCGCTGCCCGGGCTGCTCGAGGTGCTCAGGCCCCACCTGGCCTGAGGCGCTCGCGCTCGCTTCACTGCGGTGTGCTCCGCCGCACTTTTCCGCGTCGGGCCACGCTTGGCCGCGCGCATGAGGAGACGCCCGGGGTCCGTGACGTGACCCGTTTTGGGGCAGACGAATGCCGCGGGGGTGGCCCCGTCCAAGCGGCACATGTCGATCGCAGACACGCTGCCGCCCATGTCCACGGGTGCCGGATCGGACCGCACTGAGGTGGTCTTCGAGCCGGTGTCGGGTGCTGGACTCGCCGCGGGGGGCCCCGTAACATGCGCCGCAGACATGCCCGGGGATGCGGCCGCAAACACCTCCCAATCTGCCCTCGAAGCCGAGCTGAAGACGCTCATCGTCGAGGCGCTGAAACTGGAAGACACCTCGCCCGAGGACATCGACAGCGCCGAGCCGCTGGTCGGCGATGGCCTGGGCCTCGACTCGATCGACATCCTGGAGCTGGCCATGGCCGTGCACCGGCAGTTTGGGGTCAAGACCGGCGCGGACGACTCGGAGAACCGAGAGGTCTACGCTTCGGTCTCGACCCTCGCGGCGTTCATCCTCGAGCAAAAGGCCAAAGCGGGATGAATCGAGAGCAGGTCGTCGCCCATGTTCGGCAGGTCCTCGCGGATCTGTTTGAACTCGACGTGGCCTCGATCTCGGCCGACTCGAAGGTATTTGAAGACCTGGACCTCGACAGTATCGACGCCATCGATCTGGTGGCGAGCCTGCAGAAGTGGCCTCCCATGGACGGCCAGCGCATCGAAGAGGCGACGATGCGCGGGGTCCGAACGGTCGGAGATATCGCGGACGCAGTCCACGGTCTGATCCCCGGCCAGCCCCGACCCGTCGCCTGAGCGCGGGTCGCCCCATCCTTTCCCCCCGCACATGACCAACCGAAACCTCGCTCTGGGTCTCGCCGCGCAGTCGGTGGCGGCCCTCGTCCCAATCGTCGCGCCTAGTCTGGCGCGGGCGCCCGGTGTGTCGCCGATCTTGGCCCACCACGAGGCCGGCGATCTGGTCGCGTTCGGGGCTGCCGGAGAGCGCAGCGCCGCCCGCCTGCGGGCCGATGTCGCTCGGGTTGCGGCGGTGATCCCTCGACAGGTGGCCGACGATCACAGAGAGATCCTGTGTGTGGCGAGCGATCGCTACCATTTTACGGTCGGGTTGCTGGCGGCGTGGCAGCGCGGGCACCGGGTGGCTCTTCCGCCCAACGTCCAGCCAGACCTGCTGCAGAGTATGGCCGACGGCCCGGCGATCTCGCTGGTGATCCATGACACGGATGAACTGACGGGCCTCGATCTGCGCCCCCTGTTGGCCGAGGAGGCCCGGGCGACCCCGGTCGACGCTGCGGATCTCGCCCCCCTGCCCGCGGCGCGTGGGCTCGTGAGTGTGTGGACCTCGGGGAGCACGGGCGAGCACCAACCTCACCGCAAGACCGCCGGGCAGCTGTTCGCCGAGGCCCTGGTTTTGGCGGAGCACTTTGGGCTGGCCACGGGCCGCGCCGACGCAGCGGGGACAAAGGCCGCCGGAGCGCCGGAGCGCCGTGGGGTTCGGGTGGCCGCGACCGTGCCCTCGCACCACATCTATGGGCTCCTGTTCTCGGTCCTCGTCCCTCTGGTCAGCGGCGGTGCGTTTCTGCGCGAGACCCCGCTCCACGCCGGGGTGGTCAAGGCGGCCCTCGAAGACACCCAGGCCGATGTGCTCGTGAGCGTGCCGGCTCACCTCCGGGCGCTGCGGATCTTGGATCCGGGCCAGCTGCCGGCGCTGATGCGGGTGTTCTCTTCGGGGGCGGCCCTGCCGGCCGCGACCGCGCGGATGCTGTTTGGGCGCTTCGGTCTCGAGGTCACCGAGGTCCTGGGATCGACGGAGACGGGCGGCATGGCCTCACGTCTGAGCGGTGCTCAGAGAGAGCCGGCGCTGTGGGAGCCGCTGCCCCACGTACAGATCGACGTCGGTCCGGAGGGGCGACTGCTCATCGACTCGCCGTTCTTGCCCCCCGACGGCCCCCGCCCATGGGTGACCGCGGATCGGGTCGAGCTGGTCGGTCGGGAGGGAGGGCGGGAGGGCGCCCGGGACGGGGGGGACGGAGAGCGGCGCCGTTTTCGACACCTCGGGCGCATCGATGGGGTGGTCAAAGTCGGCGCCAAGCGGGTCGCCCTGGCCGAGATCGAGCGCCGCCTGTTCGAGATCGAGGGGGTCGAGGACGCCGCGGTCACGGTCGTCGAGGTCGAGGGCGCCCGCGGCCGAGAGACGGTGGGGTTGGTGGTCGCGCCCGGTCTGAGCCCCGAGCACCTCCGCCGGGAGCTGCGCCGGTGGCTGGACCCGGTCGTCGTCCCTCGCCGTCTGCGTCTGCTCGACGCGCTGCCCCGCGAGCCGAACGGGAAGCTCACCCGCAAGGCCATGCTCGCTGAGCTCGGCCAGACCAAGGCCAGGGTGAGGACGCTGAGCTGCGTGCGCGTGGCCTCGAGGGGGAGCGACCAGGCCGACTATGCGGTCTACGTACCGCGGGATCTCTACCCGCTGCGCGGTCACTTCAGCAGCTTCCCGCTGGTCCCCGGGGTCGTCGAGCTCGAGCTCGCCCGTGCCGAGGCGAGGGCGTGCTGGTCGGACCTGGGCCCGCTGCGCCGCGTCCTCCGGCTCAAGTTCGTCCGCCCACTGCGGCCCGGTGAGCACCTGCATCTGCGCCTGACCCGGCGCGGATCCAAGGTCGATTTTTGCCTGTTCACAGCCGTCGACGACACCGTCGGCGTCGGTCAGCTCGAGTTCGCGTGAGCCCAGCCGAGGCCACAGGCAGGGCGAACCGGGGAGGGGCATTCAACCCTTGTGCCGTGATCCCGACCTTCGACAACCCCGACACGGTCCGGGCCGTGGTCGAGGCCGTGGGGGCGCACCTCCCCGTGGTCTTGGTCGACGACGGCAGCGGCCCCGCTGGGCGAGAGGCCGTGGCCGCGCTCGGTCGTGAGGGCCTGGCCACGGTCCACCACCGCGAGCACAACGGGGGCAAGGGGGCCGGGGTCACGACCGGCTTCGAGGTCGCGCTCGAGCTTGGATATTCCCACGCGCTGCAGGTCGACGCCGACGGACAGCACGCCCTGGGTGACATCCCGATCTTCATCGCGGCCGCCGAGGCCACACCCGAGGCTCTGATCTTGGGCGCACCGCGCTACGATGAGAGCGCGCCCAAGGGCCGCTTGATCGGCCGTCAGATCACCTGCTTTTGGACCAACATCGAGACCTACGGGAAGGTCATCGACGACCCCATGTGCGGGTTTCGAGTCTACCCGCTCGCGCCCGCCGTCGCCGTGGCGCAGCGCTGTGGCAAGCGCATGGACTTCGACATCGAGGTCGCCGTGCGCCTGGTCTGGGCGGGCCTCCCGGTAGTCAACCTACCCACGGATGTCCACTATCCCGAGGGCGGGGTCTCCCACTTTCACCTGGTTAGCGACAACCTGCGGATCTCGAGCATGCACGGAAAGCTGTTCTTTCTCAGCCTGCTCCGTCTGCTTCAGCCCGGCCGTACGCGGCTGGCCAAACGGACCGCGTAGAAAAGAAGGCAGCGCAGATGGGCAACACTGAACACGTCGAATTTGGCGAGTCCCTCGTGACCGTGGACCAGATCTTGGCGATCGCCGAGCGCGGGGCCACGGTCTCACTCTCGGAAGACCCGACCTTTCGAGCCAAGTTGGGGGCGGGCGCCGAGCTTTTGGCTGCCCGCCTGGCGGCCGGAGAGCGCGTCTACGGCGTGACCACGGGCTTCGGCGAGTCCTGCCTCGCCGAGGTCGCGGACGAGCAGGTCCCGAGTTTGCCGCTGAACCTGCTGCGCTTCCACGGCTGCGGGACCGGCCGGATCTTCGACGAGGCCGAGAGCGCGGCGATCGTCGCGGTCCGCCTGGCCTCGCTGGTGCGGGGTTGGTCCGCCGTGCGACCGGTGCTCATCGAGCGTATGATCGACCTGCTGGGTCGTCGGGTGTTGCCACGCATCCCCGCCGAGGGCTCGGTCGGGGCGAGCGGGGACCTCACCCCCCTGAGCTACGTCGCCGCCATGTTGGTGGGCGAGCGCGAGTGCAGCTTTCGTGGCCGGGAGCGGCTCAGCGCAGAGGTCCTGGTCGAGCTCGAACTCGAGCCGATCACGCTGGCTCCCAAGGAGAGCCTGGCGATCATGAACGGGACCTCGGTGATGACGGCGCTGGTGTGTCTGGCCCTGTCTCGAGCCCAGCGTCTCGCGCGAATCAGCGCGGCGGTCACGGCCACCGTCAGCGACGCCCTGGGTGGAAATCCCGCCCACTTCGACCTCCGGATCTTCACGGCCAAACCCCACGCAGGGCAGGCTCGCTACGCCCAATGGGTGCGCGAGGATCTCGAGTACTTGCCCGGTCCGAGCTTCGAGGGTCGAATCCAAGACCGGTACTCGATCCGCTGCGCCCCACATGTGGCGGGGGTATTGCTCGACGCCCTGCCGTGGATGCTCGACTGGACCCAGACCGAGCTCAACGGTGCCAACGACAACCCGCTCATCGACCCGGACACGGGCGAGGCTCTGCATGGGGGGAATTTCTACGGTGGCCACGCCTGCTTCGTCGCCGACGGGCTCAAGAACCTGGTCGCGAACCTCGCAGATCTCCACGATCGCCAGCTCGCGCTGATGTGCTCGGTGCACACCAACAACGGCCTGCCCGAGAACCTCAATGGGCACACTGGGCCGGATAGTGCGGCGCATCACGGCTTCAAGGCCATGCAGATCGGGGCCTCGGCCCTGGCCGCGGAGGCCCTGAAGAACACCATGCCGGCGAGCGTCTTCAGCCGGAGCACGGAATGCCACAATCAGGACAAGGTCAGCATGGGCACGATCGCCGCGCGCGAGGCCCTGAGGGTGGTGGTGCTCTCGGAGCAGGTCATGGCGATCTTGTTGTTGGCGGCGGCCCAGGCCGTGGACCTGCGCGAGCGAGCTGGCGGGCAGTGCCGCTGGCGCAGCCTGGCGCTGCGCGACGCCGTGCGAAAGCGGGCGCCCTTCGTCGATCGGGATCGGCGCCAAGACAGGGACATCGCAGCCGTGCTGGACATGATCCGCACCCAAGACTTGCCCGCTCACCTGGTGCCCGACCTGGGCCTCGGGGATGCCTGAGGACAGACTCATGACGCACAGCAAATTTCGCTCGCCCCTCTTTGTGCTCACGCTCGCGCTGGCCATGCCCGCGCTCGCCGTGTTGGGCGCCACAGCTCGACCCGCCGTAGCTGTGGCTGGCGAGGGTGAGGCCGAGGGTGAGGCCATGACCGTCGACGTGCTCATGGAGGGCTTCGCGACCATGCCGGGCCTGTACGCCGATTTTCGCCAGGAGGTGCACTTCGGGATGCTCGCTCGACCTCTGGTGGACGAGGGCACCCTCCATTTCAGCGATGGCCGCCTGGCCCGGCGCACGCTGGTCCCCGCGCTCTCCGTGGTGGTCATCGACGCCGACGGCATCGAGTTTGGAGACAGCAAGGGCAGCGAGCGCATCGACCTCGACGGCAAGCCCGCCGTGCGCCAGTTCGTCGACGCTTTCACCATGATCTTCGCGGGCGACCGAGGGGGGCTCGAGCGCCTGTATCGGATCGAGTTTGTGCCCGGCGAGGGCCGGACCTGGACCATGAACCTGATCCCCAAAGTCTCGCCCATGGACAAGGTCATCGATCGGGTCGAGGTCTCCGGTGTCGATCTAGCGATCACCAAGATGCGCGTGCTCGAGCACGGTGGTGACGAGACCGTGACGAGCTTCTCCAAGGTCGACACGGCCCGGCGCTACACGGCGGCCGAGAAGGCCCACCTGTTCTCGGTCAACTGAGCGACCAGATCAGGACGGAGAAAGGCCCACATGTTCAGGAGGGTGCGTCTACCTCCTCGGAGAGGTAGACTGAGGCACCCGTGAGTGAGGCCCCGAGCACGTCGAAAACACCTACGGAGGGCCCCAAAAAGCGTTGGGCCCCAGTGTGGATCGGTGGGCTGCTGTTGGCCGTGATGGCTCTGTTCGTGGGCCTGCGTCTGGAGCTGACCTCCGACATCACCCACTTTCTCGCGGCCGGCGACGACGCGCGTCTGGCCAAGCTGAGCCGGCAGTTGGCCGAGTCGGATCTGACCAAAACGACGATCTTGGTGATCGGGTATGAGGGCACCGAGACCGACGCAGGCTCCGGCACGGACTCGGGCTCTGGCGATGCGCAGACCCGGCGCCGCGAGGTGATCGCGGCCGTGGATGCCCTGGCCGAGACCCTGAGCGCGCACGGGGAGGTCGCGTGGGTCCGCTCGGGCTGGGCCGAGGACCAAAACGACGCCATCTACGACCTCTACTTTCCGCGCCGCTTTTACTTTACCGCGGGCAGCGAGGCGGAGCTCGAGCAGAGCCTGAGCCCGGAGGGGTTGGCGGCCCACGCCCGGGAACTCCAAGATCAGTTTCGGCTGCCGACCGCGGCCATGGTCAAACGCATCGCCCCGGCGGACCCCCTGCTCCGCTACCCGGCGGCCCTGTCGCGACTCGAGCGCGCCCGGGCCGGACCGCTGACCGTCGTCGACGGCCATTTCATGACCCAGACGGGGGACGCGGTGTTGTTCTTCGGGTCGCGGCACTCTCCCTTTCGCGCCCAGTACCAGGGGCCGCTGCAGGCGGCCCTCGACGCTCGCTTCGCCGAACTCCGGGCGACCCAGCCCGAGCTGAGCCTCATGCAGAGCGGGGTCGGCCGGTTCGCGCTTCAGGCCGAGGCTCAGATCCGCGGTGACATCACGCGGATCTCGATTCTCTCGACCCTGGGGGTCATCGCCCTGTTTCTGCTCCTGTTCAGGGGCCCGCGCCTGGTGTTCCTGTCGCTGGTGCCCCTCGCGGCGGGGGTGCTCTCGGCGACCGCGGTCAGCCTGCTCTTGTTCACGAAGATCCACGGCCTGACCCTGGCCTTTGGGGCCTCGCTGATCGGGATCTGCATCGACTATCCCGTACACCTGTTCAACCACCACGTGCTCACGGGGGGGGCCGAGACAGGGGGCGCGGCGGCGACGGCCAAGCGGATTCGACCGGGGCTGATCCTGGGTGCAGCGACCACGGTCGCGGGCTTTGTGGGCCTGGGTTGGACCTCCTTCCCTGGAGTCCGGGAGATCGCCGTGTTCGCGGCTGTGGGGGTCTCGGCGGCGTTGGTAGCGACCTTGTGGTTGCTGCCTCCACTCATGTCCGACCGCCCCCAGCCCGTGGCGCTCCAGCGTCGGCTGGCGACCATGGCGGGGCGGGTGCTGGCAGCCATGGATCGGCGGCGTTGGGCGCTGCTGATCCCGCCCGCGCTGGCCGTGGTGGCGATCGGGTTGGCCGTCCCTCGGCTCGAGTTCGAGGATGATGTCTCGGCCCTGACGAGCCCCGACGAGGCGCTGCTCGCCGAGGACGAGGCCGTGCGCGAGCAGGTCTCCCGCATGGACGCAGGCCGCATGGTGGTCGCAATCGGCGACGACGAAGAGGCCGCCCTGCGCAAGAACGACGAGATCTATGCTCACCTCGTGGCCGCCCGCGAGGCCGGTGAGCTGAGCGAGTTTCGCTCGCTCCACGATCTGGTGTGGTCGCGCTCGCTGCAGCGCGAGAACCTGGCGGCCTACGGGGACAGCGAGGCGTTTCTGAGCCGCCTCGAGACGGCCTATGTGGGCGAGGGGTTTCGGGCTGGGGTGTTCGGTCCGTTCGCGGCCGACCTCGCGGCCCTGGATCCGGATGCCGGTCCGGATGCCGAGCAGGGTCCCCCGCCCCTGGATCTGGAGACTCTGGCGGCCTCGCCCCTGGCCGACGCCGCGGCGTCGATGCGCGTGGATCTGGACGGACAGGTGGGGGTGTTGACCCTGATGCGCGGCGTGGAGGACCCGGCGCGACTGCGGGCGAGGATCGAGGCCACGGGCATCGACGATGTGCACTTCTTCGATCAGCGCGCGCTGATGGCCGAACTCTATGGACAGCACCGAGCCCAGACCCTGCGTCTGGTCGGGGTCGGGCTGTTCGCCGTGTTCGGCATGATCCTCCTGCGTTATCGGTCGCTGAGGCAGAGCCTGGCTGCGTTCTTGCCCGCGCTCTTGGCCACCGGCGCGGCCCTGGCAGCGATCGTGCTGATGGGTTTCTCCCTGACCCTGCTGCACGTGGTCTCTCTCCTGCTCGTGCTGAGTATGGGGGTGGACTACGGCGTATTCTTGGCCGAGAGCCGGGCCGTGATCGACGCGCGCGGTGGCGGTGACAGCAGTGAGGGCCCAGGAGAGCTCGAGGCGACCCTGCTGAGCCTGGTGGCGTGCTGCGCCTCGACCGTGCTCGCGTTTGGGCTGCTCGCCATGTCGCCCAACCCGGCCCTGCGGGCGATCGGGCTGACCACGGGCCTGGGGGTCCTGGCCAGCTTGGTGCTGGCACCCACGACTCTGATCCTGTTCTCCGGGCGCACGGAGAAAGACGCGACACCATGACCCACATCGAGGCCTCCACTTCGTCTTCCGCTTCGTCGTCCATGTCCTCGACTCGAACCCGGTCTACGCGCTCTGCCGCTCGGCGGAGTCCGGGCAATGGGTGGAATGTGGAAACACCGACACGCCGCCGGGGCCGGGGAGACCGCCGCGTCCTGCGGGGTGTGTGCGCGCTGTTCGGACTGGCGCTGGTCCTGGGGGGGTGCCGGGGGCGAGGTGGCGACGATCACAGCCCCGGTTCTGGGCAGCTCGACGCGGACGTCGAGCCCCCGTCCTACCCCGGAGAGTTGATCTCCACAGACGACATCGAGGGCAGTTTCATGGCCCGGCAGAAGCTCTCGGGGATCTATGGTGACCAGCGCTTCGCCTTCGACGCGGTCATGCAGTTCAGCGAGGGCACCCTGACCGTGCTCGGGCTGACTCCCTTCGGCACCAAAGCCTTCCTGCTCGAGCAGCGCGGGACAGAGGTGAGCTTCGAGCTGTTGATCGATCGGGAGATTCCCTTCCCGCCCGAGTTCATGCTCCAAGACATCCACCGGGCGTGGCTGTGGCACCTGCGCCTGCCCTGGGGGGTGCAGGCGCAGGGCGGAGACGAGAGCCCGGTCGCGGACGTCGATGGGGAGCGGGTCCGCGAGCGGTGGTCCGACGGCAAGTTGATCGAGCGCAGCTTCGAGCGTCTCGACGGGGAGCCGCCAGGGACCTTGAAGATCGAGTATCGCGGCGGCTATCTCCAGGGCGAGGCGCCGGGGGAGGTCGTGCTCGACAACGGTTGGCTCGGCTACCAGTTGACGATCGAGACGGTGCAGTGGCGCGAGCTCTAGCGGATCGCTCGGGTGCGCGTCGACACGGGTTGGGTTTGCGAGCGACGAGAGTCGCTGTTCAAGGTCTGGCGGCGCTGCTAGGTTCGTGTGTCCATCGATGACCCGCGGCTTCCCCATTACGGCCTACTCGGCCTGCAACGGCCTGGGCCTCGACACCCGCGCGGTGCTCGACGGCCTGTTCGCCGGTCGCCGCGGCCTGAGCCCGGCGGCGGCGAGCTACGGACTGTCGACCTGGATCGGTGCCCTGCCCGAGCAGCTGCCTGCGCTCGACGCTGCGCTGGCGGCCTTCGATGGCCGACAAGCACGGATCGCGCAGCTGGTGACCCTGCCCCTGCTGCCTGCGCTGGACCGGGCCAAGCGGCGCTGGGGAGCAGGACGGATCGGCCTGATCTTGGGGACGAGCACGGCGGGCATCGCCACGAGCGAGCTCGCCCTGGCCTCCAGACGAGAGCAGGGCGTGCTCCCCGAGGGCTACGACTTCGAGCGTCAACACACCCTGTACAGCACGGTGGAGGTCGTCCGCGCCCTGACCGGGGTCGGCGGTCCGGGCTACGTGGTCTCGACCGCCTGCTCGTCGAGCGGGAAGGTGTTCGCCTCGGCCCAGCGCCTGCTCGAGGCCGGGATCGTCGACGCGGTGCTCGTGGGCGGGATCGACAGCGCTTGCCAGATGACCGTGCGTGGCTTTGCGAGCCTCGAGGTGCTCTCGGCGGAGCCCTGCCGGCCGTTCTCCACCGATCGGCGGGGCATCAATATCGGCGAGGGAGGCGCGCTGCTGCTGCTCGAGCGTGGCGCACCTGGACTCGAGGGGGTCGGGGTGTCGCTGCTGGGCGTGGGCGAGAGCGCCGACGCGTATCACATGACCACGCCGCACCCGGAGGGCCTGGGGGCGCGCCGAGCCATGGCCCGGGCGCTGGTGAAAGGCGGGGTCGACCCGGCCGAGGTCGATCACATCAACACCCACGGCACGGGTACACGCAAGAACGACGAGACCGAGAGCCGGGCGATCCGCGATCTCTTCGGGGTGGGCGAAAGTGGTGAGCTGCCCGCCGGCCTCGCCGTGGTCGCGACCAAGGGCTACACCGGCCATATGCTCGGGGCTGCGGGCGCGACCGAGGCTGTGTTCGTGGTCGCCAGCATCGAGCGCGGCGTGGTGCCGGCGAGCGTGGGCGCCGACCCTGTCGACCCGAGCCTCGGGGTCACGCTGGCCGCCGAGGCGAGCCAGAGACCCACGCGACGGGTGCTCAGCAACTCGTTGGCCTTTGGCGGGTCGAACGTCAGCGTGCTGTTGGGAGCGAGCGAGTGATTCGACTGCAGGCATACCTGCGCGGTGTGGGCCTGTGGACCCCCGACATGTCGAGCTTCGCCGATTGGGTGGGCGCTGGCCTGCCGGCAAATCCGACAAATCCGGCAGATCCGGCTGCACAGGTGGGGGCCCCAGATGCCAAGGCACAGCGCCCGCCCGCGGCGCTCTTGCACTCACGCCTGCGCCGACGGACGAGCACCCTGACCCGGGCGGCGGTGACCGCCATGGAGGAGGCAGCGGCTCAGGGCGGAGCGCGTATCGAGGCCGCACGCTTCGTGTTGGTGTCGGGCTACGGTGAGATCCAGACCACGATGGAGATCTTGGAGCAGATCGTCGCACCGGAGGGGCTCGTGTCGCCGACTCGCTTCCACAACAGCGTGCACAACACGGCGACCGGCTACATGTCGATTG
Source organism: uncultured Nannocystaceae bacterium (assembly GCA_964451725.1). Classification (GTDB taxonomy): domain Bacteria; phylum Myxococcota_A; class Polyangia; order Nannocystales; family Nannocystaceae; genus Plesiocystis. The sequence continues at coordinate 26,312 of CAYVJQ010000014.1, read as the reverse complement.
CGAGCGGCAATCACCGTGGCTCGACGGCGCTCGCGGCCGGGCCTCAGGGCCTCGAGGTCGGGCTGTTGGAGGTCATGGCGGGGCTCGCGGTGGACACTCGTGAGGGCGAGGACTGTGAGGTCCGCGACGCCATCTTGGTGCTCTGCGAGGAGCGCCTGCCCCCGCCTTTCGACCACAGCGAAGCCGGCCAGACCTATGCGTTGGCGCTGCACTTCTCGACCCGGGCAGGGCGGCCCGAGCACCCCGATAGCTTGGACATGACGCTCGAGATCGAAGTGGGCGCGAGTGGGGCGGGAGAGAGTCGGGTGGGAGAGGGGGCGCCTGGATACGGCGCTCGATCGATGCTGACGAGTATGCTGCCCCTGATGCACGCGGTCGCCGAACTCGACGATGGCGCCCGCGAACAGGGAACGCGGCGCCTGGCGCTCAGCGCCCGACCGGAGCCCGGCGTGATCCAGGCTTGGTTTGCGACTTTGAGGGCTCACGCCAGAGACTCGGGGGAGGGCAACTGAGGTGGCCGTGAAAGAACATCGCAGCTGGCCGTCGGTCGCCGAACTCGTGCCCCACGAGGCCCCCATGTTGCTCGTCGACACTCTGCTCGACTGGACGCCCGGGCGCGCGCGGGTGGGCGCCAAGGTCAAAGCCGGCGGTCCCTTTGTGGTCGATGGACGCATGCCGGCGGCGATCTGTCTCGAGTACATGGCCCAGGCGGTGGCGGTGGCCCAGGGGATGAGCCTGCGCGAGTCTGGCGACGGGATGAAGCTCGGCCTGCTCTTGGGCACCCGCGAGCTCTCGCTCGGGGTCGAGTTTCTGGTCGCGGGCGACGAGCTCGAGATCGAGGTCGAGCACCGCTTCACCAGCGGCGAGATGAGCTCTTACGTCTGCGCGGTGCGGCGCCTGAAGTTCTCTGAATCTGAATCAGACTCTGACTCTGAATCAGACTCTGATCTCATCGCGGAGGCCGTGTTGAACTTGATGGCGACGAGCGCCGAGACACTCGCGGCGAAACGAGCGCAGAGGGGGACCCCATGAACAGCCCAAAATCACAGCAGGATCCCGTATGGGCGATGGTCACCGGTGCGAGTCGGGGGATCGGGGCGGCGATCGCCGAGCAGCTGGCCGCGGCCGGTTACGCCCTGATCCTCAACTATCGCAGCAACCACGAGGCGGCCCAGGCCGTGCGTGCACGCATCGAGGCGGCGGGGGGACGGGCCGAGCTCGCGGCCTTCGACGTCGCCGATGGGGCGGCCGCCAGCGAGGCGATGACCGCGTTGGTCGAGTCGGACAAGACCATCGCCGTGCTCGTCAACAACGCCGGAGTCAACGACGACGCGGCGTTTCCGGCGATGACGGCCGAGGCCTGGAGCCGGGTCTTGGCCCCGACCCTCGATGGTTTCTTCAATGTCACCCGGCCTCTGGTCATGCCCATGGTCAGGCGCCGCTGGGGACGGATCATCAACATCAGCTCGATCTCGGGCATCGTCGGCAACCGGGGCCAGGTCAACTACTCGGCCGCCAAGGCGGGGATCCACGGGGCGACCAAGGCCCTCGCCCGGGAGCTCGCCAAGCGCAAGATCACGGTCAACGCGGTCGCGCCTGGGCTCATCGAGACCGAGATGAGCGCCCATGGAGGAGCCGGGGCCCTGGCCGACATGGTCAAGATGATCCCCATGCGCCGCATGGGCCAGGCCAGCGAGGTCGCCAAGTTGGTCTGCTTTCTGGCCAGCGACGATGCGGCCTATCTGACCGGGCAGATCATCGCCCTCGATGGGGGCCTGACATGAGCGAGGCTCGGGTCGTGGTCACGGGCATGGGCCTGTGTTCGCCGATCGGCAACGAGCTCGAGGGGGTCGCCCAGGCCCTCCAAGCCGGGCGTGGCGGGATTCGGCCCATGCCCGAGTGGCCGGAGCGCTTCAAAATGTCCACGGGTGTCGCGGGTCTGGTCGAGGGGGTGGATAGGCGCGCCTATCCTCGCCGCAAGGTCCGAACCATGGGTCGGGTGGCGCTGCTGGCTGCCTACGCGAGCGAGCGGGCGGTCGCCGACGCCGGGCTCGAGCCCGAGCTGCTCGGCAACGGCCGGGTCGGGCTCGCCTATGGATCCACACACGGATCTTCGGCCGAGACCGAGGCCTACTGTCGAGAGGTGTTCAAGACCGACAGCCTTCATGGGATCTCGGGCAGCCAATACCTCAAGTTCATGAGTCACACCTGCGCCGCGAACTTGGCCGAGTTCTTCGGCATCCGGGGCCGGGTCCAACCGACCTGTTCGGCGTGCACGAGCGCGAGCCAGGCCATCGGTACGGGCTTCGAATACCTGCGCTACGGCCATGCCGACGTCATGTTGGTGGGCGGCGCCGAGGAGGCCCACTTCCTGCCGGCCGGGGTCTTCGACGTCATGTTCGCGGCCTCGAGCAAGTACAACGCGACCCCTGACCTGACGCCGCGGCCCTTCGATGTCGACCGCGACGGCGTGGTCGTGGGCGAGGGGGCCGGCACCCTGGTGCTCGAGCGCTACGAGCACGCCAAGGCCCGAGGCGCGCGCATCTACGCCGAGTTGCTCGGCTACGCCACCAACTGCGACGGCATCCACCTGACCAGTCCAGACTGGGAGGGCATGGCCAGGTGCATCGAGCTCGGGCTGGCGTCGGCGCGGGTCGAAGCGCGGGACGTGGACTATGTCGACGCCCACGGCACGTCCACGGAGCTCGGCGACATCGCCGAGTCGAAGGCCACGGCGGCCGTGTTCGGGAGCCGGACACCCGTGTCGACCCAAAAGAGCTACACGGGCCACACCCTCGGGGCCTGCGGCGCGCTCGAGTCGATCTTCTCACTGCTCATGATGGAGCGCAATTTCATTGCCCCCAACCGCAACCTGGAGGTGGTCGACCCGCGCTGTGCCGCCCTCGACTACGTCCGTGGTGACGCGCGCACGGCCAAGCTGGATCTCATCGTGACCAACAACTTCGCCTTCGGTGGCATCAACACTTCGTTGGTATTTCGCCGGATCTGAACACAGCCGGATCTGAACACAGCCGGATCTGAACACAGCCGGATCTGAACAGGGAAGACCGAGACCTCGAATGGATGATAGCGATGATCGAGACGGAAACCGAGACGAGCCGCGGGTCGGAGACCAAGGCGACGACGAGCGCGGGCCGGTCTCGGTCGACGTCCTGATCATCGGGGCGGGGCCCGCAGGATCGACCGCCGCAAACCTGCTCGCCCGGGCGGGCCACGCCGTAGTGGTGCTGGAGCGGGCCCACTTCCCCCGTTTCCACGTCGGTGAGTCGCTGCTCCCGCCGGTGTTGCCGATCCTCGAGCGCCTCGGGGTCGACCTCGACGCGGCCGCGTTCCTGCGCAAGCGCGGGGCCGTGTTTGTGGACGAGCGCAGCGGTCAGCGCAGCCGGTTCTCCTTCTCCGAGGCCCTGCCTGGAATTTCTGCTTACGCCCACCAGGTCGAGCGTGCCCACTTCGATCTCTTGCTCATGCAGGCGGCCCAGCGCGAGGGGGCGAGGGTGCTCCAGGGCCACGAGGTTCGGATGGTGGAGATCGACGCGGGGGAGGTCCGGGTCAGCGCCCGTACACAGGTCGAGGGGAGGTCGGTCGAGCGGCACTTCAGGGCTCGCTATGTGGTCGACGCGAGCGGTCAAAAGACGGTCTTGGCCCGGCTCGCAAAGACCCTCGAGCCGATCCGCAACTTTGGGCGAGGGGCCGCCTTTTGTCGCTACGACGGACTCCGGCCAGAGATCGTCGAGGAGCTGCACGAGCGCGGTGATGTGATCCTCAAGATCGTCGATTCCGGCTGGATGTGGGCGATCCCCCTGGTCGACGGAGGCCTGAGCACGGGTCTGGTCCTGGTCGAGGGCAAGCTCGACGAGGCGGCCTACCTGCGTGAGTGCGAGGCCTCGCCCCTGTTCCAGAGGCTCACCGCGGGGGCTCGGCGCGGGCCCGTGGGGTTGACCGGAAACTTCTCCTATCGCAACACCCGGGCGCAGGGGGCCCGCTTTTGTTGTGTGGGCGACGCGGCCTGTTTCCTCGACCCGGTGTTCTCTTCGGGCGTGGTTTTGGCGCTGATCGGCGCGGAGCGGCTCGCCGACCTCTTGGGGCCCGCGCTCGCCGAGGGCACAGAGGCGCAGGCCGAGCTGATGGCCCCCCTGAGCGCGCACATGGACCGGGGCTACGACGCCTTCAGCCGGTTCATCCACCGCTTCTATCACACACGTCTGGTCGACAACGTGCTGCTCGCGGGTGTGCACCCGGGCCAGGACTTTCGTGCGGGAGTGGTCAGCGTGCTCGCGGGTGACGTCTGGCGCGAGGACAACGAGTTCCAGAACATGCTGTTGCGCGCCCGACGTGTGGGCGGCTGACTCGCCTCAGCGCCGGGGCCGTCGGCGTCAGTCCGCGTCTTCGGGCAGGGCCTCGAGCACCTGGGCAACCAGTCCATCGAGGTCCAGCGCATCCCGGGAGTGGGCGAGCCCCATACGCACGATCACCACGTCGCGCGAGGGGATGACGATCACCGCCTGACCCTGGAAGCCGCTGGCCTGAAAGAGATCGGGGGGCGCGCTCGGGAACCGGCGTTCGCTCGGGTCGCCAGGCTTGCCGTCGTTGGTCCACCACTGGGCTCCATATTCGCCCATGGGCGCCATCGGGGTCGCGGTCGACACGTACTCCACCCAGCCCTCGGGCAGCAGGCGCTCGCCCTCCCAAACGCCGTCGCGCAGGTGCAAGAGACCGAACCGGGCCCAGTCCCGGGTGCTCGCGTACATGAAGGAGGACGACACGAAGGTCCCGGAGGGGTCCGGCTCGACCACGGCGCTGTGCATGCCGATGGGCTCGAAGAGCGCAGCACGGGGGAAGCTCAAGTAGCGCCGCCAGCTCGTGCCCCGCTCTGGGTGAGCCGGGTCTGCGGGCAGGGCCTCGACGGTCTGACGGACGACCCAGGCGATCAGGTTCGAGGTCCCGCTCGAGTAGCTCCAGACCGTGTCGGGCTCTGCGGCGAGCGGCTTGGCCATCGCTACCGAGGCGGCGTCGTAGCTCTCGAAGAGCATGGTAGTGGCTTCGGAGAGCGGCCCGTAGACCTCCTCGAACTCGAGGCCGCTGCTCATGCGCATGAGCTGATCCAAGCTCAGCGCCGCCCGGGGGTCCCCAGCTTGTTTCCAGGCCGGGATCGGCGCTGGGGCGTGGAGGTCGAGCAGCCCCCGATGGACCAAGACACCGACCAGGGTCGCGCCCACACTCTTGGCCATGGACCAGCCCAAGAGTGGGGTCTGGGCGTCGATGCCGGCGGCGTAGCGCTCGGCCACCAAGCGCTCGCCGTAGAGGACGACGATCGCCCGGGTCAAGATCGGCTTGTCCGGATCCGGCTCCGCGAACCCGTAGTCGAGCGCAGCCTCGAGGGCCGCGTAGTCGATCCCTTCGATAGGCGCGTCGTCGAGGGTGTCACCGACGGGCCAGGCCGCGTCGGAGGGCGCGCTCGGCCACTGGGCGAGGGAGGGGACCTGTCCGCGCAGCGTGTCCTCGTCGACGTCGATGGCCAGGGTGCAGCCCAGCCCCTCCCGGTACACGGCGGTCCGCGGGGCCATACCCATGAGTCGGGCGGTCACGGTCTCGGCTTCCCGGTCGACCGAGGCGCGGACGTACCAGTAGGGCGCGAGGTCCTCGTCTACGACTCGGTCCGGGTCGAGGCCGCTGACGAACACCGAAGAGCACATGATCTTCGAGTAGTAGCCGGTGGCCGTCGGCGCGATCTTGGCGTTCACGAACACCAGCCCGGCGACCACCACAACGCCGAGTCCGAGGAGTGAGGCACGGATGATCCGACGTCGCTTGCTCGGCTTCGGGGAGTCGCTCACAGCGTGACTCTATCAGCCGATCCTCAAAGTCGTGACCGTGGTCACTGAACTTTCGTGATCCCCTCGGTGTCGACCTCGCTCTTTGCTGGTGTGGAACCCAACTCGAATCTGCCTCGCTTCCGCCCGTCGGTGCTCGCCCTTTTGTGCATCGGCGGGGAGCTGGAGACCTGCGCTGGAGGCTGCTCGTGAGCATGATGATCGTCGCAGGTGCCCTGGTGGGCCTCCCGGTTCCGATCGCCCTATGGTGGTCGGTGAACAAGTCCGCCAAGATCAAAGCGCGGCAGGTCGACGATTGGGAGCCGGTCGCCGAGCGCCTCGGCGGGAGCCTCGACCGGGCCGAGGGTCGCTGGAGTCACCATGTCCTGCGCGCCGACCTCGAGGGGGTCCCCGTCGAGGCGATCATCAGTCACAAGGTGGTCGTCGATAGCGCTGTGGCCTCGAAGTTGCGGTCCAGCAACAGCTTTTGCACCCAAGTCCACGCGCCGACTGCCGAGCCGGGGCCGAGCTTTCTGGTCTGTGGGACCCGCTCGGGCAAGGGGGACCTCGGGTTCGGCGGCGAGGCGCTCCGCGACCGGTTTCGGATCGAGTGGGGCGAGGGTCTGGAGTCGATCGCCTCACCCGCCGCTCAGGCCCTGATGGTCGATCTGTGGCCGCACTTTCGTGACGGGGCGACCCTGGTCAGCGGCGGTCGGGTCGTCTCGATCTTGTTCGCGTCTAGTACGACGGACCCCGAGGCGACCGAGAAGGCCGCTCAGCTGGTCGCCGCGCTCGCGGCCTGAGTGTCGGGTAGGGCGCCCGCTTCGGCGTCTTCAGCCGCTCGCCAAGCGCCGCCCACGAGCCGCGAGCCCAGAGGCGATCGACGAGAGCTCGTCGCCCCGGCTGAGCTTGTGCTCTCCAAAGCGGTCGGCGAACTGTCGGCGCACACAGGGCACAAACGCGGTCCCGCCGGTCATGAACACACGATCGATGTCGCCCGGGTCGAGGCCCGCGCGCTCGAGGGTGGCGTCGAGACAGCGGGCGATGCTGGCGACCTCGTCCGCGACCCAGCCCTCGAAGGCCTCGCGCCGGACCTCGCGTAGGATCTCGAGGTCCTCGTGGCGAAAGTGAAAGCTGGCCTGCGACTGGGCAGACAGGGCGATCTTGGTGGCTTCGATGGACTCGTGCAGGTGAAAACCCTGGTTGTCCTCGATGACCTGCATGAGGGCGTCGATGGCCTCGGGGGCGTCTGCGTGCTGGCGCAGGCGCTCGAGGGCGGCGCGGGTCTTGGGTCCGCGCAGGAACGAGAGCTGATGCCAGCGCGAGAGCTTGTTGTAGTAGGAGGGGGGAATGGCGAGCTTGCGGCCGAACTCTCGGTAGTGGGTGCCCTTGCCCAGGGCCGGAGCGACGACGTGCTGGATCAGGGCCGCGTCGAGGTCGTCGCCGGCCACACCGACGCCGTGGGTCGCCAAGATGTCCCGACTGCGATCGGCTTTGGCCCGGTGGCCGGGGCCGATGCGCATGATGCAGAAGTCGGTCGTGCCCGCGCCGAAGTCGGCGATCATGGCGAGCTCGTCGCGCGCGAGTCGAGACTCGTAGTGGTAGGCGGCGGCGATCGGCTCGAGCTCGATGTGGGCCTCCTGGATGCCGGCGGCTGCGGCCGCTGTGCGCAGGCGCTGCTCGGCGCGGGCGTGGTCGGCCTCCTCTCGGGCGCCGGCGAAGCAGACCGGGCGCCCGAACACGGCCCGGGTGATCGGGTGGCCGAACTCGGACTCACCGTGGGCGAGCAGGCGGCGCAGGAACAGGGCCAAGAGCGCGTCGAGATCGAGGGCGTGGGTGCCGACCCGGGTCCGGCCCAGACCCTGGAAGGTCAGGTGGGTCTTGAACGACTGGATGAGTCGACCTTCACCGCAGGCCTCGAGGTAGGCCTCGATGCCCTGGGGACCGGCGGCGTAGGAGACCGGGCTGCCGATCTGCTGGTCCTCGAGGTCGAAGAACAGCAGGCTGCGGAAACTCTGGGTGGGCCGGCCCAGGAGCGAGAACTGAGCGAAGCGGGGGCTGTCGCCATCCCCCCGCGCGACGGCGATGGCGCTGTTGGAGGTGCCGAAGTCGATGCCGACGATGGGATCGGGCGAGGACACGGGCGCGAACGCATATCCCGACCGTCCCAGGGGTGCAAGCCGGCCGGCCGTGGGTCTGAGGTCGGGAGACCTTCGATAGTTCTCCGAATTTGGTGATCTGATCGCCCCGACGAGAGACCCCCAAGAGGTGGAGTCGGTCCTGTGCTCAGTCCTGGCGGGCGTCGATACGCGCGGCCTCGAGGCGGGCCGCGAACAGGTCGCGGAGCTCGGCGGTGACCTCTCTCGAGTCGCGCCCGGCCGGGTCGATGAGGGGCAGGGCCTCGAGGTCGAAGCGAGGCACGCGGGCGGGCATGTCGTACCACTTGTCGCCCTTTTTGAGGGTCGGGGGGTCGTTGAGCACGAAGATCGGCAAGATCGTGACGCCGCCTCGAATCGCGGCTTCGGCGGCGCCACGGCGGAAGCGGTTGAGGCGCCAGGGGGGCGAGCGCGTGCCCTCGGGGAACACGAGCACGCTTCGACCCTCGTTCAGTTTGGCCACGAAGATGTCGAGTACAGCGGTGGCGCCGAAGTTTTGCTGGCTCTGGTCGGGGCCCTCGAAGTCGCCGGAGGCCTCGAAGATCTGGCGCAGGGCGGGGGCTCGAAACAGGGCCGACTTGGCCAGCACCACCACCCCCGGCACGCAGGCCTTGATGAACAAGACGTCGATGAGCGAGGGGTGGTTGGCGACGATGACCCTCGGGCCCGGGGGCAGGTGAGAGAGGTCGGGGAGCCGGTGGTGCATGAGCCCGAGCCGGTCCCAGGCCGTGATCATGAGCCGGTAGAGCCCGAGAAAGAACTGGTCGAGGTCGGCGCGCCTGGCCGCCTGCGACAGCCCGCGCGCGCGTCTGCGCTTGATCGGGAGGACCACGAAGGCGACCACGAAGGCCCCGCCGTAGAAGAACAGGAACGCGAGGCCAGACAGGGGGATGCGGAGGAGGCGGGGCACGGGGAGGAGGCGGGGCAAGGGAAGGTGGTGGAAGAGCATTCCACGCGGTCGCGCGGTGGCCAAGCTCCCGGGTCTTCGTTTGGGGCCGACCCGCGCCCGCGGCACCGCTTGGCGAGGCTCGCCCAAGGGTGAGACCATGTCCGCGCCTTTCGCGTGGACCGGTGTGAACTCGCAGCGAGTTCGATGATTGAACTGAGGAGACAACGACAATGAGCACGACCAACTCGATCCCCCTCGTCGCGGCACGTTTCTCCTCTCATTTAGGGGGGCGCTGTTCGGGGCTGGCCGTGTTGGCGGCGGCCCTGTCCCTGGGTGGTTGCGGTCGACTCCTCGACGGTGAGGAGCGCGAGGGTTTTGGGACCGTGGCCGACGCGGGCAGTGATACGGGAGACGCGGGCGAGGACGCCGGTTCGGCCGACGACGGCGGTGAGAACAGCCCGACCTGTTGGGACGGCGAGGTCCAGCCCGGTGAGATCTGTCAGACCCAGGGACCCGACTTGCCCGCGGGTATCGACCCCTGCTCGCTCTCGGTCGCCGATCTCGACGACGACGGTCGCCCGGACCTCGCCGTGCCGAACTCAAACTGGATCCTGCCGGCGGGATCGACCCACGTCACCAACATCTTGCGCGGCTTCGGCAACGGCAATTTCGCCGCTGCGGTGGCCTACGATGCGGGCGCCGAGTTGCCCGTCGGCCTGGCGACGGGCGACTTCGACGGCGACGGCGACCTCGACGTGGCGACCGCCAACAACGACGCCAACGCGGCTTTCGTGGCGCTCAACCAAGGCGGGATGAGCTTCGCCGACGCCAGTGAGGCGCCGCTGGGGACCGTGGCGAGCTCGATCGAGGCGGGCGATGTCAACGGAGACGGGGTCGACGATCTGCTGGTAGCGACCCCCGAGGGCCTGGCCGTGATCGTCCAGGACTTCGGCGGTGGGGTCCAGTGGATCGACATGGTCGACACCGGTGGCGGGAGTCCCATGCACGCCGAGCTCGTCGACATCAACGGTGACGGCAACCTCGACATCATCGCCGCGGTCATGGATCCGATCGGCGAGGGGGACAGGGTGATGATCTTTCGGGGCGCGGGAGACGGGAGCTTCCCCGAGTTTGTCTCTCATCCGCTCAGCGGCGATCCCTGGTGGGTGGTCGCCGGCGACCTCAACATGGACGGGGACCTCGATCTGGCGGTCGCGGACTACGGCAGCAACAAGATCTCGATCTTGCTCGGCAACGATCAGGGCGGGTTCTCGCAGCGGACCGAGCTCGACGTCTGTGTCGGGCCCCAGTCCGTGGAGATCGCCGATATGAACCTCGACGGTGCCAGCGACCTCGTGGTTGGGTGTATGGAGAGCGACCGGGTCGAGATGTGGATCCAGACCGACGAGGGGCAGTTCGAGCTGGCCCGGTGGTGGACCACAGGGCTCAGGCCGGTGTCCGTACAGGTCGCCGACTTGAACCTCGACGGGGTGCCCGACATCGCCTGGGCCAACCAGTACAGCGACTCGATCGGCATGGTGCTCTCACACCCCTAAGCGGGTGCTGGCGAGGAACACTCAGACCGCGAGCACAGGCAAGCGGCGCCTGACACCGGACCTGGGGGTGGGCGAGGGGGCGGTGGGCGAGGAGGCGGTGGGGACCACCGCCATCTCGGGCCGGGGCGTGCCGCAGACGTAGGTCTCGAGCCCGAGCTCGTCGAGCATGCGCAGGTCGTCGTCCACGCCGCGGTTGGGCGTGGTCAGGAAGTTGCCGACCATCATGCCCGAGGCACCGGCGGCGAACATCATGGGCAGGGCCTGGCCGAGGTGCATGCGGCCGGCGGCGATGAAGATGTTCTGGCGCGGCAGCGCGAGGCGGTAGCAGGCGATGACCCGCAGGATCTGCATGGGCTCGAGGGGTTCGACCTTGGCCAGGGCGGTGCCGTCGATGGAGATCAGGAAGTTGAGCGGGACCTCGTCGACGTCGAGCTCGCGCAGGGTCAGGGCCAGCTCCGCCCGATGGCGGGGGGCCTCACCCATGCCGAAGATGCCGCCGCAGCAGGTCCGCAACCCGAGCTTCTTGGCGGTCTTGATGGTCTGGATGCGGTCGTCGTAGCTGTGGGAGCTGACGACCTCCGGGAAGTAGCTGCGCCCGGTCTCGAGGTTGTGGTTGAGCTCGGTGAGGCCCGCCTCCTTGAGCCGGCGCATGCCGTCCTCGTCGACGAAACCCAAGCTCGCGTGGGCCTCTGTGTGGCCCGCGTCTCGCACGGCGCGGACGCCCTCGATCATGAGCTCGAGGGTCTTGTCGCCGTCGTCCATGCCGCGGGTGGCGGTGACCAGACCCAGGGCCGTGGCCCGCTGGTGATGGGCCTGCTCGCTGGCGGCGACCATCTCCTGGCTGGTGAGGAATTTCTTGGGCGTGGTGGCGGTGGTGAAGTGCTTGCTCTGCGAGCAGAAACCGCAGTCCTCGGGGCAGCCGCCCTCTTTGGCGTTGACGATCGAGCACAGGTGCACCTTGTTGCCGAAGCGGTCGCGGCGGACCCGATCCGCGGCCGCCATGAGCTCCCAAATGTCGCCTTCACCGGCGAGCCACCGGGTCAAGGTGGGCTCGTCGAGGGCGTCGAGCTGACCGGCGATGATCTGGTCGGCGATGTCCGCGGGGCTCGGTGCGGTGGCGCGCTCGGAGGGGCTCATGGGCGAGGTATAGCAAGCCCCCGCGAGGGACTGAACCCGAGCCGGGCGGGGGGTCGGGAGAGGGCGCTGCGCGGGCGCTTGTGCAGTGCGCTTCACACATCACTTCACACATCACTTCACACATCACTTCACACATCACTTCACACTTCGCACTAGGCCGCCTTTGGGG
>CAYVJQ010000014.1:3954-14474 GCA_964451725.1 uncultured Nannocystaceae bacterium | reverse complement strand
CTTCACACATCACTTCACACATCACTTCACACTTCGCACTAGGCCGCCTTTGGGGCCGGTGTTAGGGTCCTGGCGCTTCCATGGAGATCCCCGACAAAGACGCTCCCCTGCCCGAGACGCTGACCTCGGCAAACAAGGACGAGACGCTGCACGCGTACCGCGAAATGCTGCGAATCCGCCGGTTCGAGGAGGCCGCAGCCCGGGCCTATACACGCGGGAAGATCAGCGGATTTCTCCATCTCTACATCGGCCAAGAAGCGATCGCCGTCGGGGCGAATATGGCCATGAACCCGGGCGATCGAATCGTCTCGACCTACCGCGACCACGGTTATGCCCTCGCCCAGGGCTGCGATGTGAACGCGTGTATGGCCGAGATGTTCGGCAAGCGCGACGGCCTCGTCGGCGGGGTCGGGGGCTCGATGCACTTCTTCGACCGGGACAAGGGTATGTGGGGCGGCTACGCGATCATAGGCAACCACGTCCCGGTCGCGGCCGGGCACGCCTTCGCCTCCAAATACAAGGGCAGCGGTGAGGTGACCCTGTGTTTCCTGGGCGACGGCGCGGTGGGCATCGGGCCGACCCACGAGGGCATGACCCTGGCGGGGATCTGGGACCTGCCAATTGTCTTCGTGGTCGAGAACAACCGCTACTCCATGGGCACGCCGCTGGAGCGGACCTTGCCGACCAGCGACATCACCGCCCGGGCGCCGGGCTACGGCATGGTCGGCGATCGTTTCGAAGTCACCGACGCATTCCAGGTTCGGGACCGGCTCGGGGTGGCCATCCGCCGGGCCCGCGAGGAGTCCAAGCCGACCTTGATCGAGATCCTGACCTACCGCTTCCGTGGTCACAGCATGTCGGATCCGGCGAAGTACCGGGCCAAGGGCGAGCTCGAGGCGTTCCGGGCCCGAGACCCGCTGGAGATGACACGCAAGACCCTGGAGGAGAACCACGGCATGAGCGAGGACGAGCTCGATGCCCTCGACGATACGATTGTCGAGGAGATGGACGCGGCGGCCGCGTTCGCCGATGCCTCCCCCCAGCCCGACCTCGATCACCGCTTCAAAAACGTGATCATCGAAACTGGCCCCGAAACTGGCCTCGAAACTGGTGGAGCCTGAACGACCATGGCGATCCTACAAATCCGTGAGGCGATCCGCGAGGCCCTGCGCGAGGAGATGCAGCGCGACGAGCGAGTGTTTTTGATGGGCGAGGAGGTCGGCCACTACAACGGGGCCTACAAGTGCTCCGAGGGCCTGCTCGACGAGTTCGGAGACCGGCGGGTCGTCGATACGCCGATCACCGAGACGGGCTTCTCCGGCGTGGGCATCGGCGCCGCGATGGCCGGGCTGCGTCCGGTCATCGAGTTCATGACTTTCAACTTCTCGGCCGTCGCCTTCGACCAGATCTTGAACAACGCCGCCAAGATCCACCACATGACCGGGGGCCAGTTCAGCTGCCCGATCGTGTTTCGGGGCGCCAACGGGGCCGCCCACATGCTGGGTTCGACCCACAGCCAGGCCTTCGACGGCATCTACGCCCACATCCCCGGGCTCAAGGTCGTCTCGGTAGCCACGCCCTACGACGCCAAGGGCCTGCTCAAGTCGGCGATCCGCGACCCCAACCCGGTGCTCTTTTTCGAGTCGGAGCTCATGTACGGGGTCAAGGGCGAGGTCCCCGACGAGGAGTACCTGATCCCGATCGGCAAGGCCGACATCAAGCGCCCCGGCGACGACGTGACCCTGATCTGTTGGGGCCAGTCGGTGCCGACCTCGCTAGCGGCCGCCGAGCTCGCAGCCGAGGCCAGCGGGCTCTCGGTCGAGGTCATCGACCTGCTGACCCTCCGACCCCTCGACCGAGAGGCCATCTTGGCCAGCGTGCGCAAGACCAACCGGGCGGTGGTCGCCTACCACGGTTGGCCCTACGGTGGCGTCGGTGCCGAGATCGTGGACTGCATCCAGCGCCACGCCTTCGACTGGCTCGACGCCCCCATCGCCCGCGTCTGCTACGACGACATCCCCTTCGCGTACGCGGAGAACCTCGAGCGCGCGAGCATCCCCCAGCCCGAGACCATCCACGCGGCCCTGCGTGAAGTCGCCTACCTCGACTGAGAACAAGCATGGCTATCGTTGTCGAACTCCCCCGTCTGAGTGACACCATGGAAGAGGGTGTCGTCGCCAAGTGGCGCGTCGCCATCGGAGACAAGGTCAAGCGTGGTCAGGTGATCGCCGAGATCGAGACCGACAAGGCCACCATGGAGTTCGAGTCTTTCGACGCGGGCTACGTGTTGGCCTTTGTCGCCGACGAGGGTGAACCCCTGCCGATAGGATCGCCGATCGCCGTGTTGGGCAAGCAGGGCGAAGATCCGGCTCCGGCCCTCGCCGGCTTTCAAGCCCCGGGCTCGTCCACGGAGGCCCAGCCCCCCGCCCAGGCTGCGGCAGTGGCAGTGGCAGTGGCCGCTGCCGCTGTCGACCTGGAGGCCCCCGCGGCGGCACCCGCGCCTGCGGGCGGCCCAGAGGCCCCGCCGCGGGTCACTCTCGACCCGGACAGCCAGCGGATCCCCGCCTCGCCCCTTGCCCGTCGTCTGGCCCGGGAGCACGATCTCGAGCTCTCGGCGGTCACCGGCACGGGCCCGCACGGGCGCGTGGTCAAGACCGACGTCGAGCGCGCCGTGGCCGAGGGCCAGGCTCGACCCGCCGGCGCTGGCGTCGGTGGGCCGGTGACCGGGACCTTCAGCACGGAGGTCGACGCCTGGGGCCGGCCCTACGTCTCGCGTCCAGACGAGACCGTGAAGCTCAGCCAGATGCGCAAGGCCATCGCCCGGCGCATGACCCAGGCCAAGCGGGATACGCCCCACTACTACCTGACCCTCGACGTCGACATGGAGCGGGCGACCGCATTTCGCGGCGATTTCAACCAGGCTGCCGAGGGTGTCAAGATCTCGTTCAACGATCTGATCGTCAAGGCGGTGGCGCGCTCGCTCCGGGACATGCCGGCGCTCAACTCGAGCTTCGATGGCGACCGGGCGATCTTGCGCGGCGATGTGCATGTCGGCATCGCGGTCGCCGTCGAGGATGGGTTGGTCGTGCCGGTGATCCGGTTCGCCGATCAGAAGAGCCTCGAGGCCATCTCCAGGGAGAGCCGAGACCTCGGCGGCCGAGCCCGAGACAAGCGCCTCTTGCCCGCCGAGATGAGCGGCGGGACGTTCACGGTCAGCAACCTGGGTATGTTCGGGATCGAGGCCTTTGCGGCCGTCATCAACCCCGGCGAGCCGGGTATCCTGGCGGTCGGGGCGATCGAGCAGCGACCGGTGGTCATCGACGGTGAGCTGGCGATCCGGCGGCGCATGAAAATGACCATCTCCGCGGACCACCGGGTGACCGATGGTGCGCTCGCGGCCAAGTGGCTGAACCTGGTCAAGGGCTACCTCGAGAGCCCACTGAAGATGCTCACCGACTGAGCTCGGGGGCTCTGGGGCTCTGGGCACGAAATTTTGAGCCTCATTGTAAGCGCGCACTGCGCTGTCGTTGATCCCGAGCGCGTCCCCTCGGGCGCGACACGGGTGACGTGAGCGTGGCGAAATCCAACAGCCCCGGTCATGTCCAACCCATGCTAAGACTTTCAGCATAGTAGGGATGTGATGAACCGGACCGCCTCGAAGCTCTCGCTCTCCAACGGCATAGGCATTGGCCTCGCGGCCGTGCTCGTTCTGCCCACCATGTTCGTGCCTGCGCAGGCGGAGGCGGCCGAACCCGGCGCGGATCCGGCTACCGCGGCGCCCATGGTGATCGTGGCACCGGCTCCTGCTCCCGCACCGGCACCGGCTCCCGCCGTGGTGGTGGCGGTGGTTCCCGTGCCTCCCCCGGCGCCGGCCTATCAGCCCTCTGTCCCCGGGACAGGAGCGCCCTCGGCCATGCTCGTCGACCCTCGGATCGCGGAGCTCAAGCACCGGCGCAACTCGGGCCTGGGCATGACCATCTCGGGCTACACCATGTTCGGGACCAGTTACCTGATCTCCGCGCTGATCGGGACCATCTCCCTCGATCTCGCCGCCGACGTCGGGGGTACCGGGACCTACGGTCGCCGCATGCTCGTCCCCTTGGTGGGGCCGTTCATGGCGATTCCGCGCTCTGACTCTGCGGTTGGTGGCCTGTTCACGGGTCTGCTCGGGGTCGTCCAGGTGGGCGGATTCGTGCTTGGGACGGCCGGGGCGGTGAAGTTCGGTCGCGCGCGTCGCCAGCTCTCTCTGTCGGCGAGTTCGGGCGGCCTCGAGCTGAAGTTCTGAGTCGGAGATTGTCCGGGCCGGCGGTGGAGCTGCCGGCGGAGAGGGGACCGTTTTGGGGCGACCGGACGGTCCTGTGTCTGTGGTTCGTAACGCTGTTAGGCTCGAACCATGGGTGTTTGTTCTGATCTTAAGCCGGGTGCTCTTCTGTTCTCGACGGCCTTGGCGCTGAGCTTGGGAGCGTGCTTCACCGCGGGGCCCAGCGGGTCGGACAGCGACGGCGATGTCGGCTCCGACACGGACACGGGCGGCGACAGCTCCACCGAGACCGACACGGAGGAGACCGGCAGTACCGATGGCGAGGAAGTGTGTGACGCCGGGAGCTTGGACTGCAGCTGCGCCGCGGGGGACATGTGTGATGCGGGCCTCGACTGTGTCGCGGATGTATGTATCGAGCCCCTGTGCGGCAACGGAGAGCTGGACGATGGGGAGGCCTGCGACGACGGCAACTCGGTCGACGATGACGCCTGCAGCAACGCCTGTGTGGTGGCGGCCTGCGGCGACATGATCGTCCAGGCGGGGGAGGAGTGCGACGACGGCAACGACGACGACACGGATATGTGTACCGGCAGCTGCCTGTGGGCGGCCTGCGGGGACGGCATCGTTCAGGTCGGGGAGGGCTGCGACGATGGCAACGAGGACGACAACGACGAGTGCACCAACATGTGCACCGACGCCTCCTGTGGCGACGGGATCATCAACGGCGTGGACGAGTGTGACGACGGCAACCTCGTGGACGACGACGCCTGCACCAATGTCTGTACTTCGCCGGCTTGCGGCGACGGGATCCTCCAGCTCGGGGAGGAGTGCGACGACGGGAACCTCGAGGACGACGACGCCTGCACCAGCGGCTGTCAGGTTCCGCCTTGCTCCGGTTACCTCCTGGATCCGGGCAACGGGATCACCGGCTGCTGGTACACAGCGGCAGCCGTGGACATGAGCTGCACGCAGGTCTGCCAGTCCCACGGGGGCTTCGATGTCACGGCCTCCCAGCACTCGGGCAATGCCGCGGGTGTACACTTTTGGCCCGGGAAGGCGGAGGGCACCAACTGGATGCCGATCGAGTGCTCCTCGACCGACAACAACAAGAACTGGGGCGCGAATGGGATGGCCCCCGATCCATCCTGGACCTTCGGCACATGTCACGTGAACTGCGCGTG
Organism: uncultured Nannocystaceae bacterium; assembly: GCA_964451725.1. Classification (GTDB taxonomy): domain Bacteria; phylum Myxococcota_A; class Polyangia; order Nannocystales; family Nannocystaceae; genus Plesiocystis. The sequence goes on along the minus strand of CAYVJQ010000014.1, from coordinate 9,032 downwards.
TCACGACTGAGCTGGCGATCGTACGAGCGACCCCGCTAGACAGCCGCCGGCCGGGCCAGCGTAGCTATTCGCTGTGTTTGGCCTGGCCGGCCGCGTCGTAGTGGATCCGGGACAGGCGCAGGGCCGACTGAAACACGCAGGGCTTGTAGATGGAGGTGCCCAACAGCATGCGCACACAGTCCTGCAGGCCCTCGGTGATCGCCGGGTGTGGGTGGTAGAGCTCCGCCAGCTCCCGGGCTGAGCGGCCGTGTTGGATCATCAGGGACACGGCTTCGAGGGTGGTCGAGGCGTGTGAACCCAGGGCCCGCATGCCGAGGATCTTCATGTCCTCGTCGTCGCTGACCAGGAGCTTCACGAAGCCGTCGGTCTCGCGCATGGCGATCGCCCGGTTGACCAGGCTGTAGTCGTAGACCCCGACTCGGTAGGGAATGCGCAGTTTTTGAGCCTGCTGCTCGTTGAGCCCGATCGACGCGACCTCCGGGTCCAAGAACATGATCGTGGCCAGGTTCTCGTAGCTCAGGGGCAGGTCGTGGGCGCCGCAGATCCGCTCGGCCGCATGTCGGCCCTCGATCTCCCCGACGTTGACCAGGGCGATGTCCAAGGTCGCGTCACCTACGGCGTAGATGTGGGCGGCGCTGGTCCGGGTGTCCTCGTTGACGATGTGGCCGCGATCGCTGAGCTCGACGCCGGCGGCCTCGAGGCCGAGGTCCTCTGTGTTGGGGATCCGACCGACCGAGATCAGGGCCTTCTCCACGCGGATGGTCTCGCGGCCCCCGGTGGCGTGCTCGATGGTGTACTCGACCTCGCTGCCTTGCTCGGGACCGAGGGTACGCATGGAGATGAGCGTCGCCTGCTCGTGGATCGTCACCCCCTGGGCCTCGAGGTTGGTCGCGCAGTGGTTGGCGATGTCCGCGTCCTCGAAAGGCAGGATCCGCGGGGCCCGATCGATGAGATAGACCTTGGTCTGCCCGAAGTTGGCGAAGATCGTGGCGAACTCGCAGCCGACCACGCCGGCTCCCAAGATCACCAGCGAGCGCGGAAAGGACTCGAGGTTGCCGATGTGGTCGGAGGTGATGATGGTCTTGCCGTCGACCGGAATGTCGGGCAGCTCTCGGGGTCGGGAGCCGGTAGCGATCACGAAGTGCTCGGCCCGGATCTCACGGCTCTCGCCCGCTGCGCCGGCCTCGACGTGGATGGTGTGGGGATCGAGGAAGCGGGCCCTGCCGGCGTAGTGGTGGATCACGCCCGGGTGTGTCGCCCGGGGCGTGGACAGGGCCTCGAGCTGGTGCGAGATCTGCCGGGCCTTGGTGTTGCAGGCCTCCGAGACCACGGCCTGGACCCGGTCGAAGGCGACACTGACGTCGAGGGCGCGATAGCCCCGGTCGAGGCGGCGCGCGTTTCGAAAGTCGCGCGAGAGCTCCCAAAAAGTCTTGCTCGAGAGGGCACCGTTGAACACACCGGCTCCGCCGAGCTGGCCCTTCTCGACTAGACAGATCCGCTTGCCGAAGTCCCAGCAGCGCATCGCCGCAGCGAACCCCGCCGGACCTCCACCGATGACACAAACCTCGTAGTCGGCCACGGGCCCAGGGTACATTCCGGACCGTGTCCACGCTCTTGGTTTATGCGGCCGCGCGCGAGGGGACAGGCCTGAGATCGCAGGTCGCCGGCACACTGGAGCTGGGCGTGGGCAAGATCGCCGCGAGCGTGAGCCTGACCCGCGCGCTGGTCGAGAGCCGGCCGTCCCGGGTGGTCTTGGTGGGTGTGTGCGGGGCCTATCCCGCCCGGCACCTGCGCCCGGGCCAGGCTGGGTTGGCGGTCGGGGAGCGCTGCGTGGTCGGCAGCGACGTGCTCGCGGACGAGGGCCTAGAGGGGCCGGCGGGGTTCGTCGATCTCGGCCGCATGGACCTCGGCGCGGTCGGGCCGTTCGTCGCCGAGGTCGCCGAGACTGCCGCGGTCGCGGAGCTCTTGGGCTGCCCCATCGTCCGCGGGGCCACAGTCAGCACCTGCGCCGGAGTCGAGGCCCTCTCGGCCACCTACGCCGCCCGCACGGGGGCCCAGGTCGAGACCATGGAGGGGGCGGCGGTGGCCCTGGTGTGCGCGCGCTTCGATGTGCCGCTGATCCAGCTGCGCGTGGTCAGCAATCTCACCGGTGACCGGGAGCGGGGGGGCTGGGATCTCGACGGGGCGATCACGGCGCTCGAGGAGGCCGTCGGCGCGCTCTTGGAAGTCGGGGCCCTGGGCTTGCTTTCACTGCCGCCGCGCTTGCGCTAAGCCCTGGGGGTGGACCTCCGCGAGCTCGGCCTCGGTTTCTCGAGCTGCCCCAACGACACCTTCATGTTCCACGGGCTCATGTCCGGGGACGTGCCCGTGCCCGGGCTGCGCTTTCGGGCGGAGATCGCCGATATCGAGGCGCTCAACCTGCGCGCGCTCGGGGGCGTGGACGCGCTCCCGATCACCAAGCTCTCGGCGAGCACCCTGGCCCAGCTGTGTGATCGCTACTGCGTGCTTCAGGCCGGGGCGGCGCTCGGGCGTGGCTGTGGTCCGCTCGTGGTCGAGCAGGCCGTAGCGGGAGGCGCCGTAGCGGGAGGCCTCGATTCGGGGTCGCCCGCGGACCTGGGGGCGCTGGCGGGGCGCAGGGTGGCCGTGCCCGGCCTGCACACGACGGCCTACCTGCTCCTGCGTCTGTTCTTCGCCGAGGCGAGCGAGCGGGCGGGTCGACCCGCGGCCAGCTTCGAGCCGGTGGTGATGCGCTTCGACGAGATCATGCCCGCGATCGCGGCCGGTCGGGTCGACGCCGGGTTGATCATCCACGAGAGCCGGTTCACCTATGCGAGTCACGGCCTGGTAGCGATCGCTGACCTGGGGGTGCTGTGGGAGGGGGAGACTGGGCTGCCCCTGCCCCTGGGGATGATCTGCGCCCAGCGGGAGCTCGCCCCCGCGATCATCGACGCCGTCGAGGACGGCCTGCGCAGCTCGGTGCGCCTGGCCTTCGCGGAGCCCCAGCGCTCGCGCGCGTGGATCCGCGAGCACGCCCAAGAGATCGACGACGAGGTCTGCCGCCGCCACATCGCCCTGTATGTGAACGAGTTCTCGGTCGAGCTCGGCGAGCAGGGCCGCGAGGCGATCGAGTTGTTGATCGCGCGAGGCCGCGCGCAGGGCTTGGTGCCGCCCGGTCCCAGCCCCTGGCGCGGCGGCCGTCGGTAGGGGCGCGTCGTATACACTGCCGCGCATGGCCAAGCGCGCGATCGTGATGGGGGCCTCTGTGGCGGGGCTGTGCGCCGCCGGAGCGCTGGCGAGCGAGTTCGAGAGCGTGACCGTGCTCGAGCGCGACCCGGAACCCGAGGGACCGAGGCCGCGCAAGGGCACGCCCCAGGCCTGGCACGCGCACCTCTTGCTCAACAGCGGTCAGCGGGCGCTAGAGGCCCTGTTCCCAGGGTTTCTCGAGGACCTGCGCGAGAGCGGAGCGGTCATCGCCGACGCTGGGCAGGACTTTCGTTGGTACGTCTCGGGCCAGTGGCGGCCCGTGTTCGTCGCCGGACTCGCGCTTCGGCTTCAGACCCGGCCGTTGCTCGAGTCGAGGCTGCGCGCGCACGTCCGCCTGGCCGGCGCGACGATCCGCTTTGGTGCGCCGATCGCTGCCCCTGTATACGCCGATGGAGAGGTCCGCGGGGTCACGCTCGAGTCGGGGGAGGTCCTCGACGCCGAGCTCGTCGTCGACGCGAGTGGGCGGGGCTCGGGCACACCCAAGTGGCTCGAGGCCTGGGGCTACACCCGGCCTGGGCGGCAGGCCGTGGAGGTCGACCTGGCCTACGCCAGCGGCCTGTTCGAGGTCCCTGACGACGCGCTTCCGGGCGTCGACGCCGTGCTCATCAACCCGCGGGCCCCCGATCTCAAGCGCGGCGGCGCGGCCTTTCGGGTCGAGGGCAACCGGTGGTTGATCACCCTCTTCGGCTACCACAAGGACCACGCACCGCTCGACTTCGAGGCCTTCCGAGCCTGGTCGGCGACCATCGCCAGCGACGAGATTCACCAGCTCTTGGCCGCCGCGAAGCTCGACGGCCAGCTGCGCCGCTTCACCTTCCCCAGGCAGATCCGCAACCGCTATGAAAAGCTGCGTCGCGCCCCAGGGCGCTACCTGGTCACGGGCGACGCCGTGTGCAGCTTCGACCCGGTGTTTGGACAGGGCATGTCCGTGGCCGCCAACGAGGCTGTGGTCTTGCGTGACCTGCTGCGCAAGCGGGGCGACAAGTTCAAGGCTCGGGACTTCCAAACTGCGATCGCCCGGTGCATCGACGATCCCTGGCAGATGGCGACCACGGAGGCCTACAACTGGCCGCAGACCCGGGGTTGGAAGCCTGCGGGCGCCAAGTTCCTCCAGGCCTTCACGGCCCGCGTACACAAGAAAGCGGCCGCCGACCCTGCGCTCTACGGCGCGTTCTTGGACGTGGTCCACCTCGACCGTCGGCCCACCTCGCTGTTCAAACCCCGGGTCCTTCGGAGGGTGATGTTCGGTCGGGGCCGGGGGCCGGAGTCGGGGCCCGATACCGGAGCAGGTACGGGCGAGGACCCCGAGTAGCCTACTCCTTGGCCGCCAAGGTCTTGCAGGCCTCGACCTGACGGGCGGATTTGTCCGGGTCCCAGCCGCCGTAGTTGCCGTCTGAACACACCCAGACCTTCTCGCCCAGGGTGACCAGGAGCTTGAAGCGGTTGTTGGTGTTGCCCGAGTCGTCGCTGGTCATGGACCAACGCAGCAAGGTGTCGGTCTTCTCGAGGATCTTGTTGGTATTGCCATACTCGTTCTTGAGCATGGACTCCTCGGTCTCTTTGAGGTTGGTGTTGTACTCGTTGCCCGCCGCGATCTGGACCCCAAAGAGAGCGTCGTCGCTGAAGTCGACCCGCAGGGAGGTCGGCGTGTCGGCGAAGATCACCGAGCCCTTGGGCACGGTGATGGTCGCGGGGATCTCATGGCCGTCACCATCGAGGGCCAGGACCTCGGTGTCCGTGGGCAGGGTCGCCTTGGCCTCGTCCGCCGGTTTCGTGTCCTTGTCCTTGTCGCCGGCCTTGTCCTTGTCGCCGGC
>CAYVJQ010000014.1:0-3854 GCA_964451725.1 uncultured Nannocystaceae bacterium | reverse complement strand
CCTTGTCCTTGTCGCCGGCCTTGTCCTTGTCGCCGGCTTTGTCCTTGGCCTTGTCCTTGTCCTCGGCCTTGTCGCAGGCTGTGAGTCCAAGTCCAAAGGTCAGCGCGAGCCCGAGGGTGATTGCGATGTGCTTCGTCATCGTGGGCAGACTATCGCGGGCGAGGGCGAGGGCGCAGATTCTATGGTGGGGTGTCGTCACTGCGCCACCCAACCCGGCTGTCACAGTTGTTGAAACTGTGACGATAGGGCGGGGCGGTCACTGCGACGAGAGAGCTGGGATCAACCGTGTTTGTTCGGCGGCAGGGCGCGCCCATCGTGGTCGAGGGTCTTCCAAAACACCGGCCAGCTTGGAATCTCCACCATGGTCGGCAGGACCTCGTCCCAGTTGTGGGGGTAGCTTCGCTTGAGGAACTCGACCACGGCGCGGGGCGAGGGGGCCTCGAGAAAATGGGCCTCCATGGGCGGGAACTCGTAGCGAAACTTACGCAGTTCAGACATCAGGTGCGCTCCTGGTCCCAGAGCACCTCGGCGTAGCCGAAGCCTTGGGCGGCCGCGCGGGCGAGGACAAAAAAGTAGTCGCTGAGGCGGTTGAGGTAGCGGCGCGACTCAGGGCGGATGGGCTCGGACTCGGACAGGGCCACGGCGCTGCGCTCGGCTCGGCGACAGGTGGTCCGGGCGAGGTGAGCGGCCGCGCCCGTGGGACCGCCACCGGGCAGGATAAAGCTGCGCAGGGGGGAGAGGCCCTCGTTGTGGGCGTCGATCTCGGCCTCGAGCGCGTCGATGTGGCGGCTCTCGACCTTGAGCTGACTGCCGCCCTCGACCGCGGCGGGCGTCGAGAGCTCGGCGCCGAGGTTGAAGAGCTCCTGCTGGATACGGGCGAGCTGAGCGTCGATGGTGGCCCGGAGCTCGAGGTGGGCCTCGGCCTTCGGGTCGCGGGCGAGCTCGATGCGGACCAGACCGACCACCGAATTGAGCTCGTCGACCTCGCCGTAGGCACAGACCCGGGCCGTGCTCTTGGACACCGTGTCGCCGCTGGCGAGCATGGTTTTACCTTCGTCGCCGAAGCGGGTGTAGACCTTGGAGATGTAGACCATGGTGCGCGAGCCAGCGTAGAGCCCAAACCAGCGTGGCACCAGGGTCCAGAGCGGCCTGCGGCGCTCATCCCGAGAACGGGCGTCAGAGCAGCTGTGGCTCCGACTCCCGCGTCTGCCTCGATCCCTGTCTGTTCATGTGCTCCTACTCCAGCACCTGCTCCAGCCCCGACGGTTCGAGTCGCGGGAGCATCGAGTCCCGGAGGCGATCGGCCAGGTGCGCGTAGCGCATCGTCACTACGATGCTCGAGTGACCCAGCCACTCCTGCACCGGGCTGTTCGGGGAGTGAGTCATGCGTCTGGTCATCGGGGTCCGCGGTACGCCGGCCTACGACAGAAGCTCTGAGCCCAGACTCCACCGTGATGAGTGGAGCGAGAAACACGAGAAGACCGAGCCCAGCTCTCTCGAAGATGCCTCCGTAGTCATCGATGCTGACGATTGAGATCGTCAGTTGGGAGGATTGCCGGGAGGTCAGGGACGTATCGCCTGAAGTGCCACGAGCTCCGTCGGCGCCGCCAAATCGGTCATCGCATCGATGAGCGCCTGGGGCTCGCGGGGTCCCATGGCACCAGCGCGTTGAAACATCGGAATGCGGCTCATCCCCCACAGCAGACCGGCGACCCAGGTCATTGGAAGACGGTCCAGCACCCGTGGATGGGTGGGGATGATAGGGTTGCCGAGGGCGCGGACGAGGGTCATGCCTTCGCGGAGGGCACGTGCACCAGCCATGGCATCTCCCCACGGAATCCCGGCTCCAGCGCGATGTGCTTGGATCATGGTGGCCATGAACGGCACGACCACGACCGCATGGGTTCGCAGCCAGCTCTCCATGTCGGGCTCGACCGCTGGGGATACCCACCTGGGTGAAGATTTCGGCCCACGCGCGCTCGGTGACCGGTGTGCCGCCCTTGAGTGGGGGGATGAATGCCTCGAGTCGCCCCTCTTTGATCTGGGCCCAGATGCTTGGGAACCCGAACGCGAATCGACCCTCGCCGACAGCCTCGCGGAGCACACTCAGCGACTCGACGGTGTTGAATACGAACATGATGGTGTGTGCGTCGCATTCGCGCAGCGCCGGCAACACTGCGTCGACTTGGTGGGCCATCACGGTGACCAAGACAAGGTCCCACTGCATGGTGGTGTCCAGCTTGTCGGCCACGGCGACCGGTGCGCGAACTCCTGCGGTGTCGACGATGGCGCCATCGGCGCGGAGCGTCTCGAGCCGCGATCCTCGCGCAATGGCGGTGACGTCGTGTCCCGCTCGGGCGAGCTGAAATGCGAATGTCGAGCCAATCCCGCCCGTACCGAGAATTGCGATACGTTTTGGGTTTGGCTGGGTTTCGTTGGGGGAGGCAGTTGTTGGCGTGCTCATCGCTACTCCGTGTATCGTTAGCGGAACATAACCCAGGGTCGACGCTAACGCTGCTACCTGTTTCGTTAGGGGGTTTTTGCCACGTTTTCGGATATCGCTACGGCGGGAGGCACATGTGAAACAGCGGCCACAACAGGGGGTGCATCGACGGGGGCAGGTCGTCGGAGATCGCATTCTTCAAGAGGCCCTTCGGGAGCTCGGCGAGGTGGGCTTCGCGGGCTTGAACATCGCCAATGTCGCGGTTCGCGCAGGCGTGGCCAAGACCACCGTGTACCGGCGTTGGCCGTCCCGCCAGTTGTTGGTGTGCGCCGCCCTCGAACATGCCGCAGGTCAGATACTCGCACCGCTGCCAGAATCCTGCGGAGATGTGCGAGGCGATCTGCTGCTCATCGCGCAGAGCATCGTGGACATGCTCCGCATGCCCTGGGCCAAGTGCTTGGTGGAGTTGATGGTGGCGACCGGCGTCGACGGCGAGCTTGGGGACGTATGTGGAAGCATGCGCGAGGACATGACCGGCCTGCCGCTGCGGATGCTCGACGCTGCGATCGAGCGGGGCGAGCTGCCTGAAGACACCGATGTCGAACTCATCGCCAGCACCCTCGGTGGATCGCTGATGCACCGGGTGCTGTTGTTCCGGCAAGTCCCCGATACTCAGGCGCTCGAGGCCCTGGTGGATCTGTTGCTCGATGGCGCTCGCAAGGGGGCCCAGACGACCGTGGAGGCGTGACGGTCAGCCGGGCCCACAACCTCCCCCCGCTCCCTTCATCGGAAACGCAGGCTACACGTCACTGTTGAACGAGGAGTAGGTGGTGGGGATCGAGTGAAGTCCAATCGCCGAATGCTAAACTGTCAACCTAACTACGCGATAGGCGGCATTCACTGGCAGCAACACTCCGCGGAAACCGCGAGGTCCGGACCCGGCGGCTCCCACGGGAGTTCGGCGTCACAGCCGCCCCCAAGCTCCTGGAAAGGAACCAACGGAGACCAGCAGGATTGATCGAATACACCAGCAAACAAGAGCGCAGTATTTCCAGCGCACTGATTGGCCATGCAATTTTTGTCGAACACCGCACAGACCTCAGCACAGGTCCTCGATGGAGACTCAACGAGGGGTAGGCAGCCTGCCCAAAGTGGAGCACATTCTCCTCCGAAGCAACCTCCAGCCTCCCACTCCGTGCCAACAGCCGCTACGTCGCAGACGTTTCCGCACTCGCCGCAGTTGGCGTTGTCGGAGGTCAGGTCTGCTCCGCCACAAGGTAGATCCGGTATGGGATCGTCGTCCATTTCAGCGTCTTCGAAGCAGTCCGTACACGGAAGAGGGTCTTGGCAAGCAACGCCGAAGAAAACGACGGAAAAAGTGAGCAAAGCAGAAGTCTTCATGACGAATCTC
>CAYVJQ010000013.1:62975-76042 GCA_964451725.1 uncultured Nannocystaceae bacterium | reverse complement strand
ACACATATGCCGGTTCCCACCCTGCATATCCACGCGGTCTCAGGCAGCCGATATCGCGCGGGGTACTGATCGTGGGGGAGCCCGTCAGTACGAGACAACAGAATAGAATCGACCGTTGCCAGACCTTGGAGCCAGGTGTCTGGTGAGGCGTGGATAGTGGCAAACTCGATCCCTTTCCAAACGTGCCCCTGCCTTGTCGCCAAGGCGCACCAAGGCGGCGGAGCTGGTCATTGTGCTGAACAAACTGGCGGCCAAAACATCGTCGAGTGACCTTGTCGCGGAGCGCAGACACGGCTGACCCGGCCCCTGGCCGCCACAGGTCCACAAGGGGACATCTTCCATTCGCTAGTTTTCCCGAACGACGACCTGCCGTCTGGATTATGCCGTCTGGATTATGCCGCGGACGTCACCGACACACTTCGAGCAGCTTGCTCGCGCGCCGACGTACGGCGGGGTGCCCATCGCGTTTCGCTAGTTTCGTCAGGCGCTTGCTGACCTTCGCCTTCGCTGCGTAACGCTCGAGGCCGCGGACAGCCGCGAGACGGACCTGCCACTGTTCGTGCTTCAACTGCGACAGGATCGCCGGTAGGTCTCCGATCGTCGGCCGGCTCAGTCCGCGTACGCAGATCGCCGCGACCTGCCAATGGCGCCCCTCGAGGCCCGCGCGCAGGGGCCCTCGATGGACGCGACAAGCCTCGTCGCTCCGCACGAGTAGTTCGGCCGCAGGCACACCTCGCCCCCGCCCGGCCTGCGTGAGCAGGTTCATGGCCAGCGAGCTCGAGAGCTGGGCCCCGGCCTCGGCGTCGACACGCCCGAGGCCGCGCAGTATGGCGCCATGCGCCCGCAGCTGCGCGATGCGGGTAGACCCGGCGCTGCAGCACTCGGGCCTGCACCAGCCTTGCAGCGGTGTCTCGAGGGCGGCCATGAGCGAGCCCACCGCCGCTCCCCGAAACCGCAGGGGGAGCGGCGCCAGCCGGCCCAGACCCGTGGCCGCGACCTCCACGAGCCGTGCGATCGTCGCGCGCTGCTGGAGCTTGGCGTCGTACCCAGCGGCCGGGCGATCGCCCAGCTCGTCGACGAGGGCCCCGACGAGGGCGACCAGACTCGGCACCAGCGTCTCCCTGCGTGGCCCCTCCCGCTCTCCCGCGAGAGCCTCGAGGAGCTCCCAGGCGACGTCGCCGGTCCAACGCCGCGTCGCGGCCTGTCCCACTGCGAGCAGCTCCCTCGAGACAGACACCACAGCCGGGGACGGCCTCCTCGCTGGCTTCGCCATGATCGATGACAAGCTACCACGCGCGCACCTGTCGCCCTGAGAGCCAGGTGGTAGGAGGCTGATACCACCTCCCTCTTCGAGGAGGTTCAGAGACTACACGGTTCCCACGACAAACTACCTATGTAATGTGAGACCATCGAGGTCTGGATTTACGATTGGTAGTGATCGGAGATGGCTACGAAAAATCCACAAAATCCAATTGGACACGTGATATTCACGGACGGCATCATCACTCGCATCCATCGGGATGGGTCGACAACGATGATGGAGTTTGATGACTACACCGGTGCAACAATCAAGATTATTTTCTCGGCGGTGAGCGAGCTGATCCAGTCGAAGGAGGCGCTCACATATGATGTGATGGATGTACGATTCCACAGTGACGAATCTCGTTGGCGAGCCACTTTCTTGGACGATGATGGCGAAACCCTGCTGGAAATCTCATACGTTGACGCCCGGGGACTCGGACCCAAAGGGTGATTTGAGCGTGTCTTTTCGGCCCTCCCTTCGGCCCGGAGCATCCACGCTGGAGCAAGTGGCGAGATACAAAGGCAGACGGTGGTTCGAGCGCTTCATCTTGCCTATGGCGGCCTACCCGGGATAGGCGGGCCCGGTCGGCTCCCAGAACCCGAGCTTTTATGCGCCGGACGCGAATCCCCGCACACGAATGATCCCGGCGCTCACTCGATCTCGCCCTGGGTCGAGCGGGCCTGATGCTCGTCGTCCCCGCCCCAGGCTCGCGGCGCCCAGGGCTCCCCAAACCAGGTCTCCCCGGGCCCGTAGTCGCGCATGCGTCGACCAAAGGCGCCATCGATTCGGATCCACAGCTCGAGCACGTCCCGCGGCGGGGCGACCCCCGAGAAAAACACTTGGTTGCGGACGCCGAGGGCGACGCGGACCGCATCCCGGGCCCACACGCCGATCCCCAGCGAGGCCCCGACCCGGTGGCGGACGAATCCCACACTCCGGTCGGCGTCGAAGTAGCGGTTCGAGATCTGGTAGCTCACCCCCCAGATCGGGACCCAGGGACCTGGCTGGCGGCCGATCCCATCGACCCCAAAGGTGAAGTCGAGGTGGTCGATGCTCCCTAGATTGCTGTTGGGACTGAGCGCGACTCGGGTCCACAACGCGAGATCCTGGAGCGGGTAGGCTCGCAGTTCGAGCTCGGGACGGAGCACGGTGGGGTGCGCGTGGATGTAGTCGAGGTAGACCCGCGGGTGAGGCTCGAGCAGGCCACCCACGGCCGCGACCCGCTCGGGGCTCAGCGATTGCCAGCGCAGGGAAAAGTCGACCCCGGGGCGGAGCTGGAGATAGCGACCCAGCCAGATCGGCCGATCGATGAACGCCCCGAGGCGAACGCTGGTCTCGACCGAAGGGCCGAAGCGATGGGCGAGGACGTCGACCTTCACCCCGAGGCGGAGCCCGGCCTTGGGGATCCGGCCGCGCAGGGCGAGGATGCCCCCGCCCGCGAAGGGGCTGTTTTGGCGATGGCGCACCTGAGCGGCGACCCGCAGCCAGAGGGCATTTTTGATCAGCTCCCGACGCAATCCCAGGCTCGCCCCGACTCCAAAGCGCAGCCGAAAGTCGTCGACGTCGCCGAGCTCGTCCAGGCCCACACGCGCCTGGGCGTCGAGGGTCCCGACCCGATTGCGGATCGGTGGGACGAGATCCCGAGCGAGCAGGTCTCGGGGCCCCAGGGCGGCGATCCGCGGGCGCACGGGCACCGGCACCTGGGCCTCGACGAGGTCCCGGACCGAGGCCTGGGGCGGCGGCGGGATGTCGCCTCGGTCGCGGCGCACACGGGCACGCAACACCACCCGTCCCCGGTCCGTCCGCAGGCGCACCCGGTGGGGACCCGGCTCGGTCAGCACGATCGTGTTGGCGACCGGGTGACCAACCTGAAACTGCCGGACTTTCTCGGTGATCACGGCGCGCTGCAGCGCAGCACCAATGTCGAGCTCGCTGGTTCGGAGGGCGGTCGAGAGGTCCGGGTCGGTCCCGATCGCCTGGACCTCGGTGATCAGCACGGTCGGTCGCTGCGCCGGGTCCCCGCTGACCACCCCCCGGCTCTCGATGTCGAGGCTCGCCGGACCGAGGACCACGAACTCCACGCCGCGGCTCGGGGCCGCAGTCCACCAGCGCGCGCGCCGACGGGGCTCGCGGAGCTCGGCCGCTCCTTCCGCCCCACCTACCCGGGCCCGAGCCCGGGTCAACATCCGCCACGAGCAGGTCCACGCCGGGTCGTCGCCGAGCACGACCTCCAGTCGATGCCGACCCCGGCCGTGGAGTTCGAACGCCACGCTGTGCTCGCGCCCGTCCTCGAGCTCGAGCGACTCGGTCTGGGCTGCGTTCAGGTCGTCGCCCGCACGCAGGCGCAGGCGCAGCGCCGCCGTGGACACGCCGGCCGTAGCGAGGTCGGGCCGGAGCTCCCGGCACCACAGCTGCACGGAGACCGACCCGGGCGCGGCGTCCCAACTCAGCACCCCCTTGCGACCCGGACGAAGCAGCTCGCTCGGACCCCGCCGCCCCTGGGTCCAGCGTGACCAAGGCGCACCCAGCAGGGCCTCTCGCACCTCCGTGGCCAAGCCCGGTACGACCTCGGACACGGGCAGCTCGAGGCGCTCGAAACCGGCGTTGTTTTCGCTGTGGTCGAGGCGCCGCCAGTCGCTGCGACGAGCGGCGATGTAAGCCAGGCGCCGGACCTTGGGGTGGGCGTAGCGAGGCAGGAGCGCGCGGGCGAACCCGAACGCCGGGCCCGCATCACGCCCGTCGCTGGCCGGATCTCCGAGGTGGACGAGGAGTGGATCGAGCGCAGCCACGGCCACGGCCACGGCTATGAATTCGGGGAGCCCCGAGTCCGCGCTCACGCGCCCGTACAGCCTCAACCACGCTCGGCTCGCCGCTCGGGCCTGGGCAGGATCCGCAGCCAGCCACTGCGCTCGAGCGACCTCGCCCACGAGCCGCCGCCGGTCGATGCTGCCCGCCTGGGTCGGGGCGGCCTCGGGTAGCCGCGCCAGCTCGGCGTCGAGACGCTCGACGGCCCTCGCGGGGCTCTCCCCACGCAGGCTCGCCCAGGTCTCCAGCCAAGGTTCGAGCGCGCCTCGGTCACCGCCGCTCACCACCGCGAGCGCGGGCGCGAGCAACACGGCCCCATCGACACTCTCACCCTCACTCTCACCCGAGCCCTCTCCCTCTCCCGCGCCAGGCAGATCGAGGACCACTTCGCTCGGCTCGAGCAGGGCCTCGAAACGAGCGTCGAGCTCGGCCAGCAAGACCGTGCCCCGGGCCCGCCGCTCGGCTTCGGGGGACGACTCGGGAGCCAGTGGGAGCTCCGAGGCCGCGGCCAGGTGAGTCAGGTCGGCCCGGGCGTGCCCGGTCTCGCCGAGCATGAGCAACAGGGCCGCCCGTCGTGCGCGGAGATCCAGATCCTCGGGGTCCGCGAGCAACCCGGCGCTGAGCGTGGCCAGCTCGAATAGGATGGCCTCTCCCTCGAGCGCCGGGAGGTCGGCGAACAGGGCGTCGAAGGCCGGGCTCGGACCCGCCTCTTCTTCGAGCTCGGCCGGATCCCCCTTGGGCTCCCCCGCGAGCAGGTCCTCCGCCCGCAGCCCGCGACGCAGCGCCACCGAGGCGGGAATATCGAGGTCGTCCTGGACCGAGAACCACAGCTGGGTCGTGTCCGCGGCGATCGGGATCGTCAGGTCGTGGCGCAGGGTGACCGCCGGCGAGTCTCCAAAGGGTACGGCCGTAGGGTCGATACGAATCTCGCCGAGTGTTCCATCGTGTTCGAGGCTCCGGGCGTCGAACACGATGGTCCGAACACGCTCGGGGCCCCCCTCGGGCCCGCGCTCGTGGATCTCGATCTCGATGGGTCGGGGCTCCAGGTCTCGGGGCCAGCGCAGGCCCAGGCGAACCACACCGGGGACCGGCGGACCGGGCAGGGTCCAGGCGGAGTCGGCCAGCGACCACATCCGCTCTCGGCGACCGACCTTCACAGGGTACGCACGCCCATCGGCCGGCGGCAGAGAGGTCCAGGCGTGAGTGCCCACCGGTCCGTCGAGCTCGACCTCGTGGATCCCGGGCGGCACGGCGATGCGGTGGCGTTGGACCCGGGTCAGCTGGGGGCTGACCCAGGTCTGGGCGCCCACGCGGATGCCCACCGGGCTCGGGTCGTCGACGGGGGTCTGGACATAGATGTCGAACAAGCGCATGCGCCTGCCCTCGCTCGGTGTGCTCGAGAGCGCCACCGGAGCCGGGCCGAGCGTGGCCTCGAGGGCGACGGGCACCCCCACCTCGAGCGCCAGCCAGCCCGTGCCGAAGGCCTCACGGTCGACCGCCGGTGCCCCGCGCGGGAGCATCCACTCGCCGACCGGACCCCAGGCCTCGGCCCCAGCAGCAGCCGGCTTCGACCCGTAGGTGTGGGGTCCGGGCGTGCGCAGGGACCAGCGCGACAGGGACGACCACAGGCGCAATGCCTGCCTGCGCAGACCCGCGTCCTCCGGCGCCCGACCGCGAGCCAGCTCGAGCACGGCCAAGGCCCGACTGCGGGCCTCGAGATCACCCGGCTGATAGAGCTCCGCCAGCAGGCGCAGGCCCTCCACGCTCAGCTCGTCGATGGGGTCGCCCCCGCCCCGGACCGACTCGACGATCGCCGGGCTGAGCTCAGGCAAGTCGTGGGCCGCCAACAGCCACAGCCAGCGCGCGCGCAGCTGACCCCGAACCCGTGGGTCGAGCTGGGGGTCTCGGGCCAAGACCGCAAACAGGGGCTGAACCCGGGCGACCATGGCCCGCAGCTCTTCGACGCTCGTATGTTCGTCGGCGGCTGCGACCCCCAAGACCGCAATCGCTAGCAGGGGGCTGCGCCGGGCCAGACCCACGACGCAGGGTGTGTCGGCACCGAAGGTCTCGACCTCGATCTGCGCGAGGGTGTGGGGCGCCATGAGTACGGCCAGCCAGCGGACCGCCGAGACCCCCGTCTTGGCCAGCGCACGCTCGGCGGCCAGAGCCCGCCTGCGGGGCGTCCACCCCTTCAGCGCGGCCAGGGTCGACTCGACCCGGCGGGCCCCCTGGACCCGGATCAGCGCGGGCCCACCCACGAGCTCGAGCTCGTAGTCGTGGCGACCGGGCGCGAGCACCAGGGTGTGTTCGGCGAGCTCCCCCACGGGTTCACCCGCGTCGGTGAGCAGGGCCTCGAAGTGGGGCAGGGCCGCGTCTGGATCGAGGGCATGGCGAGCCGGGCGATCGCTGAGCGGGATCCGGGCGACCACCCGGCCCCCCGCCCAGACCAGCAGCTTCGCCGGCACGAGGGTCGACTCCGGCTCGGTATCCGCCTCGGAGCCCGGGGCCCAGGCCCGGGCCGAGATCTGCAGCAGGCCCGGCCCTCGCCTGTCCAAGGTCCAGCGCCGCGGCGCTTCGGCCAGGCGGTAGCGTCGGCCATCACTGGCTGCGAGCGTCCGCGCCTGGGTACCCGCGAGCCGGATCGGACCGCCCCGATCACCGGCGAAGTAGGGGCGCACGGCGGGGCGGCTTCGATCGACGCGCTGGGTCGCCGCGAGCATGCGCCAGGCTTCGACCGCCCGGGCGAGCTTGGGATCGCCATCGCCGAGTTCGGTCAGCGCGCGACCCAGCGCCGCGTCCAGGCCCAGCGCCGACCTCAGATCTTTCGCCGGCTCGAGCAAGATCGGCATCGCCGCATCGGGCGACCCGGCTTCGATCCAGCGCAGCAGGTCGTGCTCGACCTCCACGGCCACATAGCGCGCCGGTCGGTCCTCGACCCGCTCGATGATCACCTCCGTGGGTGCGTCGGCCTCGATCGACCACACACCCCCGCGGCTCGCCGGTTGGTCCAGTTCCCAGCGCGACTCACCACCCGGGCCAGAGCTCACCACACGCCCCGGCTCGACCACGGCCCCGTGACCATCGACGATCCGAATGAAACGCAGGGGAGTGGCCGCGCCGACTCGGCGCACACGCACAGTCTCGAGCGCGCCGATCCACACCCCCACCGCGCGCGCCGAATCGAGGCTCACCACCCCGCGCACTGTCGGGACCTCGGCGCGACCCTCGAGCGCAGCTTGGCGCTCGTCGAGGCGCGCAGCCAGGTCTCCCCAATCGAGAGACCTCGAAGCAGCTGCGCCAGCCGTGCCCGTGGCCAGAGGCGCGAGCGGCCAGGCGACCTCGGTCGGGCGCCAGATCAGCCGCATCCGGTTCATCCGCAGCGTCGCCAGGTCGTCGTCGGCATCGATCCGCTCGACGTCTGGAGCCGCACCGGCGATCGCCGGGGCTCCCGCACCACCCTGTGGCGGCCCGGCTCGAACCGCCGCCCCCCCGAACAAAATCGAGATCGCAGCGAGCAGACCCAGCATCCACATCGACCACATGGAGGCCCGCCCCGACGCCACCGAGCGGAGTCTCGTGAGGGGTTCTGCCCCGGGCTGCGGGGTCCTGAGCTGCTGTTTGCGTCGCATGCTGGATGCGCGGGGGCGGGGATGGGGGCGGGGGCGGGAGACCGAGGCTGCTGGCCGCCGGGCCGAGTCGGCCGCGCTGGGCCTCACCTGCGCCGAGGGTCCGCCCGATCGCGTTGGAGCGAGGGCGTCCCCTGTCGCCCTGATCTGGCTCAGCCCGGGCCTCTCGTCAAGGGTCGCGTCCCCTGCTCGTGAGATTCCACAGCCCAATCCTACACCCTGCACAGCCCAGTCCGGGCACCATTGCCGACTGGCGCCCCGCTCCTGGACCTGGAGACCGACCCGAGCCCATGCACTGGTTTTCTGCACACCCCGGGGCTATGGCGATTTCGCTGTTGGTGTGTGCTGTCGCCCTCGGAGGCTGCCCACAGCCGCCGGACGACCCCTACGCGTTCACGGTCCACCTCCGGGTCGTCGACGAGGCGGGCGAGCCGATCGCGGGCGCCCTGATCGACGCCGGGGATGCGCTCGTCCGCACCGACGGCGAGGGCGAGGTCGATCTGCCCGATCGCAGGGCCCCGACCCTCACGGTGGTCCGCGCCCAGGGCTACCTCAGCGAGCCCATCACCATCGACCGCAGCGACGCCGAGCGCGAGCGTGTGGACATCGCCCTGTTCGCCCGTGAGGGCCCGGGCGGCCGGCCCCGGTGGAGCATGCACAGCGGCGGAGACACCATGTTCAGCCGGCGCTACCTCGACGTCGAAGACGGCGACCCCCTCCTGCCCTCCCGTGCCCTGAGCGCGGGTGCCCGGGACGTCGTCGCCGACCTCGCGCGCTCGTTTTCCACCGCCGACTACCAGACCCTCGACTTCGAGTCCGTGATCGGCGAGCTGGATGAAGCGCAGCGCTACCCCGGCAAGCGCTCCATCCTCCAGAGCCCCCCCGAGGCCCTCGCCGGTCTCCTGGCCCTGTCCGTGGACCTGGCGACCCTCGGCAACAATCACGCCTACGACTTCCGCGACCTCGGCATTGCGGCCACCACCGCGGCCCTCGACGCGGCCGGCATCGCCTACGCCGGCGTCACGCTCGACCCCGAGCTGCCCACCCGCCCGAGTATCTTCGAGCCCCACCCAGGTGTGCGCGCGGCCCTGTTCTCGTTCACCACCGTCGACGGCGACTTCGTCAACGACAGCTACCCCAGCGAGAGCGCCCCCGTGCCCGCCGACTGCGAGGGCCCGAGCCCGGCGAGCGAATGTTTCAAGTACGAGGCCCGGAGCTGGGGCTTCACGGGCGAGAGCGTGGCTTTCACTGGCTCCCCACGCCGCATCGGCACGGCCTGGAAGCTGTTCAGAGCCGCCGAGTTCGACATGCCCGCCGACGATCGCCTGGCGTGCTGGAGCTCGCTCTACGCGGTCTACCCCGAGCTCCAAGATTGGGTCGCCCGCCGGGGCCACGGTGGCGCCGCCCCCTGGGACGCGGACCTCTCCTCGGCCGCCATCGCCAGCACCCTCAGCGCCGGCGAGGCCGAGATCGTCATCGTCCAGCTCCACTCCGGATTTCAGTTTCAGAGCGCCCCCTCGGCCACGCTCAGAACCATCGCCCGCCAGGCCATCGACGCCGGGGCCGAGATCGTCATCGCCCACCACCCCCACACCCTCCAGGGGGTCGAGTGGTACAGGGACAAGCTGATCGTCTACAGCCTGGGCAACCTCGTGTTCGACCAGGACTTCCTGGCGACCTTCCCCTCCGCCTACCTGCGCACGATCTGGGAGGGCGAGACCCTGCTCGAGGCTCGGCTCCTGCCCATCGAGCTCGTCGACTACCGCCCCATCCCCACAGCCGGACCCGCGGCCCGCCGGACCGCCGCCTCCCTGTGGGAGTTCAGCGACACCCGAGCCACCTCCAGTCGAGACCTCTACGGAGACGTACACCGCTACTTCACAGGCACCCCCGACGAACACACAAAGGTCGCCGCGATCCACTCCCGGCACCACGACGCGGTCATCGACCTCGCCGTCCCGCCGGTGGAGACCGTGGCCCTGACCCTCGATGGGCCGCGCGCCGTCGAGCTCGACTTCGACGGTCTGATCCACGCCCAAGCCAAGGGTGCCCTGGTCGACCTCGGCCGAGAGCTGTTTGGTTGGGGACACCTCGAGGATGCCCTGGTCGACACCCGCATCGCCCCCGCAGCCCAGTGGTTCATGCCTCAGGGGGGCTTCCACGACCCGGTCCTGCGCCTCGACCACGACGCCGCGAACGGCCTGGGCTGGATCGAGATGTACCGCAACTCGAGCTTCACGGGCGACACCTACGCCCGCCCCGTCGCCCGCATCCCCCTCCCCGAGCACCGGCTCTACACCGACGACGGCGGCACCGCGATTCCGGCCGACGGCGAGGCCAGCTACTCGATCCGCCTGCGCGGGCGCCTGCGTGGCGGGGGCCACCCCTACATCCGGGTCGAGTTGTTCACCTTCGACAACACCAACCCCGGCGAAGACCCGACCACCATCCCCATCGGCGAGCCCCTCGACCTGCCCCTCGAACTCGAGGCCGACGGTCGCTGGCACACGGCCGAACTCTCCCTCCCCCCCGGAGCGCTCGTCCAGGATCAACGCCGGGCCAACGTCGCCGAGGTCCAGGTCCGCTTCGGCCCCCCCGAGCGCGGCGAGTCCGTGTTCGCCTTCGACGACTTCGCGTTCATCGAATGGCGGGACGCGACCCGGATGCAAGACCACTTCGGCGACTATGGTTTCGTCCGTGGTCAGGGTCGGGGACCCCTCACCCTCGACGGCATGGCCCTGCGCCGGGACTGAGCCCGACCGCCTCGAGAGCCCGGATGGCCATCTCCCTCACACCGCTCGCGAAATTCGGTCTCGCGCTCCTGCTCTCGCCGCCCGCGCAAGCCCCTGCTCCCGCCCCCGAACCACCGCCCGCAGAAGCACCCGATGTCGCACCGTCCGCAGGTCCACCACTCGGCGAGCGCGAGCCATCGACCCAGCCGGACCCACCCTCACCTCCGTCCGCCGCCGTCGCCAGTTTCGACTTCACCACCGCGCCCGGCCGACGCCCCGAAGACAGCTACGCCGCACTCCGAACGCAGGTCCCAGGCTTGGCGCTGCACAGCCTCGGGGGCCTCGGTCTGTTCGGTGCCGTCGCCCTCCAGGGCACGCTCGCCTCCCAGGTGCCCGTGTACCTCGACGGCGCGCCCCTGACCGCCAGCCTCTCGGGCGTCGTCGACATCGCCGACCTGCCCGTAGACGCCCTCGATCGAGCCGACCTCTATCGCGGCCACATTCCGATCGGCTATGGCTCCGGGGCGATCGGCTCGGCCCTCGACCTCCGGGGCCGCGTCCACGAGGGAGCCCCGCGCCTGTGGGCGAGCGGAGGGCTCGGCAACCTCCGCACCCGGGCCGCGCGCGGAGGCTTCGCCGTCGCCCTCCGGCCCCAGCTCTCGCTCACCGGCCGGGTCGGATACCAGGGCTCCCGGGGCGACTACTCGTTCTTCGACACCGGCGGGACCCCGCTCTTGTTCGGCGACGATCGCCACCGTCGCCGACATAATAATTACTACGATCGCGGCTTCGCCCAGCTCCGGGTCGACCACCGTGGCCCACGCACGGCGCTCAGCTCCCAGCTGTTCGGCTGGTGGAGGCACAGCGGCGTGCCCAACCCCGCGGGCCTGGGTGCTGCGCCGGCTCGCGCCGACCTGCGGACCGCCTCCCTGCGCAGCGTCAGCAACCTCCGCCACCGCATCCTCGATGGCCGCGGCGCGGTCCAGATGATCGCCAGCATCGCCGGGGAGGGCCGGCGCTACCGAGACCCGGACGCCGCCCACGGACCCAGCGAGCTCGGGCCTGGGAACGACGACGAGCGCGGCCTGAGCCTCGACCTTTGGCTCTCTCCCCAGGTCACCCTGCCCCTGTGGACCAAGGCCAGCTTGACCCTCAGCGGGGTCTTCAACGGCCAGTGGGTCCGCATCGACGAGCGCAGCGTCGGCCAGGACCCAGGCGCGGCGTCGGCCTCGGGAGACGCCCGGCGCAGGCGCTACGCCGGGCGCTTCGGCGTCGAGCTCGTGCAGCGCCTCTATCACGGCCGCTGGGCCCTGATCCCCGGACTCCACGTCGACCTCATCGACAGCAAGTTCGACCTCCCGCCCGCCGAAGCTGGAGACACGGGCCGAGACACCCGCACCCTGGGCTTCTCGCCGCGCCTGGCCACGACCTTCGCCCTGCACGAGACCCTCGAGCTGGGCGGGAGCGTGGGCCGCTACCTGCGTACCCCGACCATGCTCGAGCTGTTTGGAGACCGGGGCTACCGGGTCGGCAACGAGAACCTGCGCCCCGAGGCCGGGACCCGCCTCGACGCCAGCCTGCGCCTGTCCCTGTCCGAGCCCGGCGGCCGCGACCTCGAGCTCAGCGCACAGATCACCGGATTCGTCAGCTGGAGCGACGACCTGATTCAGCAGGTCCACAGCGAGGGTCTCGCCCGAGCCGTCAACATCGAGTCTGCCCGCCAGCGCGGCCTCGAGCTCGGGGCCAGCCTCCGCGCCCTGCGGGGGGACCTCGGCCTCGACCTCGCCTATGCCCTGCTCGACACGCTTCAGAGCAGCGAGGACTTCGCCCAGCGGGGCGAGCTCATCCCCGGGCGGCCACGCCACCGGCTCATGGTCCGCCCCTCCGGCGGACACCACTTCGAACGCGGCGGCCGGCGGGGCCCCAGCCTCGAACCTCGCGCTTTCTACAGCCTCGAGTTCGTGTCCGGCAATACGCTGGACCTGCTCGGCCGCGAGGCCGAGGCCGCCGCCCGCGTGCTCCACACCCTCGGCGCCTCCCTTCGCATCGCCGATCGCCTCGAACTGGGCATCGAGGGTCGGGGCCTCGCCGGCCAGCGCGTCGCTACCATCGTCCCTGTCGACGGCTGGCCCGGCCCCTACCCCGTCGCGGCCAGCGACTCGATGGGGTTCCCCCTGCCCGGTCGCAGCGTCTGGGCCACACTCCGCGTCGACCTCAGGGTCGCCACCGCCGACCGGGCGCGGGTAGAGCGGGCGGAGTAGACAGGCCAGACTCCCAAGCCCACGTTCGGTGTCGATGCGCTGCGACACTGCTACCCTCCGCCCGTGCCGACCACCGGTGTCCCCTCCGACTCCAGCTCCGAGCCCGAGCCCGAGCTCCCCAGGGCCGAATCCGAGGCCCTCGCCGCTCGCTTGGCGCTCGTCCAGCGCAACATCGCGGCCGCCCTCGCCCGTCGCGGACCGGGCCCCGAGCCCACGCTGATCGGAGTCGGCAAGCGCCAGCCCCTGAGCAAACTGCAGGCAGCCCACCGAGCGGGCCTGCGCGACTTTGGAGAGAACTACGCCCAGGAGCTGCGCGACAAGCAGACCCGCTGGCCGCTGG
>CAYVJQ010000013.1:48031-62875 GCA_964451725.1 uncultured Nannocystaceae bacterium | reverse complement strand
TTTGGAGAGAACTACGCCCAGGAGCTGCGCGACAAGCAGACCCGCTGGCCGCTGGACGACCATGGTCAGGACCATCAGGACCATCAGCCTGGGCGCTGGCACTACATCGGCGCGCTCCAGTCCAACAAGCTGCGCTACCTCGTCGGCAAGGTCGGGCTCATCCACACCGTCGACCGACCCAGCCTCGTCGCGGCCATCGACAAGCGCGCCCACGCGGCCGGCGTGATCCAGGATTTTCTCGTCGAGGTCGCCATCGCCGGCGAGGCTCAAAAGGCCGGCTTGCCCCCGGCTGAGCTCCCCGCCCTGCTCGACGCTTGCCTCGCCAGCACCCACGGCGCCGCCCGCTGTGTGGGCCTCATGATCATCCCCCCCCCCGGACCGCCCGGGCAGACCAGGCGGTGGTTCCGAGCCCTGCGCGAGCTCCGAGACAGCACCGCGGCCAGCTTGCCCACGCCGGCCGGACCCCCTCGGGTCGCGCTGCGCGAGCTGAGCATGGGCATGAGCGCGGACTACGAAGTCGCCATCGAAGAGGGCGCGACCTTGGTCCGCGTCGGCACGGCGATCTTCGGCGCCCGAACCTGAGCCCGGACCTGAGGCCGCCTACATTCCGATGCCGAAGGGCACCAAGGTCCACTCCGAGAGCCCGGCCTTGAGCGACGTCAAGTTGTTCACCCCCGGCTCCGGGTGCGCCTCGGAGCAGCCGTCGTTGACCCACAGCAAGGTCCCCGCGTCCGCCCGCCTACAGGCGGCTCGAAACGCGAGCTTGTTGCAGTTGTTCAACACCCCCGGCCGGTAGCGCTCCGTATAGCAGCACCACATATGGCGCGAGAGCACACACGAGAGTGTGACCGCCTCGAGCCGCCCATCGACCTCCACGCCCACGCCCCAAAACCCCGGCAAGACCTCGCTGAGCCAGCCCAGGTTCTCGAACAACCAGATGTTTTCGGCCTCGAGATACATGATGGGCATGGCCGAGGCCCGGGCTCGATACCAGTCCCGGGCGACGGCGGCGGCCTCCTCGGCGCGCTCGGCCGTGAGCGTCACGATTCGCGTTCGTCCGCTCCGCTCGGCCCGGCCGATGCCCTGTCGAGTGCTCTTGAACTTGCGCCCTGCCAAGCTCTGGAGCGCCGCGGTGGCCCCGATGTAGTCGGGCCACATGGGGCCCAGATCCCAGCCGCTGAGCTCCGAGGCCAGCCACCCCGGCACCCGCAGCACGGGCCGGCCACCCGGCACGATCGCCGCCTCGACCGCCCGCTTGTACACACGCCGATCTCGGGTCGTAGGCAACACCGAGACCCACTCGCCCGCGGCGTCGACCAACAGCCCGCCCTCGACCTCCTCGATCTCGAAACCGGGCGATTTCGCCAGGCGAGACAGGATGCACAAGGGGTTGCTGAACGAGAAACTCGCGCTTTGATCGTCTGCCGCGTCGATGAACGCCGCGACATTGCGCAGGTAAGTCTGAATCCCTCGGTCCACCACTCTCATTTAAGGCGCGCGGACTTAAAACCGGGCGCCTCAGCACAATGGATCAGCTCCACGCGATCGCAAGTGATCCCCCCACAATACGAGCACAAAATTCTCTCCCCAGCGCCGCCTCCTGAGCTTGTCAAACCCGACCACACCCGCGGCAGGGGTCCACCCGGCGTATGCTCAGGACGTGCCCACCACCGCGACGCTGCGCCCCCGCTGGTCCCTCGACCCCGAGGTCCGATTCCTCAACCACGGCTCCTTCGGCGCCTGTCCCCGCGCCGTCCAGGACCACCAGGCGAACTGGCGAACGCTAATGGAACGAGCACCTATCGCGTTCATGATCCGCGAGCTTCCAGCTCACCTCGACGCGGCCCGGGAGCAGCTCGCCAGTTTCCTGCGCTGTGCCCCCGGCGGTCTCGTATTTGTCCACAACGCGACCACGGCCGTCAACGCCGTACTGCGCTCGCTCCGGCTCGAACCAGGCGACGAACTCCTGATCACCGACCACGGCTACAACGCCTGCAACAACGTCGCTCGATTCGTGTGTACCCAGGCCGGAGCGACCCTGCGGGTCGTCGATCTTCCCTTTCCCCTCGACGATCCAGCCCAGGTCGTCGACGCCGTTCTCGAGGCTGTCGGCCCGCGCACCAAGCTCGCCCTGCTCGACCACATCACCAGCCCCACGGGCCTGGTCTTGCCCCTGGAGGAGCTGGTCCCAGCCCTGCGCGAGCGCGGCGTGGAGACCCTCGTCGACGGCGCCCACGGAGCAGGACAGCTCGACCTCGACCTCGGCCGGCTCGGCGCCGCCTTCTACACCAGCAACTGTCACAAGTGGCTGTGCAGCCCCAAGGGCTCGGCCTTCCTCCATGTCCGCGAGCCGCTCCCCGAGCTCTGCCTCGACCCCACGGGCCTCCCCCTGCCCACGGTCATCAGTCACGGCGCCAACCTCCACCGCCCCACCCACACCCGTCTGCAAGACAGCTTCGACTGGCCCGGCACCTTCGACCCCAGCGCGTGGTTGAGCGTGCCCTTCGCCATCGAGACCATGGCCGCCATGGTCCCCGGGGGCTGGGCCGAGATCAGACGCCACAACCGGGCCCTCACCCTCGCGGCCCGCGATCTCCTGTGTGAAACCCTGGGTATCGCGGCCCCCGCCCCCGACGCGATGATCGGGCACCTCGCCGCCTTGCCCCTGCCCGCCCGCGATCCAAAGACCGACTCGCCGCCGGGCGCCTTCGATCTCGACCCCCTCGGCCTCCACCTGTTCGAGGCCCACCACATCGAGGTTCCCGTATTCACCTGGACCCCGGGCGCGAGCGCGAACGAGAGCGGAGACCCGGCCGGGCAGGGTCCCCAGACTCAGCGACTGTTGCGGATCTCGGCGCAGCTCTACAACGACATCGGGGACTACCGCGCCCTGGCGGCGGCGCTCACAAGCGAGGGGCTCGCGCGCTGACCACCGGTGGCCGCGAGCGCGCTATGATCTGTCGGTCGCGGTGTCCCTCGACGATACCCGCGGCCGCCAATTGCCATGTCTTACCGCCCACGCCCCACTCCGCTCGCCCCTTGGTTTTACCGGCCCTCAGCGTCCTCCTTGCGAGTCGCGCTCGGCCTGACCTCCCTGCTCTGCATCGGCCCCCTCGCCTGCGGTGACGACGGTGCGGGCGACGGCCACAGCGACGACGAGCTCGGACAGACAGACTCGGCTGGCGACTCCGAGACCAGCACGAGCACCGAATCCGGCACGGAGGCCAGCGAGGGCGAGACCGCCACCGACACCGCTGAGGCCCCAAACTTCACAGCCGGGTTTGCCCTCGCCGACCTCAGCCCCTCCGATACGGATCTCGGTGAAGACCTCTACATGGGTGGCTACGGCCTGTTCACCGAGCGGGGTCCCGCCGACGGTGTCCACGATCCGATCTTCGTACGCGCCATGGCCCTGGGCGTGGGAGAGCCCGGCGGCGATGATGGTGACGGTGCCCTGTTCGCCATCGTCGACACGGTCGGCTTCGGCAACCGGTGGACCCGACAGATCCGCAGCGAAGTCGCGGCCGCCACCGGCCTCGACCCCGATCGGGTCATCATCGGAGCCACCCACACCCACGGCGGACCCGATTTTCAGGGCCTCTGGGGCGGCGTCCCCGATCTCTACCGCGAGCGGGTCATAGCGACCATCGTCGAGACCATGAGCGAGGCCTGGGCCAAGCGTGTCCCCGCGCGCATCGAGGCCGCCTCGACCACCGCCGACAACCGCAACCGACGAGGCTGGGAGTTCACCGACGACTCCCTGCTCGCCCTGTCCGCCTTCGACCTCGACCAGGGCGACCGCCTCGGGCTCATGGTCGTGTTCGCCGCCCACCCCGTGATCGTCGGCAGCGACAACCTGCTCATCACCCGCGATTTTTGTGGCTACACCGTCGACGCCCTCGAGGCCGAGCTCGACGCCCCGGTCCTGTTTTTCAACGCGGCCCAGGGCGACGTCTCGCCCCAGCTCCCCGAGGGCATGTGGCCCGACGACTACGCCCGGGCCGAGGCCTACGGCGAACACGTCGCCGCCCGCACCCTCGACGTCCTCCTCGACGGTGACGAGATCGCGCCGGCCCTCCACCAGGGCAGCCGCACCTTCAGCCTCGACGTCACCAACGAGCTGTTTTTGTTCGCCGGCCAGTCGGGCCTGATCGACTACGACTTCGAGATGTCCGCGGGCGGGACCTACGTCGACACCCAGACCACCTACTTTCGCCTCGGCGACAACCAGGTCCAGCTCCTGGCCTTCCCCGGCGAATCCCTGACCCGCAACGGCCTGGCCATCAAAGCGGGCATGAGCGCACCCCACCAGGCGATCTTGGGGCTCTCGGGTGACTCCCTGGGCTATTTCGTACCCACCGACGAGTGGAACACAGGCCTCAACGACAACTACGAAGAATCCGTCTCGGTCGGAATCGACGCCGCCGACATCACCCGAGACCACGCCCTCGCCCTGATCGCCGCCGACCCCTGGGCGGGCTGAAGCACTTCTGGGGCTGAACAACTTCTGGGGCCGAGGCAGACGGGCCTTGTCGCGACCCCAGATTTTTTTTCATCTCCGGCGTCGTCACCTGGGCACCCACTGACACTCCCTCGATGTCCCTTCGACATCGAGAGAACATCATGAACGCCCCCATCGAATCCAAGAACGTCTCCCAGACCCTGTCCTACTCCTGGTCCGTCAAAATCTCCGAATACGGGGGCAAGATCGTCGCCGAGTGGAGCAGTAGCGCCCCCTTCGAGCCCGACCACGCCCACCTCTTCCTCTTCCTCGGCGAGAAGCGTGTCGCTATCCACAAGACCGGCGCCGCGTCGGGCAAACACACCTTCGACCAGAGCTTCGGATCCGGGTTCAGGCTCGCCCTGGGCGGCCGAGACTTCGAGGGCAACGACGTCGAACTCGTCTCGACCTCGGACACCACGGAGAGCCACGATCCGCTCGAGAAAAGTGTCAGCTACAGCTTCAGCATCTCGCTGAACATGGTCGACAACCAGGCCCAGCTGCAGTGGGACTCGGACGCTCCCTTCCGCCCCCGGCAGAGCCGTGCCCTGGTGTTCGAGAACGGCGACATCGTCCGCGACCCCTGGATCGAGAAGCCCAACGGCAATATCCCCACCGATCTCCGCTGGGGAGTCGGGCTGGCCGCCGCGTTCGCGGCCGAGGACTTCAGCGGCAAGCGCATCGACGTCGCCCGCACGCCCACCACCCGGCGATCCTAGCTAGCTAGCTAGCCAGCCAGCCAGCGCCAGCCACTCTTAAAAGGAGTCGCCGCTCCTCCCTACAGTCGGGGGGGGCGGCCGCTTCTATTTGGACTCTTGGATACGAACGAAGCTCAGCCCGCGAGCGCAGCAGCGATCTGCGGCGCGATCGAGTCGGCCACGATCCGCGCCCCGGCGACGCTGAAGTGGATCCCGTCGGCCGCCCGGACCGTGACCAGCTTGCCGCCGACCTTGGCCTTGTCGACGTAGCGGCCGTTGGCGCCCGGCATCAACCCGCGCGTGGGCAGGTAGTGACCGTTGGGCCGAGTCTGCATCTGAGCCTGGAAGATGGCGTTCATCCGCTCCATCCGGCCGTGGAACTTGGGCGAGCGCATCTCCGGCATACCCATCCAAAACACGTGCTGGCCGGCGGGCGCGATCACATCGGCGAACGCGACCACGCGCTTGGCGTACTCCTCGCTCCATCCGTCCTCGGGCCAGCGGATCCACGACGGGTCCGCGTCCTTGCCCATCCACAAGCCCTGGGCATCGTTGCCGCCGAACATCAACACGGTCGCGTCGGGCTGGAAGTCCTGCTGATATGCGGCCGCCGCCTTGGGCCAGTTGTAGAAGTCGGGGCGGGCCAGGCCTGTGGAGCTCTTGGCGTGGCGCTGGGTCATGTTGCCGACCTCGGCCAGCGCGGTCTCGATGTACTTGCCCAGGGCCCCACGGATCGCGCTGCCCCCGACGATCATGACCTTGTGCCCGGCCGCTTGCGCCTCACGGGGCAACATCGCCGCTGCCATGGCCCCAGCGAGGCCCAAAGTGAAAGTCCGCCTGTGGAGATTCGACTTCGACATCCGGGCAAGGAAACTCCGATTTCTCGATCAAGGCAAGCTTTCGACCCGCCCTGGACCCGCCCAAGAGCCCGATCGGGCTTCGGATCCGCGCTCTGAGGCCCCTGGGTCGGCCCCCACCCCGGCGCGCGCTCAGGGGCGAGGCTCCCCGGCCGCCCCCAATCCCAGTCTGGCCTACGAGACACGGCTGTTTGGCCGTGTCTCGCAGCTCCGAGGGATATTCACCCCGGCCGAGTCCCCAGCTCACGGAAGACGGGAGGCCGGGACCTCCCCTGGACCCCCAATCGGGCCCCCAATCGGACCGTCGGGCCATCGGAGCGCCGGTCCGTCAGCGACCCGCCGGCCGAGAATCGGGAGGCCCACCGTTCTCAACCAGGAGCCACTCGTGCAGTGCCTCCTGGTTCTCGACCGTGTACCGCCGCCACGCCTCCACGCTGTCGAGCACAGGGGTGTCCTCCCTGAGCCCGAGCTCCGCCTGCATATGTTTGATCTGCTCGCCGCTCATCTGCGCGAGCTCGCCCCGAAAGGCCTTGCCCAATCTCCGTCGACACGCGCCACAGGTGACGTAGTGGATATAGAGCACACCGTCGGCGGTCGCTATCCGCAGGGAGTTTTGGCCTATGCCGCCACCGCCCTCGCTGAGCTCAGAGAGCAGTTCCGCGCCCTCGGGCACCCGCAGCCGATCGACCATCATCCACTGGCCGACGAGCGCCCCAGCCTCGCTACAGTAGTCGGTCGGCTTGGGCGCCGCAGGGCATCGCTCCCGCATCGAGGCCGCGGACGCATCTCCCTCGTCGCCCGCGTCTCCGATTGCGGGGACCCCATCGACGTCGCCCGAGTCGGCGCTGCCCTGTCGCTGTGCCTGCACCTGTGCCTCTCCACCGGCCTCGGCGATGTCCGGCTTTGCGCTGGTACTCGAGCTGCCGTCGCCGTGGCTGTGGCCGCGAACGATGCATGCAGACGCAGCGAGCCCCGAGAGGCACGCGAGCAAGGACAGGCGGCGGACACGAGTCATGGCCCGAGCTTAGCAGCCCACGCAGCACCCCGGAGATGCGAGCACGAGCCCCAAAAATTCGAGCCCCGCTGACCTGGGGTCGGCGGGGCTGTCGGTAGAGAGTGCTCCGCTAGAACATCTCGCGGACACGCTCGAGCCACCGCCTGGGCAGGCTCGGGCCGCCCGGCATGCGCGAGCCCGCGGGCGCGCTGTCGAAGATCTCCACCGGTTCGTTGCGGGCTCCGTAGAGCACCAAACCGACCCCGGTGGCAAAGCGCGGATCTTGGATCATGCTGGCGAAACCGCCCTCGGTGAGCCCGATCTCCCGGCCGTTGCCGCTCGCGTACACGGGCACCCCCATGCGCACGGGCATCTGAAAGATGTCCTCGGCGATCTCGGTCATGCCGTTCATCTGTGCGGCGCCACCGGTCAAGACCACGCCCGAGGCTGCCAAGTCCATGAACCCGCTGCTGATCAGCTCCTGGCGGGCGAGCTCGAGGATCTCCTCCACGCGCGGCTCGATGACCTCGGCCAGGAACCGGCGCTGGAACTCACGGGGGGGTCGCGGGCCGACCCCGGGCACCGCGATGGTCTCGTCTTGCTCGAGCATGGAGACCAGGGCGCAGCCGTGCTGGCGCTTGATCTGCTCCGACTCGCCCACGCTCGTGCGCAGGCCGTGGGCGATGTCCTGGGTCACTCGGTGGCCGCCCATGACGATCACCGAGGTGTAGATGTTGGAGCCCTCCGAGTAGATGGCCAGATCCGTGGTCCCGCCGCCCATGTCGATCAGGACCACGCCCAGATCGCGCTCGTCGTCGTGGAGCACGGAGTTGGCCGAGGCCACCGGCTCGAGCACGACCTCGACCACGTCAAGACCCGCCCGGTTGCAGCACTTCACGATGTTTTGAACCGAGGTGACCGCCGCCGTGATGATGTGGGCCCGGACCTCCATGCGCACCCCCGACATACCGATCGGGTCGCGGATCTGACCTTGGCCGTCGATCATGTACTCGAGCGGCAAGGTGTGAATGATCTGCCGGTCGAGGGGGATGTTGACGGCCTTGGCCTGCTCGATCACCCGGGCGACGTCCGCCTCGGTGACCTCGCGGTTGCGCATGCTGACCTGGCCCAAGCTCGTGAATCCACGGATGTGGCCGCCGGCGATGCCCACGTAGACCGACTGCACGTCGACCGCCGCCATCTGCTCCGCCTCTTGGATCGCCGCGGCGATGCTGTTGGTGGTCGCCTCGATGTTGACGACCACGCCCTGGCGCAGACCCTCAGAGGGGCTGGTCCCGACGCCGATCACGTCGATCCCCGATGAGGTCACTTCTCCGATCACCGCGGCCACCTTGGTGGTACCGATGTCGAGCCCGACGATCACTTCTCCGACTTGAGCCATATTCTAGGTCCTCGCTTGCTCGCTATTGATAGCGAGGGATGCGGTTGCGGCGACCAGCACCTTGAGCTGGCGCCTCCACGGTGGGCGCGGCGATCGCCTGCGCGGGTTGTTGAGAATCTGCGTTCCCTCGACGAGGGGCGGCCTGAGCCAAGAGCTGCTCGTCGTCGCCTTCACGGGCGAAGCGAGCCACCACCCGATCGCGGCGATCGGGCTTGCTCTCGTGGTCGAGGTGGACCACCGCGAGACGCTCGGCCCGGTCCCCCAGCGCGACCCGCAGCGCATCCCAGCGCTCGAGTCGGGCCTCGAAATCATCGCGCCCCAGGTGCAGGGCCGTGCCGCTCTCTGCGGTGTAGAGGGTCACCGATCCATCCTCGTCGAGGTGGATCTCGCCCAGGCGCGGGCGTTGCTTGGCCTGGTAGGTGTGCAGCAACTCGAGACCGAAGCCGACCTCGGTGATGGCCTGGGCCCGCTCGGGGCTGCCCGCCTCGGCTGCCAGCAGCTCTCGGTCGACACCCGTGATGATCGGCAGCTCTCGCCCTTCGCCGCGCTCGAGGGCCTTGAAAGGCCGGCCCTCGGCGTTGACCAGGTAAAAGCCGCCCGCCAACAACAGGGCCTCCGGGACGTGCTCGACGATCTCGATCTCGAGGGTATCGGGGAGCTCTCGGGTCACGCTCGCCTCGGCCACCCAGGGGTGCTGCGCGAGTCGGGCCCCGAGCTCGGTCGGCTCGAGGGCCAAAATATTGGTGCCGGCGTCGATGGCCAACAGGGCCCGAAGGGTCTCGTCGTCGACGTGGGCCGTGGGCTCGTAGATGAGGTGCTTGGCCTCGAAACGCGCTGAGGTGGTCGCGTACTCGTAGACCTCTCGGCCGCCCATGAGCAGCGCCCAGGCCACGCCCGCGGTCAGCCCGAGGGTGAGCCCTGCCCGAGCGATGCGCCGAGGCCAGAGGCTGCGGGTGTCCTCACCCTGGGTCTCGCTCTCGAGCGCGGCTGCCCCTGCGGCCCTGCCCTCTCGGTGCGCGCGCAGCCGCGACTCGACCCGAGCCCGCAGACCCGAGCCCCGCAGCTCCGAGTCCGCCTCCGGCTGGCCATCTCGACGCTGGTTGCCGCGCTGACCCTCGCCCCGCGCACGCCGTTGCCGACCCGCGCTCGCAGCCCCGCGACCCCGTCCCCCATCGGACTTTTGGCGCCGGGTGGCGTGTTGCTTGCGGCGTTGCTGAGGGGCGCTCATGAGGTGTTCGGGGGCTTTTGGCAGCCCGCTCAGCTGCGATACCGCCCGCGATCCAGATCCCCAAAAAATCAGCACCGCTGGGCGCGTGGCCGGTGCTCGCCCGTGCAGTGGCTCGCGCGAGCGCCGACACACTCGGGCACCCACGACAAAGCCGAGTTCTACGGTGATCCACCTGGTAAGAACGGCCCATGGACGCCCCCCGACCGCCCCTGAGCTGGGCAGAAGTCTGCGCCGAGTTCCCCATCGCCTCGCGCAAGGTCCCCCTCCACGATGGTCGGGAGGCCACGATCTTGTACCTCGACCATGGAGCCAGCACCCACGCCCCGCGCTGCGTCCTCGATCGCTTCACCCACTTCATGGCCGAGGAGTACGCGAACATTCATCGCGGCACGCACCTGCTCTCGCGCCGGGCCAGCAAGACCTTCGACGAGTGTTACGCCACCGTCGCCGGGTTCATCGGCGCCGACTTGGAGGAAGACGCGGTCATCTTCCTGGGCAACACCACCCAGGCCATCGACCTCGTCGCCCACGTGGTCGACACCCTGCCCGGGAAGGTCCTGGTCACCGAGCTCGAGCACCACTCCAACGACCTCCCCTTCCGCAAGCGCGGTCCGGTCTTGCGCGCCCGCGTCCACGACGACGGCAGCTTGGACATGGATCACGTCCGCGCCCTGCTCAGCAGCAACCAGGTCAAGCTGCTCGCCGTCACCGGGGCCAGCAACGTCACCGGCTGGATGCCCGACATCCACGCCCTGGCGGCCATGGCCCACGAACACGGCGCCCTGATCAGCCTCGACTGCGCCCAGCTCCTCGCCCACCAGCGCATCGACGTGCGCCCGGCCGACGACCCCGCCCACATCGACTTTGTCGCCGCCGCCGGCCACAAGGCCTACTCCCCCTTCGGCGCGTCGTTCCTGCACGGACCCCGCTGGCTCCTCGACCAGGCGCCCCCCTACCTCCCCGGTGGCGGCACGGCCAGCCGGGTCAGCGCGCGCGCTGCCGAGTTTGTGAAGTCCCCCGACCGGCACCAAGGCGGGACCCCGAACATCGGGGGCGTCATCGCCCTCGCCGAGGCCCTGCGCTTCCTCGAACGGGTCGGCATCGATCGCATCCGAACCCACGAGCGCGAGCTGACCCGCAAGGCCATGGCCGGACTGCGGGCGATCGACGGCGTCACCATCTACGGCCCCGAAGATCCCGACGCCCGCTTGGGTGTGCTCACCTTCAACGTCGCGGGTGTCTCCGACCTCTTGGCCGCCGCCGTGCTCAGCGAAGAGCGGGGCATCGCCTGTCGCAACGGTCGGTTCTGCGCGCATCCTTATATGGACCGGCTGCTCGCGGTCCAGGGTGGCTACACCGTCGAGGCCAAGGGCGTGGGTGAGATCGGAAGTGGGGGCTCACCGGGCGCCGTCCGAGCCTCCTTCGGCATCTACAACACCCTCGCCGATGTCGACCGCCTGCTCGAGGGCGTACAGATGTTGCGCTCGGGCCAGTGGGACGGCCGCTATAAAATCTTGGGTCCCGATGTTCGAGACGTGCCCCAGACCGAGTCGGCCGCACGCTGCAATGACCGGTGGATGGCGCCGGAGTGAGGGCATAGGACGGGTCCTCCCTGTGGGCGCGCGAGCCAATCCGCGCCGCCTCGAGGCGCGCTGGCCTCAGTGGCGCGCCCGGGTCTGGGCATGAGACAAGGGCCACGGAATGCCCATGTCCAGAACGCTCTCTCTCTCTTTCCTCGCCCTGTCCCTTTGCGCCTGCCCCTCCAACGGAGAACAGGACGCAGGCACCAAGGCCAACGCCGGGACCAAGGACGGGACCCGCGACGAGAAGCCGGGCGACAAAGCTCCGCCAGCGGACACGGCCGCGGGTGACGAGAAACTGGGAGAGAACACGGATCAGGATCAGAGGCAGGCCGAGCGTCTCGCCGAGATCGCCGCCAAGCGCACCAAAGCCAAAGCCGAGCTCGGGGACCCCGACGAAGCGAGCTCGCGCGAGACCCAGGCCAAGCTGCTCGGCGCCCTCAACGAGGGCCGCAAGCTGGTCAAGGCCGGCGACTACAAGGCCGGCATCGCCAAGTACGGCATCATCCTCGAGATCGATCCGAGCTACGGCAAAGCCCTGGGCGAGCTCGGCTGGGCCGAGTTCAAGGCCGGCGAATTCCACGACGCCCACGCCCACTCCCTGCGCGCCCTGGCCACCGCCGAAGAGCCCAAGCGCAGGGCCATGCTGCTCTACAACCTCGGCCGCATCGCCGAGGCCCGAGACCAGCACCAGGTCGCCGTCGACCACTACACCATCTCCCTCGAGCTGCGCCCCGACGAGACCGTCGCCCGCCGCCTCATCGACCTCAGCATGATCGAGGACGCCGCCGGCGACACCCCCTACACCCACGAACAGGCCGAGGCCGCCGTCGAGGCCCTGTCCAAGGGCGGCCACGAGCCCCGCCCAGGCCTGGCGATCATCGGCGAGGGTCTGCCCAGCCGCGAGGCTGCCTGCAAGCTGGCCCAAGCCGAGTCTTGGTGTGGGAGCGAGGACGACGACGCGGACGACTGCGAATTCACGGCCACCCCCACCGGCGACGACAGCTGGGGTACCATTGCGCTGTTCGGGGGCGGGATGATGAGTTGCTGGCACCCCTACGCGAAGACCGACGCCGGCTGGACCGTGTTCGAGCTCGCCCTCTTCGGCGAGCACGGCTCCGAGATCGACCGTGAGGTCGACACCATCGACAGCTACACCCTCACCAACGACGAGGGCAGCTTCTTGGTCATCCGCTACTCCGACCACATCTACGAGCGCGACTGGTCTTGGGGCAGCCTCGAAGAGGACGAGGAGATTCCTGAGCAGGATGCGACCGAGACCGAGGGCGTGATCATCTGCCACCGCAGCGGATCCCGAGTCGCCTGCACGAGCCCGATCACCACCGTGTTCAGCTTCAGTGGGGCCGACACTGCGACCGACGACGAGTACCGAGCCACGCTCACCATCGAGGGCGACGAGATCGTGATCAGCGAGGTCAGCAAGTCGGCCGGCCTCGACTACGACAAGCCCACCGACGAGTACGATCCACGCCTGATCTTGCCCGCCGGCCGCTACAGCTTCGACGCCCTGACCACGCCCGGCCCCACTCAGGACTGAGCAATCCAAGCCACTCTCGGCGGCCTCGGCCCGAGGTGGATCCTGCGCGTCGTCTCGCCCAGGGTGCTCCCTCGGGCCTCGCTGCGCGTGGGGAAGGACGCGGGCCTTGGGTCAACGCACACGCCTCGGCAGGTGTAGAGGCGGCCCAAAACACCCCTCAAACCCGTGTGGCTACCCACCTACGCTACACCTGAGATCTGCCGAATTGGATTTCCCCCCTCTCCACACGCAAAAAACCTTCGAATTTGACCAAATTCAGGCGATTTTCGTGTTGTCAGCCGATCCAAAGCCCATACAATGTCGGCGTTCTGAGCCCAAATGGGCCAGAACAGGGTCTAAACACCCTCTCAACCGAATCCCCGTTCCAAGCGACAGCATCAGGAGACCAACACCATGGCCAAGAAAAAAGCCGCCAAGAAAAAGCCCCGCGAAATCGTCGTCGTCGGCAGCAAAGTCAAGGACGTCATCCGCACCGCCGGTTACCGCAGCGACGGTGAGCTCGTGCAAGCCGTGTCCGAGAAGGTTCACGAGATGCTCGAGGCCGCCATCACCCGCGCCGCCAGCAACAAGCGTGGCACCGTTCGCCCCTACGACCTGTAGGACCTACGTTTCCACTGAAAACGGCCCCTCTTTCGAGGGGCCGTTTTTATTTGGTTGAGGCGCCTCGCCCCCGCCCCAGCCCAGCCCATCCCCAGCCCGGATCAGGGGGAGACCGTAGATGTTTTGAACAGGCGCCCGAAGCCGGGTGAAACCGGTCGACACCCGAACCTCGCGCAGGCGCTCGATGAGCACCAGCTCCTTGTTTCCCCTGGGCAGTGCAGCTCCCCCGGGCGGCCTGGACCGCGAAGCAGTCGGGATCACGGTCGCTGTTGTCGGGGGCGGTAGAGCGGGTCGCACTCCTCCACCGGGGCGCTCCTGATGGCCTCGTACTTGGTCTCGCGCACGGGCGGCGGCCTGGGTTCTCATCGTCGTGGACGGCCGAGGTCACACCGGCCGTGTCGGACCAGGAGTTCTCGGACCTCATCGTCGATGCCGCCGAGTTTGGGGATCGTCAGGGCGCTCTCGACCTGCGAGAAGTACCCCCGCTCGCGGTCCGGACCACAGACGCTGGTAGCGGTCGCAATCCTGAGCCCTCCGATCGCCACCTAGGCCCCGAGCCAGGGCCGGTTACCTGGCATTGGGGCACCGTCTTCTCGCCTTTGGCCTTGGCCATGCTGCGCCTCGTCCCGCAGCTCTCGCAGCCCCACGATCACGTCGGTCAGATCGCCGCTGCCCCGATCCATGAGCCGCAGCTCTGGCGCGCCGCAGCGCCCCCCAGCCCGCTCGGCGTGCACAAACCACTCCCAGGGGACACAATCGCGGCGGAGCTCGACGAAGTCGCGGCCCAGGGACTTGGTGCGGGGGCTCCTCGAACGAGCGAGCCCGGGGCAATCGCGCCCCTGTGGCGCCCGCCCCTGGGCCCTATCGGCCGAGCCCTCACGGCCCGGCAGCTCGGTCAGTCACCGCAGATGAACCCACCTTGCTTCTTGACCTTGACCTTGAGCTTGGTCGCGGGCGCGCCGGCCCCAAAATGGAATACTGCCGTGCTCACCGAGGCGCTGGTCGACGGGGCCTTGATCGTGACCTCCCAACCGAGTGACACACTGACGACAGACTCGATCTCCGCGGCATCCCAGCTGCTGCCGGCCGTCACGACCCGCCTGATTTCACTTTCAGCCACCGTGAACGCGTGAGCCGAATCCTTCAAGACCAACACGAATGATGCTCCTTCCCCACCACCGGCTGCATTCGGAGTGTATATGACATTCACAGTCTCGACATACTCACCGCCCACGGCATTCGGGCGCATGACAGAGTAGAGCTGAACGAGGTGACCATCCACCGTGGGCGACGAGGTCACATCTTCGCAGTCGGGATCGTGATCCCCACCCTGATATTCCACATCATAATAAATCGCCATACCTCAACACGCCTTCCTTGAAATCACAGATGACGGAGTCACGGGCTGGGGTTCTTTGTCCAGCCC
>CAYVJQ010000013.1:44909-47931 GCA_964451725.1 uncultured Nannocystaceae bacterium | reverse complement strand
CCTTCCTTGAAATCACAGATGACGGAGTCACGGGCTGGGGTTCTTTGTCCAGCCCACCCCTAGGATCGAGGGCGAGCCCTGTGGCCGTCTGCACAAAATTCTTGGTTCCAAAACCCAGGTCACCCCCGTTGATGACCCCTGCAACGACCATCTTCCGCGTTGATTGGCAAGCAGGGTCGATCAGCAGCAACGGTGCACCAGAGGACCCGCTGCCGACATCAGAGAGAATCCGAAACCCCTTGCCACCACCAGCTTCGATCGTCGCAGAAGCGTACTTCAAAGGCAGCCCTAAGGGATGCGACAAGACGAGCGCGACCCACCCCTCATCCTCGCCGCTGTCCCCAGCATCCAGCGCGTAGAGCGAAGCGCAGTTGCAAGCCAGAGGTATCGGGACAGCGGTGGCCGCGGGCACACTTTCCTCGAGTTTGAGGATGACCCAATCATTCCCGCTCAAGGGCCCATGGGGGGCGTCGGGCTTCCTCAGTACACATTTCACTTTAAAACACTGTTTCTTCTCCTTTTCCCGGTCGACCTCCGACACACGGATGCGGTAACGCCCTGTCCGGGGAGCGGCGATCGCAGTCCCGGCGTGACGGCCGACCACGAAGTGGACCTCACCGCGCTCGACCGCGCTCTCCACGATTGCATGGCATGCAGTGAGAACCTCGTCGGCAGCGATCAGGGTCGCCGTTGGAGCCGAGATCGTGTATTGGTCGAAAAACTTCCCCAAGTCCGAGCTGGTACCCTGCCACAGTGGATTTTCGTCGAGGAACATGCGATTGCGGAGCTTGACCGAGGGAACACTCAGGTATTTCAACTCTGGCTTCACCGAGGTTGCGGGCCGTGTCCGCTGCTGCGCTCCCTTCCCTGTCGTCGTGACCAACTGGCCGACGGCGGCGACTCCTGCATTGACGAGCTTCCTGACCTGTTCGTCGTGGCAGGAATCGACAGGTAGAGGGACGTCCATGAGGTCACTCAAGGGGAAATCGACATATCCGGAAAACAGACCTTCCTGTTTCTGATGAGTATCATTGTTCACATTTGACATGACTACTGAACCTCGTTTTCTCTCTCACTCCCGAGCCATGCTCGGGCCTTCTCTCGAAGGTCAGAAGGGATGTACACTTTGGCCGCCGTCGCATTCAAAAAACATTGCCGCGCTCGCTGATTATCTCCAAGCGCGGCAAACCCGAGGCCGAGCAGCAGCTCGAGCTCGACCTCCAGCTCCCGGTCTTCCTCCTCCAAACGCGGCAGTTCAGCCTGCACGACCTCGAGCTGATCCACAGCGCGAGCCGCCTCCCCGCCAGATAGGGAACACTCGGCCTCCGTGACCGATGCTCGGAGCTGGACCGCCAAGTCCTCGCTGGCCAGCGCCAACTCGAGGTGGGGCGTGGCCTCTGTGCAGCGCTGAGCCCGACACAACAACCACCCGAGGCTCTGGTGCAGGCCCGCACGCCCCTCGGGATCAAGATCCACCGTGCTCAGCAACTCGGTATAGGCATCAAAGGCCAAGCTCCAAGACTCGCTCTTCACATAGATCCACGACAGTATAATGAGCGCTGATCCAAAATCCTCGTGGTCCGAGCCGAGCTCGCGCTGCTGGGTCTGCCACGCCGTAGCGGCGAGAGCTCTCGCGCGCGCGCTGTGACCGAGCTCGACCTCGACTTCGGCGAGCCGAACGGCGACCTGAGAGACCGGCAAGGATCCCCCCCCATAGACTCCAGTCTCGATCTCCAGGGCCCGCTCGAGGAACGGCCGGGCCCGCTCCCACTGTTGCGAGAGCACCAACGAGTCGCCGATGTTGAAGGCCAGCTCCCCGACCTCCGGGTGCCTCGGGCCCAGGCGCCCTCGCCTGTCTTCGAGCAGCTGTTGGTAGATCCCCACCGCCCGCGCGTGATCGCCGAGCCCAGCGCTGACATTGGCCAGCCGCCACAGAGCGGAATCGAGCGCGCGCTCGGGAAGATCGGACCCGGAGAGCTCGCCGACCAGCTGCTCGAGGATCGCGTGTGCAGCCTCCAGCTCACCCTCGGCTTCGAGCACGAGCGCCTCCACCGACCGATACTCGACAGACAGGCGAGCGGGCTCACCGAGCAGCGTCCAAGTCGTCCACGCTTGAGACAGCCACCCACGAGCGTCGAGGGTGTTCTCGAACTGGCCGGCCGAGAGCCTGGAAAGAGCGAGCTGAAGCTCGAAGTGCAGCACGCTCGGCGCCCTCGAACTGGCCCTGTGAACGGCCGCGAGCAGGCTGGCCCGGGCATCGGCCCGCCCTTGCTGGTGGGCTTGCACTTCCCCACGCAGGAGCAGAGCCTCGGCCCCTTCCAGCCCATCGCTCGCGCCGAGCACCGAGCTCAGGGCGAGGGCGCGCGGGTACTCGCCGCGGGCGACCGCGACCCGGAGCTCGGCGAGCTCTCGCTCGAACTGCCACCGTCGAGCGAGCCCCGGCACCCCTCCCGACCCCGACCTGAGCGCGCTCGTGTCCAGACACGCCCGCGGATCGGCGAGCTGGTCGAGCAGTCGCTCTCCGTCCGCGAGCGTGGGCGGGCTGCCATCCAACAGGGCATCGCGGATGACCCCAGCCCGGACCCGCGCGCGCTCGAGACAGCGCTGGCCGAGGTCGAAGCCCCGGGCCGACACTGAACCTTCGACGTGGTGGGCCGCGCACAGGTCTCGGCGCGCATTGTCCCACCGTCGCTGGTGGATGCCGACCTCGCTGACGAGCGCCGCGGCACTGGCCGCCGTCCCCGGCGTCTCGCTGGCGAGGAACTTGGCCTGGAGCTGCCGGGCGACAGCTGGCGTCCAGACCGCCAGTCCGGGCGACCGCGTACACACCGGCCCCGGCCCCGGCCTCAACGTCGCTCCCCACCACCCGATCAGGGTGATCGCACCTGCCCCAGCGAGCCCGAGTAGGCTCAGTCGGCGACGCCGCGGTCTGGCCTCGAGCTCGTCCAGCAGGGCGCCGACGCTCGGCCAGCGCATGTTCGGATCCGCGCGCAACCCCCGAGCGACGACTCGCCGCAGCCAC
>CAYVJQ010000013.1:42595-44809 GCA_964451725.1 uncultured Nannocystaceae bacterium | reverse complement strand
CCAGCGCATGTTCGGATCCGCGCGCAACCCCCGAGCGACGACTCGCCGCAGCCACGCCGGCCCCACCCATGAACCTCTGGGTTCACGGGTGAGCTCCTCGGTGCTCGCGTAGGGTCGCTGATCAGCGAGGGCCTCCCACAGCGACACGCAGAGGGCAAACTGGTCACTCGATGCGTCCGGCTCTCCCCCGCGCCACAGCTCGGGCGCAATGTAGCCCGGCGTACCGACCACCCGCACAGTGCCGCTGCCGCTTCCTTCGCTGAGCATCACCCGCTCGCTCGTCGTATCCGAGCGGGCCTCCTGGCGCGCAAGCCCAAAGTCCGCGACCTTCACTTGCCCCCCTCGGCCGAGCAGGATGTTGGCCGGTTTGAGGTCGCAATGCAGCAGCCCCGCGGCGTGCGCGGCCACAACTCCGGCGGCCGCCTGCCTATAGACCTCGACCACCCGCCGCCAGCCCTGTGGCCGTCGCTGCCAGCGAGCGAGGTTTTGCCCGTCGACGAGCTCCATCGCTATGTAGAGGTCACCATCGTGCTCACCGACTTCGAAGACTTGCACGACGTTTGCGTGCGAGAGCTTGGCCAGGACCCTCGCCTCACGGATGAGGCGGGCCCGGTCGTGCTCCGAGACGAGCTTGGTGTTGAGCAACTTGAGCGCGACACGTCTCTCGAGACGTGTGTCTTGGGCCGCATATACGGTCCCCATTCCCCCAGCACCGAGGCGCTCGAGAATCGTATAGTGAGCGATCTTCTGGGACGAGCTGGGGGCCCCACCGAACAGGCGCTCTTCGATGCGCGATAACATCGCAAGATCCCCCCTGGATGCCGTGGGGGGCTCCAGATCACCGAACGAATCTCTATGCTCAGCCGACATGGCTCCCCCCTGTACAGTCGAGTCCGAACACCGCCGTGATTCGTTCATTTTTTTCACCCGGGTTGTTAGACTACACCCGTGATCCCAGACCTTGAACTCCTCGAAGCCTGGCGCGAAGGGGACAAGCGCGCCGGGCAGGAGCTGTTTCAACGCCACGCCGAGTCCGTCCGCCGATTCGTGATCAACAAGGTCGACAAGACCAACGCGGAGGCCGAAGATCTCATCCAACAGGTGTTCCTGGCCTGCGTCGAGGGCCGGGACCGCTTTGGTGGCCGCTCGAGCTTCCGGGCATATCTGCTGGGGATCGCGCGCAATGTCGTGCGCAGACACTGGGAGGCCCGGCGGATCCGCGGGAGGACCACCGACATCGACGAGGTCCCGATCGCCGCGCTCAGCTCGAGTCCATCATCGATCGCGGCCCGCAACCAAGAAGAAAGGTGCCTGCTCGAAGCTCTCCGCCATGTCGCGCTGAAAGACCAGACCGTGCTCGAGCTGTCCTACTGGGAGGAGCTCAGCACCCGGGAGATCGGCGAGATCCTGGGTATCCCGACCGAGACGGTCCAAAGCCGAGTCCGCCGCGCGCGGGACAAGCTCGCTCGGGAGGTCTCGCGCTTGGTCGGAATCCTCGGTGTACCGGAGTCTACGCAGGACGATCTCGCGGCCTGGGCCGAGGGGGTGCGCGAGCAACTCACCGCCGACGCCGCCGTCGGCTGACCTCGAACCCCAATTAAATGAACGGGTACGACAGAAAATCGGACATCACCTCTGATGTCACACAACACCCGTCTCGCAGCTTCTCTCGGGCGCCTGATCCCCGCCCTGCTCGTCTCGTCGATGTGCACCGCGGTCCTGGCTTGCACACACACCCTATATACGGTTGAGGCCGAGTTTTCGGCGGGCTCAGGCAAGGGCGTCGTGTATGCACTCCCCACCAAACAGCTGGTCGTCGAAATCGATGTGACGACGACCACGACCACCTACGGAAAGTGGGTTTGTCACAACAAAGACGTCGGTCTGACGGAGATCGAGGAGCACAACGTTCTTTGCCCTTCCAAGCAGAGCCCGCCTCCGGCCTCAAACCACAAGATCACGGGAACCAGAATCACCGATCAGATCGTTCCAGACCCGACTGCCCGCTTCCGGATCCAGCTCCCCAACAACACCGAGGTCCGCGGCCGGGACCGAAACATTCGCTTCACCCTGACGGAGGACGGACGCCTGACCCGTTCCGATGCGGAGATTATCGATCGCCGCCCGGACATGGCCGCGGCCGGAATCCGGACCGCGGGGGCTGTACTCGGCAAGGTGATCGGGTTGGTCGCCCCGGGTGGGGCAGCGCTGTCT
>CAYVJQ010000013.1:34147-42495 GCA_964451725.1 uncultured Nannocystaceae bacterium | reverse complement strand
CGGGAGATCGCCGAACTCGAGGCCCTGTTTTATTCGACCACCCGCAAGACGATCCAAACCTGGGTCCAGGTCGTCGAACCGAAGGTTGGTGAAACGACCTGGACCTGGTGCCGAGGACAGGGTGAGAACACCGTGTCGATGGAGGGTTGTGTTCCAGAGGACACCGACTCGGTCGAGTTGACCCTCGAGGGGCTCCCCACCGAGGTCAAGAACGACGTCGGGGATGCGGCCGGAATCCGCTACCGCGTCCCTCGCCAAGGCCAGATCACCGCGGTGATCAACGGATCCCAAGTCGTGGCCCGCAGCTCGTTCTTCCCCCAATATGGTGACATCCAGTCGTTGCCGAACACCGCCCGCGGTCGCTACAACCAGCTCGTGGTCGAACTCTCTGCCGCCACCGGAATGCTCACCCAGTTCCAGGTCGTGGACAAGCGGGACTACAGCGATGTCATCGAGGCCCTGGGCCAAGGCCTCAACGATACACTCGATGGGGTCGACAGCGCGGTCTCGGCCTCGAAGACGATGGAGGCCGAGGCGGCGAGCGCCGCCGATCCGATCAACGTCAAGACCCGCGAGCTCGAGCTTTTGGAGCTCGAGCGTAGGCTGGCCTGCTACGACGCCACCGGCGAGCCCTGCCCTTGAGCTCGAGTTCAGCCGGGATGCTCGCGGGTCTCTGAGCCCAGCGAAGATCTCACCCGATCGCCCTCAGCCCTCGGGCTCCTTCCCACGCTCCCCCGCGCCGACTCGATCGAGCGCCACCGCATAGGCCTGCCCGAGCCGAGTCTGCCGATCCTGGGCGCCCGCTCGGCAGTCACAGCCGTGCCCATCCAGGACTCGGTAGCGGCTGTTCCTCGTGCGCAGGTCCAGGCCCCACTGCGTCGGAGAGAGCCCCTGGATCAGGGTCGTCGTCAGCTGTCGGTTGGACTCCTGGTGAAGGATCAGGTGGGCCCCGACTCTGGGCTGGGCGAAGATGAAACCCACGAAGTAGAGCAGCTCCGTCCGGTCCGGTCCTCCGACCGGGCCGCGGTAGATCACCCAAACACGGCGAGACTCACATCGAGGACAGAGGGTCACTGGCATCGCGGGCCGACGGAGCAAAGCGCGTGCCAGCCCAACTCGCCCAAGAGTTGGGCAATCCGTGAGTCGCCCGAGACTCGGAGCGCCCAAGATCTGGGCGCTCCGAGGGCGCCTTCGCCCGGGGTTCGGAACCCCCGGTCGCCCCCGACCACCCGACCACCCGATGTCCGGGCGATCCGGGCGATCCGGGCGATCCGGGGGCGCCTCCGCCCCGACTCCGGGAACCCCGACTCCGGACCGCCCAAAAGTTGGGCGGTCCACACCCCGACCGCCCAACTTTTGGGCACCCAGCCCCTTCCAAGCTCGCCGTCCCCGAGCGCCGACACAAAACCACGGCGTTTTGGATCGCCCCCGCTCTTGGCTCGCCCCTTGCTTAGCTCGGGGGCATGACGCAGAAGCCCAAAGGCGCCGACTGGCGAGGATCCATAGGCAGGAGCCCGGCTGTCCCGATCCAGGCCGCTCGGGTCGAGACTTCGCCCTGGGTCCGCATGGCGTGCCCGATCGAGGTGATCGAACTCCGGGCGCAGCTCGACCTCGAACGTGGGCCAACCCTGCCGACCGGTCCAAAATCACCTGGCCCTAGGACCGACGGCGCGGCGCCCAGCGACGTTGACGCTCCCGCGGCGCTGATGAACAGTTGAGCCTACCGAGACGGTCCAAAATGCAGCGAATCGTACCAGCCCTGATGGTCCTCGCCCCCCTTGTCCTCGGGCCCGCCACCGCCCTCGCGGCGCTCCCGGTCGAGCACATCGATCTCACGGTCGACGCCAGCCAGCTCAGCGAACCCAGAGACGGCGTCGAGGAGATCCGAAACAGCCTGGACGCCGCCTTGGATGGGCAGTCTCCCCTGGCCCCCGGGGCGGTCTACGCGGACGACCGGCGCGTCGTCGTCGAGTTGCTCTCGGGCCCCGTGCCCCAGAGCGACGACATCCTCATCCGCGTCACGGCCACCATCGATGGCGGCCAGGTCTTCAGGAGCGACACGGAGATGTGCCTGAGCTGCGACAACACCAACATCAGCAGGAAGGCGTTTCCCCTGTTGCTCGGGGTCTTGGAGCGGCTGCCCGGAATCGACGCTGTCGAGGAGCCCGAGCTGCTCGACGCCTGCCCGGTGGAACCCATGGCCCCTCCGGCGCCGGCCTTCGATCCCTCTCGTCGCCCCCTGGTGTTTTCAGGTGTGGCGCTCTTGGGGGTCGGCGTGATCGGTCTGGGGCTCGGAGGCGGCATGATCATCGTGGATAAGCGCCCCGTGTCTGGGAGGTCGTACAGTGACCTCGACTTCCGCAACCCCGGGATCGCCGTCGCCACCATCGCGGGGGCCATGGCCATCACCGGCGCCGCGCTGCTGGCCGTCGGCCTCAAACACCGCCCCAAAACCCAGGCCAAGACCCAAACCCAAACCCAGATCAGCGCCGCCCCCCTGCTCGACCGGCACACGGCCGGCCTGGCCCTGTGGGGGCAGTTCTAACCCGATGACCCGGCTCACCAAAGACTACACGCTGCTCCAACCGATCGGGCGCGGGGGCATGGGCGAAGTCTGGGAGGCCGTGCACCATGTCGGTGAGCTGATCGTGCCCTGCGCGATCAAGCTGCTGCACGAGGACATCACCGGGAGCGCGCGCGAGGCCAAGCTGTTCATCGACGAGGCCCGCATCGCCTCCCAGCTCGAGCACAGCTGCATCGTCAACGTCATCGACGTGGGCACCACCCACAGCGGGCGCCCATTTTTGGTCATGGAGCGGGTCGACGGGGTGGACCTGCGCG
Source organism: uncultured Nannocystaceae bacterium (assembly GCA_964451725.1). Classification (GTDB taxonomy): domain Bacteria; phylum Myxococcota_A; class Polyangia; order Nannocystales; family Nannocystaceae; genus Plesiocystis. Next base: position 39,654 of record CAYVJQ010000013.1, on the reverse strand, counting down.
CGTTCCTCAAAAAGGCGCGCTCGAAGGGCCTCACCCCCCTGGACCTCGACCTGGTCACCTACATCATCGGCGAGCTCCTGTCCGCGCTCCAGTTCGCGCACGAGCGCACCGTAGGCGGAGCCGATGCGGGGGTGATCCACTCCGACATCAAACCCGGCAACATCATGATCACCTCGAGCGGCGAGCTCAAGTTGACGGACTTCGGTATCGCCCGCTTCGCTGCCACGGCCGGGCCCATGTCCCGGTCCTTGGGCACCCCGCGCTACATGTCCCCCGAGCAGGTCATGGGTCGACCCGAGCGCAAGACCGACATCTATGGTCTGGGGGTCGTGCTCCACGAGCTGCTGGAGGACAAGCCCTTCCTCCACGACTGCGACGCGAGCCAGTTCCGCCAGCGGATCTTGCAGGGGGCAGCGCCCACCTTCAGCCGTCCGGAGTTGCCCAGCTGGGTCACGCAGCTGTGCACACGCATGCTCTCCTCCAGCGCGCAGGACCGACCCACGGCCAGCGAGGCCCGAGAGGCCCTCTTCGATCGCTGCCCCCACTACCTCCGCGCCTCCCACACCCTGCGTCGCTACTACCGAGAGCTCATCGGGTCGCGCCGCTCGGGCGTGACCCAGCTGCTCAACACCGGCCCGGGCCAGCCCGCTCCAGCCAACTTGGGGCTCCCTGTTCCGGCTGCTGGTCCGGCTGCCACAGACGACAGCCATGACCTGCCGACCTCCGTCGACGATGCTGAAAATGGGGACGACGACGTCCCCAAGCTCAAGCGCAAGTCGGCGACCTCCGGGCCCAAGTCCCCCCCCGGGTCCGAACCGCACTCACTCACCGGGGGCCGAACCCACAACGCCGGGCTCGGCCGTCGAGCCGCCCTCGATGAGACCTCCGGCCCGGCGCCGGCTTCATCTGCCGCGCCCGCGCCCGCGCCCGCGCCCGAAGAGTTCGACGACGACGCTCACTTCGAGCCCACGCAGCTCCTCCCCGTAGCGAACCCAATCGCAACGTCGACAGCGACACCAAGCGTTAAATCAACCGCGCCAGCGGCCTCGCCAGTCCCCGAGCAGCGTCTCCAGACCCTGCCCTCGGCCGAGCTCGCCCAGTCGGACCCCTGGGCGACTCACCCGTCCAGGCCTCACGCTGAACAGGAACCCACCGGCCCCGACCTCGAGCCCCCTCCCCTGGTAGCGAGCGAGCCGGACCAGACTCGCGCCCCCATGCCCAGGGCCGCCAAGTGGGCGTTCGCGGCGTCTGCTCTCATGGTCGTGGCCTGCTTTGGGCTGTTTATTGCGACCTTGTTCGGACTGTTTGAGGACGACTCGGACGCCCCGGAAGCCTCGGCCACGACATCGGCGCAGTCTGGTGCTCCGGCCGCCGCCGAGGAGCGCCCGGTTCCCGAGACCCCCCTCTCCTCGTGGGAGCGCGCCGAGGCCGATGCTCCTCCCCGCGACCAGGCTCTGCCCACAGAGCCGGAGCCAGAGCCAGATTCCGAACCAGAGCCAGACTCCCCCAGCCCCGCCGAGCCCGCGCCCAGCGCCGAGACCGAGTCTCCCCCGCCACCTCCCGATGAGCCCGTGCTCATCCCCGACGAACCGTCGCCCGACCCACAGGCTGAGCCCAAGCCAAAGCCCAAGCCAAAGCCCAAGCTCAAACCTGTCGGGGTGATCATCTTGGTCGACGGCAGCGTCGAGGGCGACCTCAAGCTGGGCTCGCGCCGGATCTCGACCAAGAACAACGCGGCCTACATCGAGCTCTCCCCTGGCAAACATCGGGTGAGCTGGCGACCCGCAGGCAGCAGCACCTGGACCTCCTACGGCAAGGTCCGGATCCCCAACGTCGCCCCCTCCCGCGTCCAGCTCCGGGTCACCCGCCAGGGCCGACTCGAACTCCAGGAGCTCAAAAAGTGAGCCCGACTTTACCTGCCCTCGGCGAGACTCTCGCGGGTCGCTACACCCTCGTGCACCAGCTCGGCGAAGGGGGCATGAGCGTCGTGTTCAGCGCCCTCGATCGCCAGCGGGGAGATCGGGTGGTCGCGCTCAAGCTCCTGACCCCTCGCTACCTCGGCCGCCCCGAACGTGAGCAGCGCTTGCTCGACGAGGCCACCTACCTGGAGGAGCTCGCCGGTGTGCCGGCGGTCGTCCGTCTCCTCGATCACGGTCGCCTGGAGGACCGGGACGGCTGGCCGTTCCTCGTCGTCGAGCTGCTCCCGGGGCGCGAGCTCAACTGGGTCCTGCTCGATCACAAATTCGAACCAGCGGCCGTGCAGGCCCTCGCCCTTCAGATCGCCCAGGTCGTGCGCGCCTGCCACGAGGCCGGCATCGTCCACCGCGACCTGACACCCGGGAACCTCTCTGTGGTCCTGGAGCCCTTGGCGGTGACCCTCTTCGACTTCAGCCACGCCGCCAGGATCGATGCTCCGCGGGTCCCAGCCGGGGCCCAGGGGCGCCTCACCGGCATCCACGACGTCCCGGGCACTGCCGGCTACATGAGCGCCGAGCAGGCCTCCTCCGCGCCCGCCGATCCGAGCATGGACGTGTTCGCGGTCGGGATCCTGCTGTTCAACATCATCACCGGGCGGGACCCCTTCCCCAACCTCGACCACACCCAGTTCATCCGCATGCAGCGCGAGGGCACACTCGAGACCCCGCGCCTGCAGAGCTGGGTCTACGGGCTGAGCGAAGACTGGGCCGACATCATCCAAAACTGCACCGACCGGGATCCTCGCCGGCGCCCGAGCGCCGCGGCTCTGGTCACGGCGCTCGAACAGGTCGATCTGCGCCCCCCCGAGCGACCGACCCGAGCCAGCGGCTCCCTGGGAGAGGCGCCCGAACAGCCCGAAGATCACACCGCACGTCTGGACGTCCAGCATCTCGCCGTAGCGGTCGCAGCCGAGGCCACGCCCGAGCCCAAGCCCGAGCCCAAGTCCGATCCCAAGCCCAAGTCCAAGCCCGATCCCAAGCAAGTCGAGCCCGGGGACCAGACCACCCGCATGGACGTCAGGACCCTCCCCGGTGTCCGTCCAAAAGTCCCGACACCCGCCGCTCCCCGCGTCGACGACCGCACTGCACGCTTCGCCCCGGTCCCACCTGTGGCGGCGCCGGTCGCTCGCGCCCGAGGCTCGGCCGAAGCGAGCCCGGGCCCGCAGGATCATCGGACTCACCAAAGTCCCCTCGGAGCCTGGCCGGCCCGCCCGTCTCCCCCGCGGGTCGCCGCGCCCGCCCCCAAAGCACAGGTCGGCTCGCCGACGCCGCCCGGAGCTCCGATCCAGGCTCCGCTCCAGGCTGCGATCCAGGCTCCGCTCCAAACTCCGGCTCAGGTCCCAAGCCAAACCCAGGTCCCGAGCCAAGCCGGGGCTCAGATCCCCACGGCCGAGGCCTCGATCCAGGCTCCAGCCATCCAGCCCGAGCCCGAGCCCGAGCCCGAGCAAACCCCGGCCTTCGCCCGCCTAGACGCCCCGGCGATCGTGTTTGTCGATCCCCCCGCCCAGCCCGAGATCGACGACGAAGACGACCCAGAGCTCCCGCCTGGCTCGGACGAAGGCCACACTGGGCGGCGCGTCGGAATCCTGCTCGCCCTCGTCGGCGTGCTCGGCGTACTCGCTATCGGCGCCTGGGTTCTGAGGGCCGCCATCTGGCCCGCGCCGAAGGACAGCGAAGACACCCCACTCCGGGTCGGCGCGGCGTCCTCGGAAGCCGACGACGCCGATCCCGATCCCGACCCCGCATCCACAACAGGTGCGAGCGCAGGGATCGAATTCGTCGAGGCCGTGCCCGACCTCCCGCCGGCCGATCTGGACCCGCCCGAGCCCGAGCCCGAGCCCAAGCCAAAACCCAGGCCCAAGCCAAAGCCAAAGCCCAAGCCAAACCCGGACTCGAGCGACACCGGCTCCCAGCCCGAGCCCGACCCGGAGCCCAAGCCCGAGTGCGAGGGCGTCGAGGCCGATACCAAGGCCGCCAAGCGAGCCCACGAGTGGGCTGAAATCATCGAGCTGACCAGCGACCGGAGCTGCTGGAGCTCCCCACTCGGGCGCGCCCGCTACCGGGTCTATGCCTTGATGCAGACCGAGCGCTGGTCCGAGTGTGTCAAGGCGGCCAAGGGCCACACCGGCAACCCCGAAATTGCGAAGTGGTCCAATCTTTGTTCCAAATACCTGTCCGAGTGAGTCATGCGCCCTAACCTGGAACCCACCCCGATCTCGCGCCGCGTCGCCGTGCCCACGCTCGCGCTCATCTTCTCCCTGAGCTCGCCGGTGGCGGCCCTGGCCAAAAAGATGCCGGCCGCCGACCCCTCTCCCGTCGAGGAGGCCCCTGTGCCGATCCGAATTATCGTCGACGTCGCGCTCGACGAAAACACCGTGTTCTTCCAGGAGAAACTGAGCAAGTATCTCCGCGAGGAGCTCGAGAGCAAGGGCCACACCACCACCGAAGACATCGAGCTCGCCGAGGTCACCCTCCGCCTTCGGGCCCGCTACTTCGACGACGACCCCGACAACCTCAACTTCGTGATCGACACCGACATCCAGGTCGGCAACCGCGCCTACACCCTCGAGTCCGCCCACTGTGCCGCGTGTGTCGACGACCATTTCTTCGTCCGCGTCAAAGAGCACACCCAAGATGTACTCCTCGACGCCGTCGACACCGCTGTCGCCGAAGCCCTCGAAGTCCGCAACGCCGGGCCGAGCGGTCCGGACGGCCCGGGACCCAACGGCTCAGGCCCCAACGACCCACCTCCACCACGTATCGGGGCCCTGGGTTACACCGGCATCGGCGCGCTCGGCCTCGGTCTCGCGCTCGGCATCGGCGGAGCCGTCGAGCTCAGCCGCGGGGCCGACATCGAGCCCTCCGACAACGAGCTCGCCCGCCAGGTCGACCACGCCCCCGCCGGCAAAGTGCTCTTGGGTGTAGGCGGCGGCCTGTTCGTCGCAGGCGTCATCATGCTCGGTGTCGACCTCGCCCGGCGGGCCAAAAAAGAGTCCAAGCGCGATCGAGCCAGCCTTCCCCTACTCCTCCCCAGCGTCGGCCCGACCAGCGTTGGCCTCACACTCATCGGCCGCTTCTAACCTGAAAGACCAGACCATGACCAAGCACGCGTTCATCTCCTCCTCTATCGGGTTTTCTTGCGGCTTGCTGATCGCCGCCTGCACCAGCATGGTCCCCAACCCCGAGCACTGCCGCTACGCCAACGGCGACGACACCTGCGTCCAGCTCTATGGTGCCGAACGGTCCTTCTGCACCAGCGCAGACTGCGACCAAGACTCCGAGGGCAACTATGGCTGCGTCGCCGAACCGCCTGCCGACGACTGCTACTACCCCTGCGGCGACGACATGACCCTCGCCCAAGACGACTCCTGCATCGAGATCTCCGACGACACCGACACTGAAACCGACACTGAAACAGACACCTCCACAGACACCTCCACAGACACCGGCCCCCAACCCTGCATGGGCCCACAAGACTGCAACCCAGAGGCTCCTTTTTGTGACGACGACTCCGGTGAATGTGTCACCTGT
>CAYVJQ010000013.1:12604-34047 GCA_964451725.1 uncultured Nannocystaceae bacterium | reverse complement strand
TCCCGCATCGTCAACAACTCCGGCGGCGGCATCATCGTCGATGGCGGCGGCTCTCTCTTCATCCAAAACTCCTTTGTCGGCGGTGGAACACTAAATAACCTCGCTGCCATCGACGTCATCGAGGGCAGCGCCAGCCTGCTCTACTCGTCGGTCGGCTCAGGATTTGGCACCTCGTCTGCGCTCCGCTGCGAACCCGGTCAATCCGTAACCATCCGCAACTCCATCTTGGTGTCCGCCGCCCCCGAAGACGAGCTCCAGTGTCCCGATGCCACGGTCGAACACAGCGCACTCGAGATGGAACTCCCCGACAACATCTCCCTCGGCGACTTCAACACCATGTGGTTTTCTGACTACGACGCCGGAGATTTCTCCCTCGTCGAAGGCATGTACCCCCTGACACTAGACGACGCCGCCGTCTGGCAAAGCGGCGACCCGGCCACCGACATCAACGGCGACCCTCGGCCGACGACCGATGGCGAGTCCGATGTCGCAGGTGCCGATATTCCGTGACCGACACGGCCCCCTTCGACACCACCATACTATCTAGCTATCCAATCACCGCTGACCTCGCCCCCGCACCCTCGACACCATGCCCAACCAAGTCCAGCTCCACTTCTCCTGTGACGTCGACAGCGAGATCCCCTGGGTCGTCTCCAGCATGACCCTCGAGGAGCACTTCAATCTCCCCTACCAGGTCGACCTCCAGCTCCGCACCGACGACCTCACCGCAGACCCGTCTTCCATGCTCGGTGCCTCTGCCACGCTCACCATCGAGCGCGGCGACCTGCGCAGGGAGCTGTTCGGCATCGTCGGCTACGTCCACGACGGCGCCGACGAGCCCGACCGCGTCCTCGCCACACTCACCATCATGCCCGCCTTGACCGCCCTCGGTCATCGCCGAAACAGCCGTATCTTCTCTGACCTGTCTCCCAAACAGGTCCTCCAGCAGGTCCTTCAAGACGGCCTCTCTGCCTACGGCCGCGAGCTCGACCTCCATTTTCTCTACGCCGACTATCCCGTTCGTCAGCATATCGTTCAATATCAGGAGAGCGACCTCGACTTCGTCCACCGCATCATGGAAGAGCTCGGCATCGCCTACCGCTTCGAGCACCGCGACGGCGCCGAGCTCCTGGTCCTCATGGACAGCGACGCCGGCTACACGCCGCTCCTCTCCCTGAACAACGACGACGGCTCCCTCTCCATGGTCCAACACGACGGTGGCGCCGACGCCCGTGAAGACCTGCGCACCTTCTCCCGCAAAACAAAAATCCAGCCCACCGTCGCCCGCGGTGCCGCCTTCGACTGGCGCTCTCCCGGCACAGAGCCCCTCGAGGCACCCACCGACGACGCTGCCTCCAACCGCGGCGGGCCCGAGCTCGAGCACTACGACTTCGACATCCCCAGCGCCGGCCTCGGCGTCGACCAGGTCGAACGCCAAGTCCGTCTCCAAGCCAGGCGCATCCGCCGAGACGCCCAGGTCTTCGTCGGCTCCACAACCGCGACCCAGCTCAGCCCCGGCACCAAATTCGAGGTCCACGACCACCTCAACGGCGACCTCAACGGCCACTACCTCGTCACCGCCGTCACCCACAAAGCCCGCCTGCCCGAGCGCGCCTACAAAAACACCTTCGAGTGTGTGCCCCTGCTCGGCGGCTGGGTACCCAAACGCACCACAAAACGCCCCCGCATCTCCGGCATCCAAACCGGCACCGTCGTCGGCCCTGGCGAAATTGCCACCGACTCCCACGGCCGCGTCCTCGTCCAGTTTCACTGGGACCGAAACAAAGCTTTTTCCACCTTCATCCCCGTCGTCCAACCCTGGGCCGGCAACGGTTGGGGTACCCTCTTCATCCCCCGCGTCGGCATGCAGGTCGTCATCAGCTTCCTCGACGGCGACCCCGACCAACCGGTGGTCACCGGCACCCTCTACAACGGCAGCAACGCACCGCCCTACGTCCTCGATGCCGAGAAGACCAAGACCGGCATCAAGACCCGGAGCAGCCCCGGAGGCGGCGGTGGCAACGAGCTCTGTTTCGATGACAAAGCCGGCGCCGAGAAGGTGTTCATCAAGGCCCAGAGGGACTTTGAGCTCATCTCACTCAACGACCACAGCCAGACCACACACGGCAGCCAGAGCAACACCGTCGACAAAGACCAGGCCGAGCTCATCCAGGGCAACCAGGAGCTGCGGGTGATGAAGAACCGCCAAGTCTACGTGCAGGGCACTTCGACCACACACATCGACGAGCACGAGCGCCGAACCATCAAGGGGCACATGTTCGAGACCATCGAAAATGGTGTCACCCGGGTGGTCACTGGGACCCTCGACGAGACCTTCAACGGAGGCTGTGTCCGAAACATCGACGGGCCCCTGGTCGAGATGGTCGAGGGGGATACGACCTACAACCGGGTAGGCAACCGCACCGAGATGGTCAGCGGCGATCACAATCTCAATGTAGATGGGTCCGTTACAATCAGAGCTTCCGGCGGATTCAATCTGGCGGCACCCGGGGGAATAAACCTAATCAACCCCGCAAGCATAATCGAGACTTTCGGGTCCCTAAAGAGCATCACCGATGAGAGACACTCGGCCGTCAGATTCTCAGCTTCGTGTACAGGGACCAGTGCCAGCTACACCTCCATGGCCATCGCGTGCACTCTCAGCCAAACATCCATTACAGGAATTAGTGTAGGCTACACCGGCACGGTGCTCAGAAACACCCCGCTCCGCATCCTGCAAGCTGAGACCGACATCAAAACCAGTCTCGTGAGCATCAACTCGAGCACGCTCACCACGATAGGCTAGCGGCCCGCGGGAGAGACCCTCACGACAACACAAACCTGCACATCACCCACCATGGTCCGATTCCTAGACAAATACCGCAGCCGCTGGCGCACATCTCCTGCCACAATTGTAAAAATTGAAGACACGCTCAGATCTGGAGAAAATCCCATTCTAAAGTTCACGGTACGCGTCGAGCCCGAAGGCCAGAATTCGTACATCGCACAAGGGCGCAAGCGAGTCACCACACTGCAACTTATATATATATTCCGAATCGGAGCTCGCATAGTGGTGAGGTATCGCGAGGCCGATCCTATGTCTATAGAGCTGCACGGCCCTAACGCAGTGGAGCTTGCCCCTCCTCCCCACTGACAGCCGGCCGCAACAGGCATCCTCTCGAATCCGACGGCCTCGCTGCCCTCCCCCGCGACTCGGGCGACCTCCCCGCCCAAGAGAGCGGCCGCCAACGGAGGTCTGCCCCTGATCTGAAGCATCGCTGACGAAGGGGCCTCCGTGATCACTCCCACCCGCTCCTGGTCTAATTGTCCGAAGGCAACAACCTACCCATCATCCTCACATTCGCAATCATCGCCGCAATCCTCCTCCGGATAGCATTGATGAGAGTGATCGAAAATGCGAAGGCGACCAAGAGCAACTGGCCGATCACTTCGGCCGTTATCCAGTCCACTGAGGAGACGAAGGTCAGAGCCAGGACTACCCCCCTGTTTCGTTTCACAGTTCGCGTGACCGCGCCGGGAGGACAGGGCGAGTACACCACCTCGCTCACCCAGCGCATGCCCGCAAGCGAGGCTGCCCATCGATTCCGGCCGGGAACAGAGGTCGACGTCCGCTACAACCCCCGCCTCCCGACGACTCTACGCCTCATGACCCTGCGGTCCGAACGGCCAGCGTCCGTCCAAGCGATCGTGGACCAGGAGACAGTCCAGTGGCGGCACGACCCAGCGACGATCGAGAATATCGAGGACATGCATGCGTTCAGAAATGGAAACCCAGTCCTCGAGTTCACGATATGGGTCGAGCCGGCAGGGTCGGCGGCCTACCGCACGAAGGCCGAACAAGACATTGCGATCGTGGACTTGGCCATGACCTTCAAGGTCGGTTCCCGCGTCATCGCCAAGTATGACCCCGCAAGACCTCTGTCCGTGCACCTACTCCCCCGTGACAGCTCGGCCTCGCGCCCCTCGCCGGAGTTATGCTTCGCCCCCGAGAGTGCAGATCTATGTCCAGATCCATCCCAAGAGCCCGACCCTGTCTGGGAAAGTTAGTATCCTCTCTCCAGGTCTCCCGACCTCCGGGCTCTGCCCACAGCTGAGCCGTCCAGAGGAATACGCTCCCGAGAACACACCATGAAGGTCATCAAACCCAACAAGCTCAGCGTGCTCACCCGCTGCTTCGAGCATGCCCGCCAGCCTCGGCTCGGGGTCTCGGTGCTGGCTTTTGTCCCGATCACGGAGGAGGACGCGCCCCTGCTCGCCGAGATCTCCATGTGGCGCTTCGCGGCCGAGCGGCTCGGGAAAGAAGCGATGCTCGACGCGGGGATCCCCAAGTGCCGGGGGGAGTTTCTGATCCATGGGTCGGCCTTCGCTCCAAACGGGGAGGCTGTCGGCCAGGTCCCCGTGCGGGCGACCGTGGGCGAGCTTCAAAAGTCGCTCCTGGTGTCCGGGGACCGATTTTGGAGGGGTCCGCGGCGCGCGAGTGAGGCCCGGCCGTTCACCCGGGCGGCCCTGGACTGGAGCCGAGCCTACGGTGGTCCGAGCTTCGCCCAGAACCCGCTCGGGCGGGGCGCAGACCAGGTCGAGGTCGAGGGTGAGCAGATCCAGCGACTCCCGAACGTGGAGCTGGCCGAGGCGCAGGTCGAGAGCGCATCCCAAGAGGTCGAGCCCGGGGGCTTTGGACCCATCGATCTGAGCTGGCCGCAACGCCAGGCGCTGGCTGGAAGCTACGACGAGACGTGGCTGGAGACCGCGTACCCGGGGCTGGCCGACGATGTCGACTGGGGATTTTTCAACGTCGCCCCCCGCGACCAGCAGCGCGAGACGTTCTGGGACGGCGGCGAGGGCTACTGCCTCGAGAACCTGCACCCGACGAAGCCAAAGCTGCGCGGCACGCTCCCCCGGCTCACGGCCCGGGCGTTCGTCACCCGCGAGCTCGAGGCCCCCAGCGCAGCCGAGCGCATCGCTCGAGCCAAACAGCGCGCTCGGGCGGGCTCGGACTCCAAGCCCGACGCCCGAAACTCCGAGCCGGACGCGTCGAGTCCCACACTCGACGCCACGGGGTCCCAGGCCGACGCACCGAGCTCCCAGACCGATGCGACGGCTCCTCCCGACCCGGCACCCGACAGCTGGGACGAAGATGGGGAGACCTGCTTCGAGGAGGTCGCGCTCACCCTGCAGACGCTGTGGTTTTTCCCCGATGCGGAGCGCGCAATCCTGGTCTTCCAAGGTTCGATCCCCATCGCCACAGACGACGGCGCCGACATCCGGCACCTGGTGGTCGCGGCCGAGCGTCAGGGCATAGAGCACCACCGCCCGGTCGACCACTACGCACAGGCCCTCGCCGAGCGCCTGGACCCGAAGCACGGCGCGATGGCGGCGCTGCGCGAGCACCAACTGCTGCCCGCGGGCATGGACACCCCGCTGGACCTGCTGACGGCCGAGGAAGAGTTGGTCGGGACCGAGGGGCTGCTCGGCGCCAACTTGTACCGCCGGGCCGTGCTCACACATGCGTCGGTGGTCGCCGAGCTGGTGGCCCAAGGGGTGGACCCGGCGATGCACCCAGAGCCGCCCGCGCCCCCGGAGCCGCCGCCCACTCTCGAGGAGCTGCCGGCGCTGGCGGAGAAGATGCTGGCCGAGGCGGAGCGCCTTCAAGAGGAGGCAGAGACGAAGACCGCGGCGCTGCGCGACGAGGTCGACCTGAAGGTCGAGGCGGCGGGGCTGGATGCGGCCGCCCTGCGCGAGGCTCAAGAGACCCCGCCGACCGGGCCCCCGACCTGGAGCGCGGAGGCCCAGCGGGCTCAGCTGCGCGAGGCGATCGGGACCTGTCGAGCCAGCGGCACCCCGGCGCCGGCCTTCGAGGCGATGCTGGCAGACGCGGAGCTCCAGGCCAGCTGGGACAAGGCCGAGCTCGACATGCGGGATGGCTACCGCATGTCGGCGCACTTCCAGACCCCGGCGCCACGGCGTCCGGCAGACCAGACCGAGGCGATCCAGACGGCCGTGCTCGAGGCTCTCGCTGCGGGCGAGGACTTCTCGACTCTCGACCTGTGCGGCGCGGACCTCTCGGGCATGGATCTGCGCGCGGCGAACCTGCGCGGGGCGCTGCTCGAGAGCGCAACTCTCGACGGGGCGGACCTACGCGGAGCGGACCTCAGCGATGCGGTGCTCGCACATGCATCGTTGCGTGGTGCAACCTTGGACCAGTGCACGCTGAGAGGGACGAACCTGGGAAAGGCCCGCCTCGACGATGCGAGCCTGCGCGGAGCGGAGTTTGATCAGACGATCTTGCATGGCGCGGACCTGCGTGGAGCCGATCTGTGTGGGGCCCGCCTGACCCAGACCAACCTCATGCAGACCGTGTTCGAGGGTGCAGACGCGACCGGGCTCGAAGCCGACGGCCAGACCTTTCTGGACACGGACCTGCGTGGTTTGGTGTTGCACGGGGCTGCGTTGGTCAAGGCGACCTTCGTCAAGATGGACCTGCGCGGGGTCGATTTTACAGATGCGGACCTGCGCAAGTGCACCTTTGTCGGGTGTGAGCTCGGCGCGGTGTGCTTTTCGGGTGCGGACCTGTCGGGTGCGTGTTTCGTCGAAGCCTGCACGCTGGACGAGGCCGACTTCAGCAGCGCAACCATGACGGCCTGCAATCTGCGGGGCTCATCCATGCGGGGGTGCGTGTTGTCGGAGGCTCAGATCGAGCGGGCGGACCTGAGTGAGTGTGACCTCTCGGCGGCTCAGCTGTATCGAATACAGGGCCGAGGCGCGCGCTTCGACAAGGCCGACCTCAGCGGCGTGAACTTGCAGTCGGCGAACCTGATGGGGGCGTCGTTCTTGAGCGCGGTCATTCATGGCGCAGACCTGCGGGGCGCAAACTTGCACGGAGCCGATATGGCTCGGGTGCGCTCCAACGCCGAGCTCCAGCTGGACGACGCGGTGTTGACCAGGGTCCGCATTCATCCTCTGCACACCGAGTCCACCGAGGCCCCCGATGAATCCCGCTGAACTGATCACCCATATCTACAATGGCGGGGAGGCCATGGGCCTGGACATGAGCGGCGCAGACCTGCACGGAGCCGAGCTCAGCGGCGGCATATTCCAGAAGGTCGACTTTCGAGGTGCGAATCTCCAGGGCGCCCGGCTGCGCGAGTCGGTGTTTTTGGAGTGCCGCTTCGACGGGGCTTCACTGCTGGGCGCGGACCTGCACCAGAGCCTGTTCCGGAGCTCGAGTCTGATCGAGGTCAGGTGCGACGAGGCCAAGCTCACGGGCACGAAGATGATCGAGTCGGATCTCGGCGGCGCGAGCTTTGTGGGCGCCGACCTCCGGCTCGCGGCGTTTACCCAGGGCGCGCTCGACGGGGTGGTGCTGCGTGGGGCCAGGCTCGATCGGACGACATTTTTGGCTTGCAGCATGCAAGACCTGGATCTGCGCGAGACCGTGCTGGAAGGCGTGACCCTGCTGGCCGCCGACTTGCGCTCGGCTCGGCTCGAGGGCGCTCGCTTCGAGCGTGTGGTGTTGGTCGACAGCGACCTGCGCGGACGCTCACTCGCCGGGATCCGCTTTCTGCACACCCAGTTCACCAACTCTCGGCTCGAGGGCACGGACTTCAGGGGCGCCGACCTCAGCCAGTGCAACTTCAAGGGCGCCCAGATGGCCGACGCGGTGCTCACCCAGGTCACCGCGCCCAACACCTTGTTTGTGGACGCGGATCTATCCCGGGCCTGCCTGCGAGAGGCCGTGCTCACCCAATCCCTGTTCGTGGATGCGACCTTGAGCGCGGCCGACTTCTCGGGCGCCGACATGCGGCAGTGCATCCTGCACAAGGCCACCTGCATCGACACCCGGTTCGTGAACACGGACCTGACCTATGCCGACTTCAGCGGCGCGGACTTGACCCGGACCGACCTGAGCGGCGCGGCCATGAACCGCGCGAACTTGCACCGGGTGGTCGACACGGATGCAGTGATCCCGAACCGAGCCGCGGCCCTGGCCCCCGACTCCGAGCTGATCGCCGCCGAAGCGTGGCGACCGACCTATTGACCGACCGACCGACCGACCGAAGGACCCATGAACGCCCCACGCCCCGGTTTCCCCGCCTCCCTCTGCCCTCCCGCTTCACCTGCGCGAGCTCTGACCGCGCCCGCTGAACCCCCTCTCGACGCCTCTCTTGGCCGTTCCGGCGGCGGCCGTTCCGGCGACGGGGCGCCCGAGCTCCAGGCCCGCGCTGCGAGCCCGCCTGCCTGCACCCAGGGTGTGGCCACGGTCGTCCGTCCGTGCGCAGATGGAGGCTGGTGGCTGCGCGTGGACGCCCGGGAGTTCACCGCGATCCAGGCCGCGAGCTGCCTGCTGACGCCCGCGGTCGGCGACCAGGTTTGGATGGCCGCCGATTCGGGTTCGGCCGCGTTCATCCTGGCCGTGCTCGTTCAAGCTCGGCCGGGGCGCGCGACTTTGACGGTCGATGGCGACCTCGAGCTCGAGGCCAGGGGCGGTAAGATCCGCATCAAGGGCGACGCCGGTGTCGCGCTGGAGACCCCGGCGACGCTGGACCTGCGCGCGCGCGAGCTGGTCGCCCAGGCCGAGCGCGCCCGCTTCAGCTTCACGGAGCTGCGCGCCCTCGCCCGCGAGGTGTTCGCGTCCTTTCAACGGGTCACGCACGTGGGTAAGCTGCTGGAGTTGCTCGTGGACAAGGTCACCCAGCGCAGTCGACACAGCGTGCGGGCGATCAGCGGGGTCGACCTCACCCAGGCCGGCACCATCGATCAGCGCAGCGAGGGCGACCTCCTGATCAGCGCCGAGCGGGCGCTGATCAACGGCAAAGAGCTGGTCAAGATGGACGGGGCCCAAATCCATCTCGGCTGATCCATCTCGGCTGATCCATCTCGACCATCCACGACAAGCGAGCGCACACATGTTTGCCAATACACAGATGATGGGCATGGACTCGGGCTTCCCCGATGTCTGCCTCACCCCCAGCCCCAACGGCCCCGTCCCGGTCCCCTACCCCAACACGGCGATGGGCCCCATGGCCACGCCAGCGGTGCACCATGTGCTGTTCATGTGCGCGCCCGCCCACAACATGGGGACCACGGTTCCGATGACCAACGGCGACAACGCCGGCGTCGCCATGGGGGTCGGATCGGGCACGGTCATGGGCCCCTCCAAGCACCTCACGGGGGCCTTCACCGTGATCCTCGGAGGCATGCCGGCCACTCGACTCACGAGTGTGTCGCTACAAAACTCCACCAACTGCCCCGGCTCCCGGGTGGTGCCCAGCCAGGTCAAGGTCCTGCTGCTCGCGCCCTGAACTGGCCTCGCCCATGCCCAACCCCCAGGACCGGACCTCCCTGATGACCCCGCGGGAGACCCTCTCGCGTCCGAGCGGGGTCGCCATCAAGATCCTCGACGGACCGCGGGCAGGCGAGACGGTCGCGGTGGACAAAGCACACGTGATCTGCGGTCGCCAGCACGGGGTCGACCTCGCCATTCGAGAGCGGTCGATCAGCAAGGTCCACTTCGAGCTCAGGGCCACGCAGACCGGGGTCGAGATCCGCGACCTCAACTCCCGAAATGGGCTGTGGTTCGAGCGCCGCAGGCTCTACCACGGCGCCCTCGTGCCCGGTGATCGCTTTCAAGCCGGCGAGTGCAACCTCGAGCTGGTCGCGGTGACCCACGCGGACGTGGAGGTCACCAAGGCCACCCGCTGCGGCGACATGATCGGCCACAGCCCGATCATGCGAGCGCTCTTCGCCCACATCGAGCGCCTCGCCCAGACCACCCTCGACGTGCTCATCCAGGGTGAGACCGGGACCGGCAAGGAGCTCGCGGCCCGGGCGATCCATACTCTCTCGAGGACGGGGGGCTCCGAGGGCCGGGGGCCCTTCGTGGTCCTCGACTGCGCCAGCTTGGCCTCGAGCCTGTCCAACGGGACCCTGTTCGGGTTTCGAAAGGGGGCGTTCACCGGGGCGACCCACGATCAGGCGGGGGTCTTCGAGCTCGCCGACGGCGGCGCGATCTTTTTGGACGAGATCGGAGAGCTCCCGCTCGAGGAGCAACAAAAATTACTGCGGGTGCTCGACCAGCGCAGCGTCTGCCGTCTCGGCGAGCCGGGCAAAGAGCGCGCGCTCGTGTTTCGGGTGATCGCGGCGACCAACCGAGACCTCGAGCGAGAGGTGGCCGAGGGTCGATTTCGAGAGGATCTGTTCTACCGGCTGAGCGAGGAGGTCACAACCCTCCCGCCCCTGCGAGAGCGGGGTGAAGATGTGCTCGCGCTGGCCCGACACTTTGCCGAGCGCCAGGGTGCGACCTTGGACGAGGGTGCAGAGATCGCGATCAGCTTGCGCGATTGGCCCGGCAACGTGCGAGAGCTCCGCAGCGCGGTCAAGCGCGCCGCCGCCATGTCGAACGGCCCGACGATCCACGCTGGCGCCATGGCGTCGAGGCGAGATCCATCGGCGAGCAAACTCTCGGGTCTCTTGAGTGAGCCCCGCAGCTACAGCGAAGTCCACGCGGCCGTCGATCGGGTGCTGCTCCCGAAGGTCGTGCGAGAGATGAAGGGAAACCTGACGGCCTCGGCGAGTCGCCTGGGCATGAGCCGCGAGACCCTGCGCAACAAGCTGCGAGGGTTGGGTCTGTACGCGGAGTAGAGCGGCCGGGCCGGGGGTGGAGGGTCGACCACGCAGAGCCAGGTTGATCGCTGAGTTCGCACGACCAACGATGAGCCCGCGGACGTCCCCGAGCTTCTCGTAGACGGGTAGCTCTTCCTCCCTACGGATGCGCAGGGCCTCGTCGAGTTCGCCCCTCCCATCGAGCTTTTACCCGAGCCAACCTCGATCCGAACGACTCTGCTGCGACCTACGGCCATAACGAAGAATGCATACTGAAACGAAACATCGTTTCCCCTGCGCCCCGTCCACCGTACCTACCAAAGCAAAGTCCGCAGCCTTGGCCGCCATGGCACCTGGTTTCCGAGTGATATATTGAGACTGGGCGAGGTCGGGAGATTCGAGAAAGGGAGACTCGAGCGAAAATGCTCACTCTTGAATCTCGACATCACCCTCGAGGCCGAGAAGGTCGACAAAGAACAGCCCGAGGGAACTGCCGAGGTCTTCATCCATGCGAGCGCGTCTTCGGTGAGAGTCAGCGCCGAAACGAAGGCCGAGTTCGGCTCGCTCGCAGACGGCAGTGTCGCGTTCCGCTTTCAGAAACAGGGCGACCATGTGCTCAGCGCCCGAGGGCTCCGGCACCGAAGGAGGAGAGGCCTTGACCCTCGCGGCGCTGTCCAAGCTTCGCTGAACACCGACATCGCGTTCAGCGAAGGGGAGTTCATCGAGGTCAGGGCGGCTCACGCGACGCCGTTTTTCATGGCCCTGAAGTTTGAGCCCCGATGGTTGGGCGCCGGCTCGGTCGAGAACATCAGCACACGCGGGAGCGACGACCCGGACCCCGCCGACACTCTCCGTCCCCTACATTTCGAGGACGATCTCATGGGGTCCTGGGGGCCGTGAGCCGGTCCTTGCGGCCGTGTGTGCCTTCTCGGCGAGGTGAGAGCGCTACCGCGGGCTGTTAGACTGTGGCCATGGTCTCTGTCCCCGCGATCCCCGGCTCCGGCCAGACCAAGGTCCCGGCGCCCGAGGTCTCGGCCCCCAAGGTCTCGGCTCCCAAGATCGATGACGGCGGATGGCAGACCGTGGTCGTCGTCGAGCCGGATCCCGAGGCCCGGACGCGCCTGGTCCGAATCCTGCGCGAGGCGTCGGGCGAGGCGAAGGATCCGAGCCGCAGGCTGGCCATCCACGAGGCGGCAAACGGCAACGTGGCGTGGACCCTGGTCGAGACTGTGAAGCCGGACCTGGTGGTCTCGGAGATCCTGCTCGAGGGTCTCAGCGGGATGCAGCTGCTGCGAAGGCTGGGCGAGCGCTATGAGAAGGACGCCCCGCGCATGCTCTTCGTGACCCAGATGAGCAACGAGGTCGATCGCTACTGGGCGCTTCGGAATGGGGCGGCGGCGTTTGTGATCAAGCCCTACGAAGATGAGTTTCTGCGGGACCGGAGCACCAAGCTGCTCAACAAGGTCGACATCAGCCCGGAGGGGACCTGGCGCAGCGACATCTGACGGAGCCCGACCCGCGTGCCCCACAGGCGGATGCCATCTCGGTATGACCCGCGACGCCTGCCGATAGCTCGAGGAGCGCCACGCGGCGCTGAAATCCGGGCCTCGAGAGTGTCTACAAAAGCGAGGCGTATGAGGACTTCTCGCCCGAGCCTGCCCGCGCCTCTCCGGCCCTCAGGTCATGAAGCGGCCCTGAATCGTCCCGGAGTTCGTTCAGGAGTTCGTTCGGGAGTTTGTTCGGGGTTTTGTTCAGGAGTTCGCCTGCCGCCCGCCTGTGATGAACTCGAGCTCGCGGCGCGATAGCGGGTCGAGCTCGTGACCCCAGAGCGCCACACTTCTCCGCGCTCGGCCAGCCGGCGCAGAGACCCCTGGAGCTTCCACCGTGGTCCACCCACGCGGGCCCGGAGGTAGCTGGCCGAGACCGGCCGCCCCTCCGCACGGAGGACCACCTGCAATACCCGCTCGTCGAAGGCCTCACCCTGGAGGCCCTTGGCCTGCGTCAGGCCGACATGGTCGATCGGGGGGCCGCCGTCGCTCGGGACCAGGATCGAGCTGCGACCCTCGAGCAACTCTCTGACGGTGATGGTCCGCAGGGTCTGGCCGTAGCGGCCGTCGAAGCAGCGCATCAGCTTGTCGAGGGTGAGTTCGGGACGCGCGCGCAAGACCGCCACGAGGGCGCGTCTCTCTGCGGCGTTGAGGAGCGTTTCAAAGTCCGGTCTGACGTGTGTCATCGAGGTGGGCACCGCCGGGGCGGGCCTGTCCTTCCGGTTGGAGATCGTCGTCGAATGCGATGTACTGATCCCAGCTGGCCGACGAAATTTGTAGGGTGGACCGTGTGCGGGCCGACGCCAGAGGATGGACTCGACTCGCCCTCTCCCCACAATAGAACTCCCCACATTCGCCCGAGCCTCGCTGCATTCCCGCCGAGTGCGACGCTGCCTTCGACCGACAGTGTGGCCCGTCTACAGGCCATACGATCGATCTTGTGTTCCGTCGTGTTCACGGGAATGCTGCCGATCTCGAGTGCCTGTGTGGCCCGTCTACCGGCCACCGAAACGCCCTTATTTCCCCTGGCCCTCCCCGATCCCTCGGGTGCCCGGATGGCGCTCGCCCTATGGTCGACCCCGAAGCGCCTATGCACCCTCGACGGAACAGCGCGGCTTTGTCTTGCGCCGCGGAGAGACCGGCCGGTTCCGGGGCGAACGGTGGCCGCCCCCGGGTCGCCGCGTGCTGACCCTGGGTCGCCGCGTTCTGACCCTGGGTCGCCACGTGCTGACCCTGGGTCGCCGGCTCGCTGACCCTGGGTCACCCCTCTCGAACCGAGGGTCGCCGCGCTGACCCGGGGTCACCCCTCTCGAACGGAGGGTCGCCGCGCTCTGGCGGACCCCCGCGTGCTGACCCTGGGTCGCCGCGCTGACCCGGGGTGCGCAGGCGGAGCTCGCCATCCTGGCCCGAGGTCGGGCCAGGGCCCAGGCTGCCCTGAGTCGCGCGCTGCGAGGGGACGACCCCGAGAGCTGCACACGCTGGATCCTGGCGGTGCAGACCCTCGAGCTCAGCATCCGGGCGTGGCCGAGTCGCGGACCTGCAACCCCGCCCGATCTGCCGGCGCTCGGGCGCTGCCGGGCCGACCCCTGACGGGCTTCCGATCAGTTGTCTTCGGCGCGGACCAGCTCGTCGACGTCGCCGACGATCTCACGCAAGACGGCGCAACCGACCTCGGTGACCGGAGCCTGAGCGTGCGCGCCCGCGCCCGACTCGACCATGTGTTCGATCAACGCGACGACCTGGCGGCGCATGCTCTCGCGCCCAGCCTTGAACGCGATCCGGGCGACCTCTTCGTCGTAGGCGTCGAAGGTATAAGGGGTCTGCTCATGCGAGGCCTCGAGTGCCTCCCAAAATTCGGTGAAGTCCTGCCAGGTCAACAATTGGATGCAGTCTGCACTCGAACTCATGGTCACCTTTGGTCAGCGGGGGCTGAAGCGAGACACGGAACAACTCCGCGCCAAACGGCCTGTCTCGGGACACGTGCTCCAATCCGAGCAAAAGGCCCAGTTCGCACAGCGCGAAACAGCGCTCGGGTCGGGATCAAGCTACCACGGTCCAAGAATGGGACGAGCGCGCGAGTACCGGCTCCGTGTCCCCCTATCTTATGTTGGGGCGAATTCATCGGCTCAGACCCGCCCCTCCTACCTTCGCCTGCGCGCGCTCCCAAACTGCGCCCCGTGCACTGGTTGTGTACGCCGCCAGACCCACACGACGAAGCCCGTAGGTGCGCGGCTGGAACACCCCTTCCCGCGGCAGACGCACCCTCCCAGAGGGCAGGCCAGCGTGCGCGATGCCGCGCTTGGCCGTCGATCACAGCCCCATTTGTTTGGCGATGATGACCTTCATGATCTCGCTGGTCCCGGCGTAGATCCGCTGAACCCGGGCGTCCATGTAGGCCCGGGCCATGGGGTACTCGAGCATCACACCGTAGCCACCAAAGAGTTGGAGGCACTGATCGGCCACCCGGCCGAGCATCTCGCTCTGCCAGAGCTTGGCCATGGAACACTCTTTGGGCAGGTTCTCACCCTCGTGGTGGCGACGCGTGAGCGCATCGAGGAAGTGGCGACCGACCTCGATCTCAGTGGCACATTCGGCCAGCTTGAACCGGGTATTTTGGAACTTCGAGATCGGCCGGCCAAAGGCCTCGCGCTCCTTCACATAGGTCAGGGTGTCGACGAGGATCTGTTCGGCCGCCGCCTGGCACATGATCGCGATCACGAGCCGCTCCTGGGCGAGCTTTTGCATGAGCATCCCAAAGCCTGCGCCCTCGGCCCCGAGCCGGTTCGCGGTGGGGATCCGGCAGTCCTCGAAGAACAGCTCGGCCGTGTCCTGGGAGTCGAGGCCCATCTTGGCCAGCTTGTTGCCCTTTTTAAACCCGGGTCGGTCGGCCTCGACCACAAACAGAGACACGTCGGTGTGGGGGTCGTCGCTGTTCTCTGTCTTGGCAGCGACCACACACAGATCGCAGAGGATCCCGTTGGAGATGAAGATCTTGGCGCCGTTGAGGATGTAGTCGTCCCCGTCTCGCCTGGCCGAGGTCCGCAGCCCAGCCAGGTCCGAGCCCGCACCCGGCTCGGTCATGGCGATCGCGGTGATGGTCTCGCCGCTGACGCAGCCCGGGAGCCAGCGCTGTTTTTGATCTTCGCTGCCGTAAGTATGGATGTAGGGGACGATCACGTCCGAGTGCAGGGGCGTGGCGAAGCCCGACTCGTAGATTCGGCACAGCTCCTCGACCACGATCACCGAATGCAGAAAATCGCCCCCCGGGCCCCCGTACTCCTCCCCGACCCAGGGGCAGAGCAACCCGGCCTCGCCGGCGCGCCTCCAGGCCTCTCGGTCGACGCTCCCTGCGGCCCGCCAGGCGTCTTGTTTGGGCACCACCTCCCGCTCCAGGAAGGTGCGGACGGTCTGCCTGTAGATGGCGTAGTCTTCGTCAAAGAGCGTGCGCAACATGTCTGACCAGTGTACACGCCGAGCTGCGGCCCCGAACCCGCAGACCCGCTCAGAGGAGCCGTTGGCGCACTGTCGAGCCCCCTCTCCCTCGCTCTGCGCGGAGCATTTTTTGCCCGTCCCCGGGACCTTGGATCTGTGGACCCTGGATCTATTTCGGGTCGAGACACCTGCCGACCGAGCCCTGCTCACGGCGGACGAGCTGGCCAAGTCCGAGCGCATCATCATCCCCCGAAAGGCGCGCCAATCTCTGCGCGCCCGGGCCGAGCTCCGACGGATCTTGGGCCTATATCTGGGGCGTGCCCCAGGCCGGCTCGAGTTCGTTTATGGGCAGCACGGCAAGCCCGACCTCGGGCCTGGCCAACACTCTCCCTCGGCGCAGATCTTGAGCTTCAACCTGTCTCACTCCGAGGCCGCCGGCCTGGTCGCGGTGACCCTCGACACCCGCCGGGTCGAGCTCGGGGTCGACGTCGAGCAGACCCGCGACTCCAGGGAGTTCGAGGGCATCGCCCGCTCGTTCTTCGCACCCGACGAGCTCGCCGCGCTCTTGGCCATGCCCCCCGACGAGCGCCCCGCGGGCTTTTACCGGGCCTGGACCCGAAAAGAGGCCTACCTCAAGGCGCTCGGGACGGGGCTGAGTTTCCCGTCGACCGGGTTCTCGATCAGCTACGCCCGGGGCCTGCCCTCCCGGGTCCTCCGCACCACCCGAGAGGGCGACGACCCGGGGCGCTGGCAGATGATCGATGTCCCGGTTCCAGCCGGCTTCGCGGGGGCCGTGTGCTGGGACGGAGACGCTCGGCCCATGCGCGGGTTTTGGGGTCCGACCAGCGCGCCCTTGTGACAGCCGTCTCTCAACTCAGGGGCCCGGCGAGCGCCGCCTCGACCACCCGGTGCTCGGCCTGCCGGGCCGACTCGAACTCGACGGCGCCCATACGCGAGATTTGGGTCACCGAGGGCGAGGCGTTGACCTCCAAGACCACGGCTCGAGTGGGGTCCATGGACAGCGGGTCGCAGCCCGCCGGGACCCGAAAATCGACGCCCGCGTGGCGCAGACCGATCAGCCGAGCCACGTGTGCGGCGTGGGAGACCCAGGCGGTCGGGAGCTGGGTGTGGACCTCCGCGGTGCAGCAGCGGTTGAGATTGAGGATGCTCGCGGCGAACTCGAGGGCCAGGCCCGCGGGCGCGACCGTGTCCTCGTCGAGGCCGGCCGCATCCAGGGTCTGGCGCCACAGGGGATCGCGGCCGAGCTTGGCCATGAACGCGGGGATCCGGGCCCGGGCCTCGACGGCCGCCAACAGCTCCCGCACGCTCGAGTGACCGTCGCCCACAAGCGAGAAGGGGCGGCGCAGGTAGGCCACCAAGAGCTCGCCGTCGAGCACGTCCACACGCAGGTCGAGGCCGGGCACGAGCTCCTGGACCAGGGCCAGCGTGTCCATGGTCCACGCCCCCTCCACGGCCTCGCGCAGGGTCTCCGCCCGGTCCACCACCTGGACGAAGCGGCCCTGAGAACCCCGGTTGGGCTTGACCACCACCGGGTAGCCACGGCCGGCCACGAAGCGCTCGGCCGACTCGATGCCGCGCTGACTGGCGAAGCGATCGGGCTGTCCCGGCTGGCCCAGAAATGCGTCGAGGCGCAGGCATCGGGTCCCCGCCGGGACCCGGATGCCCGCGTCTGCGAGCACGGTCGCGCTGTGGTGTTTGTCCGAAGCCAGGCGCGAGGCCGAGGCGCTGTTGACCGCCGCGAGCGGCCCAGTCATGACATGGCGGCGCTCACCCTTGGTCAGCAGCCACAGCCAGCCGGTCTCCGGGTCGAGGCAGCGGGCCTCCCACCCGAGCTTGGCCACGGCCTCCAGACGCATACTCAGGGTTCCTGGAGGCTGCGCGGGCGCGGTCTTCGAGCTCACGGCGGGAGTCTGCCGCAATTTGCCCCGTCTGGCAGCCCGCGACCCCCCTCCCTTCAAACGGATCGCCCCGCAAGCGATGATTCCTTGCGCTCCATGCCAGTTCTCCTATAGACGCGAACAGATGTTTCTCGGCTCGGACGCAAAGGATGGGTTTCACCCGTTCTCGAAGTACGCGCGCTTCGACGCCGAAGAAGTATTGGACAAGCTCCCGGACGGCCATCAGATCCGCGCCATGTTCGCGCACATGATCCGCGACGCGTACCGCAACGCCGATCTCGAGGCGCCCCCGGTCCCGCCGGTCCCCTTCGCGATGTTCGATCGCCGCGCCTACCTCCTGCTCCAGCTCGAGGCAGCCGCGGCCATCTACCCCGGGGTGAGCACGGGCACCGCCTTGTTCGAGCTCGGCCGCCGGGTCTACCCCGAGTTTTCGAAGACCATGATCGGGAGGGCGATCTTTGCGCTCGCCGGTCGAAGCTTCACCCGGATCGCCGACGCCTCGCCCCGCGCCTACGAGGCCTCGGTCTCGCGTGGGGAGGCCATCGTCCGCCGTCGACGGCCCGGCTTTGTGCACATCGAGATGCGCGACGTGTGGGACTTCGCGCCCTTCGCCTGCGGGATCTGGCAGGGCGCCATGGACGTCTGCAACGTGCACCCGACTCAGTTCGAGGTTTGGACGCCGAGCCCGGATCGACTCGAGCTCAAGTTCACCTGGGAACCAGACTGACCTTGCCTGGTCAGGTCTGATCCCGCGAACTCGGGGTCCTCTCCTGTGTCGACAGGCGACCGGGCTGGCGATACGGTGAGCGCCACCGCCCGTTCGCACCGGATCCTCCCCGTGTCCACGACATCGCAGCGCAGCGCACCGCACCGCCCTCGAGTCGGCGCTGCGGCCAAGCGCGCCCGAGCCCAGGTCGGCGCCCTGCTCGGGGCGGCGCTGCTCGATCACCCCTGGCTGCGGCGTCTGGAGGGCATCAGCTTCCTGGGCACCCTCGACACCCACCCGGGCAGCCGTCGGGCCTCCAACCGCTTCGAGCATTCCATGGGTGTGGCCGGGCTCGCCGCCCAGGCGGCGGAGGCCCTCGAGCTCGAACATGCCCAGGCGCGCACCTTCGTGGCTGCCTGCCTGCTGCACGACGTCGGCCACTATCCCCTCTCCCACGCGGCCGAGCGCGCCTTCGCCGAGCGCCTCGGGGCCGACCACCACCAGGTCGGGCGGTGGATCATCCTCGGCGAGGGGCCGGTGGACCCCGGCCGCTCCCTGTGTCCCCTGCTCGAGCGCATCGGCATCGACCCGGCCCAGGTCTGGGCGATCATCGATCGCAGCGCCGGACTGTCCCCCGCGCTCGCGCCCCTGGCCGAGCTGCTCCGGGCGCCCATCAACCTCGACACCCTCGAGGGCATCGACCGGGTGGCTCGAGACTTTCGGATCCCGCGGCGGCCCCTCCCGCCCCGCATCTTTACCTGGGTCGAGGGCGAACTCGGGATCAGCCGCGAGGCGCTCCCGGCCGTCGACCGGTTTTGGCGGCTCAAGCACCGGGTCTACGATCGGGTCATCAACCTGCCCAGCAATATTTTGGCGGAGGCCCGCCTGAGTGAGCTGGTCGCCGCCCACATCGACGAGGGGGTGCTCCCGAATCTGCGCGAGTTCGACGACCAGGCCCTGCGCAGGCGGGTGGGCGAGGCCGCCTTTTGTGCGGCCCAACTGCGCAGTCGAGACGACCAGGACTATGCCCTGTGGCTGTCGGAGGACTACGGAGAGGTCGTCGCGCGCAGCGAGTCTCAGGCCCGCAGGGATCCCCTCGACGGCCCCAGCCCAGACACCCCCCGCCCGCTCATGGTCCGGGTTCGCAAGCGCTACTACGTCGACCGGAGCGTGGAGGCGAGCGGGGCCGGGCTGCCCCTGCACCTGTGGTCGACCCGCTACCGCCACGAGAAGCGCCGCGCGTGGCTGGTACCCCGGCCCCGCGATCAGCTCGACCTGCCCCTGCCCGCTCCCCTTCCGCGCCCACCCGGGAGCACCGACGACACCCACGACACCCACGAGCATGGGGAGCTCCCGTTCGCGGGCCCCCGCTCGGAGGCGCCGGAGATCTGAGATCGGAATCCATGGCTACCACCACACACAGGGATCCCGGGACCCCCAGCCCGCTCCAGAACATCGGGGCCCCGCCCTCCTACGCGGCCGTATTGCCGGGCTTGGGGCTGCACCCCGATGAGGTCCCGGCCTTGCTCGCGGCCGAGGCCTTCTCCCTCGCCCGGATCGACACCGCCCGTCTCTGCCTCGGCGCGCTCGACCAGACCCACGCCTCGACCACGGCCGTGTTCGCCCTCGGCTCGCTCGGCAGGCTCGAGGCCTCGGCCCAGTCCGACCTCGATCTCGCGTTTCTCTATGACGGCGGCCACTTGTCTCCGGCGGCCGCCGAGGCCCGGCGCGACCGCGTGATCGCGGCCCTGCGCCCCGAGTTCGATATCCCGGAGAAGACCTTCGACCGGGCCATCGACCTGCGCACCATCACCCGCAACATCGGGGGCCGCAGCGACACCAACCAAGCCCTCACCTACCGGGCCCTGCTGCTCACCGAGGGCGCCGAGCTCAGCGGCGCGGCCCGGAGCATGAAAACTGCGGTCTTTCACGCCTACGCCAGCGGCATCATCACCCGAGGCCGCTTTCTGACCTCCCTGGGCAACGATCTGCACCGCTACTACCGGACCTTGTGCATGGACTACCGGCACAAGGTCGAGGAGCTCGACAAGGGCTGGGCCCTGCGTGTGCTCAAGCTCCGACACAGCCGCAAGCTTTGGCACCTCGCCAACATCGCCCTCCAATGTTGGGCCGTCGACGCGATCCCCGACGACGCCACGCGCGACGACGCCTTGGCCGAGCACAGCCGCTGGCCCTCCCTGCTGCGCCTCGACCTCGCCCTCGCGCACTTTGGGGCGGCCGAGCTCGGCCGCGAGGCGTTCCTGTGTCTGGAGGTGTTCCTCGCCGCTCTGGCCTCGGCCGACCACCGCGAGGCCCTCGCCGGGCTCCCCTACGCCGACCGCTCTCGCTCCCCCATCTACGCCGAGCTCCACGTGAACGCCGACCGCCTCGACGCGGCGACGGCCGACATCGTGAAGGTGTTGTTCGAGCGCTGCCAGCGATTCATGGTCCGGTTTTGCATTCTTTGATCTCGGCGACCGACGGCGCTGCGCCGGCCCAGCTCCAGGCTGCCCTGCACCTTTTGTGTGCGGAGTCCCGGCCGAGTCATGTTCGTCATCATCTTCATCATGTGCGCCTCGATCTGGGAGCCGGCGCCCTGTCCCGCTCCCAAGTCGAAATCGGGGACCCGCTCCCGGCCCTCGCCCGGGCCCTGGGTCGATCCAGCGGCGGCCCGGCGCCAGAGAGACCTGTGCCGGGACACCCCGAGCGAATCGCCGGAGTCGGCGTGTCGGCCCGCGGCCCTCGGGCGCTCGGGTCTCTCGCGCTCGGCCACGGCCGTCACATCTTGGTGGCGAGCATGGGGCGCGGACAGCCCTGGCTGCTCGACCCGATGAAGCTCGGGCGCCTGGGCCTACTCGGGCGACGCCGCGAGTGGCGGGGCGCCGCCGAGAGCCGGGAGCCGCTGCTCGACATCCGCACGCAGCCGGCGGTCTTCGATACTCGCAGCCAGGCCTGGCTGCTGTGCACCCACGGCGAGCGCGAAGACCTGGTCCGGGTCTCGGCTCGGGGGATCGAGCGCTGGAGCCTCGGTCGGGGCTGGGCGGGGGCCGAGCTCTCGGTCGGTCGACACTGGCTGGGGATCTCGGTCGACGGTCGGCTCGCACTCGTCGACACCCGGGCTCTGCCCCCCGGTCAGCGCCCGCTCCACGACCCGCGCGAGCTCCAGCTCCAGCGCCGGGCCTGCGACCAAGCCGAGCTCGGGCAGGGCATCACCCGGGT
>CAYVJQ010000013.1:0-12504 GCA_964451725.1 uncultured Nannocystaceae bacterium | reverse complement strand
ACCGCGAGCCCAGCCTATGGCTGATCGAGAGCGCGGGCGGCCTCGCCCTGACCCGGCGCCACTTCGACAGCCACGGTCGACTGGGCCCGGCTCAGCGGATCTGCCCGCTCTCACGACCTCCGGCGAGCGTGGTCTCCCTCGCAGCGCCCCAACGGATCTCGGCTCCGCCGGAGACACCGGGAACACCGGACTGCAAACCAGGTCTCAGGCGGCTGCTGCTCGCCTTTCCCCAGGCCGCCCCCGACTCCGACCCCAGTCAAGGCGCTCCGACCACGCTGCGCAGTCTCAGCCTCGATGCTCGCCCGGACAGCGCGGCCGCGCTCGAGACCTATGAACTCCCGGGCGGCCGCTCGGGGTCCGGGCGCCTGCTGGCGGCGTTCGCCGATCGAGGGAGCAGCCCGTGGCTGTGGATTCTCCGCGGGCAGACCCTCGGTCTGTGGTCGCTGCACGACCTCGATCGGGGACCGCAGGGCACCTGGACCCTCGACCTCCCCGGTCCGATCGCAGCCTGTGTTGCGACCCCCGGACACCCCGAAGCTGCACGCGATCCCGGCCCTCCCGAGCTCGCTGCGCTGCTCGCGGGGGACGACGCCCTGGCCGAGCTCACCCCCCTGCGCCCCGCCCTCGGAGCCGCCTGGCGGGCCGTGTTCGGGGATCTTGGGTCCGGGCGCCCAGACGGGTGAGCCCTGTCCGAGGGTGCCCTACGCCGAGCTGTTAGCGTGGTCGACATGTCTCTGCGTTTGTTGCCCGCGCTGCTCTCGAGCCTGCTCGCCACGGCTTGCGTGACAGGTCCGACGATCGTCGGGGAGACCGACGACTCGGGTTCGGATACGGGCTCGGATGTCGAGGGCGGTCAGACCCTCAGCGACGAATCAGATTCCGAATCAGATTCCGATTCAGATTCCGATTCAGAGACCGATTCCGAGACCGATTCCGACTCGGACACCGACACCGACACCAGCCTCGAGCCCGAGCGTGTGTTGTTCATCGGCAACAGCTACACCTTCGCCAACGACCTCCCGGCCC
The DNA here is from genome assembly GCA_964451725.1 of uncultured Nannocystaceae bacterium. Lineage (GTDB taxonomy): Bacteria > Myxococcota_A > Polyangia > Nannocystales > Nannocystaceae > Plesiocystis. Next base: position 11,478 of record CAYVJQ010000013.1, on the reverse strand, counting down.
TGGTGGCGACCATGACCGAGTCGGCCGGCGACCCCTGGGAGACCAGCGCCCACGCGATCGGGGGGACCACCGTCGCCAACCACGTCGCCAACCCGCTGGTCGCCGAGCGGATCGCCGAGGGTTGGGACGTGGTCGTGATCCAGGGCCAGAGCTACGAGCCCGTGGTCCAGCCGCAGGTCTTCGAGGATGCCGTGGTCGAGCTCGCATTCTTGGTCGCCGAGGGCTCCCCCGGGGCGGAGGTCCTGCTGTTCGAGACCTGGGCCCGAGAACCCAGCGCGCCCCTGCTCGAAGAACTGGGTATGAGCGCCGAGGAGATGCAGATCGCCCTGACCGCAGCCTACGCCTCGGCCGCCGAGGCCAGCGGCGCCGCGGTGGCCCCCGCGGGTCAGGCCTGGGCTTCGAGCCTGACCGCGCTCCCCGAGATCGAGCTCTACACCGGCGACGGCAGCCATCCGAACCTGGCCGGCAGCTTCTTGACCGCCGCCGTATTTCTCCGGGCCCTGACCCCGCTCGAGGCCAGCGCCAACAGCTCCGTGCCCGAGGGCCTCGACCCGGCGAGCGCCGACGCGCTCGAGGCCATCGCCGACGCGGCAGCACCCTGAGCCCACAGGCCGGGCCCTCAGTCGGGCGTGGTCCAGGCCAGCTCGCGCACGCCGGCCTCGATGGCCACGGTCACCGCTGCGAGGCGCCCGTAGTCGAGGGTCTCGGGTGTGTCGCTCATCTCGTGATAATGGGGATTTCGGTAGGTCGCCGTGTCCGTGATCATCACGGCCTGCGACCACCCCTGCTCCCAAAAACTCCAGTGGTCGCTCCAGTCGATGCCCGTGATCGTGGCCGGCGCGGCGATCGACTCGACAGGAACCGGGCCCGCCGCCTCCATGGTCCGTACCAAGCGGCGGATCAGAGGGCGCGAGCGGTTCTTCCCGACCACGGCGACGAAGTTTCCAGTCGAAGGGTAGAGGGCCGCGATGATCTTGGGGTAGTGCTGGCTGTCGGGGGCGTCGCTGTAGTAGCCGATGCTCTCGAGGCTCAACATGGCCACGACCTCGGTGTTGCGATCGGCGAGCATGCTGGCATACACGCTGCTGCCCATGCGAGCGGGGCGCTTGAAATAGGGCGGCTCCTCGTTGGCGAAGGCCACGAAGTGCAGGGTCTTGTCGGGCTGGGGTGCGGTCGCCAGAGCCCGGGTCAGCTCGAGCAGCGCGGCGACCCCCGAGGCGTTGTCGTCGGCCCCGGGGTTGCCCTGGCAGGTGTCGTAGTGGGCCCCGATCACGACGACCGCCGGCGACCGGCCGGGGATGGTCACCCACAGGTTGTCGACCACGGCCGGGGTCCCGTCGGCGTTGGGCGGAGCCTCGGGCACGGCGTAGGACTGGGCCAAAGGCCGGTAGCCCTGGGCCCGCCACTGCTCGCGCAGATAGGTCGCACTCGCAGCCATGGTCCCCGGCCGGTCGAGGCCCCGCCCACCGATCTCGGTGGCCAGGGCGCGGACGTGCCCCTCGAGCGCAGCGGCGAGTTCCCGGTTGTGTCTGAGACCGCCGAGCTCGTCCGTCGGCCCGACGACCGCCTCAGCGCCAGCCCCCTGCTCCGAGTCGGGAGGCCCGGGATCTGCCCCGTTGCGACAGGCGCACAGCATCGACAGTGGAGACAGGCTGAGCAAGAGCGCCGCCGCCGGCAACCACTGACCTTTCGTTCTCGGCTCGTCGTTCCGCTGGCCCCGCACGCCGGCCAGACTATCAGCTCGGTCGGATTCGCCCGAAGTCGCCCCGAAGGTTCGGAACTGCGCAAGGCCCAAGGTCCTCGCCTCGAGCGAAGAGACTGCGCCCTCGGCTCACACCGGCGGCAACCCTCGCGCTTGTGGCCCCGGGGGGCGTGCCCACAGTGTATCCGCGGGGATTGGGCGAACACCCACCCCGAGATTCGAGAATCCAGCCATGAGCACAAAGACTGTCAGCGACTACATGACCGCGAACCCGGTGACGATCCCTGGGGATCTCAGCCTTGGCGACGCTGCCGAGCGGATGTACGAGCACGGGATCCGCCACCTCCCGGTCATCGACCAGACCCACGTGGTGGGGATCGTCAGCGAGCGTGATCTGGCGCTGATCATGGGCATCCCCGGCGTCGACAAAGACCGCACCGAGGTCACCGAGGCCATGAGCGAACACCCCTACATCGTCGCTCCGGACACCCCCCTCGAGGTCGTGGTCGCCGCGATGTGCGATCGGAAGATCGGTACGGCGGTGGTCATGGAAAATGGTGAGATGCGCGGAATTTTCAGCGTCGTCGACGCTCTGGCCGCGTTACTCGTCATGCTCAAGACACAGTAGCGGCACCGCCGGACCAGGCTCGGAGCATGCTGCTGCGCTATGGTCCGGCCATGCGCACCGCAGCTTTGGTATCGACCTTGCCCTTGATCTTGGCCGCAGCTTGCGGCGGGCAGCCCACCGACGGAGACGACGAGGTCGGCTCGACCGCGGCCGCTGGTTCGGAGAGCGCGGAGGCCGAATCTGTCGACTCTGGATCTGCCGAATCTGAATCTGCCGACTCGGGTTCCGAGTCCAGCTCGGGTTCCGAGTCCGACACCGGCTCGGGATCCGAATCCGAGTCCAGCTCGGGCTCCGAGTCCGACACCGAATCGGGCTCCGAGTCGGATTCGGGTTCCGACTCGGACTCGGACACCGAATCCGACACTGGATCCGACACTGGGGACAACCCCCTGTGGACGACCCCGAGCCTCTGGTACTCGGTCGAAGATCGGCTCATCTATATCGATATCGACGAGCAGGACGGGACGGTGGTCGACCTCGTCGTCAGCACCATCTCCACCGAGCTCATCGACGGCCAGAACGGGCTGACCATGCTCGAGGACGGCTCCCTCATCGGCTCGCGCGAGAGCCCCGAGCAGACCCAGATTTTTTGGATCGCCGAGCCGCCCACGGAGGCGTCTGTGATCGAGGCGCAGATCCTCGGCGTGGTCCCGGATGGGCTGCGGGTCGAGGGCCTGTACACGGACTGCGAGGGCCTCGTCTACCTCATGGACACGGGCGTCGACGTCGGCAGCGCGGAGGGCAACCGCCTGCTCCGGTTTACGGGCGACTACCTGGCGGGCGACCTCAGCTACGAGGTGATCACCGATCTGGGCGAGGCCGATATCGCCGACATCGACGACATGGGCCCGGGCATCGATGCCATGGGTGCGGTCACCGACGGGACCGGCTTCGCCATCGACTCGGGGCAGGTCTACGACTTCAACTACAACCTGGGCACGGGTGAGCTCAGGGGCCAAGGTGGGACCTGGGGCGTGCACGTGCTGGGTGGGCCGCTGTTCGACGACGACGTGGCGCGCCTCTACCTGATGAACGCCGACGCCGAGATCTTCGAGGCCGACCCGGTCACGCTCGACCTGTCTCCGGTCCTGGCCACGGGGCCGGAGCCCGACGGCGACGCGGCCCCGGGCTGGAGCGGGCTCGCCGGACCGCTGACCGAGTGCGAGACCTCGATCGACCCGCAGTAGGTCTCTCTACTTCGACCGCACCCAGGCGTCTCGGCCGAGCCCCGCCCCCTCGCCGAGCGCCGCCTCTACGGATGTGATGAAGCGGCGCGCGTCCTCGGGGTAGCCCGCGGTCGGGCGCAACGTCTCGCCGGCTTCAGCGAGCGCGGCCCGAAAGTAGCGGTTGAAGCTGCGCATGATCAGCTCGCGCAGGTACTTGGCCAAGATCGACGCCCAGGAAATGCGTGGGTCGAGGCGGTCGCCCCCCATCACGAAGCCCAGGTCGACGCGCCGCCCCCCCGTCGCCAGCAGGTAGCGACTGCGGGGGCGGGTCTCGTCGACCAGGCCCACACTCGAGTCTCCCTCGCCATCCAGACCCAAGTGGGCGAAGGCCCGGTCCAGGGGCTCGAGGTAGGCCTTGCGGCCGCCGGCCTTGTCACACCACAGGGCCATCTCGGGGGCGTCCAACGCCTGCACACAACAGGCCGCGTGGCGGAGCACCGCGTGGGTGGCCCAGGTATTCTTGGAGCTCTTGGTGTCCACGCGCGCCGCCTCGACCCGCAGCTCCCGGTTGACCCGGGCGGCCGAGAGCACGTCCGCCCGGTACCACAGGGGCTCCACACCCACGCGCCGGCCCAGCGCCCCCAGGTCGGCGCCCAACTCCAGCAGCTCGTCCCGCGCACAGACCACGGGCAGGGTCTCGTCGAGCGTCCTCCACCACGGCGCGCGCCGGTCCTCCGGGCGCTCGGCCTCACGCTCCGCGACGAGCGCGGGCTGGGGAGCGCTCACCCACTGGAGCAACTCGCCCACGGTATCCGGGAGCTCGCCACGCATCCACGCGACGGTCGCCAGGGCCGTCCGCTCGATCCGCTCGAACTTGCGGCTGCCGGTGTGGATTTTCTTGCTGTCGCCGACCTCGATACGCCGGTCGCCCTTGACCCGTCGACCGGGACCCCCGACCAGCGCCGCCATGGGGGCGAGCAGGTCGTCGATGGGCCCGCGTGTACGCGCCGACCTCGGTCCGCGGGTGGCGAAACCGGCGACCACGAGCGGGCCCAGGGTCGGACCCAGGCCCGCCTCGTCGAAGCCCGCCCGAACCAGGCCCGCGCCCATGTTGGAAGCTCGCTTGGAAGCTCGCTTGGAAGCCCGCTCGGGACTTGGACCCCTGGCGCCGCCCGCCTTCACCCGGCGCGCTCTCGACAGACCTCGACGAAGCACTCGAACAGGGGCCCGCCCGGGGTCCGGTGGGGACCCCCGACCTCGCTGCCGTCGAGCCACTCGGGGTGCCACTGGACGCCGACGATCCAGCGCTCCGGGGTGATCTCCTCGAACGCCTCGACGATCCCGTCGGGTGCCCAGCCGACCGTTCGCAGACCCGGCGCGAGCGCCTTGACGGACTGGTGGTGGACCGTGTTGGTGAGCAGCTCACCGTCGAGCTCGGGCCAGACCTCCCGGGCCAGCCACGAGTCGGCCTCGAGGCGCACGGCGTGCTCGAGGACCTCGTAACGCGCCCAGTCCCGGTGCACCAGCGCGCCCTCGCACTGGGTCTCGATATCTTGATAGAGGGTCCCACCGAGGGCCGCGTTGATCAGCTGGTGTCCCCGGCAGATCCCGAGCACCGGCTTGCCCATGGCCAGCGCGATCTCGAGGGCCTCTCGCTCGAAGCGATCGCGGACCGCATCGCCCCTCCACTTCGGGTCCAGAGGCTGCTCCCCGTAGGTCTCCGGCGCGAGGTCGGCCCCGCCTTGAAACAGCACCCCTTCACACTCGGCGATCGCAGCCTCGAGCGCCCCCCGATCGTCGAGGTCCATGATCTGCAGGGGCAGGCCCCCGCCCCGCCACACGGCGAGGGCCATCTTCTTCTCGCTGTAGTGCAGGGCCTTGCCCTTGAACAGGGCCCGCTGTGGATCCTCGTGCATGATGCAGGGGGGCAACAGGACCCGGGGGCGAGCCCCCAGTGGACGTCCCTGTGAGCGAGCGGAACTCACGCGGCCCCCTGGGCGCCGTCGAGGCCCGAGCGCACCAGCAGGGCGTCCAGATCGGGGTCGCGGCCCCGGAACTCACGGAACAAAACCGCCGGGTCGCGGCTGTTCCCCCGAGCCAGGATCGTCCGCCGAAAGCGCTCGCCGATCTCTGCGCTGAACACCCCACCGGCCTTGAACACGGCGAAGGCGTCGGCGTCGAGGACCTCGGCCCACTTGTAGCTGTAGTAGCCGGCCGCGTAGGCCACGGGTGAAGAGAACAGGTGCCCAAAGCTGCAGACCATGGCGTAGTCCTCGGGCAGGGGCGCGACCGTGAACGGCTGGGCGAGGCGCCGGGCGACCGCCAGCAGCTCCTCGGCCGGGGGCTGGCCTGCGCTCAGAGTCGGCGCGTGCTCGAGGTGCAGGCCCAGGTCCAAGCTGGCGAAGCCGAGCTGTCGCATCATGGCGCTGGCGCTGCGAAAATTTCGAGCCGCGACCAGCTTGTCGAAGAGGGCGTCGGGGATCCGCTCACCGGTCTCCCAGTGACGCGCGAACAGGTCGAGAGACTCGCGCTCCCAGCACCAGTTCTCCATGATCTGCGAGGGCAGCTCCACGAAGTCCCAGGCCACGTTGGTGCCCGCCAAGCTGCGGACCTCGACCTCGGAGAGCAGGTGATGCAGGAGGTGCCCAAACTCGTGAAACACGGTCTCGACCTCCCGGTGGGTGAGCTGGGCCGGTCGATCGCCCACCGGCGCGCTCAGGTTGCCGCAGATCAAGCCCAGGTGCGGGCGCCCCTCGCTGGGCAGACCCGTGCTCAGGGCGTTCATCCACGCGCCGGGCCGCTTGCTCTCGCGCGGGTGCAAGTCGGCGTAGAAGTAGCCCAGCTCGCGCTCCCCCTCGAGCACCCGAAAGGTCCGCACATCCTCGTGCCAGGTCGGCAGGGCCTCGGCCGAGACCGGCTCGACCCGGATCCCGTAGAGGCGATGGACGAGCTCGAACATGCCCTCGAGCACGGCCTCGAGCCCAAAGTAGGGGCGCAGAGCCTCGTCGTCGAAGTCGTAGAGGGCCCGGCGCTGGCGCTCGGCCCAGTAGCTCAGGTCCCAGGGCTGGAGGGCCCCGAAGTCCGGGTCGTGCTCGGCCACGAAGGCCTGCAAAGCCGCGGTCTCACGCGCGAAAAACGGCGCCGTCTTGACCCTCAGATCGTCGACGAAGCCGATCGCCGCCTCACCGCGCTTGGCCATTCGGTTCTCGAGCACCAGGTCTGCGAAGTTCGCGTAGCCGAGCAGCTGGGCCTTCTCGTGACGCAGACGCAAAATTGTCTCGATCAATCCTCGGTTGTCGCGCTCGCCGGCGCTGGCCCGGGTGCACAGGGCCCGCCAGACCTGCTCGCGGATGCCCCGGTCATCGAGGTAGGTGAGCACCGGCACCCACGAGGGTGCCTGGAGGGTGAAACGCCAACCGGCCTCGCCCTTGGCCTCGGCGCTTGCTACTGCCGCCTCGAGGGCGCTGGGGGGCAACCCGGCGAGCTGGGCCTCGTCCTCCGGGGGCACCGTCAGGGAGAAGGCGTTGGTCTCGTCGAGCACCTGCTGGCTGTACTTGGTGGTGACCTGGGCCAGCTCGACGTCGATGGCCGCGAGCCGGGTCTTCCCAGCCTCGTCGAGGGCCGCCCCGTTGCGGCGAAAAGAATCCAAGGTTCGCTCGAGCATGCGGGCCGCGGTCGGCTCGAGGGCCGCGGCCTCGGCCGTGTCCGCGAACGCACGCAGGGCCGCGAACACGGCCGGGTCTTGGAACACGCGCGAGCTGAACGCGCTGACCTTGGGCTGGATGGCCTCGTAGGCCGCGCGCAGCTCGGGGTTGGTCATCACCGACTCGAGATGGCCGACCACCCCCACCGCCCACTCGAGCCCACGGCCGACCGCCTCGAAGGCGTCGAGGGTATCGGCCCGGGTCCGCGCTCCCCCGCCTGAGGACCCGCGACTCGGCGGGGTGATCACCGCCTGGACCGAGGCCTCGGCCTCGGCGAGCAGGGCGTCGATGGCCGGCTCCACGTGTGCGCCCTCGATCGCCGGAAAGGGCACACGAAACACCTCGCGCATCAGGGGGTTGTCGCCGGTCGCGGTCATGGCACTCTTTTGGACCGCCGCAGCCCGGAAGGCAAGCCCCCTGAACGCGGCGCTGCGCTCGATTTCAGCAGGGGTCAGAAAATGGCGCCCCTGATCGAATTCGAATCTCGCGCTACATGAAGATCATGGCAAAGGTAACGCTGTATTTGGCCTCTATGTTCCTCACGTGTGGAACACTCGCTGGTTGTGGTGACGACGGCTCCTCATCCCCGACCGCCGAAGAGGCGGGGGAGAGCGGAGAGAGCGGAGAGAACCTCGAAACCGAGTCGACCGACGACAATGCCGAGTCTACCGACGACGACGGCGAGTCTGCCGTCGACGACGGCGAGCCCCCCTTCCCTCCCGGATGCACGGACAACGGGTGGACCCCTAGCGCCGCGGCGATCGCCGCGGACACGATCCGACTGAGTTCCGTGACCTTCGATTGCGACGAAGCCTTCGAGTTGCCCCCGTACCCAGACTCCAGCGCCGACGACTACGACGCGCACCTGGTCATCCCGGGCCTGGCCCCGGGGATCTACGATTTGAGCGAGGGAATAGCGACCTTGACGGTCGACCTCCACTGGGACTACGAACAGAGCAGCGAGGGCTGCTTTTGTGTGGACAGCCCGATCACAGGCGCCACCGTCACGACCGGCACCGTCGAGCTCACGGAGCTCGACAGTGGACTCGGAGTGCAGTTCGAGGGCCTCCCCGAGCCGTTCTCGGGGAGCCTGGGGTTCCAGGTCGGAGCCGGGGAATGCTGAGCCGAGAGGACCGGGCCCCCACGTGTCCCATGCCCGCGCAGTCTCGGCGCCCGACCTGAAACATGTTGGGCTCGACCCGGGCCCAAAGCAGACATGAATCTGCATCCCCTCGCCCTGTCGTCGCTGCTCCTCGCCGCCTGCTCTCCCACCGCCAGCCTCGATTCGAGCACCCCCGAAGGGGGCGACGGCGTCCGCCCGGCGACCTTGGACCGAGGCACCGCCAACACCGAGCTCATCCCCCGAGACCTCCTGTTCGGCAACCCCGACAAGACCAGCCCGCAGCTGAGCCCGGACGGCGCGCGCTTGATGTGGCTGGCCCCGGACGAGGGGGTGCTCAACGTGTGGGTCGCGCCTGTGGAGGCCCTGGGTGAGGCCAAAGTCGTGAGCCACGATCGTCTGCGCGGCATCCGTCAGGCGACCTGGAGCACCGACGGCGAGTGGCTGCTCTACATCCAGGACGAGGAGGGCAACGAGAACTTCCAGCTCCACCGCATCGACCCCGAGATCGGCGCGAGCTCGGACACGAACCTGACCCCCTACCCCGACACCCGGGTGCAGCTCGTGGGCGCCAGCCGGGCGCACCCCAAGGTCCTCCTCGTCGGCCTCAATGATCGAGACCCCGCCCACTTCGACGTCTACCGCCTGAACATCGAGACCGGCGAGCGCACCTTGGTCGAGCAAAACGACGCGGGCTACGCGGGTTTCATCGCCGACGAGGACCTGAAGCTGCGCTACGCCTACGCCCCGCGCCCCGACGGCGGCATCGACATCCTCGCACCGGGCAAGTCGGGCAAACGCGGCAACCACGGTAAGTCCAGTTGGACCCCAGTCGAGAGCATCGAGCAGATCGACAGCCTCACCACTCAGGACATCGGCTTCGACAGCACGGGCCGCTACCGCTATCTCCGCGACAGCCGAGATCGAGAGACCACAGTTTTGGTCGAGGTCGACACCGAGACAGGGGCCCGCAAGGTCCTGTTCGAAGATCCCAAAGCCGAGGTCGGCGGGGTCATGCGCGATGCGCAGACCCGGCGCCCGGTCGCCGTCTCGATCAATTGGGACAAGCCCCGCTGGGAGATCCTCGACCCGAGCTACGCGCCCGATTTCGCGGCCCTGCGCGAGGTCGCAGACGGGGAGTTCGCCATCGTCCACCAGACCCACGACGGCGACCAGTGGATCGTCGCCTTCTACAGCGACAGCGGGCCCGTCTCCTACTACCGCTACGAGCGCGAGAGCAAGACGGCGAGCTTCCTGTTTTTCAACCGCAGCGACCTCCAGGGCCTCGAGCTCGCGCCCATGCACCCCCAGGTCATTCGCTCCCGAGACGGCCTCGAGCTCGTCAGCTACCTCTCGCTGCCCCCCGCGGCCGACCCCGATGCGGACGGGCGCCCCGACGCCCCGGTGCCCATGGTCTTGCTGGTCCACGGCGGCCCCTGGGGCCGGGACGCGTGGGGCTTCAACCCCTACCATCAGTGGCTGAGCAACCGGGGCTACGCCGTGTTGTCGGTCAACTTCCGGGGCTCGACGGGCTTCGGCAAGCAGTTCACGGCCGCCGGTGACAAAGAGTGGGCGGCAAAGATGCACGACGACCTGCTCGACGCTGTGGACTGGGCCGTCGACGAGGGGGTGACCGAGCGCGACTCGGTCGCGATCATGGGCGGGAGCTACGGCGGCTACGCGACCTTGGTCGGGCTCACCTTCACCCCCGAGGTGTTCGCCTGCGGCGTGGACATCGTCGGACCCTCGAACCTCATCACCTTGCTCGAGACCATCCCGCCCTACTGGAAGCCGATCCTCGCCCAGTTCACCACCCGGGTGGGTGACCCGAACACCGAGCAGGGCCGGGCCCTGCTCGAGGCCCGCTCCCCCCTCAACCACGTCGACGCGATCCAGCGCCCCCTGCTCATTGGCCAAGGCGCGAACGACCCACGGGTCAAGCAGGCCGAGGCGGATCAGATCGTCGTGGCCATGACCGAGCGAAACATCCCCGTGACCTACGTCCTGTTTCCCGACGAGGGCCACGGCTTCCGCCGTCCGGCGAACACCAACGCCTTCAACGCGATCACCGAGACCTTCCTCGCGGGCTGCCTGGGCGGGGAGTACCTGCCGATCGACGACTTCGGTGACTCGAGCGTGCAGGTGCCCACGGGCGCCGCGCTCATCCCGGGCCTGGAAGAACGCCTCGAGAATCGCTGAGCTCGGCGTCGCCGAGTTCGGCCGGGCGCACGTCCAGAGCCGGCAGCCCCGAGATCAGGGTCCCGCGGACGGCCTCCCAGCTGTCGATGTGCGCGAGCACGGCCATCACGATCTGGTCTTCGGTCGCCCGCCGGGCGCTCGCGGCCATGTGGTCGCCCTCGCGCACGTTGGTCAAGATGGAGAACGCGACCTGGGCCTCGCCGGCCTCGCTGGTGATCACCCCGGTCAGTCCGCTGACCCCGTCCATGGTCCCCGTCTTCGCCCGCACCCGCTGACCCGAGCGAGGCAGGCGCGAGGCGAGGGTGCCCTCGGTTCCGGCCCCGGCCACGGGCAGAGCGTCGATCAAGCTCGAGCCCCGGGCCTGGGTGGCGTATGCGAGCGAGAGCAGCTCGACCAGCCCCTCCGTGGTCACCCGGCCGCGGCGACTCAGACCCGATCCGTTCTCGAACACGAGGGCCTGCGGATCGTTGCCCAGGGCCTCCCAGTAGCCGCGCACCGCCTCGACCCCGTTCTCCCAGTCGCCCGGCTCGCCGCTCATGTGCCAGCCCACCGTGCGCAACAGCTGCTCGGCCGTGAAGTTGTTGGAGTAGGTCAGCAGGCCGCGCGCAATATCGATGAGCGGGGGCGAGCGGCGCAGGGCCACCAGCTCCACATCTCCGAGCACCGGATCGCTACCCAGCAACCTCGGTAGGTCCCAGATCTCGTCGTGGCCGAGGGCGTCGCCCTCGAGCTCCGCCCGGCCCGCGGCCCCCCGGACCCAGGCCGGCGCGAGTCCAGCCTCGACAGGAAGAGCTTCGCTCTGACTGGCAGCGGCGAGCATCTCCGAGAACGCCCCGCCCGTGAACATGCCCGGGTCGACGATCCTGCGGCGCTCCTGATGCCCGACTCCCCGGCTCGAGACCTGGCCCCGGATCTCGATCACGGTCCGCTGCCGAGACCGGTCCCGACCATCCAGGTCC
>CAYVJQ010000012.1:0-76805 GCA_964451725.1 uncultured Nannocystaceae bacterium | reverse complement strand
GGACCTCTTTGGCAAAGATTTCGGGATCAAATTGGTCGTCGGCCAGACCTATACACCGACGCCCCTTGCGCCTCATTGATCTCGAGGACAGAGGCCTGGGCCTGAAATGAGCCGGGCCGAGGCCGCCGACAGGCCCGGTCCTTCCAAGCCCAGCCCGACAGAGCAACAGAAGTTTGGGGCTCATCTACGTAGCCTTCGCCGAGCCCGAGTCAGGACGCAGGACGCCCTGACCAAGGCGACGAGAACGGGTTCTCATTTGGTTGGCATGTCGCGCCAAGCCCAACTTGCCAGTTTCCAGTCGGGAACACCACGACATCGCTCCCTCCATCGCGCCATGGCCTTCCGCCCACCGAACTGGTAGCGGTCCAACCATCCTTGTGGACCTCACGCACGTCCCGCCCGCTATCATCGGCCCGTGGCCGACCCGCTTCACCACTATGTCATCGGCGAACGCCTGACGGGCCTGACCGTCGATCGTCACCACCGGATCCAGCTCCCAGGCTGGGACGTGGTCGAGTTCGTCATCGACGACGACCCCAAACAACTGCCCATCGAGCCCACCAATCCTCCCCCTACCAGTCAGGATATGGGTGAGTGGGACCTCGAGAGCCTGTCCATCGACGACGAGCTGGAGACCGAAAAATGCCCGTGACCTGGTACGTCAACCTGCCCGCGACCCCCGGCAAACACTGGGGCCCCGAAATCCCTCTGAAGGTCACACGCAGCCGGGCGACCGGCTACAACGCCAACCGCACGGTCACCTGGACCTGCGACCCAGACAACAACAACCTCAACACGGTCGCCGCAGCAGCCAGCTTCACCATCGGCGACCACCCGAACACCCAGCGGTCGTCGACCCCCGAGGACGCCCACACCCGCGATTTTCGCAACCGGTTGACGTTGCCGCACTATGGGCCCGAGTCCTATACCGTCACGGCCCAGCGTAGCGACAAACAGAACACCTCGCTCGACAAACAGTTCGATATTCGCCGGAAGCTCTATTACATCCTCAACTACATGAATGACGAGGGTGAAAAACTTTACGCGTCCCTCCAGGGTGACCTGCATCGCATCTTCGCCGATGTCGGTATCGAGCTCGTGCGGGTCGCAAAGCAGAAGATCCTCAACAGGCAGCTCGTCTCCTGGCCAATGATAAAGCCACTGGTTAAAACCCGACCAGCGATCCCCGAGGGCAAGCGTGGGTTGGTCATGCGCCTGGCACTGGTGAACTCGATCGGTGCCGAAAGAGACTTCGAAGTCGAGCTCCCCCTAGTGAATGGTCAAGGTGGACTTGGCGCCGGCGCCGACACGGTCGCCCACCAAAATGGGGTTTGGAAGCTGACCATCCACCTGCCGCCGCAGCAGCAGAACGTCCCCCCTCATCGACAGCTCCGCCTGCCCCCCGAACCGACCGCGACAGTTCAGGTCAGCCGCTACTACGGCCTCACGCGCGATATCCAAATCAACCGGTTCACCGACTCTGCAGCGAGAGTCCAGCACACCATTCGCCTCATCGACGATCGGACAGCAGAGATCACGATTACAGGAAACGACAACCAGGCCCTGACGGACCTGGCCGAAGAATACGCCAGCCATGTCGCAGACGACCCCTACCACCATGCACTGTTCTCGCAACAACCGAAGGCCAGCTGGCCCCCTGAACTTCATATCACGGTTAGCCTGCAGCCTGTACAACCAATCGGGGGGGCGGCATCGGGAGCCAACATCGCGCTGACCCAAGACATGTCGATGTATTACCCCAATGGTACGCGTCATCAGAAAGCCGCCGCGCTCTGCCGTATATTCGCCCACGAGATCGGCCATGCAATCGGCATGGTCGCTCCGTCCATGACCTGGAACGGGGCCCAGCAGGACCACGACGAACACTACACCGACGACAACGGCGGCAAGGGGCCACACTGCCACCACAACGCCACGTTGCAGAAAAACGACTTCAACACGGCTGGCGAATTCCATAACCCAGGGAACCCGAACTGCTATCAGGTTTACGTGCCAGACAACGGACAGATCTGCATCATGTTCCACCAACGCACGGATCACCACCACGCCCTCGAGTTCTGCAACCGATGCCAGGAGTTCATGCGCGCCCAGGATCTGTGTACAGCCAACCTCGACCAAATCAAAAGCTGGAGCCAGGTGTACTGATGCGGGTCGATATCCTCGGCCCCGGGGCAGGTCCAGACTTCTATGGACTGGATACATAGGCAGTGAGGTTTCCTGTTCATGGATTCCAGGCGCTGGCCCTCATCGCGGCCGTGGCCGGGTGTCGAACAAACTCGCCTCAATCGCAACCTCCGTCACCGACCTACAGGATAGATCTAGGACAGGCGCATCGGGCAGCCGACCAGGCCATCAGTGCTATGAGTGAGGTCTTGGGTGAGAATGCAGAACCTGAGGTCATCAGCTGCCAAGAATTGTGTGTTCCTGATCATGTCGAATGCGACACAGCCCCAGCCGCGATGTGTCGCGTGAAGGTCTGGGTACATGTCTCAAGTTTACGAATCGAAGAGATCCTCGTGACGCTCGACTTCTTCATTTTCGTGGATGGAGAGAGCATGGAGGTTACCGGCAACTTTTTGAGCGACTGTAATGCTGACCTCCGAAACTGCCACGTGCAGATTCCAGCGGAGGAAGCTCGCCTCAGGGTACGGAACGCTTGTGAACTGGACCAGGGTGCGCTTCTCGCAAGTCTAACCTGGGACAAGCACACCAAGAGGGTAGTGTGGATTATTCATTCCCCCGATGGCTCCCAGCTTGGAACCATTTGGGCCACTGGTGATCAAGACCCTTCTTGTGCCCCTGAATTCCCGGGGATTCAGGACTGATTCCCGGGGTACCTGCCGATAGCGATGACCTGCCCGTCATCCGCTTCACCATGCTCGGCTTGAACGTAGTCGTGTAGCTCATTTGGTCTCTGTGAGGTGGTACCGAACCCGCCGATCGATCGTCTCACGAGTTTCTCTCTGAGAGGATTCCTGGACCGGCTCTCTTGGACCGGCTCTCTTGTTTAGGCCTGGGCGCGGCGGACCAAATCCAAGATGTCATCGCCGAACTCGTCGACCTTGACCACACCCAAACCGGGGATCAGCGCAAGCTGAGCCAGAGTCTCTGGCCGCTGGCGGGCGACCGCGAGGATGACCTTACGGTGGAAGATCATGAACGGCTTACAGCCGCGCCGTCGGGCGACCCGGCGTCGGTAGTTCTCGAGCCCCCGGGCGAGCTCGCTGCCCGGGGAGCTGGAGCTGGAGCTGGAGCTGGAGCTGGAGCTGGAGCTGGAGCCCGACCCCCGGCCCGCCCGGGCCTTGGAACCGGGCAGGGTCCGCCCCGCGAGCCACAGCTTGGGATACTTGCGACCCCGCTGGACCAGCCGCCCCGCGCGGCGCAGCGCGTCCAAAGTAGCGAGCAGCTCGGCCTGGGTGTGGCCGTCGAAGCTGGCGTAACAGCTCGCCTTTTGGAGCCCGAGCTTGCGCACCGACTTGGCCTTGGATCCTCCCAGCATACGGGCGAGGTCGAGGCGGCCGACGGCCTTGGGGAGACCTTCGAGGGCGGCCATCACCGCGTCCTCCAGGCCCTCGGGGATGGCGGCGGGCGCCGGCGAATTCGGGCGACTGTGTGCGGGGCGACTGGCCTCGCCCCGGCAACAGTCGCAGCGCTCGCAATTCGGTACTTCGCCGGCCTCGGCGGCGCCGAAATACAGGCTCATGGCGCGCTGCCGGCAGCTATCTGCGTGGGCGTAGGCGACCACAGCCTCGAGCGCCGACTCGACGCGGGCGCGCTGTCGGGCGGTGCAGCGCCTGGGAATGGCGAGCCGGCGCTGGGTCCTGAGGTCGGCGGCGCCGAAAAATAACAGGCAGCGCGAGGGCAGGCCGTCCCGGCCCGCTCGGCCGGCTTCTTGGTAGTAGGCCTCGACGCTGCCGGGGGTCTGGAAGTGGACCAGCAGGCGGACATCGGGGAAGTCCACACCCATCCCAAAGGCGTTGGTGGCGACCAAGATTCGCCGCTTCCCCGAGGCGAAGGCCGCCTCGGCGCGCTGTCGGGCCAGGGCCGTGCGCCCGGCGTGGTAGTAGCCCGCGCTGGCTCCGGCCTGGGTCAGCGCCTGGCACACGCGCTGGGTCTTTTTGCGGGTCGCGCAATAGATGATCACCCGGCCACTGGGAGTCTGGGCCAGGGCATCTTCGAGGATCCCGAGGCGGGCGGCGTCGGTGGCCGCGTGATGAACCTCGAAGCCGAGGTTGGGGCGCGCGAACCCACCTTCGATGTGCACCGGATCGACGAGCGCGAGCCCCGAGCTCAGCTCGCCGAGGACCCGCCGGGTAGCCGTGGCCGTGAGCGCGATGACGGGACAGTCGACCCGGGCGCGCAGCTCGTGCAGACGCATGTATTCGGGCCGAAAGTCGTGGCCCCACTGACTGACGCAGTGGGCCTCGTCGATAGCCAAGAGGGCCACGTCGGCCTGGGCCAAGCTGGTCCGGAAGCGTCGCTGGGCGGCGCGCTCGGGCGAGACATAGAGGAGCTCGAGCTCACCGGCCTCGAAGGCCTGGACGACCTCCCGCTGCTCGGCCGGGCTGCGGGTGCTGTTGAGGGCCTCGGCCCGGACGCCGAGGGCGGTCAGGGCCCGGACCTGATCGTGCATCAGCGCCAGCAGGGGCGAGACTACGACCGTGCAGCCCCGGCCGGCCCTGGCCATGGCCACAGCGGGGACCTGGAAGCACAGGGACTTGCCGCTGCCCGTGGGCAACAACACCACGGCGTCTCGCCCTGCGTTCACGGCCTCGATGGCGCGCCGCTGACCGGGGCGAAAGTTCGGGTGGCCGAAGACCTCGCGCAGCGTGGCGGTGAGCGCATCGGAGGGGCTGGCCTCGTCGACGGGGGTCCCTGTGAGCGCATCGGAGGGGCTGGCCTCGTCGGGGGATGTCCCTCCGAATATGGAGAGTTGGGCCTCGACTCGGGCGCGGGCCTTGCTCGCCACGGGCGGACGTTAACACGGCCCGTGAACGCGGCCCACGAATATGACCCACGAACCTGGCCCACGATCGGGGCCTGGACTGTCGCGCCGCCGCTACCAGGCGAGTTCGGCGGTACCGATCACGGCGAACTCGTGGCTCTTGCCCTTGATAGTCGCGCCGAAGGCTCCCTCGCCCTCCGCCGGCTCGCTGATCTTCAGGTTCGACTTCTCGGAGCGCCGCAGGCCGACGATGAGCTCGTGCTCACCCGGGAGGACCTCGAGCCAGGGCACTTCGAGGGTCTCTTCATGCAGGATGATATCGCCGGCCCGCCAGAAGTTGGGCGGCAGGATGCCGTTGGTGAGCGGGCGGGGGGCGGCGGCGACCCGGCTCGACTTGCCCTTTTGCAGGCGGGCGTAGAGCTTGCTGCCGGCGGGCAGGGGCCGCCGAACTTCGAACACCAGACGCAGGGTCACGCTCGAGCCCCGGTGCAGGGGTCCGTCGAGCTCCCAGCCGACCAGGGAGATGTAGGGGTCCCAGCTGACCAGGGTCTCGTTGGCGAGCTGGGGGCGCTCGGCGAGGAGCACGGGCAAGAGCGGGTTTTGGTCGTCCATGCCCTCGGGGAGCACGTTGGCGACCAGCAGGTAGGTGTGGTGACGCTGGTCGAGGACGTAGAGGGGCTGGTCGTGGGTGCGGGCGTGGGCGAAGGCCGGGGGCAGGTCGCGGCGGCGGATCAACGCTGTCCGGGGCTCGGGGTCGGCGAGCCAGCGGTCGAGGTCGCTGCGGTTGGGGAGGAACACGGCATCTCCGGGATCGGGGCCGTAGCGGGCCAAGCCGGGGTCGCGGATCCGGTGCAGGCCCAGGGGCGAGTCGGGAAACTCGCCCGCCGCGACCCCTGCTCGCCAGCTGCGCAGGGGCTGCGCGATCGACATTTGTTCACCGAGGTCACCCAGCATCAGGCGTCCAAAACCGACACTCTGAATCGCCAAGACGACGACGATGAGGCCCACCGGAGCAAGGGCGCGCAAGCTCTCGATCCAGGGGATCCGGGCCTCTACGGCACGCCAGCGCCGAAGCCACCACGGGGGGGCATCCAGCCGGTCCCAGGCGCGCCGTTGATCGTCGCTCGCCGGGGCCAGGGTGTGGGCGACGAGGAGGGCGGCCGCGAAGTGTTTGGCGAGGCTGCTCAGGCGGGCGCCGAAGTCGAGGTGTTCGGCGCCCGGGAACGGCCCGGGGAACAGGAGCTTGGGGACGTGGAGCAGGGGCGAGGCCACGCTGCCCGGGACCCGCCCGGCGTCCTTGGCCAACACCAGGGCGCCGAGCACCGCGATGGTGACCAACAGGCGGCGAGCCGCGATCGGCTCGCGCGGATCCAAGATGCGCTCGAGCGCGGCGGTGGCCAAGAGCGCCGAAGGCAGGAGCACGGGCGCCGGCGTGGGCCCGTAGACCAGCGAGTTGAGGCTCGCGAAGATCAGGGCGATGCCGAGCCACAGGGCCGGCCAGCGCGCGCGACCGGGGGTCAGCAAGCCCGCCGCGATCAGGCCCGTGAACGGGAACACGAGGTAGCCGTACTCTTCGAGGCTGGCCGAGAACACCCGTCCGGTCGGCGTCTCGACGAGCCCGAGGTCCCTGGACGCCGCGAGCAGGGGGATGAACCCCTCACCCTGGCCGACCACCAGCCACAGGCCCCAGAACCCACAGCCCGCCGCGGCCGTCCACAGCAGGACGCGGCCGAGCTTCGGCAGCGTGAGCACCCACCCTGGACTCGAGTTCTCTGGGTTCGAGTTCTCTGGATTCGGGGTCTTTGGATTCGGGGTCCCGGGTTCCGAGTTCTCGGGCTTCGAGGGCGCAGTCGGGGTATCGACCTCGGATGAGCGCCCGCGCCCGCGGACCGGAGCGAGCTCGGCGAGCGCGATCACAGCGAGCGGCAGGCACCCACCCATGAGCAGCCCCGTCGAGGCCACGCTGGCCGCGAGGCAGGTGGCGCCGGTCAGGCCGAGGCCGAGGCGGACGGCGAGTGAGCGAGCGCCGAAGCGAGCGCCCGGGTTCGTCGGCGAGACGTCCAAGGCGGCGACCAGGGCGAGCACGGCTCCCGTCATCCACAGCTCGCCGCTGGCCTGCCCCAACATGGTCCGCGCGCTGACCAGCAGCAGGGGCAGGGCGAGGGCGAAGCCACAGGCGGTGCCGACCCAGCGCAGCGACCAGCCCAGACGCCGGGCACAGACGAAGGTCAGGAGCACCAGGGTGATACCCGCGAGCGCGCTGGGCAGGCGCAGGCTGAAGTCGTTGGACCCCAAATGTGTGTAGGACCAAGTTCGCAGGGCGTCGGGGAGCCAGGCGCTGCGTGTGAGCTCGGCCCTGGGCTCGCCCATCGCCGCGGCCACCCGATCGAAGACGGCCATCTCCCCCTCGCTCCACAGGCCCATGTCGCCGAGCCCAGGCAAGAGCAAGATCCCGGCGAGCACGGCCACGACCACGCCCAAGATCAGCGCCCTGCGTCCCTCGTGTTCGCTGCGCACGCGCCGAGGACTGTAGCAGGGTCTCGTGCTGCCGGCGGTCCGGGCCTTGTTCGGGTCGGCGGCGATCGACTTCGACACACTCGCGGTCGACGGAGACCAGAGAGGCGAAGCTGCCCTTCGGCGGTTGCAGCGACCGCTGCGCGACCGTCGAGACGACGCCCGAGTTCGACCGCTGCCCGAGCTGTCGAACTCGGGCTGGCTGGCTGGGCCTACGCTCAGCTGAGCGCGGCCTGCTGGGACTCGGCTCAGGTTTTGGACATGGCCTCGATGCGCTCGCGGGCGCGCTCGAGGACCTCGAGGTCCCGGGCGGTGAGTCGGTGGAAATTCTGCGAGCCGATCGAGCCTTGGCCGTAGCCGTCGGAGTCGGTATCTCGAGCCTGGATACGGAGCTGTTGGATGGGACCGATAGCCAGCGGTGCCTCGGGATCGTGGGTCCACAGGGCAAAGTGGCCCCCCGTCACGCGCAGGTTCAAGACCGGATCGCGGCGCTTGGCGATGTAGATATTGACGGCCGCCAATACCAGGATCCACACGATGAGGCGCCCGACAAAGAAGTCCGCAAACACCGGCCACATTCTGCCCAAGAAGGGGAAGCCGCCGACGATGGCGAAGCCCGGGTTGATCGCAATGAACAGGGCGATGGGGGATTGAACCAGGAGTCTGCGGGTCAGCGGCAGGGGTTGGACGACGACCGTGAAACCCTCGCTGTCGTCGACGAGCGTGACCCGAGGCTGGCTGCGCGCAGCGACGGCGAGTCGACGCTCGGCGGCGGCGGCCTCCTCGACCTGAGCGAGGTGCTCTGCCTCCTGCTTGCGCCTGGCCAACGTCGCCGCGATCGCCTCGCCCGAGAGCGCCGGCAAGGTTGCGCCCGAGCTCGACGACTGCTGGCCGAGGTTCAGCACCGACATGATGTCGTCCCCTTCCGACGGCTCCAGCAGGGAGCGCAGGTACAGCGCCGAGCTCTGGTCGATCTCGTCCGAGGAGTCGAGCGAGAGATCAGCCTGGAGACCCCCCGCGCTCGCCAGGGCCCGAGTGGCCGCGGCCGGGTTCGGATAGCGGTCCTCCTGCATGGGCTCGATCAACCGGTCGACAAAGGCCGCGAGCCCATCGCTGATCTGGATGTCGGCGCGGTAGTCGACCTTGAGGCGTCGGCGCTCGAGCTCCGAGGGCGCCGTGCCGGTCAGCAGGTGGAC
Organism: uncultured Nannocystaceae bacterium; assembly: GCA_964451725.1. GTDB lineage: Bacteria > Myxococcota_A > Polyangia > Nannocystales > Nannocystaceae > Plesiocystis. Next base: position 68,129 of record CAYVJQ010000012.1, on the reverse strand, counting down.
CAGGGTCATGCCCAGGCCGTAGAGGTCCGAGCTCGGGTTGGCGGCGCCGTGGAGCTGCTCGGGGGCCATGTAGCCGAAGGTCCCGGCGACCGTGCTGCCGCCGCTGCGCTCGGCCTCGACGGCGTCGCGGACCGAGCCGAAGTCGACCAGGTAGCAACGGTCGTCGTCGCTGAGCAAGATGTTGCCCGGCTTGATGTCGCGGTGGATCACCGGCGGCAGCCGGCCCGCGAGGTAGACCAGGATCTCGAGCAGCTGGGCGGCGATGTAGCGAACGCGGTCCTCGTCGAAGCGCTGGCCGTCGGCGAGCCTGGCCTCGAGCGAGCGACCGGGGGCCAGGGCCTGGACGAGCAGGGCGCTGTGGTCCTCGGCGAGCGGGACGAAGTCGATGTAGCGAGGGATCTGGGGGTGGTCCAAGCTGGCGAGCACCCGGGCCTCGCGCTCGAACAGCTCTACGGCTTTCCAGTCGTCGACCCGGCGCAGGTCGAGCACCTTCACGGCCACGAGCGCGTCGTCGTCGAGGTTGCGGGCCGCGTAGGTCGTCCCGAAGCTCCCGCGTCCGAGCACCCTCGAGACCACGTAGCGATCGTGAATGACCGTGCCTGGTTCCATTGTGGCCATGGTGAACGCCCGAGCATCGCACGTCGGGCGCTTGCGCGGGACCCAGCCGGCGTCCCATGCTGGGCTATGCGAGCCGGCCTTCGAGTCACCCTGCCGATCCTCTCTCTGCTCGGACTTGGACTTGGGCTCGGGCTCGGGCTCGGGCTGGCCCTGGTTTCCCCCTCCGCCGAGGCGACACTCGCCGCCGAGGCGACGGGCAGCTTCGCCGACCCCGAGACCGAGACGAGTGTGGTCGCGGACGCCCTGCGCTCGAGCGTGGGTACCCAGCCTCGCTTCGACTATCGGGTGAGCATGGCTCGGCCCCACCGGCACGAGTTTTCGCTCTCGCTGCGGTTTTCGGACATCGATGGCGCCGAGGCTACGCTCGAGCTGCCCAAGTGGAACCCGGGCGCCTACCACCTCACCGACGCCCACCGCAACGTTCGGGGCCTCGTCGCTCACCCTCTCGACAAACGCGGCAGGCCGATCGCCGACCAGCGCTTGTCGGTGCGCAAGCTCGACGAGAACAGCTGGGCCGTCAGCCACGCGGGCGAGCCCTTCGCGGTCGACTACCGGGTCTACTGCGGCTCCTACAGTGGAATCGGCGGCTGTTTTCTCGACGACTCGATGGGCTTTGTCAATCCGGCCTACGCTTTCATGTACGCGGTGGGTCACAAGCAGCGCCCGATCCAGGTGCGTGTGGACGGGGACCTGCCCGGGGGCGAGGGCGCGGCCGTGGCCACGGGCCTGCCCACAGATCCCCGGGCCAAGGGCAGGGCCGCGGGCCGGCGCTTCGTGGCCGAGAGCTTCGATGCCCTGGTCGACAGCCCGCTGCACGCGGGCATCTACGAGACCCTCCGCTTCGATCTTCACGGCCACCCCATTCGCCTGATCATGGCCGGGGAGGGGGCCTACGATCCGGCGGCGGTCGAGAGTGAGCTCCGCAAGATCACCGAGGCGGCGGCGGCGGTGTTCGGGCCACCGGGCACGGCGATCCCCTTTGAGGACTACACCTTCATCTACCACCTGCGCCCAGACAACGGCGGTGGCCTCGAACACCGCAACTCTACGGTCATCGGCGTCGACCCGTGGGCGTTCGCGGACGACGAGGGCAAGCGCCGGTTCTGGTCGGTGACCGCCCACGAGTTTTTTCACCTCTGGAACGTCAAGCGTATCCGACCGGCGGTGCTCGGGCCCTTCGACTACGACGCCGAGGTCCACACCTCCATGCTGTGGTTCTCGGAGGGCTTCACCAGCTACTACGGCGCCCTGACGCTCAGCCGGGCGGGGCTCGTGGATGAGCGCCACACCCTGGGAGAGTTCGCCCGCCGGATCCGCCGGGTCGAGAACCGGCCGGGGCACGGGCGGCTGTCCGCGGCCCAGAGCTCCTGGGAGACCTGGGCCAAGCCCGACGACTACGACAACGCCTACTTCTCCTACTACGACAAGGGCCTGGCTATCGGCCTGATCCTGGATCTGCACCTGCGCGCGGTCAGCAACGGCCAGCGCAGCACGGACACGGTGTTTCAGGAGCTGTGGAAGGGCTGGCGGGACACGGGCGCGGGCCTCAGCCCCGAGCAGCTCGAGCAGGTGTTCATCGATCAGGCTGGACCCCGCGGCGCCGACCAGGTCCGATCGATCTTTAGCGACTATGTCTATGGTACGGCCGAGGTCGACTACGATCGCTACCTCGCCCACGCGGGCTACCGACTCGAGCGCAAGGTCGAGAAGCCCGGGCCCTGGGTGGCCGCCGAGACCGAGTGGGACGGCGAGCACATCGTGTTCACCAGCGTGCGCCAGGGGGGGCCGGCGGACCTCGGGGGGATCGGCAACGGCGACGCCCTGATCAGCATCGACGGCCAGGCCGTGAGCAAGGACAGCTACGCGCGCCAGCTGGCGGCCCTGAAGCTCGGGAAAAACCACCGCTTCGGGCTCCTCCGGGGTGCCCGTACGGTCGAGGTGAAGGTCGAGCCCATCGAAGGCGGGGACCCGAGCTTCAAGATCGTCGATCTCGAGACGGTCACGGCGACCCAGCGAGTCGTGCGCAAGGCCTGGCTCGGGCTGACCGACTGAAGCCGGCGCCGAGGGAAGGTCTCACGCTTGCCCTCGGGCCATTCGGGGGGGCTCCCCCGGTCGCGCGCGGGCTGTTATGTTCTCGACCATGGCTCTCCACCCTCGCGTGCTTCAAGCCTCGCTCTCCTGCCTCGTAGCGACCGGCGTGCTGGTGCTCGCCCCCGGCTGTGACTCCGGGAAGCAGGGCAAGGCGGACGCAGGCAAGGCAGATGCAGACAAGACCGATGCAGACAAGGTCGATGCAGACAAGGTCGATGCAGACAAGGCCGGCGCGGACAAGACCGAACAAGAGTTCGCCTGGACCTTGCCCGAGGGCCTCAGCGAGGCGCCCAAGGTCCCCGAGGACAACCCCATGAGCACGGCCAAGGTCGCCCTCGGCCACACTCTGTTCATGGACAAGCGGCTCTCGGGGGACGGCTCGCGCAGCTGCTACTCCTGCCATCAAAACGAGCTCGGCAACGCCGACGGTCGGGCCAAGGCTCTGGGGGCGGGCGACAAGCCCCTGGGCCGCAACTCACCCACGATCTGGAACGTCGGCTACCACGAGCACGGGCTGTACTGGGACGGACGGGCACCGAGCTTGGAGAAGCAGGCCATCGGCGCGTGGAAGGGTGGCAACATGGGGGTGGGAGCCGACAAACTCGACGCCAAGGCCAAAGAGATCGGTGCTCTGCCCGAGTACGCCGCCCAGTTCAAGTCCGTGTTTGGACTCGCCGACGACGCACCGGTCGAGCCCAAACACGTGGCTCAGGCCCTCTCTGCCTACGAGCGGACTTTGCTCTGTGGCGACACGGACTTCGACAAGGGCGAGATGGACGACGCCGCCAAGCGCGGCTGGGATTTGTTTCGCGGCAAGGCCTCGTGTACCACCTGCCACTCGGGCGACAACTTCAGCGATGGTGGGTACCACAGCGTCGGCCTCGCCTACGACGTCTCGGGAGCCCTGCGCGAGGGCGCCGACATCGGTCGTGGCAAGCCCGCCGCCGACGAGGTCTTCAACTACACCTTCCGCACACCCACATTGCGCAATGTGACCAAGACCGCGCCCTATTTCCACGATGGGCGGGAGTCCTCGCTCGAAGAGGTGGTTCGGTTCATGGCCGCGGGTGGCAACGCGAAGGCCCCCGGCCTCGATCTCAATATGCGGGATCGTCAGCTCAGCGACGCCGAGGCCGCCGACGTGGTCGCGTTTCTGGGCGCGCTCGAGTGCCCGGGGACCCTCGACGTCATCGGCGATCAGAAGGTGGCGGGTATCCCCCAGGGCGCCGACCCGGCTTCGGTCCCCGCTCCGACCAACAAGTAGGGCGGCTCGGCCTGAGGGGGGGGGGCCCCCTCGGCTGTCTCCTGCCCAGACACCCAGAACTCGAGTGAGGCTCCCCCGCCCTCAGTCTAGTTGATCCGTACTTTGGAACAGTGGTTGTGGATAGGTAATATTTTAATCTGCAAACGTATTGTGGTCGTTGCGATATTGGGTTGTGACGGCTCGTGATTTAATGCTGCATATTTCGTGTTGACCTTCTCGGATTGGCCTCTAGGTTTTAGTCGTTCGCCACAAAGTGCGAAGGGAAGAAACATCATGAGTTCAGTCAATCAAGCAGCCTATGTTCCTGGATCTAGTGACTATAAATTTGGATACAACTCTATCCCAAATATCCCCATCACCGGGGCCCCCTCGGACGCCAACTTCCGTCGCTGGTCGATGCTGCACGACGGCAGCGCCTACAGACTCTATGTCTTCAAGGGCAACACCAACAACACCATCTACCAGTTCTCATGGGATGGGAGCTCGTACAAGTACGGGCACAACTCGATCCCCGTCCTGACCCTGACCAATATCCCCGCCGACGCCGATGCCGGCAGCTTCTCGATGCTGCACAGCGGGGGCCTCTATCACCTCTACATGCGCCAGCTGGGCAACCCCAACCTGCTCTATCAGGCCCTCTGGGTGTCAGGCACGACCCACTACGAGTTTGGTGTCAGCCCGGCCATCCCCTCGCTCCAGGTCGTGGACTTCCCCGGTGACACGGACTGGGCTCGCTGGTCGATGTTGCACGACGGCAGCGCCTTCCGCCTCTACGCCTTCAAGCTGGGCAGCAACACCGAGTTCTACCAGGGCTCGTGGAACGGCAGCCAGTACAAGTACGCACACAACTCCATCCCCGTGCTCAACCTGCTGGGAACGCCGGCGAACAGCGATCTGGCGAGCATGTCCATGCTGCACGACGGCAAGGCGTACCGTTTCTACATGCAGACCCTGTAGCGACCAGTTCGAAAGGCCTAGCAGCCCGTGGCGAAACCCCTCACGACACCTCGCTTGGCCCTTCCGCCGATCGCAGTGTTGCCGAAACTTGCAGTACGCCCGGTACAGCTGCGTTTCAGCGCCTCGCCCTCGACGAAAAATCCGGCGCGAGGCACCGCGATGGGTTTCACCACGGACTGCTAGCTTTAGACTGGCTTGGCTCTCGGGCCCGTCCTCGACTTCGAGTCCCCCTCTCTGTGAGCGGGGCCCGTCGGCGAGGCGGGCTCGAGCCCGTGGATGGCGGCCATGAACCCCGAACCCCGAACCCCGAACCCCGAACCCCGAACCAAAGCAAAACGCCCCTCGGGAGGGGCGTTTGATGCGTGGTCTCGCTGTCGATCAGCGCTTGCTGAACTGGAAGCGGGCGCGGGCGCCACGTCGACCGTACTTCTTGCGCTCTTTTGTCCGCGGGTCGCGGGTCAGGGTTCCGGCAGCCTTGAGGTCGGGGCGGAACTCGGGGTTGATGCGGAGCAGCGCGCGGGCGATGCCCAGGCGGACGGCGCCGGCTTGGCCCGAGAGCCCGCCGCCCTTGGCGGTGGCCCAGATGTCGTAGGTCTCGCGGGTGTCGGTGGCGTCGAGCGGCTGCACGACGAACTTCATGTTCGTGGTGCGGGTCAGGTATTGCTCAGCCTGACGACGGTTGATGGTGATGGTGCCTTCGCCGGGCGTGAGCCAGACACGGGCAACTGCGCTCTTACGGCGGCCGGTCGCGTAGTACTTCATCGCTTAGATCTTGTGGGGCTGGGGGTTTTGGGCGCCGTGGGGATGCTCGGTGCCGGCGTAGACTTTGAACTTCTTGAAGGTCACGCGGCCGAGGGGGCCCTTGGGCAGCATGCGCTTGACGGCGCTGCTGATCACGACTTCAGGCTTTTTGGCCAACATCTCACGGGCGGTGCGGGTCTTCATGTTCCCGATGTAGCCCGTGTATTTGTTGTAGAGGTGTTGGTCGAGCTTCTTGCCCGTGAACTTGACCTTCTCGGCGTTGATACACACGACGAAGTCACCGACATCCATGTGAGGCGTGAAGATGACTTTGTGCTTGCCGCGGAGCAAGCTGGCGATCTGCGTGGCGGCGCGACCGACGGTCAGGCCGTCGAGGTCGATGAGCAGCCATGCGCGCTCGATGTCGGCCGAGTTGGGGTAGTGGGTACCCATGGGACGGAGAGATGTAGAGGAGCACCCAAGACGTGTCAAGCAACGATAGAGGACTGGAGAGGACTGGAGATGAGAGGCCGTGGGGTGTCCGCGGCGGTTCGGAACGCCCTGAGCGGGGCGCTGTGGGGACCCTGAAAGGGGTCAATGCGGCGCGGGGCCGGACAGATACCACGCTGTAGAGTGGTTTCGGTCGACGGATCGACGCGCCCCGGACACGTCTACGGGTCCGAAAGCGCGAATTCGGGGGGCGCGTGTGGATCCGCGCTAGGATAGATCGCCCGTGGGTTTGGACTGTGCCTGGGCGTCGTGAGGGGCCATACTCGGGCCGATCCATGAGCACGCCCCGCGCGAAGATCCTCGTTGCAGACGATTCATCGGTAGAGCGCGCTGCTGCGCGCGTAGCGCTGGAGGCCGCGGGCTACGTGGTCACGGAGGCGGTGGACGGCCAGCAGGCCCTCGAGGTGTTCACCCGCGACCGCCCTGATCTGGTCATGCTCGACGTCGTGATGCCGAGGCTGACGGGACTCGAGACCTGTCGAATCCTCAAGGCCAAGGCCCAGGGCAACTACCTGCCCGTGATCATGGTCAGCACCCGCAACTCGGTCAACGCACGGGTCGAGGGCCTGCGCAGTGGCGCGGACGACTACCTGGGCAAGCCCTACGACGCCGAGGAGCTGCGCGCGCGGGTCGAGGCGCTGCTTCGAACCCGCAAGGTGATCGCCGAGCGGGCGGCGGAGGAGCCCACCCGTGGCGTCTGGGGCGACCGTGGCAGCCGGAGCGACCGGGGGCGGACCCCGAACCCCAGCTTTGGAGGCGCGCGCGCAGACCGGGCAGAGGTCAGCACTGGGGTTCGGAGTCCCAACGAGGCGTTCATCCGCCGGGCCGAAGAAGAGTTCGATCGGGCCGAGCGCTACAGCGATCCCCTGGCCTGCCTGCGCATCGAGCTCGATGATTTCGACAGCCTGGTCTCGCGCCACTCGACCGAGGCCATGGCCGGGGTCGTCCGTTCCCTGCGCGACGTCATCGAGGTCAGCGTGCGCAAGATCGATCTCGTGTTCCGTCTCGACGAGCGCGGCTACATCTTGCTCCTGCCCAACACCCACTTCCCCGGGGCGCTCGCGGTCGCCGAGCGAATCTCTCTGGACACGCCCAAGCTCCGCCTCGACGCCGACCCCAGTCACCGCTGCTCGGTGAGCGTGGGGGTCTCGTTCTTTCCGAACAAAGACACGCACTCGGTCCAGGATCTCATCGACCTGGTCGGCGCGGCGCTCGAGCGGGCGCGAAGCGAAGGTGGCGGTCAGATCTGCCTGTTCCAGCACCAGGGCTACCTCTACGCACCCGAGCAGGGCTGAGCGGTCGGTCCCGACTCTCGAGACCCGGACCGACTTCGACCGACTCGAACCGACTCGAACCGACTCGATGCTGCCGCTACAACGTATCCCCCCCGTCCGCCGCGTGCTGCTCTATCCCCGGGTCGACGGTCCGGCGGCCTTTCCTGCGACCAGCCAGGCGGCGACCTGGCTGGTCGAGCGGGGGGTGGGGGTGGCCGTGTCCAGGCAGGTCGACAGCCAGCGCGACAACCCTTGGCTCGAGCTCCCCGAAGAGGTCGTGGGGGTCGACCTCGACGCCCTGCCCCCCGATCTCGACCTCGTGATCGCGCTGGGCGGGGACGGGACCCTGCTCCGGGCCAGCCGCTGGGTCGCCGACCTCGAGGTTCCGGTGACCGGTGTCAACCTGGGCGACCTCGGGTTCCTGGCTGCCTACCGTCGCGAACAGCTACTCGTGGCGCTGGAGGATGCGCTCGAGGGCCGCATGGGCTGGGAGCCACGCCTGCGCATGAGCGTCGAGGTTCATCGTCAGGGCGAGCTCATCGCCAGCGAGAAGGCCGTCAACGACGTCTACATCAAGCAAGGACAGATCCCTCGCCTGCTGCGTCTGGACACCAAAGTCGGCGATCACGAGCTCGCCCGCTACAAGGCCGACGGGCTGATCGTCAGCACGCCCCTGGGCTCGACCGCCTACAACCTCGCCGCCGGCGGCCCGATCGTCGCCCCGGGCACCGAGGTGTTCACAATCACCCCGATCTGTCCCCACAGCTTGAGCCTTCGACCCGTGGTCGTCCCCGCCAGCGAGGGCGTGAGCGTGACGTGGGCAGGGCCGACTGGAGAGTGCGACGCGTTCTTGACCGTCGATGGGCAGTGGAAGATCGAACTCGAGCGAGGCGACGTGATCAGCATGGGTGTCTGCGCCGTGACCGTGCGCCTGGTGCCGGCTCAGGCCAGCGTATTCCAGGTCTTGGCCGCAAAGATGGGGTGGTCTGTGGGTGACGAGACCGAGACCAAACTGGGACCAGACCAATAGCGAATCCGAGCGCCTTGTAGAGGTCGAGCGCTAGACTGATCTCGCGTGGGAGATCCATCCGAGGTTCAGCCGGCGCCCCCTGTCGAGAGTCGTGAATCCCCAGGGGCGATGCCACCAGCGGACCTGGGGGAGCCCGACTCGAAGCCCGGCGAAGCCCGGCGGAGCCTGGTTTCCAAGCCGGCCTGGGTCGCCCGCGCCGAGCAGGCCCTGGGCAGTCGTTTGCCCGTGCATCCAAACGTCTTGTCGGCGCTCAAGCTCGGCGTGGTCACGCCCCTGATGTTCGTCAGCCTGCGTCAGGTCGAGGTCCTGCGCCTGGGCCCGACCTTGGTCTTGGGTTTGTTCGTGGTGTTCGCGGCCCTCGATTACCTCGACGGCGTCGTCGCACGTGCCCGTGGGCTCGACTCTCAGTTTGGTCGTGTCTTCGACCGGGTCACCGACTACCCGCTGCTGCTCACGGTCTCCTATTTTTGCCTCGACCTGGTCCCCGGGCCGGCCCTGTTCGCCAAGCTCGGCCTCGATGCCCTGCTGATCGTGCTCTACGCCCTGGGCAAAGGCTCGACCGAGAACCGGCTGCGCACGGGGATCAGCTACACGACCTTGATCGCCCTGCTCTTCGTCAGCCAGGGCTGGCTCCCCAAGCTGGTCAGCCTGCCCGTGGTTTCAGCTCTGCTGTGGGCCAACGTGGCGTTCTCGGCGACCGTGGTCCTCTACAATCTGGGGATCCTGCGAAAGCGCTTCATCGCCGACGCCCTCTCCGGGGCGAACCTCCTGTGCGGGGTGTTCAGCATGATCTTCGCCTCCCAGGGGCGCTTCGAGATCAGCTTGCTGTTCCTGATCCTCGGGGCGGGATTCGACGGCTTCGACGGAGCCGCGGCCCGGCGCTGGGGCGGGACCCGGTTCGGGGTCTACTCCGACGACATCGCAGACGGTGTGAACTACGGCATCGCCCCGGGGGTCGCCATTTACTTCGCCCTGGGCGGGGCCGTGGGGGTCGGGATCGGTGTGGCCTATGCCCTGTTCACGATCTCGAGGCTGGTCTACTTCACCCTCGCCAAGAGCGAGAGCGACCCCGAGCGATTCGCGGGGGTCCCGAGCACTGTGGGCGGTTTGATCGTGCTCTGCGCCCTGATCTTGTTCCCCGAGGAGGAGGCCCTGGTCGGGTTGATGGTCGGGGTCGCCTGCACCCAGATGGTCTCGTTCTCGACCCACTACCGGCACCTGGGCAGGCAGATGGGCGAGGCCGTCCAGGCTCGAAAACCCGCGTTGATGGCGATGCCCCTGTTTGTGGGGTTGCTGTTGCTGGGCGGGAAGCTCTGGGGGGTGGCGGTCCCTGTGGCCGTGATCTTGATCGTCAACTTGGTCTATGGGTTCACGCCCACGGCGCTCGCGTTCGTGAGCGCCGTGCGACGAGATTGAGGCCTCTGCTCTAGAACCCCAGCGGCCCGCGGATCGCTGCAATCAACGCCCGATCGTCACGCAGGGAGACGCTGTCGTGCCTGCGCGCGACCTTGAAGTGGCCGACCTGCTCGAGCAGGTCCGCGAGCGCATCAGGATTGATGCGCATACCGTGCCCGAGGGCCTCGCTGAGCCGGGCCAGGCCCAGGGTCCAGCCCAGGTCTCGATCCCACCTTCCCCAGGTCTTGAGGACCATCATGACCTGGTTGGCGACCTCCTCAGGGCTGGGTGCGCTCGGGGGTAGGCCTGTGCCAGGCCCGCCAAGAACGCCAGCTCCGCCAAGAACGCCAGCTCCGCCAGCTCCGCCAGCTCCGCGAGCTCCGGCCGACCTGGCGTTCATGATCGCTATGCGCCGGTTCTCCTCGCCCTCGGAGAAGCGCTGTGCCAGGGCTCGGATGAAGCCGCCCATCCACGGCTTCATGGCCTCGACTTCCCGCTCGAGGACGTCTCGGGTGACGACCATGGCCACGACTTCGGTGAGGGTGACGATGCTGGCGGTGCGCGGGGTGGCGGCCAAGATCGCGGTCTCTCCAAACACGTCTCCGGGACCGAGCTTGCGCAGCGACTCGCGGCGCCCGTCGATCTGTTTGAAGACCTCACACTCCCCGGAGATCAGGATATAGGCGGCGTCTCCGACCTCGTTCTCGCGGATGATCCAGTGGTCGGCTGGAAAGTTCTGGCGCGGAAAGTTGCCCCCACCGCGCATGAACCTGTGGATGTCGACCTGGAGGGCCTCGACGCTCTGGTAGCGGTCGGCGGGCTCGCGGGCCATGGCCTTGGCGACGATCCGCCGCAGCTCGCGGGAGATCGGCAGGTCCTCGGGCAGGGAAACGTCGGCGTCCTCGGCCTTCATGAGCACGTCGATGGCGCTGCGACCTTGGTAGGGGGGGAGGCCGGTGAGAATCTCGAACAAGGTCGCCCCGAGGGCGAACACATCGGTGCGCTCGTCGATGGCCCGGTGGTCGGCACGGGCCTGCTCCGGGCTCATGTACGCGGGCGTACCGACGATGATGTTGTCGCGCTGCGGACTCAGGGGCAGGCTGTCGCGGACCCGGCGGGAGCGACCCAAGGGGTTGCCACCCAGGGGCGGGGGCATGACTTTGGCGATCCCCCAGTCCATCAGGTAGACCTGCCCGAAGTCGCCGACCATGACGTTGTCGGGCTTGAGGTCGAGGTGGACGACCTTGCGGCTGTGGGCGAAGGCGACGGCGTCGAGGACCTTGTTGAAGGTCTCGAGCAGACGCAGGAGATCGTCGTGCTCTACGGGCGAGGCCAACTCGACACCCTGAGCGTCGACCCGGGCCTGGGTGGCACGCAGGGCCTCGATGAGATCCTGGAGCGTGCGCCCCTCGACCAGCTTCATGGTGAAGAACAGACCCGACTCGTCGATGCCCAATTCGTGCACCGGAACGATGTTGGGGTGGTCGAGCTGACCGGTGATCTGTGCTTCGCGGATGAAGCTGCGCACCGCCAGGGCCGACTCCTGATTGCCGGGGTGGATGCGTTTGATGGCGACCCGACGCTGTAGGGCGCGGTCGATCGCCGTACTGATCGTCGCCATCCCACCGCGGGCGAGCTCGCCCTCGACCTGCAGTCGGTCCGCGAACGCGGGGATCACCGAGTCGATCAGCGAGTCGACCGTGTCTGTGGCTTGGGGGCGCGCGCTGGCCCCCGGTTCCCGCTCACCCATCTCTGCATTTGTACCCCGAGCCTGGTCTTGGGATCGGGAAACCAGCGCTTGGGAGAGCCCAAGCGGAAACACGCGCCAAGGCGAGAGAGGGTCGAGAGAGGGTCGAGAGAGGGTCGAGAGAGGGTCGAGAGAGAGTCGAGAGAGAATCGTGTGTGGGCGCCCACCAACTCTTCGAGTGGAGCTGCTTGTCGTCACCGAACCGCAACGTGGCTCGTGAGTCAGGCGCTCGTGCCCAGGTTCTCAGGCCCTCGCGCCGAGGTTCAGAGCTGCGACCGCGCAGGTGCTCAGGAACTCGGTGTACTCGTGGAGCAGGTGGGTGCCGGCCTCGATCATGGTGCCCGCGCGCGAGGGGTGGTGTTCGAGGACCCAGGCGAGGGCCGCACGGCTGTGTCCCTTCCCCTGCGCCATCCACCGGGGACTCTGGAGTTTCGAGACCAGCTCGGGGCCCAAGAGTGTGTCCGCGAACTTCAACAAGGTGTTGCCGGCGGAGATGTAGAGCCGGTCGAGTTCATACTGAGACGCGATCAGGGCCCAGGCTCGACCCTCGCTGATCAGCCCTTCGCTGCTCTCGACCAGACGGACGATCGTGTCGGGCGTGGGTTGGATGAGCAGGTAGGTGTGGTTGAGATGCAGGGCTTGGCGCTGATTCCACAACTCGACCAGCCGACGGGCGTCGTCGGCGATGTGTCGGTAGCGCTCGATCGCCTCGGCGGCGAGGGCGAGCATGATCTTGGCCATGTGTTGCTCACCCGCGGCGAGGCAGCTGCGGCCGGCCTCGACATAGAGGCGCTCGGACTGCTCTTGAAGCTGAACCGAGAGCGAGGCCCACTGGACCAGGTAGGCGTGGGCCAAGGTCGGGTGGGCTTCGGGGGTGAACACTTTAGAGAGCACGGGGAGCGCATAGACGCGCGCGCGCGCGTCGGTCATGGCGAGGCCATGCGCACGCAGCACACCCTGTGCGGTCGGATCGTGGGTCGGGGGTGTCACCGATGACGCGGCCGTCTCGGGACCGGGTTCGGTCGCCAGCTGGTGCTGCTCTCGCACCCCAATTTTGTACGCAGACTGAACCCTGATCGCAACACAAATATCGAAAAATATTCACCTTAACTGTACGGCCCAGGATGGCGTGACGATCGCTATATCGGCATAGGGTCCAGCTGATGGGCTCAGAACGACGTTATTTGCGTATGCGCGGATACCGACCATGGCGAGTTGGGGACCCCCGGTATTGGAGGCCCCAAATTGCCCCACTCACAGCAGTGAATCGGCCTGGTTCGGGCCGCTATCGAGGCGTCGGCCATCCTGATCTGGGGGAGAGCAGCCGGCCCCGCGGTGGCGTGTTAGGAGCCGTCCCGTGCTGGACTACCTGCGCATTCGGGGCTTGGCCCTGCTCGACGATGTCGCCCTCGACTTCAGCGTGGGGATGAACGTGCTGACCGGTGAAACCGGGGCCGGCAAGTCGATCATCGTCGACGCGCTCACCCTGTTGAGGGGCGGGCGGGGCCGGGCCGAGTTGGTCCGGGAGGGGGAGGACTCGGCCCGGGTCGAAGCACAGTTCTCGATCGGGGACGGGGAGGGATCGCGGCTGCGGCCGAAGCTCGAGCGCCACGGGTTGGCGCTCGAGGATCAGACCTTGGTCGTCGAGCGTCGGGTGCGTCGCTCGGGCCGGGGACGCAGCGCGCTCCAGTCGAACCTGACGACCCTCACCGTGCTCTCCGAGATCGGTGGGGAGCTGCTCGAGATCTGTAGCCAGCACGAGCACCACTCCCTGACCCACGTGGCCCGGCACCTCGATCTGCTCGACGCCTACGCGGCGATCGGAGACGCGGTCGACGCCTACGCCGAGCACTACCGGCGCTGGCGGGAGCTGAGCGAGCAGGTCTCGGACATCCGGGATCGGGAGGCGGAGCGGCTCCAGCGGGCGGACTATCTGCGTTTTCAGATCGAGGAGCTCGAGCGAGTCGCGCCCGAGCCCGGCGAGCACGAGCAGCTGCGCGAGCGCCTGGCCCTGCTGCGCGAGTCTCACAAGATCGGAGAGTTTGCGGTCGAGGCCCGGCTGCGGCTCTACGAACACGACAGCGCGATCGCCTCGCAGCTGGCGGTGCTCCTGGAGCGGGCTCGACGTCTGCCCCAGGGTCTGGCTCAGATCGAGGAGATCGCCGAGCAGCTCGAGGCTGCCCAGATTGCGAGTGAAGAGGCGGCTGGGGCGGCTGCCCGCCTGGCCGACGCGATCGAGGTCGGGCCCGGGGAGCTCGAGCGTACCGAGGAGCGGGTCCACGAGCTCGAGCGGCTGCGGCGTAAACACGGCTGTGATGTGGACGAGCTGCTCGAGCGCAGTGAGCAGATGCGGGAGGAGCTCGACGGTCTGGACTCGGCGGAGGACCAGCTGACCGAACTCGAGCGCGAGGCCACTGAGCTCCGGGCGACCTGTGTGGCGCTCGCGGATGGACTGCACGAGCGTCGGGAGGCGGCCGGCGATGGGCTGGCCCAGGCGATCGCCGCAGAGCTCGAGGCCCTGCACATCCCCAACGCCCGGCTGGCGATCGAGCTCGGCCCCCTCGAGGGCGGGGAGCTGCTCGGGCCTCGCGGTCGGGACCGGGCCGAGATCCGATTCTCGGCCAACCCGGGGGAGCCGCTCGCGGCCCTGAACAAGGTGGCCAGCGGCGGGGAGCTCTCGCGTGTCCTGCTCGCGGTCAAGAGTGTCCTGTCGACGGACCAACGGGTTGCGACCTATGTGTTCGACGAGGTCGACGCCGGGGTCGGGGGGGCGGTCGCCGAGTCGATCGGCCATCGGCTCCAGGCCGCGGCCAGCAGCCACCAGGTCCTGTGCATCACCCATCTGCCTCAGATCGCAGCCTTCGCCGACACCCATTTTCGGGTCCAGAAAGAGGTCGTCGAGGGCCGCACGGTCACCCGCGTGGTGAGGCTGAATGAGGATCAGCGGATCGAGGAGCTGGCCCGTATGCTCGGGGGAGAGCGGGTCACCCAGAGCGCCCGAGAGCACGCCAAAGCGCTCATCGCCCAGGCTCGGGACAAGCGTGGGCGGGCTGCTCGGGGGGGGAAGGGGGCGAAGGGAAAAAAATCGACGAAGGGGACGAAGAAGCCCGCAGCCGGCCGGACCAAGACTGGGACCAAGCCGAAGGCCAAGCTGAAAACAAAGCCCGGTGGGTCCGCGAAAACGCCCGCGTCTGGACGGGCCAAGACCCGGAAATCGGCGAGTTCCTGACCGGCGAGTCCCCGACCGTGTCCCCGACCGGTTGGGCGAACTCCTGACCGAGCTCCCTTTGGCCCTCGAGTCGGGCTGTCTGCGGAGGGTGGCGGCGGGTACACTCCCCACGGTGCTGTTCTTCGACCCCGAGAGCCGACCCGAAGGGTGGCGCGCGAAGGTCTACGAGGTCATCTTCGAGACCGACACGCCGATCGGCAAGCTCTTCGACATTTGCCTGCTGGTAGCGATCGTGCTCAGCGTGGTGCTGATCAGCCTCGAGACCGTACCCGAGTTCGAGCACTCCCAGCACGAGGCCCTGCGCGCGGCCGAGTGGGTGCTCACCGGCCTGTTCACGATCGAATACATCCTGCGCCTGGTGTGTGTGCGCGAGGCCAAGCGCTACGCCCTCTCGGTGATGGGGATCGTCGATCTCCTGTCGCTGCTGCCGACCCTGCTCAGCCCCTTCGTCGACGACGCTCAGGTCCTCCAGCTGATCCGCTCGCTGCGCCTGCTGCGGGTGTTTCGGGTGTTCCAAGTCGGGGAGATGGCCGAGGAGGGCAGCAGCATGGTCCGGGCGCTGATCGGCTCGCGCTACAAGATCGCCGTGTTCCTGGGGGCGGTGTTGATCGTCGTCGTGATCCAGGGGGCGCTGCTCTACTACGTGGAGCACGACAAAAACCAGGGCTTCGACAGCATCCCGAGCTCCGTCTATTGGGCCGTGGTCACCCTGACCACGGTCGGCTATGGAGACATCTCGCCGGTGACCCCGGTGGGGCAGTTCATCGCGTCGGTCCTGATGCTGCTCGGCTATGGGATCATCGCGATCCCCACGGGCATCGTCTCGGCAGAGGTCGTCATGGAGGGGATCAGCGAGCGGATCAACGCCGAGGTCGCGGTCAAACTCGAAGCGGCGGTCCACCATGAACTCGGCGATGCGCCCGGGCTCGCGCCTGGGCTGTGCCTCTCGGCCCCACCGAAGAGGTGGGTGGTGGTCGTGGGGGCCACGGGTGCGGGGGTGAGCGTGGAGGCAGAACCGTGAGCACTCAGACCGAATTTGCCCATCAGGCGGTCGAGAACCTGGTCTCTCAGTTCTCCTCGGCCCTCGATTTCTACCGCGAGCTGGTCCAAAACAGCATCGACGCGGGCAGCTCCGAGATCGAGATCTGGCTGGATTTCATCCCCGCGGAGGACGGGGGCTCGGAGGGGGTCATCGAGATCCACGTCGACGACTTCGGCGAGGGGATGAACGGGGAGATCATCGACGACCAGCTGACGACCCTGTTCTCCTCGTCGAAGGAGGACGACCTCACCAAGATCGGCAAGTTCGGGATCGGCTTCGTGTCCGTGTTCGCGCTCCACCCCCGGGCCGTCCTGGTCCAGACCGGGCGGGGAGGGGAGTGCTGGGAGGTGCTCTTCGACCACGATCGCTCGTTCTTCAAGTCGCGCCTGGACACGCTGGTGGAGGGCACACAGATCACCTTGTTCCTCGAGGGCGATCGGGCCCGCTACACAGCGCTGATCGCCGACAGCCGGGAGACCCTGGACCGCTGGTGTCGGCACAGCGAGGCCGAGATCGGATTTGAAGATCGGGCCTCTGTCGACGGCCAGCGCGAGGTCATCAACCGGCCGTTTTCGGTCGCTGGGGAGTGCCTGACCCGGGTCGAGCACGAGGGCACGCGGATCGTGCTGGCCTACTCGGCCGCGCAGGTCTGGGGCTTCTACAACAGGGGCCTGACCCTGGCCGTGGGGGCGGGCAAGACCGATCTGGTGTCCGAGCGCCTCGAGCGGATCAGCTTTCGCCTCGAGTCGCGCTACATCGAACACACCCTCTCGCGCGAGACCGTGATGCGCGACGAGAACTACGACAAGGCCATGACCCTGCTGCACGAGGCTGCCGATGGGCCCCTGCGGCGCAAGCTGACGGAGGCCCTGGTCGCGTTGGTCGCGGTCGTCGCCGGGTCGGACGCGGGGCGAGAGGGCTCGGGCGAGGGCGGGACAAGCGGGGGGCCGAAGCGGGCCCGCAGGCGCTGGACCGCGGCCGAGCGGGGCCGCTACTTCACCTTGATGGGCTGTCTCGCGCACGAGGGTCCCGAGGTCTTCGCCGACCTCCCCGAGCTCTTGGAGTTGCCCCTGCTGGTGACCGTCACGGGTGAGGTCCTGAGCATGGCGACCCTGCGTAAGCTCGCAGCCAGCGATGGTCGCGTGTTTGTCGACGACCAGACCTCCGAATTGGCCGAGGGCCTGGAGCGGCAGGGGACGCCGGTGATCTTGGTCGCCGATGTGGGCGGGTCGATGGAGGCGGGATCGGGATCGGGATCAGGAGGGACCGGTGGGCCCGCGTGTCGGGTGATCGTCAACGGCCTCATGGGGAGCCTGGCGACCACCCGCTGGCTCGAGCAGGTCGTCGACACGTTCCGGGGCAGGATGGCCGACGATGCCTGGACCCGGGCGGCGCAGCTGCTCGGACGCCCCTCCGAGGCGCTGGTCGAGGTCCGGGTGATCGCGGACCAAGAGGCGGCCGAGGCTCTGATCGCGTCGGCCCAGGCGCTGATCTTGGAGGGCCTGGGCAAGGCGCGGGGGCCCCTGCGTCGAGCCTTGGACCGGGCTCGCCTGCTGCCGCCTCGGGTCGGCTACTCGCGCCTCGTCGGGGCGCGTCTGGGCCGGCTTCCGGGTGGGGTCCAGCCCTTGTTTGTGGTCGCACATGCGATCGCGCCGATGATGGCCCTGCCGACGCCCGCGGGCCTCGAGAGCGCCCTCGATGGCCACCCCGAGGCCGCGGTCAACATCGATCACCCCCACTTTCGGTCCTTGCTGAGCTTCGCGGAGGCCCAACCCTCACTGGCTGCCTACTGTCTGGCCAAGAGCCTGCTCTTGCACGCGGATCGGGGCCTGGACCTTGATCCGGCGCTCATGCATAGCGCGCTCGCCGGGCGAGCCTGAAGTCCATATCGATCGGATCTCGAGTATGTCTGGAATCGACCAAGTCATCGCCCGCGCCCGCTGTGCCAGCGACGCAGACTTCTCCGAGCGCCGTCAGTTCAAGCTCGCTCGGCGGCGGGCGATCGAGAAGATGCGCCGCTTCGCGCTGGCCGACCCCTACTTCTACATCCTCGAGCTGATCCAGGCCGCGATCGCGGGTGGGGCCGACTACGTCGACATCAGCTATGCCGACGAGGGCGTGACCGTGTCTTGGACGGGGGGGAGCCCTGTGCGCGCCGAGGAGCTCGCCCAGCTCTTCGATTTTTTGTTCGCCTCGAAGTCGCGGATGGACATCGCCCACGTGCGGTCCTTGGCGCTGGGCATCAACGCCCTGATGCTGTTCGAGCCCGAGACCATCGTGGTCGAGTCCGGGGACGGCACCGAGGGGGGGACCGCCCGCATGGTCATTCGCCACGGCGCCGACGAGGTCGACGTGGGCAAGACCTCGGGGACCCTGAACGGCACCTACCTGCGCGCGAGCAAGCTCGACCGTGACAAGGTCCAGGCCGAGACCGGGCGCGAGGGAGACAGCCAGGGAGGGCGGGAATTCGGGACTGTGGAAACGCGCTGCCTGGCGGCGCCCGTGCCCCTCATGTTCAACGGCCAGCCTGTGTTCGGCTGGAGTCGACAGCGGATCCCGAACTTGTTCGGATACAACAAGACCTTGAGCTTCGACGAGGGCGACCTCTACGGGACCCTCGGCCTCGACTCGCCCGGTGAGCCCAGTTTCCAGCTCTTGACCCACGGGGTGTGGGTGCAGAGCTACCAGCATACGCTGGTCCCCAAGCACAACATCGGCGGCATCATCTGTTTCGACGCGCTGCGCAAGACGGCCGACCACTCCGGCTTTGTCCGCGACGAGCGCTTTGAGGAGTTGTGGCTGCGCCTGCGCCCCTACGCCGAGGCGCTCGCCGGTGGCCGGAGGGTGGAGCAACCCAAAATCACCGGTCTCAATGGTCTCGAGTTGGCGCCCAACGAGCTGCGCTTGTTCCTGCGGGAGAACCCCCGGGTGATCGCGCTGCCTCCCGCGCCGACCGGTGGCAGGCCGGGAAAAAGGGGGAACAGGAACAGGAACAGGAACAGGAACAGGAAAAATATGGGTGCGGGAGACCCGGAGCGAGAGCGGGCGCTCGCCAAGGCAGCCAAGCTCATGTCCTGGGCTCTCGACGCGACCCTGCTCCGGATCCCACCGGAGCAGTTGCCCGCGGTTCGGATCTTGGGCGGACGGGACTTGTGTCTGTGGCAGCCCTCGGTCGACGACGGAGGTGCGGAGCTGGCCTTCTACACCCAGGCGGAGCACCCCGAGCCCGCTCGGCCCCACCTGTTCCCGGCGGTGGCGCTCGAGCCTCGCGCTGTGGAGGCCCTCGTCGACGAGATGGTCTCTGCGGGCAGGGTCGGTGGGGGGAAGCGCCCGCGCTCACGGTTGCTGCGGGCGCTGGGGACCGCTGGAGTGATCACCGCTCGCCTGTTCACACCCCTGGATCCGGGTCCCGCGGCGCGCGGGTTGTTGGTCGAGGTCACGACGACCGGTCGCCGTCTGGGTTCGCGCGTGTTCGCCTCGGCCTACCTGGGCCGGGTGTTGCAGGTGGAGCTGCCCACGGCCTCGCCGACCCGGTGTCGCGCGGCTTTGGGCGGCGATGAAAACGAGGACGCGCAGCCCGTGTTCGCGCTGGTCGCAGAGCGCTACGCGGCCCTGTGCGAGCCGGTGCTGCAAGCCCGAGATCAGCGGATCTTGGGGGGCCTGGGCGTGGGCAAGATCGAGGCCGGCAGCCGGGCGGCGACGACCGCGTTGCGGGTCCTGGCTCGGGTCTCGCTCACGCGCCTGCGCTCGGCCAGGCCGGGTCGTCTGCGCCCGGGCCTGAGCTTCTCCCTGTTGCGTCCGCTGAGCACCTTCGACCCCTTCGCCCTGTCTCTGCTGCGCACGCTCTCGGGGCGGGCGCTGAGCCTGCGTGAGCTGGCCCTGCTCAGCGATCTGACCGCCGGTCTGGTCTACGGCTGCGTGCCCACGGTGGAGGCCGACCTCGAGGGTCTCGACCGAGATCGGGTGTTGGCGTTGGACGTCGTCCAAGAGCGGGCCTTGATCGGACTGTTGGGGGAGTCGGGCTATGTGCGTATCGACGCCCGTGATGTGCTCGCGCGACACGGTGGCCTCGCGGTTCGGGATGTCGCGGTCGGGCTCCGGACCTACCCCGAGTTCGACGACTTTCCGCTGTTGGTGGAGGGCGAGGTCGAAGCCCTGGCTGAACTGGGCGCGAGCGGGCGGGCGGCGGCGCTGGAGGCCCTGGTCGGGGCCCTGTGTGCGCGCGTATGTGATGAGCAGGCTCCGAGTCTCGGGGCCGGCGGGGCTGCGGGTGCGACGGCCAAGGAGACGATCGAGGAGCACCGCAGGCAGGCGGTGCGCCACCTCCAGTGGGCGGCGTGCCGGGGTTTCGCCCTCGGTCTCGACTCCCCGTGCATGGTGGAGTTGTTCGAGCTGCCCCTGTTCCTCGATCTCGACGGGCGGGCCTGGGCCCTGCGCCAGGTGGTCGCGGGGTTGCGCGCGCCGGGGGGACTTCGGGTGCACTACGTCGAGGGTCTGGGCGGCTCGGAACTCGGTGTGTTGGCCGAGGCCGTCGCCGCACACGGGGAGCGGCCCAAACCCGCGGACGCCGGCGAGTGGCCGCGCGCGCTGGGAATCTCGGCGTTCGTGTTCCGCCTGCTCGCGCCCCTGGGCCGGGTACGCCTGGCTTTCGACTTCGATCTCGACGACGCCGAGGCGGCTCACAACCCAGCGACGGCCAGCCAGGCCTTTCTGATCCGGGAGAGCTTCGAGGGCAGCTGGGGCCAGGCGGTGCTCGGGATCCCGGCCACGGTTCAAGACGAGTACCGGGTTCAGATCCGGTCCGGGGACGGGGTCGTGCGCGGAGCTGTCCACGAGCTGGGGCGTCGCTACGGCCTGGTCGGTGTGTTGACCCTGCGGGCGGACCTGGACGAGGCGGGCAGCGACGCGCTCACCCAGAGCCTCGATGCCCGGGGGGGGGCCCTGTTGGAGCGGCTGCTCGCCCGCCTGCCCGAGTTTGGGGACGATCCGGGTCGGTGGCGGGCGGCGGTCCAGGTGCTCTTGAACTACGCCAGCAGCCAGCTCGTGACCTTCGCCGACGACCGGGGGTTGGGGATCGACGTCGGGACGGCCCTGGCCGCCCAGATCTTGGCGGAGCCCCTCTTCGATACGGGCAAGAGCACGCTGGTCTCCGGACAGCGGGTGCTCGAGAGCTTCCGTGCTCACGTGGAGGCCGCCCCCTCACCGCGGGAGGCCGGCAGGCTCGACTGGAGGGCGGCGATGGCCGAGGGCACACCCGGCTTCATCCTGGCTTGGCTCGACGCGCACCTTCAGCCTGCGAACGTGGTGATGGTCGCCGCGAGTCGGTCGGAGCGGAGCGCCGAACCCGAACCCGAACCGGAATCGGAATCGGAATCGGAATCGGATTCGGAATCGGATTCGGAATCGTGGACGGTCTGGATCCCGGGCGATCCCCGGGCGCTCTCGGGTCCCGACGTGGCGTGGAACCTCGCGCACTGGCTCGCGGCCCTGCGCCCCGATCCGCGGACCTTCAGCGGGACCAGCGAGGGGCGGGCGTGGACCCGGACGCTCCAGCCCACCCGGGTATGGATCAGCGAGTACGGCCTGCCCGACACCCATCTGTGTGAGGGAGGAGACACGCGCCTCGACATCTCGAGCGAGCACCCGGCGCTGGTCGAGCTCGCGCGGGCACCCAGCACCGAGGCCCTGGCTTGGGCGCTGCTCGGGATCTACGCCCACCTCAACGATGTCAGCGGGCCGATCACCAACGCGCACGAGACCCGCTTTCAGCGCACGGTGCTCGAGAGCCTGACCAGCGGGGCGCTCGAGCTGCGTATCCCCGACCCCAAGGCTCTGTTCCGACGGTGACTGAAACCGACGATTTTTGGGTCTTCGCGGGCTGATCTGCTAGCCGCGAAGGTAGTGGCTAAGAAGCGCCAGAGCCGGGCTCCCAACCGAAGCGAAGCGAGGCCGCGCTCGACGGGGGCCCGCACCAAGACCGGCGCCGCCAAGCGCAGGGGACCCAGTCGAAGCCCGGGCCGGGGTGCGGCTGCCAGCAGGCGGAGTCGCGCGGCCCGCAAGCCCGCGCGCAAGTCCGCCGGCAACCGCCGTGTCGATCCGAGCGCCCGAGCGGCGAGGCCGAGTCGCCGCGAGCGGGACCCCGCGGAGTTCAAGGCTCGCAACCGGACGATCTTGCTGCTCTTGGTGCTCGGGTTCATCAACGCCTGGATCTTTCTGTGGCGCGACGAGGGGGGACTCGACGCCTTCGAGACCAAGGCTGCGGTCATCGGAGGTGACGCCCGCAGGGGCTTCGCCGAGCCCATGCGCGACGCCTGCGGAGGCGACCCCGTGGACATCTTTTCGGGTCTCGACGATCGCCTGCGCCTCGAGTCGCGCCTCAACAGGGGCCGGACCCTGCGTCTGGCCCTGCTCGATCTGGGGATCGACGGCGACGACATCGACGAGGTCGAAGCGGCGATCCGCAAGACCATGGACCTCGGCATGCTGGCTGGCAGCGGGGCGCCCCTGCGGATCGCCGGTGACCGGGAGGGGGGGCTTCAGGCCCTCGAGATCGAGCTCTCCGAGGGCCACCTCGTGCAGGCCTGCCGCGACGGCGACCACCTCGAGGTCCGCAACATTCAGCACCCGCTGCGTGTCGACGTGGCCGTGATCGCCCTCGAGCTCGGGCGCGATGCCACTGTTCTCGGGGCTGTGCTCGAGGCCGGCCAAGATCCGAGCTTGGCTCGGGTGATCAGCGAGGCCCTGGTCTCCGATATCGACCTGGGTGGGGACCTGCGCCCAGACGACGGTATCCAGGTGCTGGTCGAGAAGCGCTACCTGGGGCGGAGTTTTCACCGCTACGGCAAGCTGCTGGCGATCCGCTACATCGGCAACGCCGGGCGCATGGCCTACTACCGCTACAAGCCCGTGGGCGGCGACGAGGCCTTCTTCAATCACCAGGGACGGCCCCAGGCCCGGGCGCTGCTGCGCAGCCCCTTTGCTTGGCACCCCTTCGACCCCGACACACGCGCGGGCCTGGGTGCAGCGATCGAGTTTGTGGATGGACATATGGGCGCGGTCTACCGCCGACCTCAGGGCACCCCCGTGGTCGCTCTGGGCGACGGCGTGGTGCGCCGGGTGGGACCTGCGGGCGACGAGGGCTTGGTCGTGGAGATCGAACTCGATGACCATGTGGATCCCTCGGGCGAGCCGGTCTCGGCCCAGGGCCGGCGGGTGCGCTACGCCAACCTGTCGCGGATCATCGGCGAGCTCCAGCCGGGCGACGTGCTTCGGCAGGGCCAGGTGTTCGCGCTGGTCGGCCAGAGCGGCAAGACCCCCGTACCGCGGCTGCGCATCGAGCTCCTCGATCGGACCGGAGAGCGACTCGATCCCATGGCCCTGGATCCGGCGGGCCACGGGCGGGCGCCCCGGGTGGGTGAGGGGATTCCCGAGGCCCAGCGCGAGCAGTTCGAGGCCGACATCGGGAGTTGGCGTCGGGCGATGCGAAAAGCTGCCGAGTGAGGGCGGCCGACCGAGGGCTCCGAATCTGAAGTCCGCGTGGGTGTCCGCGGAGAACCAAAACTCGTCGAGCTCAGGTGTGATCACGGGTCTGAAACTCCAGGCCGGTGATCCAGTCTCGGACGATGTCTCGGACGATGTCTCGGACCTCGGGTCGTCTGGGCCCAGACAGGCCGGAGTGGTGGAGATGACTCGGGGTCAGGAGGATGACCCCGGGGCGGCCGAGGAGGACGAGCCTGGCTCAGGCAACCCCTTCGGCCTGATCTTTGGGGCAGGCCGAAAAGGGCCAGGGCAAAACGTCAGTAATTGTGTCCAATTTGTCACACGAGGGTGTGGAATCGGGGGCGAGTCAGCGGCGCGGAGTCCGACATTCGCAACCCCAGGCGGGGTAAAGTGACTCGTGTCCCTCCAGTTCGAGACCATGCTCGAGTCGGGGGGGGGACCACTCCAGTCCAACCTGAGTTCCGAGCCGAGCGTCGCCGGCCGGCGACTCGGTCGCTACGTCCTGGTCGAGTTGTTGGGGCGGGGCGGCATGGGGGTGGTGTACCGGGCCTACGACCCGGAGCTCGATCGTATTGTGGCGATCAAGCTGGTCTTGGAAGGGGGCTCGGAGGCGCTCCAGCTCCGACTCCAGCGCGAGGCACAGGTGATCGCCAAGCTCTCGCACCCGAACGTGGTCCAGGTCTTCGATGTCGGCCGGGTCGACGCCGACGGGGCCGTGTTCATAGCGATGGAGCACGTCGCGGGAATGACCCTGCGGGCGTGGCTCAAGCAGGAGGAGCGCAGCTGGGAGCAGATCCTCGAGGTCTTCACACAGGCCGGCGAGGGGCTCCAGGCCGCCCATGAACACGACCTTATCCACCGCGATTTCAAGCCCGAGAATGTGCTCGTCGACAGGAGCGGCCGCCCGCGAGTGCTCGACTTCGGGCTGGCCAAAGCGGGCACCGACAGCACCTTGGACTCGCCCCTCCAGCGCCGCTTTCCGGCCTCTTTGAGCGTCAGCTCTCTACCCTCGGACAGCGCCCTGACCCGGGATGGTGCGCAGATCGGGACGCCCGCGTACATGTCCCCGGAACAGCACACGGGCCTGGATGTCGACGGCCGGGCCGACCAGTTTTCGTTCGCGGTCGCCCTGTGGGAGGCCCTGTTTCACCAGCTGCCCTTCGCAGGATCGCGGGCCGAGTCCTACGCGATCGCGGTGCTCGATGGGGAGCGTCGGGATCCGCCCCGGGACGCGGCGGTCCCCCGCCACGTCATCGCCGTGCTCGAGCGCGGGCTCTCGGTGGAGGCCGCCGATCGCTACCCGGATATGAGGGCCATGATCGCGGCGTTGCGCGCCGACCCGGCGGGCCAGCGTCGCCGTCGGATCTGGGGTCTGAGCGTCGGCCTGGGGCTGGGCCTCAGCCTGGGCGTCGCGGGCGTGGCCCTGTCCCGCGATCACCAGCGCGCGGCTGCGGCCCAGGCCGATCCCTGTGTCGAAGCGGGGCGCAGGATCACGGGGGTGTGGGGCCCAAATCGCCGGGCTCGGATCGAGGGGGCGGTCGCTGGTGTCGACAGGCCGTTCGCGGCGAGCACCGCGACCCGGGTCGGGACGGAGCTCGACGCGCTGGCCCATGGTTGGTCGACGCTGGCCGTCGAGCAGTGCCGGCGCGATACTAGCGAGCCCCTGTTTCAAGCTCGGGCGACCTGTCTGGACGGGCTCCATGTCCGCATCGATCGCCTGGCTTCGGCCCTCGAGCAACCCAGCCGCTCGACCCTCGAGCACGCCGTGGGGGCGGTCGCCTCCCTCGACAGCGCGCTCGACGAGTGCCGCGATCCATCGGCCTTGGAGGCCCGAGCCCGAGCCCTCCAGCTCGAGGACGACCCACTGATCGCAGAGGTCGCTGCGCTCTTGATTCAGGCCGATGACGCCCTCGCTCTCGGGGAACTCGGGGTCGCGGCCAAGCTCGATGCCCGCATCCCCCAGCCGCCCGCCGAGGGGGGCTGGCCCACCGCCTTGGTTTTGGATCGAGCCCGCTTCAAAGCCCAACTCGACAAGAGCAATGACGGCTTCGAAGCCGCCCGTGCCCGTCTCCTCGATGCCGCTCAGCTCGTGGTCGGGGCGCCCTCGGCCCCACTCGCCGCGGCCGAGTTTCAGGCCCAGCTCGCTGGTATCGCCTGGGAACTCGGGGACCTCGACGGACTCGAGCTCGGGCTCGCGCGCGCGCTGAGGCTGACCGAGACCGCCCGCGGGACAGATCACCCTGCCACCCACTTTGCCCGTGCGGCGACTGGGCACGTGGCCTTCGCCCGGGGTGACTACCTGACAGCCGTGGATATCTATCGCAGGGCCGACGAGGCCCTGGCGACCACACTGCGAGACGATGACCTAGACCGCCTGACCCTGGCCGGGTGGATCGCCGAGGGCCTCGACGGGATGTCGCGCCACGCCCAGGCGATCGCGGCTCTGCATGACCTCCATCTTCGCTACGCCGGCATCTATGGTGAGGGGCACCCCCTGACCCTCGATCGCCTCGAGTCCCTGGGTCGCTCTCGACTCCGGGCCGGCGATCACGAGGGCGCGCTGGTCGATTTCGAGACGACCTTGGCGGGGCTGCGCGAAGACCCGAGCTGGCGCGACGCCCTGCACGAGGCCGTATTGCTCGGCAACATCGGAGCGGCGCTGACGGCCGCCGAGCGCTGGGACGACGCCGAGCTGCGTTTGCTCGAGGCCCTCGATCGGCTGCCTGGTGTCGACCCCGAGACGACCATGCACCAGACCGCCCTCGAGGCCAACCTGGCGATCATCCGCAACGCCAAGGGGGACCACGCTGGGGCCCGCTCCGTGCTCGAGGCCTGCACCGAGCGGGTCGACGCGCAGGGCTCGGACGCGAGCCACAACGGCGTCATGATCCGCCTCGAGCTGTCCCGGACCTTGCTCGAACTCGGCGAGTTTGCAGCCGCGTTGACCCGGGCGGGGGAGGCCTTGGATCGGGCCGAGGGCTCGGGCAGCAAGGTCTTGGTCGCCCGCTCCGAACTGCGGCGTGCCCAGGCCCTCGACGAGCTCGGGCGCCGGCGGCACGCGGACCTGGCCCTGCGCCGGGCCAGGGAGGCTCTCGAAGGGGAGACCGGCGCAGAGACTTGGATCGAGTCGATCGAGACCTACGCGCGCATGCGCGATGGATGACAGGTGAAAGGGAGGGGTCGGTTTTGAAGACCCCGGGTCTGGTGCAGGGTTCAAGACGGTCCGTTTTGAAGACCCTGGGTCCGGGTTGAAGACCCTTGTGGTCCGGTTCGGACCCATTTTGAAGACCCCGGGTCCGGTTCAGACGGGGTCCGTTCTGAAGACCCTGGGTTCGGGTTGAATGGTTGTTGAAGACCCCGGGTCTGGTCCGGTTCCCGTGTTGAAAGACCCCAGGTCTGGTCCGGTTCGTGGCGGATCCGATTCCCGTGTTGAAGACCCAAGGTCCGGTTCCCGTGGTCCAAAACGGGTCCTGTTCAGCTCTCGGCTTCGACCAGGTTCACCCGCCGGGTCGGTGCAGCGTAGCGATCGCGGAGGGTGTCGGCGATCGCGGTTGCGGCCTCGACCCTGGCGAGGATCGCCAGGGCGCGCCGCCGCTGGCGATCATGAAAACGGGCGGCGGTGGCGACGATCTGCTCGTAGGGGTGGTCGGCCGGTAAAATGTCGCAATTCCAGGAGCTCTCGTTCAACAGCAGGCGGCGACCCGCGTCGGTGCTGCTCCGATCGGGACTCTGGTCTGGGAGTTCCCGGAGCTCCTGGAGCGCCGCTGCGAACTTGGTCACGACCACCCAGCCGGGGTAGCCGAAGGTACCCATGACGATGTGCGGGAAGGCGTCCCGGTTGCAGCGCGGGTCGAAATAGCGGGCCTGATCGACGAATACCTCGGAGAGCATGCCGTGTTTGACGTCGTTGAACAGGGCCATGGCGGCTGGGTTGCGAGTGAAGGCCTGCTCGGTGCGGCTGGTCCACACACCTCCGTGGAAGATTCGCGCTGGGCCGCCGAAGGCGAGCAGGATACGGACCAGACCGCGCTTGCGCTCACCGTGGGCCCATCGCCTATGAATGTTGGTCAGGGGCCCCGGGACCACCCAGCGGGCAGGATCGTAGTCGTGACAGATCGAGAGGTGGAGTCCGCCGTAGGTGTTGGCGCGACTGCGGACCCCGGATGCGCCGCGCTGATCGTCGGCGAGCTCGGAGCCCAGAGAGGGGAGTCGCTCCGCAAAACCCACGCCGTCGTTGCCTCCCATGGGTGCGACGCTGACCGTGTAGATGGGGCTCGCATGGCGCTCGGCCCAGGCGCCGCTCATGATCGCCGTGAGCATCCGGGCCTGGGTCTTATAGATGCGCGGCGCCTGTTTACGGAAGTGGGCGCGGGCGGTGACGTCGACGCCGGAGAGAGCGTCGTTGAAGAGCCGGACAGCGGCCCCGCCCTGGCTGTAGCCGCAGACCAAGATCTGGGGAGAATGGTCGCCTGTTGGGCCAGCTGGATGGAGGGGAGCGGTTGGACCGGTTGGGCCGGCGGGTCCGAGTGCACGGTGGTGCTGTTCCCGGTTCGTCAATAGGCGGTCGACGTAGCGGGCGATGTTCTCGGCTCCGTCGATGGGCCAGCAACAGGTCACGACGATGTGGCGGACACTGTTTGCGTGGGGGACGACCAGTGAAAAGGTCAGCCCCCCGCGCGCGCCGCTGTAGTCGAGGATCTTGGCCAGGTTCCGCCCGTAGTTGCGGGTGTAGGACTCGGCGCGGCAGCAGTAGAATTTTCTCGCGCTGCGCGGGCTGGTCGTCTGGGTCTTGAGTAGGCCCTTGAGCCCCTGGACGACGTTGTCGGGCCCGGTGTGGGCGGGGAAGAGATCGAGGGTGAACACCGAGCGCTCGCGGCAGATCGCTAAGCGCATGTACGCCTGGATGATCAGCGACTCGAAGAACAGGGCCGAGAGTCCGCCAGCGCGTAGTTTCGAGGGCTGGCCCGGGCCCAGGAACTCGACGATATGAGCTGCGTAGTAGCGCCGGGTCTGGGCGATGAGGGCACGGGGGGGAAGGGTGACCAGCTCTGTAAACAGGGCCTCGAGCTGCCTGCTCGGCTCCCCGTGATCCCCGGTGCCGTGGTCTCCGGTCCCACGGAGAGCCTCGACGCAGCGCGCGTAGAGGTAGAACAGGAGCCCGCCGTCGGCGAGCAGTTGCATCTCCCAGGCGTTGTGGAGGCGGGGCAGGCCGGCGCAGGAGTAGAGGTTGTTCGGGTGCCCGGCCACGTTCACGAACATGAACAGCTCGTCGAGGGCGCGGTGAAAGTGGGCTTGGTCGGCCACGCTCACCCGGCCGGTCGAGAGGGCTCGCCAGGCCAGCTCGAGGTCGTCGAGCAGGGGGGCGCCGAGCCAGTGTGCGTTGGCCTCCGTGGACTGATGGGGGGCGGGATCGTCCCGGATCGAAGCCGAGCTCGACGGCGGTCCCGTACTCGGGCGGGGAGTCGGGGTCGGGTCCATCTCCATCGACGGTAGTCGAGATTGAGGGGGAGAGCTGGGGATGGCGTTGAACTGGGTTCAGCGGTCCTGCCCGCCGGATCTCAGGCAGCAAGCCCGGACGGAGGGTCGTTGTTTGGGGGGAAATAGCGAAACCCAAAGAAAGCAGGAGACCCGGACCTCGGGCCTCCGATGGTCGGGATCTTGGCCACCAAAGTGCGATTGCGGGTAAAAGCCCCGCTCTCGCGGGCCGACACAGAGACTGTGACGTCCAAGCACCTCAGTCGTCAACGACGAACGGCCAACCGCGCCCGTTCTGGTCCTCCAACCGCCCGGGTTCGTGCTCGACCCATCGTTCCGGGCACGCGCTACAAAGTCACTCGACGGTGCTTTGGCCGACACTTCCTGCTTGTACCTTCGCAGGCAGTCAATGAAATCGTCGGCTACTGGCTCGCAGTTTGCCTCGAGAGGCATGGCCTGCTGCTGCACTCAGCCTGTTTCATGTCCAATCACTATCACCTCGACGTCACCGACCCCCACGGGAACCTCCCGGCGTTCAATGGCCTTCCCCCAGTTTGGTGGACACCTCAGTTACGCTGCCTCCGCAGCAGACCGAGCCGCGTAGAAACGCCGCTCGTACTCTCGTGGCGCCACATTCCCATTGGTCGAGTGTCGTCGCTTCCCGTTGTAGAAGACTTCGATCCACTCCGCAATCCTCGTCTTCGCTGACCCTCGGCTCAGGAAAATGCTTCTGTACACCAGCTCCGTCTTGAGACCCAGCGCTCGGCGAATTAGAACCTGCTGGTCGTCTCCTGGGAGTCGTCAGAGCCGACAGATGAAGTTGGATATTGGTGTCGGGCAACCGAGCTACGCTTCATTGTGCGCGGAAAGTCGATTTCTAGACAGTCTCAAGAACCGACCACCAGGAAGACCCCTGGACCGGTCAATTGGACCGGTCATTTGGAGCTGTTTGATCTCTTCAAGAACCGACCACCAGGAAGAATCCCGGACCGGTCAATTGGACCGGTCAATTCCACCTGTCATTTGGAACCATCTAACGCGTACTCGTCTCGCGCCCCCACGATACCCAGCCTCACCCGGATCTCAGCCACAGGGACCTCGAATTGCTCCTCGAGACGCTGCGAGATTACCAGCTCAGCCGCCTCACCCATTGCCCAGCCGCGCCGAAAACTACGCCAGGCCTCGCCCAGCCGCAGCGGGCACCTGAACAGGGCAGCCAACAGAGCGACCACTGCCGTAATCTGGAATCCCCTGCTGTATCGCTGACCGCCGACGAAGGCCCAGACCCCGACCTCGCCGGGCCAGCTCGCATCGAACCCAGTCAGCACGTGGACCATGTCGTGGATAGTCCCGTAGCGGATCACAAACGCGTTTCGAGCCGCGAGCTCTGGATCGACTCGCTCACTCATGACGATCGGAGTCAGCCCGTTGATGGCGAGGAAGCGCTGGTACTCGTGTCCGAGGGTGCCCGGCTCGAGCCGGGCCAGGGCTTCGAGGTCGATGGCGGGTCGGTAGCCGCGGACGGGTCCGAGTTGGGCCTCGACCTCAGGTCGAGCCCGAGTCCGACCGAGCTCGCTCTTGTACGCCGGGATGTCGCCGATGCGAGCGGGATCTCGCATCGCGGCACGGAGCTCTTGAAACACCTCCCAGCGGGTCATGCCTCGAGTATGCGCCTGGGCCCAGGGGTCCTGACAAGCCGGGTGCCAGATTCTGTCTGTCCCAGGGGTGCCGGCGAGACTCGGTCTGTCCCGGGGTCGTCGGCGTCTGTCTTGGGTAGTCGGCGTTTGCCCCAGGGGCAGGGTCTTGACAAGCAGGGTGCCAGATTCGGTCTGCTTCAGGGGTGCTGGCCAGACTCGGTCTATCTCGGGGGTAGTCGGCGTTTGTTCCAGGGTCCGGGTCGTCTCGGATCTGTCCCCGTCTCGGGTCTGTCCCAGGGTCCGGGTCGCCGAACTCGGGTCGCCCGTCCCGAGATAGGACTGACCTCGTGTCCCGGGGTCGCCGACCTCGGGTCCCGTCTGTCTCAGGGTTGCCGAACTCTGTCCGAGGGTCGCCGACCTCGTGTCCGAGGGTCGCCGACCTCGTGTCCCGTCCCGAGATAGGACCGACTTCAGGTCCCAGAGTCGCCCGCCAGATTGTCCCAAGGGTGTGGCACGCTCCGCTATGGCCCTGTCTTCGACAATGCACCGCTTTCAGCTCGAGCTCGCCGACATCGATCGTGGGGTCTACGAGAGCCTCGACCTGCGGGTCGCTCGTCACCCCTCCGAAGGGGAGGAGCGCATGTTGCTGCGGGTCCTGGCTCGGGCGGTGGCCCACGAGCCGGGGCTCGAGTTTGGGCGCGGGCTCTCGGCTGTCGAAGACCCGACCTTGTGGCGTCACAGCGCGACGGGCGAGATCGAGCTGTGGATCGACGTCGGCATGCCGAGCGCGGACCGGCTGCACCAGGCGAGCAAGCGGGCCGCGAAGGTCTGCGTGTTCACGGACAAGGGAGAGGCCGCTCTGCGCAAGGCGTGGTCGAGCCGCCGTGTGCACCGAGCCGAGGAGATCGAGCTCGTATTTGTGCCCACTTCGCTGGTCCGTGACTTGGCCGAGGCCCTCGAGCGCAGCGTGACCTGGTACCTGACCGTGCAAGATGGGCTGGTCAGCGTGGCCCAGGGGGATCGCAACTTCGAGGGTGCGCTGAGGCGGAGCACACTCGCCGAGTTCCTCGCGGCGAAGTGAGATGGACGCGACTCTCGCCTGCTGGTCACCGGCAGGTAGGGGCTTCGGAGGGGGCGGATCGCCGGCCTCGGCGGATCGTCGGCCTCGGCTACGGCGTCGCGGTGGGATTTCCCCGCGGTGGGGGCGGCCACTGTCGCGGCCAGAGCACCTCGACCAAGGTCAATCCGCGGGCGGGTGCGGTCGCACCTGCCCGCGCCCGTTCGCCCGTTCGCAGGACCTCGGCGACCCGGTCGAGCCCAAAGCGACCCCGGGCCACGTCGACC
The DNA here is from genome assembly GCA_964451725.1 of uncultured Nannocystaceae bacterium. Classification (GTDB taxonomy): domain Bacteria; phylum Myxococcota_A; class Polyangia; order Nannocystales; family Nannocystaceae; genus Plesiocystis. The sequence goes on along the minus strand of CAYVJQ010000012.1, from coordinate 36,275 downwards.
ATCGTGCCGACCATGATCCGAACCATGTACTTGAGGAAGGCGTCGCCCCGGATCTCGATCTCGATCACGCCCAGGTCGTCGGGGTCCGCCAAGCCGCCGAGCGCACTCGTGCCCAGGGGCGAGGCCGTCCGCGCTGGGAGGGTGCGGATCTCGATCCCGTGGATACGGCGGCGGGTGGATGTGGCCTGGCAGTCGCCAGCTCGAAAACCCGCGAAGTCGTGGGTACCGACCATCATCTGCGCGGCCGCCCGCAGGGGCTCGAGCCCACTGTGATCGACGCTGCGGATCAGGTGCCACTCGAAGCGCGCACCGATCGGATCGCGCAAGGGGGTGTTGCGGATGCGGTAGCAGTAGCACTTGCCCAGCGTGTGAAAGCGCGGGTTGAGGGGCCGGTGATCGAGGTCCTCCGCGGGCCAGGCCGCGGCCGCGATCAGATCTTCGGGCAAGTTCGCCGCGAGCGCCAAGAGAACACCCTTGGGGGGGATGTCGAAGGGCGGATCGAAGGCCACGATCTGACCGTGGGCGTGCACACCCGAGTCGGTGCGGCTCGCTCCGCGGATCGACATGGGTTGTTTGTAGAGCTGGCTCAGGGCCCTCTCGAGCACGCCCTGGACCGTGCGCACGTACTCGTTTGGACGGTTTTGAACCGCGAATCCACTAAAATCGGTGCCGTCGTAGGCGAGCCGCAAGAGCATGGCCACGAGCGATGATCCCACGCGCTCACGGTCACGCCAAATTGTCCCTGACCAAACTGGCTGACCAAACTGGCTGACCAAACTGAACCGCCCAGAGGGATCTCCCCCTGGGTCAGCGTCATTTTGGCGGTCAGACCGTGACCGGGGGAACCCGGCGGCGGACGACGTTGGATTTGCTCAGCCGATAGACGATGCGGGAGACCGCGAAGGTCCCCGTGCGGGTCCGCCTGGCGATCTCTTTGACCGAGTTGCGGCCGTTGATGAGCTCGAGTACGTCGAGTTCGTCGCGGGCCAGGACCTCCCGAGCCATACGGCTGACCTTGGCGTCGTCGCGCACGTAGACGTCCTCGAGTTCGGGCATCTGCGGCCCCATGAGCGCCTTCTCGTCCAGGCGGCGGAGCCCGTCGAGCAAGGCCTCGGACATGGACAGGGCGAGCTTGCTCTGCTCTGCGCCGGTGGCCGTGACGGGTTCGATTTCATCGAGGGGGCAGAACCCGCCCGTGCCGGTATGGAAGGTGAGCAGGTGACAGGCGATCTCGCGGGCTTGGGCGATGATCGCCGAGCCCAGCTCGCCGGGGGTGATGAACCCGGCGCCGACCAAGCGCTCTCCCAGGGGTCGCCCGGCAGGGTCGCGGTTGCTCAGGAAAGCCTCGAGCTCGTCGTCGCGCATGAACCCGCCCTCGACCACGAAGCGGCCGAGCTTGAGGTCCTCGTCGTCGCCGAAGTACTCGGCGGCGCGGATGCGGCCGCGCTCGAGGTGGAGGCGGGCCTCTCGACCCTCGGAGCTGAGTGACAAGATACCGGTGACAGCGTCGTCGCTGAGCATCTCGAGCACGCTCTCGAGCCGGGTGGCCGCGAGGTCGAGCTGGAGGCTCTGGGCGCCCGGAGGTTTGGGCAACTCCTCGGCGCCCTCGAGATCTCGGAGCAGCCCGCTGACCGAGCTGTCGCTGAACTCGAAGCTCGGGAAGTGTTTCTCGAGCAGCCGGTGGAGCTGGACCTCGCGCTGGTCGGGGATGCGATCCATCTCGGCCGGCAGGCGAGCCGAGTCGACCGAGGCGATCGCGTCGTTGACGACCTTGAGCAGAGCGGGGCTCGAGAACGGTCGGCGGACGGTCGGCAGCCCCGAGGCCGCGGGGATCGGGTTGGGGTTGCGGCGGCTGACGATCAGCACACCTGGGATATCGGAAGCTCCGGGGAGTTGGACCAACTCACGCAACACGTTGGCGCTGATCGATGGATCGGTCGAGGCGTCCAAGAGCAGGGCGACGACACTGTTGTCACCACCGCCACCGTGGGCCTTGAACAGAGACACTGCGTCCCGTTGGCCAGCTGCGTTGTAGACCCCATAGCCGGCCAGCCTTAAGCTGGCGGTCGCCAGCCTGGCTGTGGTCGGGTTGGGGTCGTAGTAGAGGATCCCCGGAGCCGTGCGCGCTTCGTGCGAGTCGGGCATGAGGCCGCCAAAGAATACTCGGAATCGACCCCGGCGTGGTAGCTTCGCGGCCATGGTCATGGGCGCGCTCGAGCGACTCGATCCGCCACGGGTTCTCGGTGATCTCACGTTGCTGGCCGCCCTGGGGGAGGGTGGTATGGCCACGGTCTATCTGGCCGGCGTGGGCACGGGTCCGTTGGCGCGTATGTGCGCTGTTAAGCTGTTGCGGGCCAATCTGCCCGATCACGACTACAAGACGCGCTTCCTGGACGAAGCCCGCCTGGTGGTCCGTCTGCACCACAACAATGTGGTCGACGTCCGGGCGGCGGGGGAGATCGCCGGTCAGCTCTACATCGTCATGGAGGCGATCGAGGGGCGTGACTTGGCAGACATTTGGGATCGCTGTGCCGAAGTTGGGCGCGCGTTTCCCGTGCCACTGGCGGTGCACACCTGCCGGGAGGTCCTGCGCGGTCTGCACTACGCGCATACCTTTCCCGGTTTGGGTCTGGTTCATCGCGATGTCTCACCTTCAAATGTATTGATCGATTGGGCAGGGGCGGTCCGTCTGGCCGACTTTGGGCTGGCGACCTCGAGCCTCAAGGCGAGCTTGACCCTCCCGGGCGTGGTGTTCGGCAAGGTCGGCTACATGAGTCCGGAGCAGGCTCGCCACGAGCCCCTCGACGGGCGGGCCGACGTCTACGCGATCGCCGTGATCTTGTGGGAGTTGCTCACCGGTCGACCGCTGCGCTCGCCCGAGGGCATGAGCACCGACACGGTCTCCCAGTTCGAGGCTCCCCGGGCCAGCAGCCGCAGCCGACGTGTGGACGCGGATCTCGACCGCATCGTCATGAAGGGCCTCGCCCGCGATCGGGACGAGCGCTGGGGGAGCGCGAGGGAGATGATGCTCGCCCTCAACCAGTGGCTGGCCGACCACGCGCCCGAGATGGGGCAGGAGAAGGTCAGCGAGTTCATGCGCAAGCTGTTCGGCAACGCACGGGAGATCGAGTCGACCGCGCGCGCCGATCTGCTGCGCGAGCTGACGGGTGCCCACCGAGCGGCCATGGGTACGCAGATCCTGAACAACGACGGCTCCGGGTCCACCCCGGTGAGCGGCGACTCGCGCGGGTCTGCGCGCGCCGGCCACCCCTCGCCGGGCCTCGACGCCGCCGAGCTCATCGAACCGGGGACCTTGATCTCCGATCGCTACCGGGTGCTCTCCCGTCTGGGTCGCGGCGGCATGGGCTACGTGTACCTGGGCGAGCACCTCACGGTCGGACGCTCGGTAGCGATCAAGGTGCTGACCCACGACTGGAGCGCCACCAAGGCCGTCGCCCAGCGCTTTCGGGCCGAGGCCCGGGCCGCGTCGGCGGCTGGTCACCCCAACATCGTCGAGGTCTTCGACGCGGGCGAGCTCACCGATGGTCGCCTCTACCTGGTCATGGAGTTCCTGACCGGCCGCAACCTCTATGAAGAGGTGCAGCACGTCGGGCCGCTGCCGGTGGCCCGGGCCTGCCATGTCATGCGGGACACGGGCCGGGCGATCCGGGCCGCGCACGAGGTCGGGATCATCCACCGCGACCTCAAGCCCGACAACGTCATGCTCGCCGACCGGGGGCGGGACGAGGGCGAGCTGGTCAAGGTTCTCGATTTCGGTATCTCCTCGTCTGCGGAGCGCAACGAGGGGGAGCAGCGTCTGACCACCGTCGGCCAGGCTCTGGGGACGCCCGAGTACATGGCTCCCGAGCAGGCCAAGGGGGCGCCCCCCGACGAGCGTTTCGATATCTACGCTATGGGCGTCATGTTCTACGAGCTGCTGACCGGGGACCCGCCCTGGCACGGCAACAACGTGCTCGAGATCATCGCTTGCAAGACCACCGAAGAGGCGCCGTCTGTCGCCACGCGGCGTGACGGCTTGCCCCCGGACTTGGTCGAACTCATCGACAATTGCATCGCCCTCGATCCCAAGGGCCGCCCGGCGACCGCCGAGATCTTTTTGGATCGGCTCGAGGATGTTCTCCGAAACCTGCCCCGGGGTGCCGAGGCCGGCACTGGAGCGATCGCCTTCGAGGCCTCTCTGACCCAGGGTGAGCGTCCGCGACCCGAGGTGGCCAGCAACTCCGGGGGTGAGCTCGACGTCGAAGCACCGGTCGGGGAGCTCGTCGAAGAAGAGGCCCCGAACCGTCTGTTCCCGATCTTGGCTGTCGCCGGGGGAGCGCTGATGCTGGCGCTGGTGATCATGTTCGCGCTGGGTCAGAACAAAGATATCGACGAGGGGGAGACCGAGAGCGACACGCTCGCCCGAGCCGGCAGTGCGGATACGGACACGCCGGACACACAGGTCGATCCGGACGCGGGAGCCGATGTCGCGGCAGAGGCTGGGGACGGCGAAACCGCCGGTGAATCTGGGGAGGGTGAATCTGGGGACGGCGAATCCGGTTCCGAGACCGGTCTCGGAACCGAGACTGGAACCGAGACCGGAGACGATACGGGACCGGCGGTCGCCAAACATCAGACCGCCCTGTGCCGCTCGACCCGAAAGCAGGCCCAGCAGTCCGCAAACAGCTTCAAGTGGTCTGAAGTGCTGCGGCTGACCAAGCAGCGTTCCTGCTGGAAGAGCCGAAACGATCGCAGCGCGCTGCGGGTCGAAGCCCTGCTCGAGCTCGAGCGCTTCAGCGAGTGCGCGAAAGTGGGCAAGGGCCACCCCAGCTCGAAGGTCAAGGGGTGGGTCAAGCTCTGCGAGAAGCGACAGTAGACAGGCGGGAACAGGTGGGAACAGGGCAGACGCACCCGGTCGCAGTCGATCTACATCGGGCTCGTGAGCGCCCCGAATCGGGCGCCTCGACCGACCTCGGGATGTGGACCAGATAGCCCCGCCGCACGCTCGAGCGGGCCCGTGCAGCGTCGTCTGGGGTCCTTCGCTCCGGGCTCCGGCAGGTGCGCATGACGCTTGGCTCCGGCGCTCGAGCAGGTGTCTGCGGGTCGCCTTGGGTGTACCCTCAGCGCCCGGCCGCTCTACGTCGGGGACTGGCTTATGTCGCAGCTCGCCCGCACTCCTCGAACTCACCGCGCCGCCGCTTTGCTGACCTCGTGTTTGATGGTGGCGGGTGTCTGGGTTCCCCGGGTGGCCGACGCCGCCAATTCGCCTGCATTCAGGATGGCGCCCGGGCCGGTCGAGGCCGAGGATCCACGCGCAGGGCTTCGGGTCGACACCGACGCCCTGGGTGAACAGGGCAAGACCATCGCCGAGAAGATCCGGGAGCGCGCCGGGGCCCAGTTTATCGAGGCGGGATTTCTCGGCGTATCGGCGGCCGACGACCCCGTCGTCGTCGTCGTCGTCGAGCGCTCGACCGACCCCGAGAATCCGGGCTACGTGGTCGGGTTCTCGATCGAGCGCGGCGACGAGATCGTGCCCGACAGCGCGCGTCAGTCCGCCTGCGCCCTGTGTACCCGGACCGAGCTCATCGAGCGGGTCGAGCGGGAGCTCCCGCCCTTGCTCGAGCTGTGCCGCGCCAACCAAAGCGAGACGGCCAGCGGAGGCGAGGGAGGCGAAGACGGAGGCGAGGGAGGCGAAGACGGAGGCGGCGACGAGGGGGTGAGCTTCGACGATCGGCCGATCGGTTCACTGGGTTTCGCCGGCATCGGTGCGGGGGTGCTCGGACTCGTCGGCATCGGCCTGGGCGCGGGCCTGGTGGCGACCCCGCCGACCGTGCTCGAAGACCGCCCCTTCGAGCAGCGCAGCACGGCGACCCCGGGCTACATCTCGCTGGTCGTGGGTGGGGTCGCCCTGATCGCCGGCGTGGTCCTGATCGGCATCGACGTCAGCAAGCGAAAGCGCCACCGCAGCGAGCGCAACGCGACACTGAAGCCGCGCTGGACCGGCCTGGGCCTCCAGTTCTAGGCTGCGCTGGACCGTGGACCGGGCCAGGGGCATGGACGGCGCAGGAGTGGAGCGAGGGGGCGGGACCACCTGGCGCATGCGCCTGTTCTCGGCCTGGTTTTGGTTCTACCTCGTCGCCAGCTTGACCGTGTTTTGGTTCGCCGTGGCCATTCCTTGGCTGCTGATCACCCCCTTCGACCGCCGCCGTCGCTTCGCCCACTGGTACGCCTGCACCTGGGCGAACCACCTTCAGCGCGCATCGATGTGGCGGATCCAGGTCGAGGGGGCCGCCCACATGCGCGACGACCAGGCCTATGTGTTGGCCTGCAACCACCAGTCGGCCGGCGACATCCTGGCCCTGTTTTCTCTGCGCAAGGATTTTCGGTGGGTGGCCAAGCGCGAGCTCTTCGCTGTGCCCTTCCTGGGCTGGATGATGGCCATGGCCGGGTATGTGGGGATCAAGCGCGGCGACCAGGCCAGCCGCCAGCGGATGATGGACAAGTGCACCCGCCAGCTCGCCCTCGGCAACACGGTGGCGATCTTCCCCGAGGGCACACGTTCGAGGGACGGTGAGATTCGGGCCTTCAAGCGCGGGGCCTTCGTATTGGCCTGCGACTCCAAGGTCCCCGTGTTGCCCGTGTTGATGGAGGGGCCCGCCAGTGCGCTGCCGATCGAAGGCTGGGTGCTGCCGCTGGAGCGCTACATCTACCCGATCGTCCGGGTGCTGGAGCCGGTCGACCCGGCCGACCATGACTATGATCCGGTCGCGCTCAGCGACGCGGTGCGCGAGGTGATGATCGCGGAATTGAAGATCCTGCGCGGGGAGATCGCCGCCCGCGGCGGGCTCGAGCAGCGGCCGGGGTAGGGCAGGTGGCGAGGGTCTCTGGCCGAGTCGGAGTCGCGCCCGTACAGTCGAGTGGTGACCGAGCAGGAAGACGGCGCCAAGGTCTTATCGCTGGCTGACAAGCGCGCTGCGGTCGCGCGTGAGGCGGCATTGCGTGCGCGGCAGGAGGCGGACGCCCGAGCCCGAGCCGCCGCGAGCAAGACCGGCAAGGGCGGACAGGCGGCCGTGCCGTGGGTGACTTATACGCTCATGGCCCTGAATATCGGGGTGTGGCTGGTGATGGTCGGCTTTGGGGTCGACCCCAAAAATCCGGATCCCAGCGACCTGGTCACCTGGGGTGCGAACGTGGCCGGACAGACGACCCAGGGTCAGTGGTGGCGGCTGCTGACCTGCACCTTCCTGCATGGGGGGATCATCCACCTGGCCTTCAACGCCTATGGGCTGTGGGCCGTGGGCCGGGTGACGGAGCAGATCTTTGGCAAGCCGGCCTATGCGTTGATCTATGTCGGGAGCGGGCTGATCGCGAGCCTGGCGAGCCTGGCTTGGCATCCCATCGCGGTCGGCGTGGGGGCCTCGGGGGCGCTCTTGGGGGTGCTGGGCGCGTTCTTGGGCTTCACCTTCCGGCGCCGGTCGGTGCTCCCCGAGGAGGTCGTCCGCAGCGTCCGCAACATGACCTTGATCTTGGTGGTCATCAACGTGGGCATGTCTCTGTTTGTGCCCAACATCGACATCGCGGCGCACCTGGGCGGGGTGTTCACAGGTCTCGCCGTCGGCTATGGGATGGCGCGCCTGGGCGAGAAGCCGGCGCTGACGCGCAAGCAGGCGCAGACCCACCAACGCAAGGTCACGACCCTGGTCGCGGGCATCCTGGCGACCCTGATCGGGCTGGGGATCGCGCTGGTGCCCCGCTACGACGACGCACACGGGCCCATGGGTCGGGCGATCGCGGCCCATCAGGCGATGCTCGACTCGCACGAGGCCCTGTCGGAGGACGACCCCCAAGCCTGGGCCCAGGCGATCGAGGACACTCACCTGCCGGCGTTCAGGGCGATAGAGGCCGAACTCGAGGCTCTGGACGAGGTCCCCGAGGCGCTGAAGGAAGAGATCGAGGAGGTCCTCGAGATCATGCAGGGCAAGCGCAGGGCGCTCGAGTCGGAGCTCGAGATGTTGAAGCCGAGGGCGCCCGCGCGGCCCGACGAGTAGGACGACCAGGGCCGCGGACTCCTCGGGGACCGGTGTGGAGCGGGTCCTCGAAAAAAGTCGTCGGTATAGGGACGAACTTGGAATGGACCGGATCGGGCGAACGTCGAGGCGACGATGAGTGAAAATGCGCAGACTTCACCGCACTGGGCTCAGACCTGGCTGCAGACCTGGGGCAGCCCGCAGGTGGTCGGCCGGGTGATGATCGCGGGAGCCGTAGTGCTCTCGACCAGCATCGCGGCGACGGCTTGGTTCAAGGTCAAGTCCCCGCGCGACACCATCCGGGTCACGGGGTCGGCGACCCAGCGCATCGTCTCGGATCTGATCGAGTGGGACGCGAGCTTGAGGCACACGGCGCCGCGGCGGGCCGACGCGTACCGAAAAGTTCAACAGGATGTGAAGGCGACGGTGGCGTATCTGGAGGAGCAGGGCATCGACCCGGCCGACATCCGTGTGTCCTCGGCGACGGTCAACGCGTACTACGAGACCGAGTACGAGCAAGTCGGCGACGAGGCCGTGTCGCACAGCCGCCTGAGTGGCTACACGGCCTACCAGACGGTGACCGTGACCAGCAAAGACGTGGAGCTCGTGGAGCGGGTCTCGCGGGAGGTCACGGCGCTGCTCGATCAGAATATCCCGATCGAATCCTCGGAGCCTCGCTACCACTACACGGGACTCGATGACCTCAAGGTGGAGATGCTCGCGGCCGCGGCTCGGGATGCCCGGGAGCGCACCGACGAGATCCTCGAGGCAGCGGGAGATGCGAGCCGTGGGGACCTGGTGGCGACCCACATGGGGGTGATCAACATCAACCCACCAAACTCGTCGGCGACCTCTTGGGAGGGCAACAACGACAAGAGCTCGCTGGAAAAGGACATCATCACGATCGTCCACGTGACCTACGAGGTCGACTAGCTTCGCGCCGGTCGAGGGCGGCGCTCAGGTCCCGACCACGGCGCCCCCGTCGACGCTGAGGACGGCACCGTTGATGAATCCGGCGTTCTTGTCGGCCAAGAACAGGTAGGCCCGGGCGATGTCCTCGGGCTGTCCGGACCGGCCCACGGGGATGCCGGCGACCATTTGTGCGAGCGCCTTGGGGGGCAATTGGCGGACCATGTCTGTCTCGATGAGGCCGGGGGCGATGGCGTTGACGGTGATCCCGTGACGGCCGAGCTCGCGGGCCCAGACTTTGGTCATGCCGATGACACCGGACTTGGCAGCGACGTAGCTGGTCTGCCCGAAGTTGCCATAGAGGCCGACGACCGAGGAGGCGTTGAGGATGCGGCCGTAGCCCCGGGCGATCATGTGGGGGGTGACGGCCTGGGTGCAGGAGAACACGCCCTTGAGGTTGACCGAGACGACAGCGTCGAAATCGGCCTCGGGGAGGGGCGCGAGGGATCCGTCTTTGGCGACTTTGACCAGCAGCCCATCCCGGAGGATGCCGGCGTTGTTGATGAGCACGTCGATGCGGCCGTGGGCCTGGACGACACGCTCGACGGCGGCGTGGATCGTCGGCCGGTCGCAGACGTCGACACGCTCGAACTCGGCGAGTCCGCCCGCGCCGGTGATCTGGAGGACCAGGGTCTCCCCCTCGGCCTGGGCGAGGTCCCAGGCGATGACCCGGTAGCCGACGCTGGCGAAGGCCAGGGCGGTGGCCCGGCCGATTCCATTGGCGGCGCCGGTGATGATGGCGACGCGGGGCGGGCGGGGGCCGAACGTGGAGCCGGACGTGGAGTCGGACATGGAGTCGCTAGTCTTCGATCGGTTGGGCCGCGAGCGCGAGGGTCAGGTTGCGGAGCAGGCGGACGTCGGCGTGGAGTCCATCGAGGTGGGTGTCGCTGAGCGCTCCGTCTTGCCGGGACCCGGGGGTGGGCTCCGCACCGCCGGCTTCGGGGTCTTCGCCAGATTCGGATTCGGATTCGGGTTCGGGTACAGCGGCGTGAGCATGGGTCAGCTCGGCCGGCGCCTCGCCGAGGGTCATCACCGGGTGTTGGTAGCGGAGGTAGGCGCCCAGGTGGGGCATGGACAGGGTGTCGCTGCGCAGCATCTCCCGGCCCTCGGCCTCGATGACCCGTCGGGCGACGGCAGCCGAGGCCTCACCGAGGTGCCCCGAGACCAACACGGCGGGGTCGGGTACGGGGCGCGAGGGCTGGTCGAGGGACAGGATGGCGGTCGGCCGGGCGCCCTGAGTCGCGGCCCAGCGGGCATGTTCGAGCTGACCCGCACCGATGCCGCCGTCGACGGTGAACACGACCAGCAGCGAGCGCGACGATCGGGTGCTGCGGCGCTGCCAGCTGGCGAGCTGAGCGACGGTCGCCAAGGTGGTGAGCAGGCGGTGTGTGTCCCGTTGGCGATCGGCGGGGTTGGGGAGGTCCCAGGTGCAAGTCAGGACTACGGCCTCGTCGGGCCGCTCGCGCCCGACCATGCGTGCGAGCAGGTTGTGGGAGACGATGTTGCGCTGCTGGGTGGCGAGGTCGATGTCGAGGACCTGGGCGCTGTCGGCCTCGAGCGCGGCGGCGACCATGGCCGAGCCCTCGGCGTCGAGCAGACCGACGAGCTCGAGGGCTTCGCTGGGGGCGTCTTCGCTGCGCCGCAGCTCGCTGGCCCAGCGCTGGCGGTAGGCCTCTATACCCGGGCCGGGGTCGCTGGTGAGCAGGATGCAGCCCATGGCGCTGGCGTGCTCGGCCGCGACGAACCACGTCTCGATCAGGTTCTGGGCCGCTTCGCTGAGGAGGTCGAACTTGGGTGGTGTCCGAACCCAGACGACCCGGCCGACGACGCTGGTGTGGAAGCTCGGGTGGTCCTCGATGGTGGCGCTGGTCAGCAGGCCGAGCACGACGCTGGGAGAGCCCGGCTGACGAAAGGCCCCGTGTCGGGCGAGGTCGATCACGGGCGCGGGGGGAGGTAGGGGCTCGACGGAGGGGAGCCCCGGGTCGGTCGTCGGTGAGGATGGCGAGGATGGCGGGGCCGCCCCGTCAGGGGGGCCTTCGAGGTCGCTGGAGCCCTCTGGATCCAGCGAAGCAGAGGGGTTGGCTGGGGCGGATGGACCGGGTGTTGGCCCTTCACCCCGGCCGGGCTCTACAGGATCTTCGCTCGGTCCGGTGTCGGCAGGGTCGGTGCTCGCGGCGTCGATGTTCGGTGGGTGGCGCAGCTCGAGGTCTGTATGAATGGCCTCGGCCCGGAGCACGACCCGGGCCTGGGCGCCCGTGGGCTCGACGGCCTGGAGGGCGACGGCCTGGCGCCAGGCACCGCGGGGGCCGGCGGGCTGGAGGCCGAAGCTCGCCAGGAGATCGCGGAGGTGGTGGATGGGGAGCGTGTCATCGACGCTCCGATCGCGGAGATCGCCCTGGGAGAAACGCGGGATCTCGACCGCCAGGAGCTCGTCTGCGAGCGCCCGGAGTGTGGCCTCGGCATCCTCGAGCTGGTCTGGGATCTTGGGGGGAGGGTGTGGAAACTGGGGGTCGAGCTCGTCGGGCGACGACCCGAGCTCCAGGATCGGTTCGATCTTGCAAGCTGCGAGCGTGAGCGGGGCGAGGCCGAGGGCCCGGAGCAGTGCGCGGCGGGTGGGGTCGGTCATGGCTTGGCCTCCGGGCCAGATGGAATAGACGGGCCAGATGGAATAGACGGGCCAGATGGGATAGACGGGCCAGATGGGATAGATGGGCCAGTCGCGGCGTGGTCCCGGTTCTCGGTGTCGCCGGTCGAGGGCACACAGGGCATGGCCGCCAGGGTGCTCGCCAGCAGGCCGCGCAGGTGAAGCTCGACCTCGGCTGGGGCCGCGCCGGCCCAGGTGTCGAGGCGGGCGACGACCTGGTGGGTCTCGGGGTCGTGGTGGAGGTGCGGCTGGGTCCCCGCCCGGCGAAAGGGGGAGAACCACAGGGCCCGGCGGAGGGCCGCGAGGGCCAAGTCGGTGCGCTCGGGAGCGAGGTTCGCCCGGGCCTCGACGGGCAGGGCTGCCCGCCGGCTGCCGACGACCAGGGGCAGGCGCTCGAAGTCGGAGGCGGGGATGTGGGTGGTGCCACCCTCGGCGGTGCGCAGCGTGACCCGGAACAGTCCGATGTCGCGCAGGGTGCCCTCGATATCACCGATCTCGATGAGGTCGCCCTCGCGCATGCGCGAGCGGGTGATCAGGGACAGGCCGGCGCTGAGGTTGCGGATCTGGATCGGGGCGGCGAGCGCGAGCACCGGGATGATCACCAACACGGCGAGCAAACCGATGGTCGGGGCCCGGACGAAGATGGGACGCAGGCACCCGGCCACAGCAATCGCCAGGCCCAGCAGCCGGGCCAAGCTGGCGGCGAGGCCGAGTCGGCGGGGGAGGTCGAAACCCAGGCGCCAGGCGGTGCGCACGGCCAGGGGCCCGAGGAAGCCGATGGCCCAGGCCAGCGCGAGGGAGAAGGCGACGCCGACCCCCACGGTCAGGGGGCGGAGCTCGAGCAGCTGCCCGAGCTCCGCGTCGAGGCGCAGGCCGAGCCCCCCCGGGGCCGCGGCCACTGAGCCCGGGTCGAGGCCGAACAGGGAGCCGAGGGCGAACCGAGAGTCGAGGGCCCAGAGCATGGTCAGGCGGCCTTCGAGGGCAAGACCGCGAGTTCGATGAGCTCGGGGACGAGCACGTCGCGGACGTGGTTGGGGCAGGCGTGGCGGTCGTGCTCATCGATGATCAGCAGGCCGGCCGTGGTCAGGAAGTGGAGCCAGCGCTCGAGCTTCTCGGGCGCCGTGTTCATGGCTTGGGCCAGGTCGGCGCGGGCGGCTGGCCCGAAGGTGGCTATCTGGGCGAGCAGGGCGAGGGCCACAGGCGGGAGTTGGCGGGCGAAGGGCAGGCTTCGGCCCCGGACCGTGCGCTCGAGCATGAGTTGCTCGTCGCGGACGGTCGCGCGCCGGCACCACTCGAACATGGCCGCGCGCAGGTTGCCGTCGGTGACCTCCTCGAGGGCGGCGAAGAACGGCCGCTCCTTGGGGCGGCGCTCGATGTAGGGGATGGAGGCGAGCACGCGGCGCAGCATGGAGCTGGGATAGACGAGCTCAAAGTGGCTGATGCGGTGGCGCGAGAGCAGCAAGGTGGCGATCTCCGACTCACCCCGGTCGTCGCTGGGATCGCCGTCGAGCCCACTCCCGGGCGCGCCCGGGGGCCCCTGGCCGGCGCCGCCCTCCGACCCGAGCTCGATGACCTCCGCGAGGCCCACCCGCAGGGGCGAGATCGGCTCGATCAGGCGCTGTAGAGAACGGCCCACGGCGATCAGCCAAAAACTGTTTCGCTGGGTCCGGGCGACCAGCCGCAGCAGGCGCTCGAGCTCGTCGAGGGCCGCGCCACCCAAGGGCAGGAAGCGCTCGAGATCGTCGATGACGATGACCCGCTGGCGCTCGTTGAGGCGCTTGAGGATCTCGTGCTCTTCGGGGGGGCAGCGCAGCTCGAGGGCGAGGGCCGCGAGCAGCCCGCAGCGGTCTCCGGAGGCCTCGGTGATCGGCCACAGGAGTTCCCGGGTGCTGAGCTTGAGGCCGGCGACGTTGAGCAGGGAGGTCTTGCCCGAGCCGGGACCGCCGACGACCAACACGGCGTTGCCGACCGGGCGCGGCCGGGTCCCCTGGGTGTTGGCGCGGGCGCTGGCCCGAGCCTGGACCCAGTTGCGTTCGGCCCGGGTGACCCGGCGCAGGGGCTCGCGGTTGACCACGAAGAAGCGTGGGTCACGGACCGGCTGCTCGTCGAAGAGCATCCGATATTCACGCGGGAGCGGGAGCTCGGCCTGCTGGGCGAGCATGCGCGAGATCGCCGAGGCCGAGGGCAGGGTCAGGCCGGCGCGGAGCTTGTAGTCGCGGGCGAGGGCCTGGAAGAGGGTGCCGCCCCGCTCTCGCAGACGCTCGATGAGTTTGGCGGCGCGCTCCCGGGCCTCGAGCAGGGAGCGGCCGACCTGGCGGCGGGCGAGGTCGGTGCGCCGAGAGACCCAGTGGGCGGCATCGCTGGCCCCGGTGGCCTCGTCGAGGGCGTCGCTGAGGCGGGCGTCGAGGTCGTCGAACTCGGCCTCGATGGCGCGGGCAAATTCTTCGAGCGCGGCCGTGTCTCCGGCGCGCAGGTCCTTGAGACGGGTCGAGACCCGCTCGAGCCCGGCGTCGAGGTTGGCGAGTTTTGCGGCTGGATCTTCCTCTTGGTGGTCTCGGTACAGGGCCAGGAGCCGGCCGACGTCGCCGACCATGCCCTGGGTGGCCTGCTGGGTCTCGTTGACCCGCTTGACGGCCGACTGGGTCACGAGCTCCGTGTGCGGGAGCAGGCGTCCGGCGACCTCGCCGTCGACGAGCTCGCGGATGTCGACCTCGCGCGGGCGCACGCTGGCGGGGATCTCGGCGTGGGCGACGAGCTCGGAGGCGGCCAGGAGTTTGGGGCCGGTCTCGCGCGAGAAGGCCTGGCGCAGGGCCTGACGGATCTGGCGGCTGGCGCTGTCCCGGCGCAGCTTGTGCTCGACGGTCCGCAGGCGCTTGCTGGCGGGCTTGGGCATGAGCCCCCGCGAGCGGGTCAAGAGCGTGCCCAGGGTGTCCTCGTCGAGCACCCGCCCGGGGGCCTCGGCGTCGATGCTCGCGCGCAGTTCCTCGAGGCGGCGCTCGAAATGGCCGAGCTCCTCGTCGATGGCGTCCCGGGCCCGATCGATGAAGTCGCCCAGCTTGCGGCCCTCGGCCAGGCGTGTGTCGAGGCTGCGGACCCGGGCGGTGACGGCCACGGTCTGCCAGCAGGGATCGAGCACGGCCGGCCAGTCGGCGGCCTCCTCCAAGAGCGCCGCGAGCTCGCGCTCGATGCCCGCCGCCGCCTCGCTGAAGTCGAGCTGGTTGGTGGGCATGGCCGGCGAGTCGATGCGCGCGAGCAGCTGGTGCATGCGCCGCGAGCCCGAGGTCATGGTGCTCGCCAAGATCGACTTGATGGTGGTCTCGAAGTCGTCGAGCACGGCCGTGAGCGCATCGGGCAGGTCCTCGGCGGCGACCGAGCCCCCGAGCCGTCGACGCAGGAGCTCGGCCAGGCGCGCGTCGGTGCGGCAGCTGGCCCGGAACACCTCGAGCATGGCGGTGGCCACCCGGGGCTCGAAGGCCTCGCGGGTGATCAGGCGCAGGGGCAGGTCGCGGCGGGCGGCTCGCTTGCTGCCCATGGTGACGGCGAACTTGCGGACCACGCGGCGGACCTTGGTGGCTCCACTCTCGCCGGGCGCGGGGGCCAGCCACCGGTCCTCGATGGCGATCATGTCGCGGCTGTCGACCCGCCTGAGGTGGTTGGCGCAGGCCTCGAAGGACACGGCCAGGCTATCGGCGAAGCTGGTCGCGTCGCTGCGGGGGGGCGACTCGGCCATGACCACGATGGCCGTGCTCGAGCTCGCGTCGAGGTTGGCGAAGGCCCGGCGGCGGAGGGTGACCCAGGGTGTGACCAGCGGGCGGACGTGGCTCTCGAGGGTCCGGGCGAGCTCTCGGGCGGCGGCCTTGACCAAAGCGGTGAGCCGCGGGTCGAGGGGATCGAGGACGATCTCGGCGGGTGGGCTGGCGCTGTCTTCGGCCTCCCCCTGATCTGATTTTCCTGATTTTCCTGATTTTCCTGATTTCTCTGATTTTGAATCGCCCTCACCCTCGTCGGGAAGCTCGCCCGCCCGACCCAGTGCCGTGCGCAGGGCGATCGGCCCGGCGAACAGGTTGAGGGTGACCACGGCCATGCCCAGGGTCCGGATCGGCCCGGCGATCGCACCGAGTTGGTCGGCGGCGATGCCGACCAGGCCCAGGGTCACACCGGCTTGGGGGAGGTAGGCGTACCAGGCGTTGGCGCTGACCTCGGGCGACTCCTCGCCTGCCCGGTTGCCCAGCCACGCGGACACCCAGAACCCACCGGCCCGGACCGCGAACAAGAGCAGGGCCAGGGGCAGCACGCGGATGGTCGCCCCGATGTCGATCTCGGCGCCCGCGCTGGTGAAGAACACCACGAAGACGGGGAGCGAGACCATCTCCAAGGGGTGAAGGAGGTCGTGCTCGTGGTCGGAGAAGTTGCGGACCACGAACCCGGCGACGATGAACACGAGCAGCTGCTCGAGGTGCCAGGCCGCGGCGAGCTCCGAGCCCACCAACACCATGGCGGCCACGAACAGGAGCATCTCGGCCTTGATCCAGCGCAGGTAGGCGATCAAGATCGCACCCAGGGCGGCCCCGGCGAGCACGGACAGGCCGATCTCCTTGCCGACGTGGAGGATGGCGTGGCTGTCGATGCCCCCGCCGCCGATGGTCGAGCGGGCGACGGCGATGGCGACCGCGAGGGCCACGACCACGACCAGATCCTTGAGCACGGCCGCGCCGAGGACGATCTCGGACAGGCGACCTTTGGCCCCCGTCTCGCTGATGATGGCCAGGGCGATGGCGGGGGAGGTGCCCAGAGACAGGGCACCAAACACGAGCCCGAGGCCCACGGCGACGCCGACCCCGTCGGTGCCCAGGGGGTGGAAGCTGAGCTCGGCGGCGATCAGGGTCGCACCGACCAGGGGCGCGGCGATGAAGATCTTGCTGCCCACGGTGGCCAGCAAGGTCTTGGCGATCCGACGCATGGCCTGAAGCTCGAGCTCCAGGCCGGCCGTGAGCGCGATCAGCCCGACCGCCAAGGTCTTGAACATGCTCATCTCGATGACGACCTCGGTCGAGAGCACGTTGCTGACCGCCGGGCCGAGCACCAAGCCCGAGATGATGTAGCCGGTGACCTTGGGCAGGCCGACCCGGGCCAGGAGCTCGGCGATGGCGAAGGCCGCCAAGATCACGAAACCGATGGCCGCGAGGGTCAGGGGGTCGGGCCCACCGCTGGTGTCGGCCTGCAAAAAGCGCAGACCGAGCATCATGGCCAGGAGGCCGAAGATCACGAACAGGCGCTTCACCGCCGCCACATCTCCTTGGTGAAGATGGACAGGAGCACGAAGATCTCGAGTCGGCCGGCGATCATGCACCCGCACAGGGCGAGCTTGCCCACGGCCGGGACCGCGCCGAAGTTTTGGCTCGGGCCGACCGCGTCGAGGCCCGGGCCGACGCTGGACAGGCAGGCGACCGTGGCGCTCATCGCCGACATGAGGTCGAGGCGCAGGGCCACCAAGAGCAGGGAGGTCGCCGCGAACAACAGCATGTAGGTGGCGAGGAACACGAGCACCGCGGAGGTCACCACCGGCGGGATCGCGGCCCGGCCGAGCTTGATGGTCGCGACGACGTTGGGCGCGGCCAGGGAGCGGACCTCTCGGGCGGCGACTTTGAACAGCAGCAGGACCCGGGAGACCTTGATGCCGCCGGCGGTCGAGCCTGCGCAGCCGCCCATGAACATGCACAGGAACAGGAGGTAGCGCGCGACGTCCGGGTAGGTGTCGAAGTCCTCGGTCATGAACCCGGTGGTCGTCGTCACCGCGATGGTCTGGAAGCTCGCGTAGCGCAGGGACTCGCCGATGGAGGGGTGCCGAGCCCAGATCGACCAGGCGATCACCAGAGTCACGCCGAGGTTCACGGCCAGGTAGAGGCGCAGCTCCGGGTCCTCAAACAGGGCCCGCCAGCGCCCGCGCGCGGCGGCGTAGTAGAGCCCGAAGTTGGCCCCGGCCAAGAGCATGAACAGGGCCGTGATCCAGTCGAGGGCCGGGCTGTGGTAGGCGCCGATGCTCGCGGCCTTGGGGGAGTAGCCGCCCGTGCCCAGGGTCGACATGGCGTGGCACACGGCGTCGAACACCGGCATGCCGAAGGCGATCATGAGCAGGGCGCAGAGCACCGTGAGCCCGGTGTAGATCCACCACAGGGCCTTGGCGGTCTGGCGGATGCGCGGGCGCATGCCCTCGGTGGTCGGGCCCGCGACCTCGTTGCGGAACAGCTGCTTGGCACCGACCCCGAGCTGGGGAAACACGGCGACGAACAGGACCACGATACCCATGCCGCCGATCCAGTGCATCTCGCAGCGCCAAAAATTGCTCGCCCGGCTCAGGCCCTCGATGTCGCCGACGACCGTGGCGCCGGTGGTCGTGAACCCCGAGACCGCCTCGAACAGGGCCGCGGCCGGATCGAGGAGCGCGCCCTCGATCATGAAGGGGAGCCCCCCGAACACGCCCATCACACACCAGATCAGCGCGACCACGCCGATCGCGTCTTTGCGGTGCAGCTCGTCCTCTTCGATCTCCCGGCCGATCCAGCGCAGCAGCCCGGCGGTCGCCAGGCCGCCGAGGGTCGAGCCCCCGTAGGCCAGGGCGCTGCGCAGCTGGGTATCGATGATCGCCAGGGCCATGGGCGCCAGCATGGTCAGGGCGACCAGGGCCAGCAGGGGCGCGGCCATGCGGCAGACTGCGCGCGGGTTCATGCCGAGCGCTTTCCGCTTTGTTGTTCCCGAGCCCGGCGGCGCAGGGCCTTCTCTAGCAGGGGCAGGCGACCGCTGGGCAGGGCGACGATCAGGTGGTCGTCTTCCCGCAGGATCTCACGTGGGCCCGGGGTCCGCAGGGTCTCACCCGCGATCATGAGCGGGATGGTGCCGGGCGGGAGGGGGACCTCGGCGAGCTTGGTCTCGGTCTCGCCTAGGCCGATCTCGACGACCTCGACGGCCAGGGAATCGAGCGGCCAGTGGCCGACGATCTGGGTGCTCTGGCCACGGAGGAGCCAGTGGATCACCTGGGCGATGGTCTCGTGGGGGCTGACGGTGCCCGAGACGCCGAGGTGCGAGTAGACGCCGGCGTAGCCGGGCCGGTGGACGAGGGCGAAGACCTGGTCCACACCGAGCTCGCGGGCCAGCAGGGAGGTCATCAGGTTGGCCTCGTCCGAGCCGGTGACGGCCAGGAGGGCGTCGGCTCGGCCGATGTGTTCCTCGCGCAAAAACGCGAGGTTGGTGCCGTCACCGTGGAGGACCTGGACCTTGTCGAGCTGCTCGGCCAGGGTCCAGCAGCGCTGTCGCTCCCGCTCGACGAGGCGGTCGAGGAGGCCCAGCGGTCCCAGCAGGCGGGCGAGCTGCACACCGACGTCGCCGCCACCGACGATCGTGGTGCGGACCGTGCCCGAGGCCGGCGTCAGGCTGTGCAGGGCCTCGAGCACACCCAGGGGCGCGCCGGCGAGCAGCACGATGTCGCCGAGCTCGGCGTGCTCGACCTCGTGGACCGGGCGCAGCTGGCCCGAGCGGACCACGGCGCGGACGAGGGCCGGCCACGAGGTTCCGCGTGCCCGGCCACGGGTGACCAGGGGGGAGTCTTCGCGCAGGACGTGGCTGGCGACGTGCAGCACTCCCGCGGCACAGGCCACGACCTGGCGGGCCCGGACCTCCGAGAGCCGGCGGAGCAGCTCGACCCCGACCAGGCGGCTCGCACACAGGACCGCGTCGATGTCGAGGGCGCCGCGCTCGAACCCGGCGTCGGTGTCGTAGAACGCCGGGTCGTCGACTCGGGCGACGGTCTGGCTCGCGCCCATGCGCCGGGCCATGGCCGCGGCGACGAGGTTGACCGCGTCGTTGCGGGTCACGGCGACGAGCAGGTCGGCGCGCTCGATCTCGGCCCGGATCAGGGTCGAGCGGTGGGTGCCGTCACCGACCAGGGTCAGGGCGTCGAGGCCCTCCTCGGCGCTCGCCAGGGCCTTGGCGTCGACGTCGATGAGAATCAGCTCGGCCTCGTCTTGGAGCGAGCGGGCGAGGTGACAGCCGACCTCGCCGGCCCCGATGATCACGATCCTCATGCCTGTTGGTCCTCGTCGCCGGTCTCGGTGGGGCTGGGCACGGCCTCAGCCTGGTCTGGGTCTGGGTCTTGGTCCGGGTTTGGATCCGGGTCTTGGTCCGGGTTTGGATCCGGGTCTCGGTCCGGGTCTCGATCGGGATCGGCCGCTTCCTCGAGTGGCGCCGCGAGCTCGGCCCGGGGTCGGATCGCTCCCGCGTTGGCCAGCACCCGCCGCAGCGTACGAACCGCGAATAGGTCCGAGACCAGCATGGGCACGAGCACGGCGCTGAGCACCAGGCCGCCGGTCTGGGGGTGGTCTTTCGCGTAGCTCAGGGCGATCGCCGCGGCCAGGGCCCCCTGACCCAGGAGCCCGCCGCCCACGCGCCGAAACTCGACCCCGTTGGTGAACGTGGCCACGGCCCAGTGGGTAGCGACCAGTCGAGTGCCCAGGCGGAGCAGGAGGTAGACCACCGGGATCGACCACAGCCAGCCCGAGACCGGGGTCCAGCTCATGCCCGCGAACACGAGCAGCAAGATCGTCGTCGGGTGTTTGAGCTGGTCGAGGTTCTTGCGCAGGCGTGCGCTGTGGGCCGAGGTCGATGCGACCGTGAGCCCGGTTACCAAGTTGACGAACAGGGGCGAGACCCCGAGCGCGTCACCGATTCCGGTGGCGAAGATCACCACGCCGATGGTCGCTACATAGAGGCGCAGATCGTCCTCGGCCCCGCCGATGAAGATCGTGAACAAGAGCCCGGTGACCGCCCCCGCCACCGAGATCACCAGGGCCCACTCGACCAGGCTCAGACCGTAGCCGTCGGCGGCCTCGACCGCTCGGTCGCCCGCGAGCGCCAGCCCGAACACGAACACGGCGAGGACCTGCCCGGCCGCGGCCAGGTCTTTGAGCAGGACCACCGGGGGGCCCTCGGCCTGCCAGCGGTTGGCGGCGGCCGCGATCGCCGTGGACGAGGCGACGGCCGCCGCCGCACCCAGGGTCAGGGCCATCCACAGGGCCTCGTCGGCCGCCCACAGCTGATAGAGGTGGGTCTCGTCCGCGAACACGGGGATCACGATCACCGGGCTCGGATCCGCCAGGTAGGCCGGGACCAGCCACTGGACCAGGCCCAGGCAGGCCACGGTGACCACGGCGCAGACCGCCAGCGCGGACAGGGCCCCGGCCAAGAATTGTTCGAAGCGGCGCAGGGCCTCGCGGGCGTGAAGCCCGACCATGAATCCGAGCAAGCCCAGGAGCAGGGTGATCAGCAGATCGACCGACTCGAGGGTCTCGGCGGAGGTCAGGCCGTGGGGAGCCAGCGGCCCGATCAGCACGCCGACGACCACGTATTCGATACCCGAGACCATCGCTACGCGCTCAGCGTAGCGGTGCAGGAGTCGGCTGACGACAAAGGCGAAGACGATCAGCGCGACGACGAGGACGAGGGTCGAGTTCACGGGGCTGCTGGGTGCTGGATACCACGAATTGGCCCGTGTCCACTGATACGGTCGGGATTCGGGCGTCCTGTGGTTCGCAGCTTCGCGGCTCCCGACTGTCGGTGCAGAGCCTCACTGCAGCGGGCTCTCACAGGCTGTCGGTGGCGCCCGAACCCGAGCCGAACCCGAGCCGAACCCGAGCCGAACCCGAGGGTTCGCTCAGACCGCCGCGTGCGACTGCAGGCCGGGCTCGGGTCGACTCATCCCCAAGCCGTTGCCGGCGGTCGTCGACCAGATCCGGCGCAGCGATCCGAGGCAGCGCTCGATCTCGGCGCTGTCGAGGGTGACCCCGCGCAGGGAGAGCAACACGGGGGTGCCCGCGAGCTCGAAGTGGTGGACCACGACCCCCTCGAAGTCGACCTCGGGGAGGAGGTCGGGGGTCGGGACCGCCGCCGCGATCTTGGTGCACTCGGCCGTGTCACCCGCCCAAGCCAGGGCCAGGCCATCGAGGGTCGAGAGCACGATGTACTCGGCGTCGACCCGGCGCCGGAGCGTCGCCAGGAAGTGAACCAGGGCCGTCCGGGTGAGCGTGCTGCGGGTGTTGCGTCGTTCGTCGAGGGAGGACCACATGTCCCGGTTGGTGGCACGGCGCAGGCGAAACACCAATTTCTGGGCGAAAGCGGACACGTGGACGCCCGACTTCGATCGCTCGTCCTGGTGGGGTGGGGCCTACTCGAACAGGGCCTCGACCCAGTCGGCGGTCGCGCTCGCCGACTCGGGGTTGGAGCCGAACATGCCCGTACCGTGGGCTCCGGGAGCGTACTCTTGGAAGTTCCAGGCGGCCGGTGCCCAGCCGCTCACAGCCTCGTTGTAGGCGGTCTCAGCGCTCGGATAGTTGAACAAGATCGGGTGGCCGAGGGCGGCCATATTGGTCTGGAGTCCACCCTGGTTTCCCCCCGTGTAGCCGCCCGCGCTGAGGAACACCAGGCCCCTCGGTTGTTCGACGCTGTCCTCGCCCGCGGCGTAGAGGGAGAAGTCGAGCGCCGAGGTCGTTCCGTTGGAGGCGCCGATGACCACGATCTGCCCGGCCGGGACCTGACAGGGGTGGTCGGTGAGATAGTCGTAGGCCGCCTTCACATCCCACTTTCCATTTGGGCCGATGTAGGCCTCGGTGGCCACGCCCTCGGACCCGGGCGCGCCCCGCCGGTTGACGTTGACGACGTTGAAGCCGCGCGCGGTCAGCAGTTCCACGAAGCTGCCCGGGAAGTTCGCTTTGCTGTTGTTGGGCGGGATCATGTGCAGGAGCACGACCGCGGGCGCGCCGACTTGGCCGAGCATGTAGGTGTCGGCGATCAGCGCGACGGCGTCGTCTGTGACCAGAGTCGTGTCGAGAAGGGCCTGTTCGACGCAGTCGCCCGCGCTGTCACTCGAGTCGTCTGAAGTATCCTCGCTCGAGTCGCTGGTCTCGGCCTCGCCGGCCGAGTCGGTGGTGGTCTCTGCGGAGTCGTCGACGGTCTCGCCGGTTGTTTCACCGGCTGTGTCTCCGCCCGTGTCCCCGCTGGTCTCGGCCCCGCTCTCCCCCTCGCCGAGCTCGTCCTCGGTCGTGGTCGCGGCCTCGCTGTCCGCCGAGTCTGCGTCGCTGCACCCGGTGGCGACGGCGAGACAGCCGATGAGCAGGGCGCCGGTCATCGAAGTGCGAGAAGACAGGGGGCGGGAGAGAACATCGAGGTGGCGCATGTGTCGGTCCATTGGCGGAGGGTCTACGCCTGGCGCGGCGATCGGTTTCAGGGCGGACAGCTGATCCGCTCCAGTTCGGCGAGGAACACGAGCTTGGGATCCCGGAGCACAAAGGCCAGGCTCCGGCTCGGGTCTTCGAGCATGAGCGTGTGCCGGTGGTCCTCGATCCACTGGCGAGCGTCCGGGTCACGGGGGAGCTTGCCCCGGGCCTCGGCGTAGTCCAAGCGCACGAGGATCTCGGCGCCGCTGGGCAGGAGCTCGGCGCGGAGCAGGAGCCGGCTGGCCTGGGCCCGGGCCTCGGTGTCGGGCTCCAAAAATGCAGCCTGGGCAGAGCGGGCTGCGGCCTCGTGCTCGAGCCCGCCCTCGGCGCAGCGCATGGCGCAGCGGGTGGCCTCGACGGCGGCGAGGGCCCGGGTGATCCGGTCGACGTCCCGGCGCCGCCGGGAGGCTTCGAGCGTGGTCGAGAGCGCGCTCTCGAGGGTCCTCCGGCAGCCCTGGACGACGGCGGCCTCCTGGGAACTCGAGCTGGCCCCCGTCGAACCGGGCCCCCGACGCAGGCGAGTCCGGGCCCAATCGAGGCCCTCGCGCAGGGGGATAACGTGGGCATCCAAGGCCCGGAGATCGACACCCACGGCCCGCCGGGCACAGTCGATGGCCCAGCGGGCGAAGGTGGTGGGGGGCACGCGGCGGGACAGCTCGGTCATCTCGAGGATGAACAGCAGGTCCCCCATGAGATCGGGGCGCGGGGTGGACACGGGGCCCGAGTCTACGCGCGCCCCGGGCTCGCGCCAGTTCGCCGCGCCGGCCGGTTCAGGACTCTCGGGACACAGCTGT
The DNA here is from genome assembly GCA_964451725.1 of uncultured Nannocystaceae bacterium. Taxonomy (GTDB): domain Bacteria; phylum Myxococcota_A; class Polyangia; order Nannocystales; family Nannocystaceae; genus Plesiocystis. The sequence continues at coordinate 12,580 of CAYVJQ010000012.1, read as the reverse complement.
GCCGAGGTCGAGGTCGAGCTCGAGGACCGCCGAAGTCCAGCTCTGCATCGAGGCGATCAACGAGACCCGGCCCAGGGTCGCCGGCAGGTCGAGGTCGCGGTCGAACTCGAGGATCACCTGCCCCATCCGGACACCGGTCCGTGGATCGAGGTCCGCCGGCGCGCGCTCGAGCTGGGTGGCCGAGAGAGTGCGCAGTCGAGGGGTGAAGGTCCGTCGATCGACGGCCACGAGTACCAGGGTGCTCAGGGCGCTGGTCTGGTGGATCAGCGGGGCCGCGGGCAGGCGGTAGGTCGCCCGCAGCACCCAGCGTGGATCCCCCGGCGTGTCGGCGTCGGTATCCATGTCGGGCTGTTCGAGGGCGGCGGTGATCTGGATGGCGTTGCCCGCTTCGCCCGATTCGCCCATATCGAGACTCGGGGAGCGTGGGCTGGACGCGAAGGCGCTCGCATCGAGGGCGCTCACGGCTTGGCCTCGCGCGAGTCGACGACCTCGATCTCGACCGTGTTGGACTGGAGATCGGTGAGCGTCACGTAGACGGTGTACTCGCCCACCCCGAGGGCCTCGAGCTCGGGGCTGAAATCATGGAGGTCGACGTTGAGGTAGTTCTCGCGGATGTCGCTCTCGTCGAAGTCACTCAGGTCGGGCGACTCGGATGACCCGGGCTGTTCGGACAGTTCGGGCGACTCGATTGGCTCCTTGTCGGGGCGCAGGTTGAAGCTCAGGCTCAGATTCTCGCTCTTGTTGACCACGACCACGGTGAGCACCTCGATGGGGTCGTGGCCCAGACCCGCGATAAAACGAGCTTGCAGGCGCAGGGTGCCGCACAGGGGGAAGACCTCGTGGGTGGCGAGATCGATGGTCGAGGGCGCGGCGATCCGCAGGCCGACCTGCGATCGGTCGTCGAAGGTGGGACTGCAGGCCGAGCGTCCATAGTCGTTGAGCGGCACCGAAAAGAAGGTTGAATCGTCCATGGGTTTGGCGCTGTGCTCGGGTGGGTCCGAGGGGGTTGCGGTGGTGGTCGCTGAGGTGGTCGCCGGGGCGTCGCTGGACCGGGTTTCTAGGGTGTTGCTGGCGTGGGGTTCGTCCCCGGCGTGGCGGGAACAGGCGGTCCCTCCCCCCAGAGCGAGGGTAGTAGCGAGGGCGATCGCCAGGGCGAGAGGGGGAAGCCTCAGCCCCACTTGCGGGCCTTCATGTCGGCCTCGGCGACCTTGGCCGTCGACACGTGGGGCTTGCAGACCGAGCAGAAGCTGTAGTGGCTGCTGCTGGACGCAAACATGACGCAGGTGCCGGTCTCGAACTCACCCGTGAAGGTCCCGCCTTGGGCGAGCGATTTTTTGTCGGGGGTCGCCCCGCTGCGACAGTGGCTGCCCAAGCCGCCGTTGGCGTTGGCGTATTGCTTGTCGTGTCCCGAGGTCGGGACCATACCGATGCCGTGTCCGATCTCGTGGTTGACGGTCTTGCTCTTGCTGGCGGCCGAGCGCGGCGTGCCGGTGGCGATGAACATGTGGGGCTTGTAGGTCGCGTCGCCCGTGTATTCACCCTTGAGCAGCTTGACCTCGAGGTCGATCTCGACCGTGTCGGCGGTCGGGTCGACACCCGTCGTGCTGAGGTCCACGGTGACCTTGCTGCCGGCCTTGGTGACCGCGGGGATGTCGGCCCAGAGTGTGGTGCCCTTCTTGCGCCACTTGGCCTCGACCTTCCAGTCGCTGAATGGCCACACGGTCGTGGTGAAGGTGTACTGCTTGGAGACCACTGTCTGGTCGGCCGCCAGGGCCTCGAGCTTGGAGTCACACTGCCGGTCGATGAGCAGGATGTGGGCCTCGAAGGGGGGCTTGCGGGTCTTGTGCCAAGTGGTCGCGTAGGCCTTGAGATCCTTGGTCTCGAGGTTCTGTCTGTGGGTGCCCTCGACGACCGCGCCGCTCGACGCCAGCTCGAGCCCGAACTTGGCGTACTCCCCCTCCACGTTGGTGAAGGGGAAGGAGTAGGTCGTCTTCATCCGGGTCTGTTGGTAGTAGAGCTTGCGCCAGACCTGGTGCCAGCCCGACTCTCTCTTGTCCGTGAAGCCGTCGATATTGGCGACCACGCGGAACTTGTCGAGGCCCGCGAGCGAGAGCTTCAGCTTGGACTTGGCGATCCCCGCGCTGTCCGTGTCGGCGGAGGCGGTCACCACCGAGCCCCGATCTCCAGACGAGAGCTTGGTCTTGTCGTAGTTGCCCGCGTCCTCCTCGATCTCGAACTTGATGGTCACGCCGGCCTGGGCCGGGGTGATGTGGGCGGCGACCTCGATCTCGCGGCCGTATTTGTCCGGGGCGCTCGCGTTCAGGTTGACCATCCACTTGGTGGGCGCGCTCTTGGTTCCGGCGGTGGGCTCGACCTTGGTGATCTGGCAGGCGCCGAGCGAGACCTGGGCCAAGGTGGTGGTCGCCGCCGAGACTTGGGCGGTGACGGTGACGGTGGCGAAGGCCTTCTTGCTGGCCGTGACCTCGTAGGGCCCGTCGGGCATCTCGCCCAGGTCGATGTTGCCGCGGGGGTCGGTCTTGCCTTTGTTCGTGCCGTCGAGGGATACGTCGGCGCCCTCGATGCCCTTGCCGTCGGCGTCGGCGACCCTTACGGTGAGTCGGCCGGGCTCGGGCGTGGGTTCGGGTTCGGGCTCACAGACGTCCTCGCCCTCGCTCTCGTCCTCATCGCTATCACCCTCGCCCTCCTTGGAAACTGAAGGAGCGAATTGGGCGAGGGCACGGCTCAAGCCGACCTCCGCCCCCCACTGTTGGCGGGTCGAGAGCGCGGCCCGGATCTCCCAGCGACCGCCTCTGGGGTCGCTGTCGCCCCGCCACTCGAACAAGGGCGCGAAGGGGGCATCGACCAAGAGAAACAGCTCGCAGGCCTCGAGCATGTCCTGCACACGCTCGAGCGCGCGGGCGCTGTGGCGGGGCTCGAAGGGGGTGAGGGAGTCATCACCCACAGCCGCCTCGAGGCTGCGCAGGTCGAAGGTGCACAGATCGTCGAAGTCTCGCTCGACCCGGCTGCGCGCGAACAGGGGCGCCTCGATTCGAGCGAGCTCGTGGGAGGCGATTTCGTGGGCGCTCTTGAGCTTCATGGGGCCTCGCGGGGAGAATCCAGTTACCCACGCGGCCTTCTAAAGGTCAAGCGGGGAACTCGCACTCTGGTATGTCGAACGGAACGGCCATCGCATTAAATTCCGTGAATTCATGCCGGTCGCTGCCAGCCCCGCCGAGGAGCGAGGGGTCGGGTAGGGGCCCTGCTTCAGGCTGAAACGGGCCGGCTCAGGTCGTTTCAGCGCCCGAGAGGGGAGCCAGAGGCGCGCGCTCCATCGCCAGAATCTTTGCGAGCGTGCTCCCATAGTCGACCTCGACATCGAGCTTGGCGAGCACCGAGGACAGGCCCCACTGGAGACGCATGACCCAGACATAGGCCGAGGGGATGGTCATGGTTCGGGCGTTGGGGTTGCTCGGTCCGTTGAAGGCCATGCCCTCTTGGACGTAGGCCGCGTCGATGCGGAAGGTGGGCCGCGTGAACGGCCGGTAGAGGTGCTCCATGACCAAAAAGTGGTGGTCGTAGTCGAAGCGCCGGGGGTCGCCGACGATCTCGAGGTCCTCGCAAGAGCGCCGAAAGGCCGGGCGGTCGTCATCCCGCACGGCTTCAATCTGGGCGCGCACAGCTGCGCTCAGATCGGGGCCGAGCACGCGCACGCAGCCGAAGTCCAGGAACACGACGACCCCGTCCTTGAACAGGAAATTGCCGGGGTGGGGGTCCGCCTGGATCGTGCCGATGGTCAGCAGTGAGCGGTAGGCGAAGCGGGTCATGGTCAGGGCGACGCGGCGCCTGTCCTCGGCCCCTGCGTCTGCGCACAGGGCCGCGAAGGAGCGGGTGTCCCCGGCCCAGCCGGTGGTCAGCACGGCGTCGCTGGAGCGCGCCGAGACGACCTCGGGGACCTCGACCTCCGGGTCATCGGCGAACGCCCGCGCGAACTGAGCTTGGCGCTCGGCCTCGCGCAGGTAGTCGCACTCCTCTTGCAGGCGGGCGGCGAGCTCCTTGACGACCGCCCGACCGTCGACCGCGCTGGCCAGGGAGGCCATCCCCGCGATCCGATTGAGCATGCCGATGTCGGCCTCGAAGCCGGCGGCTACGTCCGGGTAGCGGATCTTGACGGCGACCTCTCGGCCCTCGAAGCGGGCGCGGTGGACCTGGCCGATCGAGGCCGCGGCGATGGGGGTGATGTCGAAGCGCTCGAAGAGGGTCGCCGAGCCCTCCCCAAAGGCCGCGACCAGGGCGGCCTCGACCGCCTCGGGATCCATGCCGACGACCCCGGTCTGGAGCCGCGCGAGCGAGCGCTCGACCTCCTCGGGGAGGGGGACACCCATGTACGAGGTGATCTGGCCGATCTTCATGGCCAGCCCCTTCATCGAGTCCAGATCCCTGCTCAGGCGCTCGCCCAGGGCCGCGTCGCGGCTGTCAGCAGCCCGGCGAAAGAGCCGTCGACCGGCGATCCTACCCGCGGTCAACAAGGTCCCGAGGCGAGAGGGTCGAGAGCGAGCCATGTCTGTATGTGGACGAAGGCATGCCCAGGGTCAACCCGGCGCCGCTGCCCGCTCGTATGGAGGGGGGCAGCGACGCCGTGGCATAGTTGATGACGTGCTCTCGCGTGGCGACCGTGTATTGGCCTCGGGCTCCGCCCTGGCCATCGGTCTCGCCGTCATGCTCGGACCGGCACGGGCGCCCGCGACCATCGAAGACCAGCGCGCGCGCCTGCCCCCGCCCGCGGCCTGCGGTGACGATCCAATCGTGGGGGTCTGGCAGGCGCACACCCACTATGGACAGGTCATGGAGTGGTATCGCTTCGAGCTCGAGATCCACCGGGATCCGGACGACCCGAGCGGGCGGGCCCTGATCGGGGAGATTCGCGCCGAATTTTGGAACGGGGGCTCCGACCTCGCCGAGCCGCCCGCCTGCGATGCTCCAGGGCAGCGCCGGGCCGTAAACGAGATCGCGAAGGGCCACGCCGAGGGCACCCGTTTGAGCTTCGAAGCGACCAGCTGGCGGGACGGGGAGACCTGCGAGCGGTTCACCAGCGGCTACCTGCTCGATCGTTTCTCTGGCCGGGTCGACGTCGAGCGTATGGAATTTCAGTCGGTGCTCAATGCCGACGCGCCCGAGTGGACGGACGTCCCGACCGTATTTCGACGGGTCCGCTGCGAGCGAGGGGCGGTTGAAGACCCGGCCCGGGTGGTCGTCGCGCCGCCCCCCTATGGGCTGCCCGAGGTCGACGGTGGTGGGGGCTGCGGGTTTCGAGATTGATTTTTACCCAGCAGTCCGTGGCGAGCCGACCCAGAACTCGACACAGAACTCGAGACAAAGATTCGAGAGAAGGGGGGGCTGCCGTCTCAAGGGCGCCGCGGCGCTGTAGACTGGCGGTTCTTCGTGATGAGATTCCCAACTTGCCCTACAGATCGCCCTGCCCCGACCTTTTCGACGCTCCTTGTGTCGACGCCCTGTCTGCTCGCGCTGGGGATCCTCGGCTTGGGTTGCGCGGACGACAGGACCCAAGTCGACGACGCCGGACCGAGCTCGAGCACGGGTGAGTCCAGCGGGTCGGGCGAGACGGAGACCCTCGGCGAGAGCGCGGACCAAGACACGAGCGCCGAGACGGACACCGATCTCGATACGGGAGATACGGTCGATACGGGAGACACCGAGACCGACGCGCCGCCCAGTCTGTGTGGGGACGGGGAGGTCGGGCCGCTCGAAGAGTGCGACGACGGCAACACGGTCGACGACGACGGCTGCTCCAACACCTGTGTCTCGGCCTGTGGCGTCGACTTCACCCTCGACATGACTGTCGACGAGGGGTGGTTCGCCGTCCAAGACCTGCGGGGGCTCCCCGGGGCCAAGCTCGCGCTCGCGGGGGAGCTCGAGGTCTCCGGCCAGGTCCGGCTGCGCTACGTCCGGGCCAATGAGGGGGGGATCGAGCAGACCTTGGACAGCGAAGTGCTCGGGCCCGGCGACGCCACCCACCACATCCAGGCCACGGCGATCACCGACGCAGGCGACATCATGGCCCTGGGCCGGTCCGCGGGGATCGAGGACACGGCCTGGCTGGCGCGCTACTCGGGCGCCGACCTCAGCGAAGTCTGGCGGGTGACCCTGCCCCTCGACGACCCCCAGTTCCTGCCCGAGGACCTCGCGGTCCTGGCCTCGGGCGACGTCGTCTACACGCGGACCACGGAGGTCGCCGACAACGACGACGACATCCTGTTCGAGCGCCGGGCCTTCGCCGACGGTGCGGTGGTCTGGAGCTCCAGCTTCTCCGGCGAGATGAACGGGGGCTGGTCCCTGGACAGGGCCGCGCGTGTGGCCGTGAGCTCGCCCGGCGACGGCCTCTGGGTCGCGGGCATCGTCCGGGTGGACTTCGAGACCCACAGCGCGACCATCCTCGAGATCGACGCTGACGATGGGGCGGTGCTCGGGGCGAGCGTGCCTTTGGACGACCCTGGGGGCAGCCAGGAGCAGGTGATCACCGACTTCAGCGCGGGCCCGGGCTCGCGTGTGGCGATCGCCATCAACCTGCTCGGACCGGCGCTCCAGTATCACCACAGCGCCGTGTTCATGTACGAGTCGAAGGTCTTGGCCTGGTCGCTGCTGAAGACCGATCTGCCCTGGACCGAGGGCGCGCCCTATTACTTTGCGACCGTCGGTCTCGACGATGCGGGCAACACTTTGGTCGCCGGTCGCTATACCCACGACTTCGGATCGGTGACCGCGCCGCGGGTCTATGTGGTGAAGATGTCGCCCACGGGCGAGCAGCTGTGCAACACCCGGGTCGGCGAGGGTTCGGACGCGGTCGTCGTGCCTGCCAGCGGTTTCTTCGGCGGCGGCCGGGGGGTCTTGAATCTCGACAGCTTCGGCCAGGGCGGGATGGGTCCGGAGAGCGGCGGCAACTTCATCGCCGGTCTGCGCGAGTAGGGCGAGACCATGGGCTGTCCGGCGCAGAAGAGGTTCGTGAGATGATCTCGGAGTGGGCTTCATACCCAAATAAGGTGAACAATGGGTTTCGACAAATCCGAGCAGATGCTGACAGGTCTTCAACCAGCACCCGTGGGCGGAGACCACCGAGCAGCCAACGTGGTTCGAAAAACTACGAATGGGCTTGAGCTGTAGGGTTGGTTGAGCAAGTTCCACCCTGTGTGGGGTGCCGAGCCCGGCCCTCGCTCGTCTCGAGGGTCTCTCTCGGAGAAGACTCTGGGATCGGGTCCCTCTTTTGTCTTGATGTGAGGTCGCGGGATGGGGTGAGGGCGCGGCCCGACTCCCGCACCGCTTTCGCCAGGTCGTCGATGCAGATGCAAGGCTTGCGGCCGCTCGGGTTCCTATCTGGGCGATCATGTGCTCATGGCGTCCCGCAACGCACTCATGACAGTGGCGATGGTCGCCCTGGCCGCGCTCGTTCTCACGGGTTGTGCGGCCGGGGATGTGCGCTTCACCGCCGAAACCCCAGCCGGTTTTTGGGCTGGGCTATGGCATGGAATGATCTCGATGATCACTCTCATCATCGGCATCTTCACCGACTCGGTGTCGGTCTACGAGGTCGACAATACCGGCGGCTGGTACGACTTCGGCTTCCTGGTCGGGGTCGGGGTCTTTTCGGGTGGTGGCTCACACGGCGCGACACGCAAGACCTACAAGGGCCGAAGTGACAAGGAGTGGGAGGAGATCGACCACAAGGTCGAGGCCAAGATCAAGCGCCGGATTCGAGAGTGGTCCGAGGCTGAGCCCGACGCGGACTGGAAGGTCGTCGAGGCGCGCGCCGAGGAGAAGCTCAAACAAAAGGTGCGTGAGTGGGCCGAGGAGCCCTGACCTGCCCCGTGCTTCGATGAGGGTCCGTCGACGAGCAACTCCAAGTCGTCCTCGATAACCGTGAGCAGGTCTCGCTCCCAAACAGCTCCGCCCGGTGTAGTCCGCGGGAGCACAATCCGCACCGGCGCCCTGAGGGGAGTTGGGGGTCCGTCAGTCGACGCCGACACACTTGCAGATCGCCGAGTTTGCGCGCTTGGGGCGGGCCTCCAGCATGTCCTCCCTACACCGGGCGGTGGCCGCTTTCTCGTCGACCATCTCCGGATAGGTGAAGGTGTCGTGCCAGACTTTGACGTCACCTTGGTGCCACTCCGCCTTGCACTCGAAGTCCCACTTTTTGTCGCAGGCGGTGGCCGCGAGCAGGCCGAGGCCCAGCAGCCCGAGACTCGAGAGGGTGATTCGAAGCGCAGACATGGGGCCAGTGTACCGGAACGGCCCCCCAGAGGTCCCGCGGGTCTCCACTGGACGAAGACCTCGCGGGACGACCTGAGAGGCCGCTTCAGTACAGGGGCTCAGCGCCTCAGCGCCAGCTGCAGTGGCTGGCGAGGTATTTGGCGATGTCGGCCGACTCGTACATGACCTCGTCGCCGACGACGAGGGCCGGGGCCTGGGTCTTGCCCCCCTTGCGCTCGAGCTCGGCCTTCGCGGCAGGATCGCGAGAGACGTTGACCACGGGGAGGGCATCGTCGAGGTCGAGGCCGAGGTTCGCCCGGGTGTAGAGGGTCCAGCGGCTGAACATGCAGTTGTCGCGGATGTACAGCTTGGCGCCCTCGGGCAGGCCGCGGGGGGCCTCGGCAGTGCGCAGGGGGGCACCCTCCCAACCGGCGTCGATGGCCTCGCAGGCGGCGACCAGCTCCTCCATGTCTCGCTTCCCGTTCACGCCTACGCTCTGGGCGTAGCGGACGACGCCGGCGGCGTCGATGATCACTGTGGCTCGGTCGGTGATGCCCGAGTTCTCGAGGTAGAGGTCGAGTTCGCGGGCGAGCTCACCCTTGGGGTGGAAGTCGGAGATCAGAGAGAGAGAGACGCCGCCGAGCTGGTGAGCCCAGGCTGCGTGACAGTGGGTCGTGTCCACCGAGATCCCACAGGCGAGGGTGTGGGCGGCGCGGAGTCGGTCCTGCAGCGCATCCAGCGCTGGCACTTCAGAGCTTCACGTCGGGGTGAAGTCGAGGGGATAAAAGAGGAGCAGCACGTGCTGCTGTCCGAGCAGCGCGGCGCTGTCGATCGTCCGGCCGAGGTGGTCCTTCCGCTTGAATGCGGGGGCTTTGGATCCGAGTTTGATCATGGGGGGGAGATACCACGTCCCCCCACCCATCAGGGCAGGGGCGCGATCACGCCGGCGTCGCGGAGCATGGTGATCACCCGCTCGCGCTGGACCTCGAGCTCGCCCGCCCCGTGGGCCTGGAGGTCGGGGGCGGTCGGGACCTCGTAGGGTGCGGAGATACCCGTGAAGTCTTTGAGCTCCCCGGCGCGGGCGCGCTTGTAGAGGCCCTTGGGATCGCGCCGTTCACAGATCTCGAGGGGCGTGTCGACCCAGACTTCGAAGAAGTCGCCCTTGCCGTAGCGGGCTCGGGTGGCCGCTCGGGCGTCGGCGTAGGGGGAGATCACCGCGGCCAAGACCACGAGCCCCGCGTCGACCATGAGCCGGCCGACCTCTCCGATTCGGCGGACGTTCTCACGCCGGTGCTCGGGCAGGAATCCGAGGTCGCCGTTGAGGCCGTCGCGGACCACGTCACCATCGAGGCGGTAGGTTCGAACGCCGAGGCGGTTGAGCTTGCGCTCGACGTCCCGGGCCAAGGTGGTCTTCCCCGATCCGCTCAGGCCGGTGAACCACACCAGCGCGCCGCGGTGCGGGTTGAGGGCTTCGCGGTGGACTCGGGCGATCGGCTGGGGCTCGCGCACGGGCTCGGTCATCGGGGCGAGCATATACCAGACCGAGCCAGCGACCGGTGTCGGGGCTCAGCGATAGGGGTCGGTGGGCAGGGCGCTGAGAGCTCGAAGGAACCCGGCCAAGACCACCACGGCGCGCTCGAAGTCGAGGGCCGTGGCCCGGAGCATATCGGCAGAGGTGTGGACGTTGGGCCAATGGTTGCGCTCGACCTCGCGCTGCCACAGCCCGCGCACGGCGACGTCGGGGAGGCCGAGGTCCCCGAGCTGATCGCGGAGGTCCTGAGGCAGGGCGTCGACGGTGGTGAGCCACTCGTCCAGCAGGGTCCGTCCGCGCTCACTCGGGGCCTCGGCACCGATGTAGACGATGTCTCCGACCAGAGACTCACCCGCCTCCGCTCGCAGCAGCACGAGGTCGAAGTGATCGACGACCCGATCGAGCTCCTCGAGGATGACCCGGGTCCGGCTCACGAAGGCCTCGGGTGCAACCAGGTGTTCGCTGGCCTCGAAGGGGTCGGTGGCCAGCTCGCCCGCGGCCGGGAGCGGGAGGGCGACCCGCCGTTTGGCCCGGCGTTCGCGTCGGCGGGTGCGGGCGGAGACGCGCCTCCCGGTCACGTCCCAGGCCAGGTTGCCGAGCCCCGCGGCGACGAGCAGAGTGATTTCGAGGAGCATCGCGGAGCCATCATGGTAGCGCGATGGCCCATCCCCCCGAAGGGTGATCCCGCCCGCCCGCAAATCGAAGCTCGACAGCGCTGCGCCGGGCCCCGAATATGGGGGGGTGAAGTGTGTGGTCCTCCGCTCCCCCTCGCTGTCTGCTTTGGCCCTCGGGCTGCTCTCGGCGACGCTCAGCGCCTGTGGGCTCAACACGATCGTCGAGAGCAACAGCCTCGGCGGTGACGGCACTGAGGCCAGCGAGGCCGGGAGCATGGACGAGGTCGGGGAGACCTCGCCGACCTCGGGGGGCGGAGACGATGAAGAGGGGCAAGAGACCGAGGAGTCGACCTCGACCGATGAGGGATCGGAGGGGTCGGAGGGGTCGGAGGGGTCAGAGGAGTCGACCCCGACCGAAGACGACGAAGAGTCGACCGGGGAGAGCACGGAGGAGTCGACCGGGGAGAGCACGGAGGAGTCGACCGGGGAGTCCACCGGCGGCGATCCGAACTGTGGGGATATCCCGGATTGTGAGACCGTGGACGGGATCACGATCGAGGACGGCTGGGACGATCCCCTGCCCGATCACGAGCCAGACGAGAGCCCGTGGGACGAGGTCGGTGGGATCGTGAAAGGCGGGACCGCGGGTTCGGATATCCTGCATGGAAGCGACGACAAAGACTCCATCTTTGGGGACGCTGGCAACGACATGGTGTTTGGCTACGAGGAGGATGACCTGCTCGATGGGGGCTCCGGGAACGACCTCGTTCAGGGCGGCCCGGGGAACGATCAACTCATCGGTCGAGGCGGCACCGACGACCTCGACGGCAACGAGGGTGAGGACCTCCTCGAAGGTGGGGCAGGTACCGATGACCTCTCGGGAGACGCCGGCGACGATGTCTTGTTCGGGGGTCCCGGCGACGACGACCTCGAGGGTGGCCCCGGCAACGACTGGTTGCTCGGGGACAACGATGACGATGTGCTCCTGGGCGAGGCGGGCGCGGACATCCTGTTGGGGGGCGCCGGAGAGGACGAGCTCGATGGGGGCGCCGATCAAGACACGCTCGTCGGCGAAGAGGGCGACGACACCCTCGGGGGCGGCTCGAGCAGCGACCTCTACATCTGGTACATGGGCGACGGCAACGACACCATCGACGGAGAGACCGGGGGCGACGACGTGCTCTGGATCGAGGGCTACGACGCCGCCGACATCGTTCAGCTGCGCGTGGGATCCGAGCTGTGGATCGTCCTCCCGAGCGCCACGATCACCTTGCCGGGCTTCTTCAACGGTCAAAACCTGATCGAGACCATCCGCATCGAGGGCTGATCGACTGATTTTCTCGATCGATCGCTCGATCGAGCAATCGAGACTGATCGTCGCACTCTCGTCAGATCGCCCCCATCCCGCTCGAGTCGAAGCGGGCGCTGGAGGCCGAGCGTGGTGCCAGGGTCCGCGAGCGCGGGAAGCTGCGCCGAGACGGTGGACTCGCAGGGGATCCGAAAGACGCTCAGTAGACGGCGCCGTGCAGGGTCAGACGCAAGCGCTTGAGGCCGATCTTCCCGCTCCCCCCCCAGGGATCGAGGCGCACGGCTTGGGTCTCGTTGTTGGGGATCAGGCAGTTGCCGAGGTCGGCTCCGACCGCGTGGACCTCCCAGGAGTGGGAGATCTGGGTCTCCACGCCGCAGTTGTTGAGCGGGTTGTAGACGTCCACCGTCGCCGGCGAACCGACCGAGACGCTCCGGCCTTCGTAGCAGACCGTGGCGTAGTCGTAGCTGGTGAGGCCCTGCAGGCCGATCATCAGCTGCCAGGTACCCGAGATTTCGGCGACGATCCCGATCGGATCGTTGTGCATCGAGTTGTTGCCGATCGAGATGACCTTGGGCCACCAGTCGCCCGAGTAGGCCCACTCCTCTTCGCCCCAGCCCGGCGTGTCGGAGTAGCTGTAGGAGGGGGAGGTCACCGAGCCGAGTTGCCAGTACTCGATCTCGACCCAGACACCGTCATCGGGGAAGCCGCAGGCGTCGAAGGTGATCGGGTCGCCGGTCTCTGTCGACTCTTCTTCTTCGGAAGAGGATTCGCCGTCGTCGGAGGAGGACTCGCCGTCGTCGGAGGAGGATGATTCGCCGTCGTCGGAGGAGGACTCGCCGTCGTCGGAGGAGGACTCGCCGTCGTCGG
>CAYVJQ010000011.1:40248-78021 GCA_964451725.1 uncultured Nannocystaceae bacterium | reverse complement strand
CCGCCGAGTGAGGGAGCACCGCCGAGGGAAGGCCCTCCGCCGAAGGAAGGCGGACCCTGGAGCCCCATCGACGGCGGAGCAGCGGCACCGCCGAGGGAGGGATGACCTCCGCCGGCCATCATGGGTGGCATGGTCGGACTGGGGAGGCCCGAGGCCCCGGGCGGTCCGGAGAGTCCGGGCGGCCCGGATAGTCCGGGTGGTCCGGAGAGTCCAGGCGGCCCGCCCAGTCCGCCGGGCCCTCGCATATTGGGCGGAGGGCCGCCGGGTCCACGCATATTGGGCGGAGGGCCGGGTCCACGCATGTTGGGCGGGGGGCCGCCGGGTCCACGCATGTTGGGCGGGGGACCGCCGGGTCCACCCATGTTGGGCGGGGGACCGCCGGGTCCACCCATGTTGGGCGGAGGGCCGCCGGGTCCACGCATGTTGGGTGGAGGGCCGCCGGGTCCACGCATGTTGGGTGGAGGGCCGCCGGGTCCACGCATGTTGGGTGGAGGCCCGCCGGGCCCACGCATGTTGGGCTGAGGCCCTCCGGGAGGTCCGCCGGGGGGGCCCTGGAGTCGACCTCCAGCCTGAGGCTGACCTCCAGCCGCTGGCTGTGGCTGTGCGCCCGCCGGATCGGGGATTACACGCAGGGTCCACCGGGCGATGACAATCTCATCGACCGGGTTGATCGGCATGGGTTGGACGACCTTGCGGCGGTTGAGGTAGGTGCCGTTGGTCGAGCCGAGGTCCTCGAGCTGAAAGCCGTTGCCGACCTTGCTGATCTTGCAGTGCTTGCCGGAGATCCCAGCGGTCTGCAGACGCAGATCATTACCTTCGCGTCGACCGATGATGACGGTCGGACGGTCAAAGGTCATCAGTCGCGGTGGCTTGCCCTCTTCACTGATCGAGATGCGAATCATGCGGTCTCGGCCGTAGACTACCCCGCTGTTGGCCTCAGGATCCACGCCCGACCAGGCCCGAATTGGCGATCCAGGCGAATGGGTGGCGACTGTGGCCGGCACAGACCCGCGATCGCCCAGTCGGCTGGAGTACTCGATGGTCGACTCGGGATAGTCGCCGCTGGACCGGGATGGTCACTGCCGGGCCCGGGGTCGCTGCCCGACCCCGAGTCGGGCGTCCTACTCCCGATTCAGGGCTTCAGGCGACCAGGAGCTTGCCGGTCGCGGTGGGGTCGATCTGGCCGCGAATGTCGGCCTGGGCGTGCAGGGTGATCGTACACGCGCCGGAGGTCGCATCGCAGTGTTCGGGGACCTGGACCTGAACGGTGAGCTCACGCTCGACGGAGGGGTCGATGTCCTGTTCGACCTCGACCCGAGTCTCGCCGATGAGCTCGCGGCTCCACGCCGGCATGAGCTGGGGCTGACCCTCGAACTCGCGGGCTTGATCGTCGGTGTAGGACATCCCTTGGCCGTCGCTCCAGTGTCGGTGGCGGACGATGACCCGCAGGATGAGAGCCTCTACGCGGGCCGTCTTGGTGCCGCCTGCGATGGTGATGGTGGCCTCCGCGACACCGCCGGGAGAGACGCGGGCGGCCCAGCCCTCGTTGTCGATCTGGAAATTTACCTTGGTGCCCTCGCTGCCCAAGGTCTCTCGCATCTTGTCGGAAAAGCCCATGCGTGTCGCTCCTGGGCCGACGATATCAGGCTCGCCCGGCTTTGGGAGGGCTTTGATCGATTTTGTGAGCAGCCCGCCCAAACCTCGCTAGTTCGGAGCGGGGGAGCTCTGGCCGGGGAGCTCGGCGTCGCGCGTGTCGCCGTTGGGCGAGGTCCGGGGATCGTTCAGGCCCGTGGGGGGGACGTCGAAAGGTTTGCCGTCGGTGCGCATCAGCGTCTCCCCATCTTTGGCGAGTTTGGCGAACTGAAAGCGGAGGTCGGTGCCCGTGTGCAGGCCCTTTTCGGCGTTGAGCACGAAGCTCAGGCGCTCGCGCATGAGGTGGGGCTCGCCAGCGTCCACCCACAGGTACAGGACACCCTGGATCTGGCCCTCGCGCAGGGTCGCCTTGGGGCCCTCGCCGACGAGTGTGCCGGCGTACTTGAGCTCGGCGCGGAGCCCCTCTGGGCTGTCGTCGAGTCCGACCAGTTGCCAGGTCACCTCGCGGGTGGTCACGGCCCCGGACTGGCGCATGGTGCAGGTGTCCCTCCAGGTCGCTCCCTCGCCCACGGGGACGCTGGGCAGGCGGATGCAGTTGAAACGGTGCAGTCCTGCGAGTGCCCTGCCGGGAGCCGCGTCGGCGAACTCGGCCGGGCCCGCGACCTCGGTGGTGGTGGTCCGCAGGCCGCTGGCGTCGAGGCGGTGCGCCGTGGTCAGACCAGAGACGGTGTGCTCCTCTTTCTTGAGCCCGGCGCCGGTCGGCGGCTCGGCGTCGTAGTTGCGGTAGCTGTGGGTGGCGAGGCAGCTGCGGGCGCCCCCCTCCCCCTCGCAGTTGCTCAGCGCGATCTCCTCTTCGCGGGCGAAACCCGTGGGTTTGTCGATCAGCGGCAGATACAGCATCCCGATGGTGATCACCCGGTAGAGGGCCCCCTCGGGCAGGCTCAGGCGGAGGACGACGCGGCGGGCCTCGTCGCCGGATGTGATCAACTCGGCGTCGCCCGTGAGTGCAGGGACCGGCATCGTCGGGACGCCGCTGGGCCCGGTCGTCGGATCCACGCTCGGGCTAGCGGTGGTCTCGGCCGGATTCGGGTCCGGCAGGCCGAGCTCCGACTGACCGGGCTCCGACTGGCCGGCCTCCGACTGGCTGATCGGAGGTTGGTCTGAGGGGCCCGAATCCGCGGGGTCGGCCTTGGGGCTGTCTCCACAGGCGACCCCGGCGAGCGCGAGGGCGGTGATCAGGCAGGGCAACCAAGGGAGAGAAATGGGGCGCAGCCGCGACACATCGCGCAGGATGGCACGCCCACGGGGGCGGGACCAGACGGGTCCCACGCCCGCTTTGAGGGATTGTGTCGGAGTCACATCGACCGCTGGAGAACTCGAGTGTCATCGAGCGGTCTCGGCGGCGAGTTTGGTCGCTGCGGCCTGGGATAGACCGACTTCAGCCGCGCCGTCGCGCCGTCCAGGCCAGGCAGCGGTAGTGGACCGGGACCGGGTCCGGGTGCTGCGTTCGCAGATGCTCCTCGACCGCGGTCAAGAACGCGGGCATGAGCGTCGGACCGACCGCGGCCGCCGCGATGTCGAGCTTGTTGTGGCTGCGCCACAGATCCAAAAATCGGGCGTGGCTCATGGTCACGACGTGCCGGACCTCGTCGGACTCGACCGCCTCGAAGTCCCCGGTGCTGGTCAGGACACGCGCCCAGTCCCGGTGTCGGTAGCCCTCGTCGAAACCCGGGACCATGGCGTGGATCAGCGCGCGGGTGTGGGCGAGCAGGGGGGAGTCGAGATCCCGGTTGTTCCACAACACGGTGAACTGCCCTCCAGGTCGCAGGGCCTCGCGCATGGCCGGCAGTGCCCGGGTCGGGTCCGCCCAATGAAAGGCCTGCGCGGCGACGATCCACACGGCCGAGGCCGGCTCGAGCCCGGGCGACTCGAAGCTGCCCGCGCGCCACGAGACGCCCGGGAGCTCGGGCGCCAACGCGCGCATGCGGGCTCCCGGTTCGACGGCGATCACCGGGAGTCCGCGCCCGGCCAAGTGGGCCGTGAACAGGCCCGTGCCCGCGCCCAACTCGGCGATTCGGGCCCCAGCCTCAGCCCCGTCCAGCCCTGCCCGGGCCCACAGTCGATCGACGATCTCCACCGGGTAGGTGGGGCGTGCACGCGCGTAGGCGTCGGCTTGTGCGCTGAAGTCTCCGGGGCGAGGCATCGCTCGATTGTAGACTGGGATCCCACGGGTGTAACAAGCCCGGCCGTCCGTGGGATACTGAGGGCATGCACGGACACAGGGAGCCGCGGGGACCAGAGGGTGGACTGAAGCTGGAGCGCTGGGTTGGGCGCGGGATTCTGGGGACCGTCGTGCTCGGGGCCGCTGTGGTCGGCTGCGGTGCGTTCGGGCTCCAGACCCGGGAACCGCCGCCGCAGACGGACGGGGCCGGTGTCGAGGGGGGACGACCCGGGGCCGAAAAATCAGCCGGGGGCGATGAGGGGCCGGCTCTCGCCCAGGCGCCCGAATTCACCCTTCCCGACAGCGCGGGTACAGCCGTCAGTCTCGATGAGCTGTTGGCTACGGGCCCCGCAGTACTCGTGTTCTACCGGGGCCATTGGTGACCCTTTTGCCGCAACCAGCTCGGGAAGCTGGCCGACATGAGCGCCGAGTTCGAGTCCCGTGGGGTCCGACTGGTGGGTATCAGCGCCGATGGAGCCGAAGACTCGATCGCGCTGATCGAGCGTCTCCATCTCAATTTTCCCCTGCTCAGCGATGACGGTGTGGGGGTGGCCCTGGTCTACGGCGTGGCCATGGACGGCGAGGACATCGCCGTGCCCTCCATGTTCATCGTCATGCCCGACCGCAGCGTGGCCTGGCAGTACGTGGGCGAGTCGGCCATGGACAGGCCGGCCGAAGACCGGGTTCTCGAGCGCCTCGACGCCGCCCTCGCGGGAGGTTGAGGCGCTCTCGGGTATGGGCCTCGGCCCTGTCGAGTTCGGGGCCTCAACCGGGCGCGAGGGTCACCACACCCAAGAGGATCGCCTCGCCCCGGCCGTGGTTGTGGTAGCTGTGGGCGAGGTCGCCGCGAAACACGAGCACGTCGCCGGCCTCGAGTTCGTAGCGCTCGCCTGCGGTGGTCAAGGTGACGGTGCCCTTCTCGCAGTACAGGTATTCGCGTGTGCCGGGTCGGTGTGGGACGCCGACCAGGCGTGTGCCCCTGGGGATCTGCATCCTGTCGATCTCCATCCCCGGAAGGGGATCGGGGAGCAGCTTGTGGATCACGGCGTTCCTCGGGGATCCGCGTCGCTGCTTGGGGATCACGGCCGAGGGGTAGAGGCGACCCATGGCAACGGGGGCGCTCAGGAGCTCCGTGATGCTGATCTGGAGGGCCGCGGCGAGTCGACCCAGGACGGCCAAGGTCGGGTTTCCGGCGCCCGTCTCGAGGTTGGCGAGGGTCGAGCGCGGGACGCCGCACAGCTTCGCCAGGCGGGCCTGGGTCATATGTCGTCTGGCCCGGAGGTAGCGGAGATTCTCGGCCAGATTCTCGCCGAGTTCGACGACCGGGTCACCGGTTTCGGCGGAGGACCTGTGCGATGTCATGACGAAGAAATAGCACGGGTGACGATTCAAGGACCGATCGCTCCCGACCTCGCCGGTGGCCAGAGCGGTCGATTCGCCGACCGGCCCAGCCGCTCAGGGGTTGTGGTGGAGCAGGCGGCGTAGATCATCGCCGAGGTCGTCGACCGCCTCCCGGGCCGCCGGCAGGATCCCGCCCATGGACACGAAGCCGTGGATCAATCGCTCGTGACAGCGCAGGTCGACCGCCACTCCGGCCTCGCGCAGGCGCATCGCGTAGGCCTCCCCTTCATCCCGCAGCGGGTCGAAACCGGCGGTCCGGATCAGCGCGGGGGCGAGGCCCTCGAGGCTCTCGGCGCACAGGGGGGACACGCGGGGGTCCGCCAGGGAGGTCCCCGCTGGGAGGTAGTGATCCATGAACCACGCGAGGGTCTCGCTCGAGAGCAGGAAGTCGCGGGCGAACAGCTCGTGTGAGGCCCGCCTCTGGGTCGAGTCGGTGGCGGGGTAGACCAAGATCTGTGCGAGGGGCTGGGATTCGCCCGTGTCACGCAAGAGCTGGCAGAGGACCGTCGAGAGGTTGGCGCCCGCCGAGTCCCCACCCACGGCCAGGCGATCCGGGTCTCCACCCCAATCGAGGAGTCGGGCCCGGCCCTGTGTGTCGCGAAAGTGACGAAGGGTGGCGAGGCAGTCCTCGATGGCCGTGGGGAAGGCGTGCTCCGGCGCCTTGCGGTACTCGAGGGCCACGACCACGCAGTGGCCACGCTCGGCCAGCGCCCCACACAGGCCCACGTGGGTCTCGAGGCTACCGATCACGAAACCACCGCCGTGCAGCCACAACAGCACGGGGAGTGGGTCCGAGGGCCCGGCCGCGCGCGGCCGGTAGACGCGACAGGGGAGATCACCGGGCAGGTGGGCGTCGCTCAGGGTGACCGTAGGGGGTGCTGGGCGGTCGATCCACGGGGTCGAGCGGTCGTAGTGCCGGCGCGCCGCGGGGGCGTCGCTCTGGTGGATCGAGTCCATGCCGGTGCGGGCCATCAGGCGCAAGAGCGCGTGTGTGCGCAGATCGAGCTCGATCCCCCGATCGTTGCGCGGTGGCGGTCCGAGTGTCCGACGGATGAGATAGTCGGGGGCGCGGGTCAGCCAGCGCAGGCCGCTGAGCTTGTCGAGGATGGTCGAGAGCGCGTTCACAGGCGGTCGGCCAGGCTACCCCATGATCCCCGCGATGATCCCCGACCGGGATGGGGAGTGCGCGAATGCGCCTCCCTCTGGCGCGCCCGGTATTCGGCGCCAGGTCCAGGGATGCGTGTTAAGCTCCCTGAATGTGTCCAGGGAATGCCGACGGCCGGCGCGGGACGCAATTTCGGATGGGGGGTCCGGCCTCTGTGGCCGAGCCTGCGATTCCCCATGACGGTCGCAACGCCCGCTGGATCCCGGCGACCCCCCAGGCGTGGGGACCTGTACCCGCACACCTGGCCGCCCCAGCGCAGACGCCCGCCGACCCTGAGCCGCAGGTGAAGGTCGGTGCGAATCCGGGGCTCGGGCACGCGCCGGGGGAGTGGATCAACCAGCGCTACCGCCTCGTTCGCCACTTGGGGAACGGCGCCCTCACCCAGACCTGGGAGGCGACCCACGTCGAGCTCAACCGAGCGGTCGCGCTCAAGTTCATCGCAGCGCCAGCGGGGCCGTCTCGGGCGGAGATCTACGAGCAGCTGCTCGGGGAGGCGCGGGCGGTCGCGGCGATCCGCCATCCCCACGTCGCCGAGCTCAGCGACGTGGGGCGCTGCGCGGACGGCCAGCCTTTCTTTGTGATGGAGCTGCTGGCCGGGCGCACGCTCGCGCAGATATTGGTGGAGCGGAACACCCTGCCTTGGGCCCGGGCGGTGGCGATCGCCAAACAGACCGCCGAGGCGCTCACGGCCGGCCACCGCCGCGGCATCGTTCACCGCGACCTCCGGCCCGAGAACGTGTTCTGTGTCGAGACCGGGGCGATCGGCGACTTTGTGAAGGTCGTCGATTTCGGCCTCGCGCGGGCGAACACGGGGGACGTGGGGGCCCAGTATATGAGCCCCGAACAATGTCGGGGCGAGGCCCTCGATCCGCGCAGCGACGTCTACGCAATGGGCTGCCTCCTGTTCACCATGATCACCGGCGATCCTCCCTTTGTGGGGGAGGTCCACGCCGTGATGGAGCTGCACATCAATGGTCAGCCCAAGTTTTTGAGCGCCAAGGCGCCGCGGCAGTTCATTTCAGAGGAGCTCGAGGCGGTGGTCGCTCGGTGCCTGGCGAAGGCGCCGGAGCACCGCTTCTCCGATACGCGGGAGCTCTCGATCGAGCTCGGCCGTATCGCCCAGGGGGCCGCGGCTGCGAGCATCGCGGGCGCGCCGATTATCCGTGAAGCCCTCGCCGTGGCGGGACCGGCCACACCCATGGGTTACGCCGGCCGACCGGCCCCACGCGACGCCCGAGAGCTGACCAGCGGATACGAGCCGATCGCCGTCGACCCGGTCCGCGCTGCGGAGGCTGCGGCGAAGGCGAAGGCTGCGATCCAGCCCGCGGCGAGGGTCTCAGGGCGGACTTCACCCTTGCTCATCGTCGGTTTGAGCCTCGTCGTTGCGGCCCTGGTGTGTGTTGCGGGGCTCGGGATCTACGCGCTGGTCACAGCGAGCGACGCCAGGCCCGAGGACCCCGAGACCGACCCCGAGACCGAGACTCCGGCGGGGTCCGTGGATCCGGCGCTCGCATCCCCTGGGGCCGCCGCGGCCGCCGGGGATCCCAAGAGCGAGAGCCCCGACGCGGATCCCAGCGAGAGCCCCGACGCGGATCCCAGCGAGAGCTCCGACGCGGATCCCAGCGAGAACCCGAGCGGGGATGTCGAGATCGGTGCGGTGACGGCAGGGGAGCCCGAAGCGGAGGACTCAGCGCCCGAGCCCCGCCCACGCAGCGCAGCGAAGCCCGCCGATTCCAAGCCTGATCCCGAGCCTGATCCCGAGCCCGAGCAGGGCCCAGGCGACCTCGATCCCGACCCTCCAGAGACCGAGCCCTCCAAACCGACCTCCTCACCGGACAGCAAGGCCAAAGGCGGCATCAACCACGCCGACTTGGTCGACCCCTGGGGGTGAGGCCACCCGGCAGGCTCACACCCGGGCGGTCGTCACCGTCAGCTGGCGGAGTCGTCGCGGGGAGCGAAGGGGCTGACGTAAGGGGTGCGTTTGGGCTTGTGGATGCCCATCTCGGCGTAGCTACGCCGGAGGTAGTGGACGGTCAGGGCACCGGGGTCGACGGCCCCGCCCGCGCGGACAGAGGCCACGCTCGCCCGCCATAGTCCCGCGGCGTCGGGGCCGGGGGCGACCTGGCTCCGGGTCCGCAGGGTCTTCGACATCTGCTCGGCGTAGGGGCCACAGCCCGGTCCAAAGGCGCTCAGTCGACCGTCGCTGCCGACGCTGCGGTGGTCGTCGCCGATCGACTCGAGCAGGGTCGCCAGCTCGATCACCCGCTCCTCCGTCTCGGGTCCACGCGGACGGCCGTCGGCCTCGATCTCGAACACGGCGCCGTAGACTTGGCCGCGGCGGGCGTCGAGGAGCGCAAGGACGCGGCCCTCTACACCGGCCGAGGCCGCGAGCGCGGCGAGGGTCGAGACCGGGACGATCCCGATCCCGAGCCCGAGCGCGAGGCCCTTGGCCGTGGCGACGGCGACCCGGGATCCGGTGAAGGTCCCGGGTCCACGTCCGCAGGCGACCAGGCCGAGCTCGCGGGCCTCGATGCCGGCGCTGCGCAGGGCCTCTCGGAGTCGGAGGTGGAGGTGCTCCGAGGTCTGGTTGGCGCCGTCTTCGAATGCGTCTTCGAACACGAGCTCATCCTCGCGCTCGGACACCCTGCCCAGAGCCACGCAGCTGCGTGGCGCCGAGGCGTCGAGGCACAACATCCACTGGTCTTCGCTCCTCATGTCAATCCATCCAAAACCGCATCACGTCGTTGCGCAGTGCGATCAACATCAAGAGCAGGATGATCACCAGCCCGATGGCGCTGGCGATCTCGCGCGCCCGCTGACCCAGGGGTTTGCGGCGGATCGCCTCGATGGTGAAAAACAGGAGGTGGCCCCCATCCAAGATCGGGATCGGGAGCATGTTGACCAGGGCCAAGTTCAGGCTGATGAGCGCCATCAACAAGAGGAACTCGGTCGGCCCCTGCTCTGCGGCCGTGCCTGCGAAGGCGAAGATGCCGACCACCGAGCTGAGCTCCTCCACGCCACGCTGGAGCGTGACCATCTGGCGCAGGGCCGTCCACATCATGTCGAGCATGTAGACGGACTCGTCCCAGCTCGCGCGTGCGGCGTAGGTGAAGCGGCCGCGGATCGGCTCGAGATCGGGGGCTTGGCTGATCCCGTAGGGCTCTGCGCCCAGGTACAAAAACGAGAACTCGGTCTTGTAGATGTCCCGACGCTGGAGGACCTGCTGGTCGACGGTGAGCTCCCGGGGGGCCTCGCCCACCGACTGGACCAGCATCAGCACCGGCTCCTCCTGGGCCCGGTCGAGGATGTTGGCGACCGACTCCCAACGGGTGACCACTTGACCGGAGACCTCGAGGACCCGGTCGCCGGGCAGCAGTCCGGCCCGGGCCGCGGGCGAGTCGGGATCGACGGCGCGGATGAAGGTGTTGGCGGGCAGCAGGCCGATGGGAGACTCGCCGCTGTCTCGCGGGCTACCCCCGCTGGGTTTGGCGCGGGCGTCCGGGCGAGGCAGGAGCTGGGCGTGGTTGCTCTCGAACCACAGCAGCGAGCCGAACTGAAATTTGGTCGCGTGCGGGCGCAGGTAGGTCAGGCGGATGAGCGAATCCGGGGGCGCGGCGACCAGCGCCTGGAGCTCCTCGATGGTGCGCACGGGCTCGCCGTCGATGGAGGTGATGACGTCGCCGGTGCGCAGGCCACCTCCATAGGCTGGGGAGTCGGGGTCGCTGATCCCGATCTGGGGCGCATAGAAGTGGGCGTAGACGCCGAGCAGACCGCGGGGCTCGGGGACCCCCAGCGGGTTCTTCACAAAAGTCCGGCGCGGGGTCACAAAGCGCTCGACTCGCTTGCCGTGTTTCTCGATCTCGATCCGCAGCTCGACGTCGGGGGAGCTCGAGATCATGGTCTGCATCTCTTTCCACGAGCGCACGTCTTCGCCATCGATCTCGACGATGCGGTCGCCCGGCTCGAGCCCGGCCAAGGCGGCGGCGGAGCCATCGAGGACCGTGCCGATCACGGGGGGGGGTTGGACCGCGTGGGTGAGGAAGAAGAAGAAGTAGAGCAGCAGGGGGATCAGCAGGTTGGCGAACGGGCCGGCGGCCAGGACCAGGTAGCGCGCCCACAGGGGTTTGCTGGACAGGGAGCGATCTCGCTCGTTTTCGGGGACCTCGTCGTGAGGGTTTTGCCCGAGCAAGGTGACGTAGCCACCGAGGGGAATGGGGGCCAAACAGTATTCGGTCTCACCAATTTGGCGACGTAGCAGGGGGGGCCCGAACCCGATCGAGAACCGGCTGACCTTGACGTCGACGAGCTTGGCCGCGAGCAGGTGACCGAGCTCATGCAGAAAGATCAGCGGTCCAATCAACAGGATGAAGGCGAAGATCTTGCTCATCGGAGGCCAGGGGAGCTGTCGGACGTGAACAGGGTCCGCGCAATCTGCGCTAGTGCCGGTCGCTGGAGCACGACGGAGGGGCCCCAGCCGAGACTCCCCAAGTTCATAGACGATGGTGGCGCGGCCGCCAAACCCGGGCGTGGAGGTCGGTTGGAACCGGGTTTGAAGCTCGGGCGCAAGCGCCCCCAGGGCCGATGCGCGATGGGCTCGCCAGCTGCTAGCATGCGGCACGTTGGCGCGTCCTCGCAAAGAGCCCCCACCGCGGGTCACGGTCGATCACCTCGACGAGATCGAGGACGGCCTCGAGCTGCTCAAGGTCGCGTACGAGCGCTACTTCAACGGCGTCGATCGAGTGCCGCCCGCCCGCGAACACGAGCGGGCCAAGCGCGGGATCCGAACCCTGACTTCGATGCGTCAGAGCACCACTGCGCTCCGCTTTCGCGCAAATGGACTTCGCGCGCGCATGGTCACCTACGAGCACTATTGGACTCGGATCCTCAAGCAGATCGAGACCGGGAGTTTCAAGCGACTCCTGGCCGTGTCCAGCCGGCGGGAGCAGCTCGCCCAGCAGCGTCGGGCCGAGCGGGCCGAGGTTCTCGCACGTGGTGACGATCCCGATGCACCGCGCCAGAGTTCCGACGAGTCGCGGACCTCCGCGCGGGCGGCGCTGAAACCGCGAGAGACCGGTACCCGGGCGGTTCTGCCCGACGGCTTCGAGGCCAGGGACGCCCGGGAGCTGTTCAAGAAATTTGTTGCCGCCAAGAAATCCGTGGGTCAGGCCACAGGTGGCCTCACCTACAAAAAGCTGGTCGACAAGCTGGCCCGTGAGGTCCCCAAGCTCCGGGAGAAACACGGCGGCGATATTCGCTTCGAGGTCTCCACCGTCGACGGCAAAGTCCGGCTCAGGGCCCGCCGCAGTCGCCACAAGACCGTCTAAATCGACTACCTTGCCGAACTCGTCTGTGGGCGTGGCCACCTGCTCCATCATGGCCCCCTGACTCCAGGACCGGGCCCGCAGGTGAGCCGGCGCTGAATCCAAACAGTCCGCCTTCGTCTCAGACACACCTTCGAAGCCGCTTCGAACTCGAACCCCCCGAGGATCCGACAATGACCCGTATCTATCTGTCCCTGACCGCCGCTGCCGTGTTTACGCTCGCCGGTTGTGCGAAGAATCAAGACGACGACACCCAGACTCCCGACTCCGGCGACGTCGCAGCCGAAGGTGAGGGTGGCGAAGCCGCCGCGGGTCCAGACCGAGCCCGCGACAGCACCTCCACCCGCTCGACCGGATCGAAGACCCGCGCTCGGGTGAAGGTCGCCACCGACAGGCCCCCGCGGGCCGAACCGACGACGCCCACCGACGACGGCCCCAACGGCCTGGCTGTCGAGGCCTTCAGCCTCGACTCGGCGGACGCGATGCCCAACTTCTCGTCCTTCGCCGAGGCCGCCGCGACCTTCACCATTCCCAACCTCGACGTCGACGACGACGCCACGTCGGCGGGTTTCCCCGGCTACACCGACGGCACCGTCAACTACGCGCTGCGCTTCACTGGCTCGCTCAACATCATCGACGAGGCCGAGTACGAGCTGTGCCTGCACAGCGACGACGGCTCCCAGCTCCTGCTCGAGGACACCATGGTCGTCGACAACGACGGCGTTCACGACGAGGCCAAGGAGACCTGTGAGCTCGTCTACCTGGCGCCTGGTGAGTACAGCCTGGAGGTCCGCTACTTCCAGGCCGACGGCGAGAACCGGACCCTGCACTTCGCCTGGGCCCAAGACGGTGGCGAGAAGGTCATCGTCCCCACCGAAGTGTTGTTCAAGCCCGTCGCGGGCTGAGCACTTCGAACAACCCCAATCTCGAACCACCCCAATAGAGAGGGCCCCGGGCGACCGGCGGCCCTCTCTCTCTTTGCCGGCAATGCGGAAGGGGTTGGAAGGAGTTGGACCGAGTCGTCAGCGAGGGAGCACGGCGTCGATGACCTCCGAGGTCACCCTGGCCAGCTGGTCGAGGGCGTCGGCGTCGATGTTGAGGGCCGGCATCCAATAGATCGTGTCGTTCAAGGGGCGAAGGAGGACCCCACGCTCGAGCGCAGCCATCCGCAGGGCGAGGCCCAGGCGTCCGTCCGCGGGCCCCCGCGCCCGGTCGACCACCAGGGCGCAGATCATCCCGGCTTGGCGGCTCTCGACGATCTGGGGATGAGCCGCGACCAGCTCCGCGGACAGGCGTCGCATGTGCTCGATGCGGGCCGGGAGCGCAGCGAGAGTCTGCTCCTGGTCGAAGATCTGCAAGCTGGCGAGGCCGGCCGCACAGGTGATGGGGTTGCCCGTGAAGGTGTGGCTGTGGGCGAAGCTGCGGCTCGGGTGACCACGAAAATCGTCCTCGAAGCCGGCCCTGATCAAGGTCGCGGCGAGCGGCAGGACCCCGCCCGAGAGCCCCTTGCTCAGGCACAGGAGGTCGGGGCAGACCCCGGCCCACTCGCTGGCGAAGAGCTTGCCCGTGCGACCGAAGGCGACCGCGATCTCGTCGGCGATCAAGTGGATGTCGAGGCGTCGGCAGGTCTCGGCCAGGCGCCGGTAGAAGCCGACGCCGGGCATGACCATGCGGCCCGCACACTGGACCAGAGGCTCGACGATCAGCGCGCTGAGCTCGTCAGCGTGGGCCTCCAAGGCCGCGATCGCGGCGTCGGTCTCCGGGGCGTCTGCACCGAGCTCGGTGCGCGGACCCGAAGGATCGAGATCGGCGTGGCGGTGGTCGGTGTAGCTGGGGGTGGGCAGGGAGAGGGCCGATTGGAGGAGCCCGCCGAAGGGCTCGCGCCAGGCTGGGCTCCCACACACCGAGAGGGCGCCCAGGGTCTCGCCGTGGTAGCTGTTGCGCAGCGCCGCAAATCGGGTTTTTGTGTGCTGGCCCCGGAGCACCCGGGACTGGTAGCTGAGCTTGAGGGCGACCTCGATCGATGCCGACCCGCAGTCGCTGTAGAACACCTTGCCGTAGAAGCGAGAGCCGTCTGTCCCGGTTGGGGCGCGGGCGAGCAGCTGCTCTGCCAGGGCGACCGCGGGCTCATGGGTGAAGCCCGCGAACATGACGTGGTCGAGCTGGGCGACCTGGGCCTGGATCGCGGCCACGATGTGGGGGTGGCCGTGGCCGTGGATGGACGTCCACCACGAGCCGATTCCATCGAGGATCCGACGCCCAGCGCCGTCCTCGAGCCAGACTCCTCGGGCTGAGCGGATCGGGATCGGAGGGGTCTTCTCGAGGTCGCCGAAGTGGGTCGCCGGATGCCACAAGACCTCCCGATCGCGGGCGCTGAGATCGAGATCGGGAGGTCCCGCCCGAGTCACGAGGGGCCCCGGTCCCCAGAGCCAGAGTCAGTTCCGGAGTCAGAGTCAGATCCGGAGCCAGATCCGGAGCCAGGATCGAGGATCTGGCCGAGGCGAGCGTCGGGCTCAGGGCGAGACAGGTGTTCGGGGATCGGGAGCATGGTGGCGTTGTCGGGGGCCGAGTTCGGGTCGAAGTCCCCTGATCCGGGGACCTCGGGCTCGGGCTCGTACCCGAGGAGCTCGCGCAGGGCGACCACCAGGGGCAGGTCGTCGTCGGCGTCCCGCCAGAAATTGGCGGCTTGAATGCGCAGGTCTTCGGCGACCTCGGGTTGGCCCGAGACGTCGTGGACCTGCGCCGAGATCAACAGGGCCCAGGGTTCGCCCGGGGTCAGCGCGATGAGCTCGTCGGACTGCCGGCGGGCGAGCCGACGGCTCGGGGCCGTGTCGACACACAGGGCGGCGGTGATATCGAGCTGGCGAAGGTAGGTCTGAAAAGGGGGCGCGAGCTGAGTCAGGATGCTCGGGTTTTCACCCCTGACCAGGCACTCGTTGCGGTTGAGAGCGGCCTGCTGTGTGATCGCAGCGCGCTCGGGCGTCGACATGGCGTGCTGGTCGGCGTCGTCGGGGCGCGCGCGGATCCACAGATTGTGGACGAGGCCCGGAGGGACGGCGCCACAGCGGGCCGGGCCGGGCTCGATCTCGAAGCGGTAGGCGTAGCCGCACCAGGTGTCGATGAGCCCGGGGAGGTGGGGGTGTCGCCCGCGGCTGAGGGCGTAGCGATCCATGAGCGCGGCTGCGTCGCGGAGTCGGCCCTGGTCCAAGAGCATGCCCATCGCCGGTCGGGGGTCGTAGTCGACGACGGCCTCGGCCCAGCTGGCGGCGAGTCTCCGCTCTCCAGTGAGTGCGTAGAAGGTGGCTGCGTGGGCGAGCACGCGAGGCGAGTCGCCGTGCTCCTCGACGAGGGTGCCGAGCAGGGTGCGGGCCTCGGAGACCCGGCCGAGGGCGAGGCGGAGGTCGACGCGGGCGAGCTGCCAGCGGATCGCCAGCACGGGCCCCTCGCTGTAGTCACAGCCCTCGTCGAGGACCCGCAGCGCCGCGTTGGCCTCGCTCAGCAGCGTGGTGCCCGGCTCCCGTGCGGCCTCGAGCCGAGGAATGAGCGAGCTGTCGACCACGAGGGGCAGCCAGGCGTCGGGCAGGAGGCTCTTGGTCTGCGGGTCGACGAGGTCCCGGAGCGGGCCTGCGGGGGTGTAGCTGGCGCCGCAGGCCCCCGAGGCCATCTCGAGCCACAGCTCGCTGCCCACGCGCGCTGGGCCGTCCACGCCCATACAGCTGGCGACCCGCTGGTTGTCGTCGCCGAGCTCGTGGGCCAAGGTCGCTCGCCAAAACAGGAGCGCCGCCGACTGGGGGGCGCGCTGCTCCAGGCGTTCGAGTTGGCGCAGCGCGGCCTCGTAGTCCCCCGTGTCGAAGCTGCGCACAAAGGCGCCGAGGTCGGCGACGGCGACCGTGTCGGGGAGGCCGAGTTGGTCGTGGACCCCGTCGTCTCCCCGGAGCACCAACAGGCCCACGACCAGGGCGATCGTCAGGCCGAGGGCGAGCAGCAACCAACGCCAGCGGCCGGCGAGGGGCGCGACCAGGCGCGCAGCCGCGTCGGCGGAGACCGGTCGCCGCACCGGGTCGGTGCGCATGCATCGACCGATGAGCAGGGCCATATTCCAGGGGGTGTCCTTGCGGACCTGGCGGATCGGAGCCGGCTTCTCTTCGCGGAGCTTGACCAGAAAGGCCTTGGCGTTGGGCGCCTCGATGGGCAGGCGCCCAGCCAGCATTTGGTAGAGCATCACCCCGAACGAATAGAGGTCGCTCTGGACCGTGGCAGGGGCCCCCTCCCAGAGTTCAGGGGCCATGTACGCCGGGCTCCCGAAGATCGTCCCGGCCTCGGTGCGGACCAGGGATCGGGCCTCGGCCGGGTTGGGGCGGACGCTCGGGTTGGGGGCGTCGAAACCCGCGACTCCGAAGTCCATGACGATCGCACCCCGGTGGGTGAGCATGACGTTCGCGGGCTTCAGGTCGCGATGGAGGATGCCGGCCTTGTGGGCGGCGGCGAGACCCGAGAGGATCTCGTAGCTGACCTCGCGGATCTCTCGCTGGGTCATGGGCGGGTTGTCGATCTCGCCGTCCTGGGCGACCTCGGCGACCTCACCGGCCTCGTCCCGCGCCCGGCCGGCGTCCACGAGCTCCTCGAGGGTCTGACCCTGGAGGTACTCCATGGAGAAGAAGGGCAGGCCGTCGGCCTCGCCCGTGTCGTGGATGCGAACCACGTTGGGGTGGGTCACAGAGTGGGCCAGGGCGACCTCACGCAAAAAGCGCCGGACCGTGGCGCGGCTCTTGGCCAGATCCGCGCGCAAGACCTTGAGCGCGACCTGCTTCTTGAGTAGGCGGTCGCTGGCCAGGAACACCTCGCCCATGGAACCGCTGCCCAGGCGCCGCTCGAGCGTATAGCGATCGTTGATCACCGCGCTCGTCTCCCAGACACCCACCTTCGTGGGCACGGGGAACTGGCTGCGGCCCTCGGCGATCGAATCCGCGGCAGCGGCGACGTCTGCGCGTGGCCTGCGGCCGGCGGAAGTACTCAACTCCGCGGTCTGATCGGGCGGGAACACGCGTGGGTCGATGTTAGCAAAACCCGGGCCCGGGCTCCTCTTCGTCCGTTCAGCCCTCGACCCCCTGGTGCAAGTGCTCCCGACCCGGGGGGATCGGGGGAGGTCCGGGGGGGATCGGGGGAGATCACTCCCTGCGTATCCAGGGGCATCCCTGGAGCGCGTCTGGGCCGGGCAGGCTATCGTTGCTGCGCGCCATGTCAGACCCCGCTCTCGCCCACGTCCGCCTCCTCGCCGCCGCGTTCATCGCCTCCGCCAGCTTGGGCTGCGTCCTGTATGTCGACGACACCCAGTGTGGCGCGTTCGCCTACGACTACCGAGGTGCCTGTTACTGCGAAGACGGCTACGAAGGCGACGATCCCGAGGGTGCCGGCTGTGACCCGGTGATGACCTTTCGGATCACCGACGCCTGCGACGACGATGGCGACGTCGCGTGGAAGATCTTCTCCGACGATCGAGATTGGAGCTGGCCGTCGGGGGACGACGTGTATTGGACCGAGGGCCTCGACTACGACGCGCTGGCGAGTGTGGTGTGTGAAAACGGGGAGTTCGTGTGTTTCGGGGCCGAGAGCGAGAGCGGCCTGGTCTGGGGCGTGGGCCTCGACTTCGACGCCGACGCCGACTGCGACGATTGTTGCTTCCGCTGCGGCGCTTACGAACAAGACCTCGGATTCCTGACCTGCAACTGACGGACAGCCATGATGGCCATGACAGACAGCCATGGGGGACCGCCGACGGGACCGCCGACGGGATCGCCGACGGGATCGCCGACGGGATCGCCGACGGGATCGCCGACGGGATCGCCGGGCTGGGCGCCGAGGCGACGGCTGGAAGACGCAAAAAGATAGGGCGGTGCCGCGCGATCTCCCGGCGTGGCTCGGATCGGCCCCTGACGACACGCCTTCAATCGGATAGCCGCTCGAGTTGGCAGCACGATCGTCTGGTGGCATAGTCCCGCCCGGATCTGGACCATGTTGGAGATCACCCGACTTCTCGATGACGCGCTGGCCAACAATCGCTCTGGATTGCGCAAGGCCGCGAAGCAGACCTTGGCCAAGGCTCCGCTGACTACCACCATCCGTGAGCTGCTCGCCAGCGAGGCCGGACACGCCATTCGCGAGCTCAGCCTCGGCGATCTGGAAGAGGCGCTGGTGCTCGCTGGCGCGGGCGCCAAGCAACACGACGCGCCCCCGGCCACGCCCGAGACGACCTCGGCCGACAGCCAGAGTCGGGAGGAGTTCATGTACCGGCGGATTCTCGAGGTCCTGGCGGACGAACCCGCGCGGACCATCGGGCAGCTGGCGAAGACCATCGAGGTCGACACCATCGAGCTGCGCGGCTACCTGTCTTGGATGCGCCGCGTGGGCAAGATTTCCAGCGTCGGCCGGGCCCGTGCGACCCGCTACTCCCTGCCCGAAGTGGCCACCTCGAACTGAACCCGAGCATTCCAATACTGGGCACTCTCGGGGGGGCGGCAGCTTTGTGGTTGCTCGATCTCGAGGTCTGCGGGATGCTTGGCCCACGGTGCCCGGTGAAGCCTCCGAAACTCTGCTCGAACAGGTCGCCGCGCTCAAGCACGACCTCGGCAAGTATGTCGCGTGGACCTCGGCGAACCTCGACGATTCGCTGTGGGAGGGGCCCCTCGGGGATGAGCTGGTCGCGGCCCTGCGAGCGGATCTGCTGGCGACCCGCAAGTACGGGGATCGGAGCGAGGCCGCCTGGGAAGTCTGGACGGCCCATCGGGCCCAGCTCCCGGCCGAGCTCGAGCCGGAACTCGAGGCTGTCGAGGCTGCCGTCGCCCGACTCGAGCGTGCAGGTCGGGCTCTGAGCGCGGACGATCGAGAGGCCATCGCCGCGCAGCGCGGATCCATCCGCAGCGCGCAGATGGACATTCGTGCGCAGCTGCGGAATTTGCACCGTCGCCTGCTTCGGGAGCGTTGAGATGCCGTCGATCATGATCATCGACGACGAGGACAAGTACCTCGAGCTGTGCAAGCGCTTCATGCCCGAGCACGACTTCGTCGGGCCGGCCCGCAACTATCGGGAGGCCGCACAGATCCTCGCCCGTTCCCGCAGGCACATCGATCTCGTGCTCTTGGACGTCCACTTCGACATCCCGGTGGAGGACCTGCTCCCCGAGGACAAGTCGGCACTGCTGGCCAAAGCCGACGCCAGCCGGGTATACGAGCGCCTGCGTCGCTCCCAGGGGCTCCGCATCCTCGACCGGCTGCGAACCCGCTACCCCGATCTGGGTGTGATCGTCATGACCGCGCTCGACGATCTTCCGCTGGAGATCGACGCCGAGCGGCTCAACGCCGAGGACTACACCTACCTCCTCGACGACGAGTACCTGGACGCCCGGGCCCTCAAGGTCCAGGTCGAGGGCATCCTCGCCCGCCGCAAGCGTGTCGACGACGACGACGGGCCGTTTTACTGGGGCACAGCGGTGGCCATGGGGGACCTCCGCCGGCGGCTCACGATCCTCGCTCGTGGGCAGCTGCCGATCATCATTCAGGGCGAGACGGGCACGGGCAAGAGCCTCTTGGCCCGGGAGTACATCCACTCTCAGTCCGGGCGGCGAGGGGCATTCATGGCCGTGGACCTGTCCACGATCTCGTCCGAGCTCATGGGCGCGTACCTGTTCGGTGTGGTCAAGGGTGCATACACGGGGGCGAGCAGCAGCCGCGAAGGTGTGCTCGCTCGGGCCCACGGTGGGACCTTGTTCCTCGACGAGATCGGCAACATGTCGCTGGAGCTCCAGAAGTCCCTGCTCTTGGTGCTGCAGGAGGGACGCTACCGCCCGGTGGGCTCGGTGGAGGAGCGGGTCGCCGACGTCAAGTTGGTGGTCGCGACCAACGAAAACCTGGCCCAGATGGTCCGTGAAGGTCGCTTTCGCGAGGACCTGTTCATGCGCCTGAACCCCTCGACGGCGGTGACCCTGCCGAGCCTGCGCCAGCGTCGAGACGACTTTCAACACCTGCTCGAGTTCTTCCTCCAGCGGGTGTGTGCGAGCGGCTACAACCGCGACTTGTTGGTCCAGTATGCCGAGCAGCGCGAGCTGTGGGTCCCGCCCGAGGGCGAGGCGACGTCGATCAGCGTCGGTCGCAAGATCCCGGCCAAGCCCGACCCGCGCCGCATTCACCTCCTGCTGCACCAAAACAGCTACAAGCTGCTCCAAGACTTCGGCTGGCCCGGGAACTTTCGGCAGTTCGAGATGCTGCTCTCGAACCTCGTGACCTTCACGCTGGTGGAGCTGGTCGATCGTGTCGACAGCATCGAGCCCGAGAGCTCGGGCGATCTCGAGGCGCGCCCGGATGTGGTCGTCATTCAACCGAGGACCATCCGCGATCTGCTGCGGCCCTTCGCCGAGATCGACTTGGGCCGGGGAGCGCGGTCCGAGGGCGAGCGCAACCAGGACGACGGTGCGCTCACCCTGGAGCTGCGCGTGGTCCAGGCCGAGTCTCTCAACGCGGTCAGCTGCGAGGTCGAGCGCCAGTACCTCGAGCACCTCTATCACCACTTCAGTGGGGACCTGGCCCGGGTCGCCGAGTTCCTGCTCGGAGACGGCGAGGCTGGGCGCAAGATCCAGCTGCGCATGAACCAACTGGGGATCAAGCTGCGCGAGCTCAAGCGGGCCCGGACCAGCAACTGAGATGCGCCGGGTCCAGGACAGGGACCTGCGTTCGGCGGGCAGTTTCGGGACTCGGCCGGGCCGGGCCCTGGTCGACAAATTGGTGGGCACCCTGGTGGTGGCGCTGTGGCTCGGCGCAGTGTCCTGGATGGTGTCCTCGACGGTCTCCTCGACGGTCTGGGCGGCGCCTCCTCGGGACCCGCTGCCGGCGCCCGGAACCGGAGATGGAACGGGCGAGCTGCCCAGCGTCGAAACCGGGGGAGAGGAGGGGAGCGTCGAGGAGCTCAGCCCGGCGTCGATCGAAGAGCAGCGCGAGCTCGCGTTCGCCGACCACCTCGGCCGGGCCAAGCGGGCCGCTCAACAACGTCGCTTCAACGAGTCCATCGACGAGTACTCGGCGGCCCTGGATATCCACGATGGTGACCCGGAGGCGCTGCGGGGGCGGGCGCACGCACACAAGGCCGACACTGTGGCCAGTCGCTGCCCGCGACAGGCGATCGAAGATCTGACCTTGCTCGAGGTCTACGATCCTCGCGGGCTGTGGCTCTCGGAGCGGGCCAACGCGGTCGCGTGGATGGGGGAGTGTGGCGACGTCTACGCCAAAGAGCGGCTGGTGATCGCCGATGAGCTGGCCAAGCTCGCGCCTGGAGAACTCGGGCGCCCGGACGATATTCGGGTGACCGCAGCGATCTTGCATACCACCGAGGCCGAGGTCGCGCGCGGGGAGCTCCAGCAGCGTCGGCACCTCGAGCTGGCCCTGGGCCAACTGGGCGAGTATCGGGAGGAGTGCCGCAAGCGAGAGCTGGTACCGGCGCTCGAGGCCCTCGAACTCGAAGGCGAACTGTCGAGGCGCCTGGATCTGACCGTCGAGGCCATGGCGGCCTACGAGCGTGTGCGGGTCTTGCATCCAAATGCCCGCGACGCGGTTCGCCAGGCCGACAAGTGGATCGACGAACTCGAGATCCAGCTCGCGGTCGCCGAGATCCAAGAGCTCCAAGGTGGGGAGCCGACCCCCGCAGCCAAGGCCAGCTACCAGCGTGGGCTCGAGGCGCTCCGGCGCCGGGATCTGATCGCGGCCCGGGGTCAGCTCCAGGCTGCCGTCGACGCCTACCCCTGGTACCCGCGGGCCCACTACTACCTCGGTGAGGTCCACGCCCGACGGGAGGACTTTCCCGAGGCGATCGAGTCCTTCAAGCGGGCGATCGCCATGGAGCGCTACGGCTACTCGGCCCACATGGCCCTGGGCCTGCTCTACAAAAAAGAGTTTTCAGGGGCCGAGGACCAACAGGCCCGGACCCACCTGGACATGGCCCTGCGCCTGCGTCCCGATCTCTTCGTGCTCCACTTTCACCTCGGCGAGCTCTACGCCCGGTCGGACAAGGATCGGGCGATCGAGCACTTTCGTCGCTATCTCGAGCTGGGGGATCCAGACGACCCCAAACGCGACGCGGCCCGAGAGACGATCGCGGCCCTCGAGCGTGAGGTCGAGGAGATCGAGCCTTTTGTCCCGCCGCCGCCGTCCTCGGATGTCGGCCGTCTCGACCCCGAACTCCACCGGCTGATCAGCGAGGCCTACGTGCTGGGGGCCGAGCACGGTGAGTGGGATCGGGCCGAGAAGCTGCTCTTGCAGGCCCGCAAGAAGTTCCCCGAAGAGACGGCGCTGCTCAACATCTTGGCCCAGGTCGTCGACGCCCAGGGGCGCCGGGGCCAGGCTCGTGTGTACTGGGAGGAGAGCCTGGCGGTCGACTCCAATCAGCTCGAGGTTCACGAGCGCCTGGGCCTGATGTTGGCCGACTCCAGCGAGGGCCTCGAGCACCTGCGCCTGGCCGCGGAGCTCGGCTCTGTGATCGCACGCTACCGCCTGTCCAAGCTGCTGTGGGACAACCTCGAGCTGTGGAGGGCGAGTGAGCAGCTCGACATCTACCTGCTCGAGGCCGGGCCCTACGACGTCTACTGGGACAGCGCTCAGGCCCTGCGCTCCCACATGGACAGCGTGTTCCTCAAGGTCTACCTGGCGGCGGGTCTGGGCAGCTTGATCTTGCTCTCCATTCCGCTCGCCCTGACTTGGCGGCGGGTACGAGGGGCCTCACTGCGCCAGCTCCTCGATCGTTCGCCGAGCTGCTTCCCCGAGGTCGCGCGTATCCTCAGCCTGATCCGCCACGAGATCCTCAAACACAACACGGCGTTTTTGTCCGATGTGGGTCGGGCTCTGGAGATGGACGAGCCCGATGGAGAGGCCCGCGCGACCCTCCTGGCCCGGCGCCTGTTTGGAGATGCCGATCCAGAGGGCAGCGGGACCGGCGAGCGACGCGGTATCTATGGGCGCTTTCTGGGCTACGTCCGCGAGCTCGAGCAGGTCGCTCGGGCCCACGGCGTGACCTTGAACCTGCGGCGCAAGGACCCGACCTTCAAGGCCATGCTCAATGCCTTCGACGAGGTCGCGGCGAAGGCCAAGTGGCTGCGCCACCCGGGGGGCCTCCGGCCGGGCAAGAAGCTCGAGCTCGCCCGGGTATTGCTGCGGGCCGGGGACGTGCTCGGGCGCCGCGCCTTCGCCAGGCTCAGCAACATCATCCGGCGTCTGTGTGTGGCCACGGTCGACGCCGAGTTCATCGCCTCCGTCTACGAGCAGATCGCGACCGAGGATAAGTTTTCGAAGGTGGACATCGTGCCGCTGGTCATCGAGGGTCAGGGGGAGCGGGTCCGCATCTTTCCCTCGGACCTGCACGACATCCTCGCCAACGTCCTGCGCAACTCGTTGATGTCCTCGACCATGTACGCCGAGCCTCCGATCGGTCTCGGCGTCTCGCTGGTCACGGAGATCGACGACATCACGGGGCTCGCCACCCTCGCAATCCGAATTCGTGATCGCTCGCCCGAGCGGCTGACCAACGAGATGTTGCGCGGGCGCTATGTCGAGCGTGGCATGGGGATCACCGCGGACCTACTCTCGCGCTACGACGGCTCGATCGCCGTCGAGCCCGAGGCGGGGTGGGAGAAGGCGGTGGTGCTGCGCTTCTTCGCGCTGGAGGAGGACGAGGTCGCCGCTGGGGACGAGGGCGGGCGTGTCGAGGGAGCCGGCACCTCTCAGATCATGGCGGCGAGTTGAGGGCGAGGACAGCGGGACAGGCAGGCGCAGACATGAGCACAGCAACACCACCCAAGGGCGACACTCGGATCCAGGTCTTGGTCGTCGAGGACGGCGACGAGTACATCACCAACCTCACCACCTTCGTGGCCGAGGGCATCGAGTATCGACAGGCCAAGAGCGGGGCGCGGGCCTGCGAGATGCTGCGTGAGTCCCTGCCCGACGCCGTCTACCTCGACATGCGCTTCGACAGGACACCCATCGAGGCCCTGCTCGGAGACATGGTTCAGCTCACCGGGCGCTTCAACGGCGACCACGGGCGGGCGCGCCGCTTTCAGCAGGACAACCAAGGTCTGTTCATCCTCCGGACCCTGCGCGACGCGGGCTACACCCGACCCGTGATCTTGTCCTACGACTTCGGCGCGGAGGAGCGGCGCTTTCGGGCGCTCTCGGCCAAGGACGAGGCCCTGTTCTACTGCCCGGACTACGCCGACGCGAAGACCATCCGCCAGGCGATCTTGCGGGCCGTCGGCGCCTGAGCGATGTTGTCGCCGTGTTCGATCTGGAGCCCCGCGCGCAGGATGCCCGCGCTGCCCTGACCGAGGTCGACGGGTTGCTCGCGCTCGCGGACTCGGGGACCCGCCTCGACGCGGAGGACTGTCTGCGCCTCGTCGAGCGCACGAGGCAGGCACCGGGGCGGTGGGGGAGGGTCGTGCGCAGCCTCAGCGCCCAGCGCGACGCGGCGGCAGTGGACGCGCTGTTGCGGGTCCCGGCGGGAGCGAGCGGCGTGGTCGAGGGCGTGTTTCAGGCCCTGCGCGCGGGAGTGGTGCGCCCGGGGGCATCGGCCATGGTCGCGCTCGAATTTCGCAGCTCGAAGTCGCGGCGCTTTCCCGCCTTGCTGGCCCGGGCCCACGCGAGCTTCGGCGATCAGCTCGAGCGCCTGCGCATCGACGGTGCGCTCTACTACCGGCTGGCCTTGTTCGTCCCCGAGCGCAGGCGAGTCGCGGCCCTCGAGCTCGATCTCGAGCGTATCCACCGGGATCTTCAGCGCCTGCGAGGCGTGAGCTTGTGGCTCAACGGATGGCGTTTCGACGATCGCAGCAGCCTGCGACCCGCGGCTCGCGGGCCCCTGCTGCGAGCGTGGTTGGACTGGGCCCTCGAGCCCCCACGAGGCCCCTCGTGAGTGGATCCGGAGAGTGGTGGGGGGACGCGATGCTCGTCCAATCCCTACTCAGAAGCCTGCGAGCGGGGACCCGGGCGCTGACCTTGGAGACCCGGGAGGAGGCGCGGGCGATGGCTGTCTGCGAGGACCTGGGCGAGCGCCTGGACTGGGCCGTACACGCCTGGTCCGCAGCCTCGGGGGTCGATGGGAGCGGGCGTCACCGAGAGCTCTCGGGGCTCTTGGCAGGCCTGCTCGAGGGTGGAACTCGGGGAGGGACAGAGGGGGGATACGAGGGCGAGGCGGTGTGGGTGCTCTTCGACGTCGAGCTCTCGGGTCCGGAGGGGGGGATCGATCGTCGTCGGTTGCGGGAGCTGGCCCAGCGCAGCGACGGCCCGGCGCTGATCTTGGTCGCAGCTCCGGGTGCCAGGGTCCTGTCGATCCTCGCCACGGTGCCCGAGCTCGGGCATGAACACCTGGCGCTCCCGAGTGCCGAGCTGCTCGCGGCCCGGGCCGAGTGGGCCGCGGCTCAGCTGAGTCCCGAGCGCCCGGAGTTCTCCGCCGGGTTGCGAGCCGAGGCCTCCACCCTGGGCCGCGCCGGGGTCGGCCTCGAGTTGGCGAGCTTCGACAGGTTGCTGGCCGAGGCCGCGCTAGCGATCCCAGACCAGGGGGGCCTCGCGGGCTTTCTCTCGCAGCGCAAGGCGCAGGCCCTGGCCGAGCACGGTCTGCTCGAACTGTGTGAGCCGGTGCCGGCGGGCGAGTTGGGGGGCCTCGACACCTACGTCGCGTGGCTGCGCCGACGGGCCTTGGCCCTGAACCCGGAGGCTCGCCTCGCAGGCATCCCGGCGCCTCGGGGGGCGCTCTTGGTCGGGGTTCAAGGCTGTGGAAAGAGCCTCGCGGCCCGGGTCAGCGCCGATATCTTGGGCCTTCCCCTGCTGCGCCTGGATCTCGGGCGTCTGTTTGGAGGGACGGTCGGCGAGAGCGAGGCCAACGCACGGCGTGCCTTGGCGACCGTCGAGCGCATGGCCCCGGCCGTGCTCTGGATCGACGAGATCGACAAGGGCCTCGGCGGGGTCAGGGGAGACAGCGATGGGGGCACAGCGGGGCGTGTGGTGGGGGGGCTCCTGACCTGGCTGCAGGAGCGGGAGCAAGCCGTGTTTGTGGTTGCGACCGCCAACCAAGTCGATCGGCTTCCCCCCGAGCTGCTGCGTCGAGGTCGCCTCGACGAGCTGTTTTTTGTCGATCTGCCGAGCGCCGAACAGCGCGCGGCGATCTTGGCGATCCACCTGGGGGACAAGCCCCTTCGCCGGTTTGGCGTCACGCCGCCGCTCGACGACCCGCCCGCGAGTTTTCTGGCTCTGGCGCGCGCGGCCGAAGGATTCTCGGGGGCCGAGCTCGAGGCGGCCCTGATCGAGGCCCGCCTCGAGGCCTTCGCCCGGAGCGCGCCTCTGGGGGCGGGGGACTTCGAGCGCGCGCTCGCGCAGACCGTGCCGCTGTCGCGTGTTCGGGCCGAGTCGATAGCGACCCTGCGGACCTGGGCAAAGACCGGGGCCCGCAGCGCCTAGTTCCGCATGTCGGGGGCGGCCGACAGCTGTCGGTGCCCGCCGGGCTTCAGCTGGCCGCTTCAGCTCGCCAGGCAGGAGTCGAAGACCGTCTGACAGGCCTCGAACTGTTCGTCGGTGTCGGCACAGGCCACACACAGCTCGTGCTGCTCGAGGCAGGGCTCCAAGTTGGGGTGGTCTTCGCCGTCGCAGGCGTCCGCGAAGGGGGAGCTGCAGTCGTCGAAGGCGGCCGCACACAGATCGACCTTCTCGGGTGTGTCGGCGAGCTCGGAGCAGACGCCATAGCTGTCGAGGCAAGCCTGAAGATCGTCGGCTGGGCAGCCGCAGCCTCCGGGGCACTCACCGGGGTCGATACACTGCTGGAACAGGGCCTCGCAGGCCTCGACATCCTCGAGGGTCTCGGCAGCGTCGATGCAGTTGCCGAACAGCTCGATGCAGACGTCGTCGCCCTCGGTCTCGGTGCCCTCGTCGTCGGCACCATCGTCGTCGGCACCATCGTCGTCGCCGTCGTCTGCTCGGCCCTCGTCGTCCGCCCGGCCGTCGTCGTCGCCCCAGTCGCCGTCGTCTGCTCGGCCGTCGTCGTCGCCGTCATCACCGTCGTCGCCCTGCCACTCGAAGCCACAAGATTCGTAGCAGTAACGGACGTCGGAGACGCACCACTCCCTCTCGGAGTCGCTCGTGGCGTCCGCCAGGCAATCTCCGTAGTTGTCGTCGCACCACTCGACCGCTTCGTCCTCGTGCCCCCACAGGTCCAAGTCCAAGAGACTGCAGCCACTGATGCCCGCGAGGCCTCCGGCGACGCACCCGGCGACGGCCAGGCGGAGCATGTGGGAATTCAACGAGGAGAGGGGCTTGAGGAGGGACATGACAATCATTCAACTACCATTGGGGCGGCGGTGTTCAAGCGTAGAAACCCTCGACTCGAGTTGTTCGGACCCGGGCGGGGCTCGCCCTTGTGGTCTGGCAATCGACAAAATTGTCTTCAGCCAGTGAATTCGGTGAGTCATGGCGATCGCAGGAGGGGATGGGGACATCGTGAGTTCTTGGAATGGCCTATTTGCACCACATTTCTGCGGGGGGGGGAACCCCTCCAAAGGAGTTTCGAATCGCAACGTTGCGATCTGCAACGTGTATCGATTCCAAACTCGGCGACTGTCGACAACCGGTACGGATCTCGGGCGAGAAGAGGTGGCCACGGACCGCTGAGGAGGAGCTACGATCGGGGGGTGACGCGAGCGAGGGCCACACGAGCGACCAGGTACCTGCACTGGGTGGTGGGCCTGGTGGTGGGCTCGGCGGTGGGGATGGGGACCGGCTGTGAGCGCGAGGGAGATCCGACCTCACCCAGCGATGCTGTGAACGCCGGAGAGGACAGCTGCTCAGGAGCCGAGCGCTGGGCGGCCGTGTGGACCGATGCGCGAAGGGGTGGCCCTGGGGTGGCCCTGGGCTCGCTTCCGGGGCAGTGGCCCCTGGTCGCGGCGGCCCGGATCGAGGCCCGGATCGAGGCGGGGGCGGAGCCCTGGTCCGCGGCCTACGCTCGGGCCTGCGCCGCGGGCGACCGCTCTGCGCAGCGTTGTTTGGATCGCCAGCTGTGGTCGGCCGAGGCCCTGGTCGACGCGGTCATCGAGGCGCCGGAGACACGCGGGGCAGCGCTGTGGCCGGAGGTCGGAGCCATGTTTCGGAGCGCGGGCGACTGCCTGGAGTCTCCCGAGGGTGAGGCCCTGCCCGAATCTGTGGTGGTCGGGCTGGCGCGGGTTCGGCTGTCGGCGCGGCTCGGGGAGGGGGAGCGGGCGGCCGGGGAACTCGATCGGATCAGGGGAGCGGTGTCCGTCGAGCTGGCGCTCGACCCAGGGCTGCGCTTCGAGCTGGCGGTCGCCGAGTTGGGGGTCGCTCTCGGTCGCCGGGATGCCGAGGCGATCGCCGAGGCAGAGCGGGTCCTCGATGTGCTGCGATCGGAGTTGGATTGGGGAGGCGGCACAGATCGACCGACCATGGTCAGGCTGGCCGTGTGGACGGCTCGACGCTCGGTCGACCCGCTCGAGGCGGCCCGGCAATTCGATCGGCTGGTGGAGCGGGGGAGTGAAGGAGTGGCCGATTCCGAGGGCGAGGCCGCAGCCTGGCGGGCCTTCGAGCGGGCGTTGGCCCGGGGCGGGGTCCTGGCGCAGCTCGGAGATTTTGGGGCGGCGGCCGATGCCCTGTCCGAGGCCATCGCAGTGGCAGCTCGCTATGGGGGCGAGGACAGCCCCGAGGGGGCGGCGGCGCAGCTGGCCCTGGCCGAGGCGCTCGCCGGCCGGCGCCGCTTGACGGCCGTCCACGATCTGCTCGTTCAGGCTCGGGAGGGGTTCGCCGACAGCCTGGGTCCCGACCACCCCCAGACCCTCGAGGTGATGATGGCCACGGGGCAGCTGTTCATGGCGGTGGACCAGCCCAGCGACGCGCACATGGCCTTCCTCGACCTCCTCGAGATCCACACCCAACAACACGGGCCCAAGGATCCGCGGACTGCCGCGGTCAAGGTCGAGATTGGTGACGCCCTGCGGGCCATGGGAGAGCACCGCGGGGCCCGACAGATGTTCGCCGAGGCGCTCGTGCCGACCACCGAGGCGCTCGGTCCAGACCACCCTCGGGTGGTTCGGATCCTGGTTCACATGGGCGCCTCCGAGTTTGTTCTTGGTGAGCTCGAACAGGCTGGGCTCCACTGCCGGACCGCCGGGGGCCTGGCCTCGGTCCTCGGTCCTGATGATCCGCTCCGGGCAGAGGTCGATCTGTGTCTAAAGGCGCTCGCCAAGATCGAAAAACGCCGCCGGAGGTGAGACTCACGGCGGCGTTCTGAGGGGCGATGGGGAGCGCTTAGGTGCCCGCTCAGGCGGTCTTCTCGAGGCCCTCGTCCCAGCGGCCGTAGCGGGCCGCCGAGTTGGCCTTGGCCCGCTGGTAGAGGGCCTTGTTGCCGGCGGTGAGGTCTTCGGCCTTGCCGCCCCAGGCTTCGAGGGCCGGCTGCTGGAGCGCGCGGCCGTAGGAGAAGCTCAGCTCCCAGGGGAGGTCGGTCTCGAGCTTGTTCATGGCGTTGAGGTGGGCCGTGGCGACGACGGCGTCCTGGCCCCCCGAGAGGAACGCGATGCCGGGGACCGCGGCCGGCACATTGCGGCGGAGGCAGCGAACTGTGCGCTCGGCGACCTCCTCGATCCCGGCTTGGGTCGCGCAGTCGCTGCCCGAGATGACCATGTTGGGTTTGAGGAGCATGCCCTCGAGGGCCACGCCCTGGCTGTGGAGCGCAGAGAACACCTCGCTGAGGGCCCAGGAGGTGACCTCGTCGCAGCGGTCGATGTCGTGTGCCCCAGCCATGAGCACCTCGGGCTCGACGATGGGGACGATGCCCGCCTCTTGGCAGAGCGCAGCGTAGCGCGCCAGGGCGTGGGCGTTGGCGCTCATGCAGCCCCGAGAGGGGGTGCCCGCACCGATCGTGATGACGGCCCGCCACTTGGCGAAACGAGCGCCCTGTTCCCGGTAGCCGACGAGTCGATCGCGGAGCCCGTCCAGACCCTCGGTGACCTTCTCGCCCTCGTGCAGGGCGAGGGCCTTGGCGCCGGTGTCGACCTTGATGCCCGCGATGATGCCGCGCTCCGCGAGGGCCTCGGGGAAGAGCTTCCCGTTGTCGGCCTTTTGGCCGAGAGTCTCGTGATACATGATCACACCCGAGATGAACTCGCTCGCACCCTCGGTCATGAACAGCATGTTTCGGTAGGTCCGACGGACCTCCGCGCTGCTCTCGACGCCGATCGACGCGAGTCGTTTTGCGATCGTCGGGAAGCTCTCGTCTGCGGCGAGGATCCCCCTCCCAGGGGCGACCAGTGCCAGTGCGGTGCTCTC
The DNA here is from genome assembly GCA_964451725.1 of uncultured Nannocystaceae bacterium. Lineage (GTDB taxonomy): Bacteria > Myxococcota_A > Polyangia > Nannocystales > Nannocystaceae > Plesiocystis. Next base: position 47,975 of record CAYVJQ010000011.1, on the reverse strand, counting down.
GAGCGTGTTCTCGGTCATGGTGTTCGCCTCGGGTCCCCAGCGACGGCCGGGACCTCGCTCGGACACTCGCGGGTGGGCGGGTCGAAGTCAAGAGGCAGGCCGCGATCCCGGCCCCCGAACGCCTATACTCGGAGGGTGGGGGCGTGGGCGCGACGACCGGAAGAAGTAGGGACGCTGGCCGGCTCGATCCCGCTCGCCGCTCGCCCAGGTTCAGCTGGGAAGGCGAGCGGCGAGCTCGACCTGAGACCGCCGCTCGCCCGAGTCTTTCGGCGGTGCTCCGAGTCGGCCGCCCGCGGCCGGTTTCACCCTGGGTTCCCGGGCCGGGCTGCGAGGGCCGCGATCGGGATCCTGCTGTGGCTCTCGCCCACGGTGCTCTGGGCGGCCCCCCCAGATGTCCCGACCCGACCTGTCCCGAGCCGACCCGGGGTGATCGAAGCCGTGGCGATCGTCCCTGCACCGGCGCGCGTAGGGACGCTCGACATTCAGAGCACGGCCGACGGTGTCCATGTGTCCGCGCGGGCTCTGAACGTGCCACGACACCCGAGCGCCGCGCCGAGTGTGGACCTCGGGCCGCTCCCGGTCAGCGCGAGTCTGGAACCGGGAACGTGGGAGCTGAGCATCGACAGCCCCGGGTATGAGCCCTGGTCTCGGCAGGTGAATATCCTCGCCGGCGGGCACACGAGTTTGGTGGTCGAACCCGAGTTGATCTCGGGCGCCTGGCTGGAGGTCCGCGCCGTCAGCGAGGATGAGGTCGACGCCGTGCTCAGCCTCGATGGGGATCTCGTGTGCACGCTTCCCTGTCGCGTGATGGTCGAGCCCGGCAGCCGTCAGCTCGAGATCGTGAAGCGCCGCTACAAACCGCTGGCAGTCGTCTTGGATGTGGTCCAAGCCGACGAAATTCATCTCGATGTCACGCTCGAGCCGGCGACCTCGCGCGCCCCCGCGGTGGTCACGGGTGCTGTCGGACTGGTCACCCTGGGTACGGCGGTGGTGTTCACGGTTCGCGCGGCTCGAACTCGGCGCGCGCTCGCGGCCGATATTGAGGTCGACGAGCGTGATCCACGGATTGTCGATAGGCGTCGAGACATGGCGGTCGCCGGGGCGATGTATGGGGTCAGCGCGGCCATCGGTGCCCTGACCTTGTTCTATCTGTTGCGCCAGCCCGGAGTCGCCTCCCGTGCCGGTATGAAACGCTGGAACCTCGCCGGCCGCGAGCTCTGGTGGCGAGTCGGGCCGGAGGTCGGACCGACGGTCGTCGGTGTGGGCGGGGAGATCCGGTTTTGAAGCCTGGGCAGGAGTTTGTTCGGGTGGGGGCCGAAGTCGCTGAGGTAACCGGCGGTGGGGGAGAGCCGTAGCGCGATGGTGAGGGGAGAGACAGCGCAGGAGCTTCAACGTCGCGAAGATCGACGCCGCTTTGTTCGGCTGGCGGGGGTCGGCACCGTGTTTGCGGCCCTCGGTGGGTGGTACGTATTTGCCGACGACGCCGAGACCAAAGCCGCGCGCGAAGAGTCGCTGCCCGATGGCCGGGCCCGCCTCCCGCCGGGTCAAAAAGTCATCAGCCAGCTCAAGCCCATGGGCGGGACGCGCGGGAGCCCGAACAAGTCGGCCTTTCGCCTGCGTGTCCACGGGGCGGTCGAGACCCCGCTGGAGCTCGATTTTGGTGAGTTGCTCGAGATGCCCCAGCGAGACCTCTCGCTCGACGTGCACTGCGTCACCGGTTGGTCCCGCCTGGGCGCGAGCTGGGAGGGCGTGCGGATCGCAGACCTCGCCGCGCTCGCAAAACCAAAGCCCAGCGCCCGCTACCTGATCTTGGAGGCGGCCCACGGCTACACGGCGAACGTGCCGCTCGAGGAGGCCTTGTCTCCAGACTCGTTGATCGCCCATCGCCACGAGGGGAGCCCCTTGGCCGCGGCCCACGGCGCACCGGTGCGTGCCGTGATCCCACAGCTGTACTTCTGGAAGAGCGCGAAGTGGATCACTGGACTGTGCTTTTGCGAACAGGACCAGCCCGGATACTGGGAGACCCGCGGCTACCACAACCACGCCGATCCCTGGCGAGAGCAACGCTACGGCTGAGACCGTTCCACCATGAGCGAGCCCACCCCTCCCACCTCGACGCCAGACCTACCGCCCCCGAGTGGGGCTCGCAAAGCCAAGCTGCGTTGGCGCCCCAAACTGCGCTCCCTGCATCGCGACATGGGCTACCTCGTCGTCGGTCTGACCTTTGTCTATGCGCTCTCGGGCCTGGCGGTGAACCACCTCGAAGACTGGGACCCGAACTTCGTCCATGTCGAGGCCAGCCATACTTTGGAGCATCGTCTGCCCGAGAATGAGGCCCAGGCCGTCGCTCAGGTCTTGGGCCAACTCGACATCGACGAGCAGCCCAGCGACGTGTTCCTCTACGAGCAAGAGCTCGAGATCCAGCTTGAAAACCGGGTGCTTCAGGTCGATGGGAACTCCATGACGATCCTCGAGCGGGGGGAGCGAGATCGGCTCGGACTGCGGCTGGCGAACTGGCTGCACCTCAACCGCGGGAAGCGAGCCTGGACGTTGATCGCCGATGGCTACGCCGTGCTGCTCTTGTTCCTGGCGACCTCGGGCATGCTCATGCTGCCGGGGAAAAACGGTCTCCGTGGACGGGGCTGGATCTTGGTGCTCCTCGGCGCGGCGGTGCCGGTCGGTTACGTGCTGCTCTCCGGTGGACCTTGAACGCACAAAAGCCCGAGCCCGAGGGCCCGAGCTGAAGTTCGGGGGGCGCCGGCAGCAGTGATCGCCACCTGAGCCTGTGTTTCACTTGCGCTTGAACGTGAGCCGGTACTCCACAGGGACGGGGAGTTGGCTGGACGACATCTTGACCTTGATCGTGAGCTTGTCGCCGCTCGGGCTCAAGGTCATGTAGTTGTGGCGATTGCCACCGACCCCATCGGTGAACTCCGTGAGTCGACCGTCGCGGAAGCGGTAGCTGACCTTGACCTTGCCGCCGTGTTGGGAGGTACCCTTGGCCGGGCTACCGTTGAGGATCGCCCGGTGTCCGTGGCCATCCATGCTCACTTCGATCTCGCTTTCGTCGACCTGGATCGAGACTCCGCGCGGCGCGGTGTTGGCCTCGCGCAGCCGCTTGCGCGCGAGTACTCGGATCACCGGGTTGACGGCCTCGAGTGAGGTCTCGATGGCCGAGTGGATGGCCTCGCGCTCCTGTTGTCCACCCGCGAACACATAGTCACCATCGAAGGCGGCGACCTCGTCGAGGGCAGCCTCGTCGAGCGCCGCGACGGCGCCCTCGTCGGCGAGGGCCTCTGCCTGGGCCTCACAAGCCAGCGTCAATACGGCGAGACACGTAGTCAAGGCAGCGGCGCAGACGACTCTCGATAAGCTCACTGCGTGACTGTACACGAAATGCAACACCTTCGCAGCCGAGCCGTGAAAGTATGTGCGCGTTTTTTAGCCAGTAATTTCAGCGATGGTTGGGAAAACGGACAGTGTGGTGAGCGAAATGCGCATCTCTTCGCACAGTGCCAGAGGAGATCGAACTCGATCTGTGCGAGGCATTGCACACTGCTCGTTGCGCACAGCTGTCAGGGCCGACGAGTGATGTCTGTGGTTCGACTTTGCTGAAGCACACGGCCGGTTTCCGCGGCGGGAAGCATGGGCGCGCGCGGAATGACCAGTGCGCCGATGAGATAAACCAGGATCCCGGGGCCCAAGAAAAGCAGGGCCACAAATGCGAGCCGAACGAGGGTCGGATCGAAGCCATAACGCTCGGCGATACCGCCACAGATACCGAGCAGCATGCGTTCTTGATTGGATCGTTTCAGTTGTTCAGTCATCGCTTCTCAGCCTCTGTCGGCCCCGGCCGCGGGACCGACCCAACCTGGGTTCATTCCATCGGATGTCCAGCCCCGAGCTGCTTTTTGCCGGTACTCGGGGTCGGCCGCCCACTGCTTCTAGCCCGCACAGCGGTCCAAGCTAGACTCCCCGGCAGATGAAGCGCTCTGTCCTCGTGCCCGTACTCACCCTCGTCGTGCCCCTGGTGTTCGGGGGCTGTCGAACACCGAGCAGCAAGCTGCCGCTCGACAGTCTCGACCAGCCCTCCGAGGACACGCCGAGCGGCGAGCAGGCGATCCGCGTGGAGCCCCTGCCGGTCACACAGGCGGCGGACCTTCTACCGAGCACGGTCTACATGCTCGCCGAGGCCCGCGACCCGGTCGAGTTCATCGAGATGTTCCAGCCGCTCGTGAACATGCCCGGCTTCGCGGACGCGCGGCAGGAGGCGGCGAAGTGGCTCGGCGCCGATCTCATGGTCCCCGCAGAGTGGTCGAAGCTTGGGATCGACAACAGCGGGCCGGCGGGCGTGGGGGTGCTGGATGCGAGCAGCGAGACCTTCTTCGCCTACTTGACCATCAGCAATCCGGCCGTGTTCGAGACCAGCGTCGTTCGGGTCATGCGCGAGCTGGGCCAGGGCGACGAGATAGCGATCAACGACGTGGGCTACGGACGGATCCTCCGAGTCGGCGACGAGCTGAGCATCGTGCTCCGGGAGAATGTGGCGATGCTGACCTTCAGTGACCACCCCGAGCGCTCGCCCCGAGACTTCGGGGCCATCGCCGCGACCATCGATCCGCGAGAGAGCCTGGGTCAGAGCGAGAATTTCAAGTGGGTACAGGGCGAGCTCGAGCCGGAGGACGACGCGCTGATGTACCTCGTCCCCGCGCCCCTCTTCGACGTCCTGATCGAGAGCGGCGACCACGACCAGAAGATGGCCCACTACGCCGACTCTCAGGTCACGGATGCGCGCGCGCGTGGAGCCGACGCCGAGGAGCTGCGCGAGCTCGAGGAGTACGCCCGCTCCGAGCGAGAATGGGCAGAGGAGCGCCGACTGGCGAAGCTCGGCGAACGCAAGTTCATCCGCGACGTGTTTGGGCCGATCGATGTTCTATACGGCGCCGTCGACTTGCAGGCCGAGGGCATGGACGCCCACGGACAGGCGTTGATCCGCAAGCAGTCCCTGCTCCACTCTCTGTTTGTGCCCGAGCGCCAGGAGTCGCCGCTGCTGAGGGCGCTCGGCGAGGCGCCCCTGTTCGTACTCGACGGTCAGGCCGACATGGACACGCTCGTGCAGCTGGTCGACCTCGTGTTCCAGGCCTCGGGGGAGAACCTTCAGTCCATCAATGGCGTGATCGTGGCCGAGATCGGGGTCGACTTCCTCGCCGACGTTCTGCCCACGATGCGCGGGGACGGAGGTATCGCCATCACTCAGAGTGCCCCACCGAATCCCGCCAAGTTCGACAAGCTGAGCAAGAGCCTGGGGATGGCGGCACACGTGGGTCTCGTGGACCCCGACGGCATGCGGGCCGTGTTCGACGCGATGGTGAGGAGCAAGCGACCCGCGTCCTTTGGTCGGGCCCGAAGGGGCGGAGGCTGGACCCTCGACGTCCCGGGGTGGCGGACCGTCAACATCAACATCGAGGGTGATCGTTTGCTGCTCAGCACAGACCTGAGCTTCGCTGGGCGCGTTCGTGACGCGCGAGCCGGTTCCCAGGCTAAAGCCCTCGCGGCCGTCGACCACCCGCTGCGGGGCCCAATGCTCACGCCCGCCATGCGTTTCTACCAGCGCTGGACTTCGCTGGCGATCGTCGCCGCTCGAGATCCATGGATTCAAGAACCCGAGTCCATGCTCTACAACATGAACGACCACCATCAGTTGACCTCGGAAGAGGCCGCCAAGGTCAGGCGCTCGCGGGCGTTCAACAAGAAGTTCAAGGAGTTCAAGAAGTCGGTTGCCGAGCTCAACGCCTTCCAGCGGCGGCGTGCAGTGAAGTCCTTCGAACAGCTCTACGAGCTGAGTGAGCGCGCGGGTGACCTGGGAATCTCGGTCGAGCGCCTCAGCGACGGTCTGGGCGTCCGGGCCCACTGGCGACACGCCCCCGATTGGTCACTGGTCGAGGCCGGCGCGAACATGTTCACGATCAACCGCGGCGGGGATTGGACCGAGGAGCAACGGATCACCGAAGAGGTGTTTCGCCTGCGCGATGCACTCAGCATCCAACGCCAGGCCGACCTCGACGCCTACGCCTCGAAGCACCACAAACCTTGAGCCCTCGATCCGGGGCCGCCTACGAACAGGACGTACTGTCATCGACCCGAGCGAACTCGGGCCGCCGACAGTGCGTCCTTTCGCTGATGTTACATGTCCGACTTTCAAGTGCGTTCGTGACATCATCTAAGAAGTGCTTTCTTCATACTCTGACTACGGGGGTCTCAGATCGCCCTCGAACAGCGTGAGTGCCTGGCTGGTCCTTGCACGCTCGATAGACTCCACCGCAGTGTCGGGGGGGGGGGCCTCCCCTGTCACGTAGCCGTACTCTCCACCAACAACCGAGGCCAAGGTGAGGAGCCACTCCGATACCGTTTCATCTCGGACGACGACCCTGGCGATCCCCGCTCGAGCCCCGCTCGATCCCCGCTCGAGCCCCGCTCGATCCCCGCTCGATCCTCTGTGAAGAAGAGCATGCAACTGTAGGGCTGGCCCTCTGCGCGGTTGCTCCAATGTAACGAATAGGGCTCGCACGGCCGTGAGTAGGTGAATCTCAATGCGCGAGAATGCGTGCGCGCCGGTCGTCGATGGCTTCGAAGTTCGCCTCCAGGCCCTCGCGGACGGTCTGCGGGTTCCAGCTCAGGGTGTCCAAGACGAGCTTGCCTCCGGCGTTGTCGAACCACCAACCAAACTGGTCTTTTTGGGAAACCTCACCGGCACCCAAGGCCCCAGGGAGGTCGCCGGCGGCGGCTCGGGAGGCACGTCGCTCGAAGCGGGCATCGAGGACCCGGGCCGTCGCGGCTGCATCGAAGAGCAAGCCGGCGTCATGGGTGAGGGTGTCGATGGCCGCTCGCTGGATGAGGTAGTCGTTCACCAGGGCGGGCTGGATATCGCTGGGCTGGACTGTCACCGCCTCTGCCGTCGCTACGATCTCGATGAGCGCGGCGTCTCGAGCGGGTCCGGCGGGCTCGGCCGAGAGTCGGTGCTGGATCAGGCTGGCCTTGTCGAGGGCCGCGCTGAGATCGGTGAGCCCGACCACGGACGCCAGCAGGTTCGGGGCCCCGCGGACCAGCGCCTGATCGATGCGGACCAGATCACGGAGCAGGGTGCCCGCGCCGGCGTGGTCGCCCTCGAGGGACTGGTGGATGGCGAACAGCAGCCCGACCTCGTGCTGCAGGTGCCAGGTCAGGAGGGCGCAGGGCTCGTCGGTGGGGCAGTCGGCCACGAACGCAGGCCGGGCACGGGCGGCGTCGACTCTGCGCAGGGCCTCGCGGCCGGCTGCCGAGTCGAAGAAGGCGCGCAGTTGTTCGCGCTGTTCCGCGGCGTCGACCCAAAATTGCTCGGGCTCGCCCCCCCCACAGTTTGGGCACCAGAGCCAGATCGTCGGGGACCTCCGGGGTGAGGGCGCCCTCGGTCGCCGCGATCCAGCCGTTGTCGCTGGCGGCGGGGAGGGCCGGCGTGTCGGCCTGCGTCCACAGAGGATCGGTGGGATCCTCGGTGTGGAGGTTCACGGCGACCCAGGCGAGGCCGATGCTGACCACCAGGCCGGAGATGATCACGGCGGCAGTCGTTGCCCGGTTACCCACTGTGACAAACCGTAGCAGAAGGGCTGCGCTCTGCTCGGATGTTCTCCAATGATTGCAGTGGCTTGGGAGCGAGCGAGGCTCGACAAATCGGGACTCTCACCACGCGA
>CAYVJQ010000011.1:38512-40148 GCA_964451725.1 uncultured Nannocystaceae bacterium | reverse complement strand
CGATTTCCCTGCCCAGGGATCCGCCGGGGTCAGTCGCGGACAAACACGGCGATGGACTCGACGTGGGCCGTGTGTGGGAACATGTCCATGACCCCGGCGGCCTCGAGGCGGTAGCCGTGCCTGTCGATGAGGACCGCGGCGTCCCGGGCCAGGGTCGCGGGGCTGCACGCGACATAGACCACGCGCGGAGCGGCGATGGCCTCGAAGTGTTCGACGATCTCCGCGGCCCCCGAGCGTGGCGGATCGAGCAGCACCCGATCGAAGCTGTGGCCTTGGGCCCACCCCAGCGGCGTCACGCCGGGCTTCGCCGGAGCGTAGAGGTCGTGCAGTTCGAAGCGCGCGCTCTCGCTGTCGATGTTGTTGAGGGCCGCATTTTTGGCCGCGCGGGCGACGAGGGCCCGGTCTCCCTCGACCCCGAGCACGGTGGCGCCGCGCCGTGCCAGGGCGAGGCTGAAGTTGCCGAGTCCACAAAACAGATCGAGGGCCCGGTGGCCGGGCTCGACCTCGAGCAGGTCGACGGCCAAGGTGATCATGGCCCGGTTGATGGCCGCGTTGACCTGCACAAAGTCGACCGGTCGAAACTCGAGCCGGAGATCGAAGTCGGGCAGGGTGTACTCGAGCAGCTCTGGGGTGTCGGGCTCGAGCGGTGCCACGGTGTCGAGACCTCCGGGTTGAAGAAAGATCCGCAGGTCGTGGGTGCGCCCGAACTTGCGAAGGATCTCCAGGTCGGCGTCGGTGGGGGGCTCGAGCACCCGCAACACCAGAGCGATGGGGCTGTCGGGCTGATCGTCGGCCACCGAGACCTCGATCTGCGGGAGCTTGGCCGAGATGCTCAGGGTCTCGATGACCTCGGAGAGCAGGGGGATGAGCGAGCCTCCGCGGCCGGCGAGGACCTCACAGCCCTCGAGGTTGGCGATGAAACGCGCGCTCTTTTCCCGAAATCCGACCAGGACCTTCTCTTTGTTTGGGACCCACTTGGCCCCGAGACGAGCGCGGCGGCGGTAGGCCCAAGGCTCGGCCCGCAGCGGTGCGAGGATCTCCCCTGGGGTCACGCCCTGGGCCGCGAACTCGGCGAGCAGCGTGGCCTGTTTGTGGGCGACCTGGGCGTCGGGGTGCATGTGCATCAGCGAGCAGCCCCCACACAGGTCGTGGTGGATGCAGCGGGGCTCGACCCGATCTGGAGAGGGCTCGATGACCTCGAGGACACGGGCGAGATCGGCGGGGCCCTTGCGGTCGTATCGCAGGAACGAGACCGACTCGCCCGGCAAGGTCGCGTGGATGTGGACCTGACGGGGCTTCCCACCCTCGGCAGCCGATATCAGGCCCCGACCCTTTTGGTCGAGCGACTCCACCCGGCCGTCCTCGGGCTCCCACTTGCGCTTGTATCGTCGACCCCTGCGACCCATGAGCGGGCGGTCTACACCATCGCGCGTCCGAGCGCCTGGAAATCCACCTACATGTCGTTGAAGGTGTCGCCGTCGGGCTTGGGCTTGGGCTTGGGCTTGGGCTTGGGCTTGGGCTTGGGTCGACGGCTGGTCTTTTCAGCGGCAGCTTTCTCGGCGGCGGCTTTTTCGATAGCGGCGGCCTTCTCGATGGCAGCGGCCTTTTCGATAGCGGTGGCTTTTTCAGCGGCAGC
>CAYVJQ010000011.1:33865-38412 GCA_964451725.1 uncultured Nannocystaceae bacterium | reverse complement strand
CGGCAGCGGCTTTTTCGATAGCGGCGGCCTTTTCAGCGGCAGCTTTCTCGGCGGCGAGCCTCTCAGCCTTCGCCTCTTCGACGACGGCGCTCGCTACGGTCGCCGCTTCACCGCTGTGGACGCCGGCCGGCGGCGGACTGGGGCGAAAGCCAAAAATCGCGGCGATAGCGACAAGGGCGACGCCCCCCGTGACCATCCCGACGATCTTGACCGAGCGGTTGTTCTGAGCCGAGGCCGCAGCGGCCAAGGCAGCGGCCTCGGCCGCCATCTGCTGGGTCGACTCGACGCGGGCGGTCGTCGTGGGTCGCTCGGGATCCGCGTCGGGCAGCAGTTCGACCGCGCTCTCCGAGGCCGGGGTCATAGCCAACTCATCGACGAGTTGACCCAGGAGGTCGTCGAACTCCGACTCTGCAAGCGAGGGCATGACTGACCCGGAACGAAGCTGAGGGCGGGTCGATCTATTACGCGGCGCATCAGAGCGCCGAAGGTGTTCGTCGGGCCTTGACGTGCCGGGTCTCGGCTCCAGACTGGTCTCGCAATGTCGACCCCAACCGGATTCCGAGCGCCCCATACCCCCCGTCGACCACGGCGAGGGCTCCGGCGTTTGGGATTGCTGGCGGTGCTCTTGGTGCCCCTGTTGTGGGTCTTGCATGTTCCCCTGCTGGCGGCCGTGGTACCTGGGGCGATCTTGACCCTGGTGTCGCTGGATGTGCTCGACGGGTCCAATGGACAGACGGCGCTCCCCGCGATGGACGTGATCGAAGCGGGTGATACGATCGAGCTTGCGCGGGTCGCTCATGCGACCTGGATCCCGAGTCACAGCGAGCGCCTGAGTTGAGGGCAGCGCCGCGGGCCCGGAGATCTCGGCTTGAACAGGACCCGAAAAACCACGTAGCTCGCGCAGACTCACTCGGGACCCGAACAACGAGTAGGGGCTGCGAGGGCCTGTGGGGTTGATTTGACTGTAGTCACTGGGGGCTGCGCCTCAGGCGGTTCAGCGGCGGCCCGCAAAGTGCTTTGATGGGCCCGTCGGGCGCCCTCGCGGCGCTGGCCTTCCCCGACCATGTTCAGTCCTTCGCAAGATCCCGCCTCGTCCGAGGTCGCGCTGCCCCTCAACCTCGGCCTCAACGATGGGACCTACGCACCCCAGCGCTGCTTGGATGTGTTTCGACAGTTCACGCAGCGGACGGACCTGCGCAACTACGGGTCGCCCGAGAACGGACCGCTGCGGGAGGCGATCGCGCGCTACGACAGCGTCGACGCCGACAACATCTACCTCCACAACGGCACGGGTCCGATCCTCAAGCAGGCGATCCCCTATCTGCTCAAGCGGCGGGTGCTGGCCTCGCCTCGGCGGATCCTGCGTCACGCGGTCAGCCGCGCCGGCTACCCGATCATCACACCGCGCTTCACCTACTCCAAGGTGCCCAAGAAGGCGGCCGAGGGCGGTATGCACGTGGACATGCTGCCCCTGGATCCGGGCGACGACTTTCGCTTCGATGTCGACCGGCTCGCGCGTCGCCTCGAGCGTGGACCGGGCCTCGTCTACATCGTCAATCCGAACAACCCGACCGGCAATGTGTTGATCCAGCGCGAGGAGTTGGTGCCCTTGCTCCAGCGCTTCCCCGAGACCCGGTTTTGGATCGACGAGGCCTATGTGCACTACATCGACCCGAGTGAGCACGACTACTTCGCGCCGCTGATCCCTCGCTTTCCCAACCTCATGGTCAGCCGGACCTTCAGCTTCGCGTTTGGGCTGGCGGCGGTGCGCATCGGTTATCTCCTGGCCAAGCCCAGCTTCATCGCCGAGCTGGAGAAGCAGGTCACCGACTACCGCCTGGGGACGCTCCAGGAGCAGCTCGGGGTCGCCGCTCTCGAGGACCCCGACCACCTGCCCTTCGTACGCCAGGCGACCCAGGCGGCGCGGGAGCGCCTCTACGAAGGGCTGGGGCAGTTCGCGGGAATCCAGTCCTTTCCCTCGAAGGCGAACTTCATCTTGTGTCGGTTCACCGATGGACGTCGGGGCGCCGAGCTCAAGGCCAAGCTGACGCGACGACAGATCGGGATCAAGGCCTTCGATCCGGCCAACGGTCAGACCTACGACCCCTACTTCCGCCTGACCATCGGCCTGCCCGCGGAGAACGAGCTGCTGCTGGCGAATATGGCCGAGGTCCTCGGCGCCTGAGCGGCGCGGGACCTGTCCTCGGGCGGTGAAGACCCGGGCCTGGGCTGAATTGCCGCGGGCGACTCCCGGCGGAACTGGGTAGCATGGGTCGATGTTCGTCCGTCGGCTCCAACCGCCAGCTGCCCACAGGGAGCGCCATCGTGGGGGGTCCGTGCTCGCACTGCTGACGCTGCTCGGGCTCGGGTCGAGCGCCTGCTCACCACGGCCGAGCGCGACTTTAGGGGAGGTCGAGGCGCCCGAGTCCAAGCGGCTTCGGGGTCGGGAGGCGGGGGACGAGCCGAAGCCCGACCGGGGATCGAAGACCCGCTGGCAGAGCCTGTCGATCGGCACCGAGTTCGGCTGTGCGCTCGAGAACAGCGGGGCCGTGTACTGCTGGGGGCGGGACCCGGCGGCGGAGATGGCGATGCGGGAGCTGCCCGAGTCTGAGCAGGTGGCCAATCCCTACGACTACAACAGCCAGCGCAAGTGGGGCCCGGCCTCGCGGCTCGAGAATATCCATGGCGCGAGCGCGCTGGATACCTCCAACACGCAGGCCTGCGCTGTGGTCGAGGATGGGCGTGTGCGCTGCTGGGGGGCGGTCGGGTGGAGTGGGCGCCACATCTACGACGTCGCCGGTTTCGACGGGGCGACCTCGCTCGCGGTCGGTGACGGGGAGTCTTGTGGCCTGCGCAAAGACGACTCTCTGTGGTGCTGGAGCGTCGCAGATTTCGGTGTGCCCACGCGGCGCATGGAGGCGGCGGTCGGGGTCGTGGTCCGCGACAACCTGGGCTGTGGCCTCGACCGCAGGGGTGGGGTCAGGTGTTGGGGCAGCGCGGTGGCGGATTGGTATCGCTACCGTCGGCAGATCACCCAACCCTCGACCGGGCCCAGCCCGACTCCGGGGGCCACCCCTGAGACGGATGAATTTCCCGACAGCGCCGCGATCGGACGATTTCCGGGCGCGGTGGGCATCGGGATCTCGGGTTGGAACAACCTGTGCCTGGTGATGGACGGTGGGGGAGTCCTGTGTAGCGAGCGGGATGTGTTCAGCGCGCTGGACGAGCCCCTCGTCATGCGCAAGGTCGATGGGCTCGACGACGTGGCGATGCTCGCCAGCTCCCGAACCCACAACTGTGCGGTAAGCAGGAGCGGCGGGCTCAAGTGTTGGGGGCGAAATATCTATGGCCAGCTCGGTGACGGCACGGCCACGCAGCGCGATGCCCCGGTGGTCGTGGACATCGAGGGGGTCGTCGATGTCTCGCTGACCCAGGACCTGAGTTGCGCCGTCACCACCAAAGACGAGATCGAGTGTTGGGGCTTCGATCTCGGCGAGGCCGTCGCCCGGGAGTCGACCCACGTGCACACCATCGAGGGGCTGCGGGCGACCTCTCTGGCCTCGGCGGGGCGCAATACCTGTGCGGTTACGGACAAGGGGGAGCTCCGGTGTTGGGGGGCGGACAGCTTGGAGGGCATGGGTATCGCGTTCGCGTCGACACCCACAGAGGTGGCGCTCGATATGGGAGGGCGCATCGAGGGCTTGATGGGGGGCTGGCAGCCCTGCTTCCTCGGTGGCAACGGGGCCCTCTACTGTGGGGCCCGGACGATGGGGACGAGCTCGGGGGTCCCTCCCTTCACCCTGAGTTCGACGACCCAGGGGATCTCGGTGCTGGCCAACGGGGTGCCACCCATGTGCATCATCAAGGGTGAGGGGCGCAGGGCATCGCTGCTGTGTGGGGCGGCGCCCGACAACCTCCAGCCGGAGCGCCAGATCAAGGCTCCCTCGGCGCTCTCGGCCCGGAGCACGCGGGTGTGCGTGGCCCATTCGGGCGGGAAGGTCAGCTGCTTTGGGGAGCTCTACCAGTGGGCGGACCAGGCGGCCGTGAAGCGAGACATCAGCCTGGTGAGGGGGGTCTCGGGGGTTCGCGCACTGGCGAGCGCCAACTCTCAGGACTGTGCGCTGACCAAGGATGGACGGGTGTCGTGCTGGATGGGGCGCATCGATTCGACCTGGGATCAACAGACTCACCGGCCCACGAAGATCCACTACACATCAGAGGCGCCCAAGGACGTCGGGCTGAGCCGGATCGAGCAGGTCGTCGGGCGAGGAAACATGCTCTGCGCCGTCGACCGAGATGGCGCGGTGACGTGTTGGTACGACAACCCGTACAGCCCGGACATCGGGTGGGCGCCGGTGCCCGAGGAGCTGGGTGAGGACATCGTCGAGCTCAGCGCGGGGGACGACGCCGTGTGTGCCCGCCATAAAGATGGGCGGGTGACCTGCTGGGGCGAGGACTCCTTTGGTCAGCTCGGGAGGGTCCCCTCGCGGGTGTACCTGAAGCCGACGGCGCTGCCTGTACTCTGAATAGGCCCGGGTTCGGTTCTG
>CAYVJQ010000011.1:30375-33765 GCA_964451725.1 uncultured Nannocystaceae bacterium | reverse complement strand
GGGTTCGGTTCTGGGTTCGGCGCTCAGCTTGGGCGGTCGAGGATCTCGCGGATCCGGGCGAGCAGCTGCTTGGCCCGGAAGGGCTTCTCGATCAGGTCGATGCTGCCCAATCCCGCGATCTGATCACGACCGAGCTCGCCGTCGGTGAACCCGCTCATGAACAAGATCCGGGTTGTGGGCCTGAGCTCGCGCAGGGCCAGGGCGAGTTCGAGGCCGCCCAAACGGGGCATGACGAAGTCGGTGAGCACGAGGTCGATGGGTCCCTCGTGTCTGGCGCACAGTTCGAGACAGGCAGCGCCGTGTTCGGCGCTGGCGACCTCATAGCCGTGTAGGGCGAGGATCTGCTCGACGGTGCGGCGCACCGGGGCCTCGTCTTCGACGACCACGATCATCTCGCTGCGTTCGGCGGTCTCGACTTCGGGCTCGTCGACGAGCGCCGGGGGAGGGGCGGGCAGGAGGGCCTCCGCGAGCGCCGGGAGCCAAACCTCGAAGGCGCTGCCGCGACCGGGGCTGCTCTCGACCGTGATCTGGCCGTCGGACTGCTGAACAATGCCCAAGACCATCGAGAGGCCCAAGCCCGTGCCCTTGCCCACGCCCTTGGTGGTGAAGAAGGGTTCGAAGATGTGGGCGATGATCTCGGCGTTCATCCCCGAGCCCTCGTCGCTGACCCGCAAGACCACGTAGCGCCCGGCTTTGACGGCTTGGGGTTGGGCGGCGAGCGGCTCGGAGAGCTCGACCTCGCGGGTCGAGAGCCGCACACGGCCACCGCGGTGGCTGGCGTCGCGGGCGTTGATGACCAAGTTGAGCAGGACCTGCTCGATCTGGCTGGGGTCGACGCGGACGGGGGCGCCGATATCTCCGAGATCGAGGGTGAGCTCGTGCTCGGCACCCAGCAGGCGCTCGAGAATATTGGCGCTGCGTCTGGCCAGGGCGTTGAGGTCGACGACCTCGGGCTGGAGGACCTGGCGGCGCGAGAAGGCGAGCAGCTGGCGGGTCAACGCAGCGCCGCGCTCCGCCGCCTCGCGGATCACGGCGATCTCTTCTCGGGCCTCATCGGGCTGACCACCGCGGGTGTGGGCTCGACTCATGAGCACGTCGGTCGAGCCCAAGACCGTGGTCAGGAGGTTGTTGAAGTCGTGCGCCACGCCGCCGGCGAGCTGGCCGATGGCCTCCATTTTTTGGGACTGACGCAGCTGGGCCTCCAGCTGACGGCGCCGGGCCTGGCCGCGCTCGCGCTCGACAATCTCGGCTTCGAGCTGGTGCTTGGACTGCGCCAGCTCGTCTGCGCGCTCGCGCAGCTCGTCGTTGAGGGTCTTGAGCTCGTTGTAGTAGCGGGCGTTCTCGAGCGAGATCGCCGCTTGGGAGAGCAGGATCTGCAGGACCACTGTGCGGGCCTCCGTGAAGGCGGCGGCGGCGAGCTCGTTCTCCAGGTAGAGCACACCCACAAGCGCGTCCTTGTGGCGGATCGGCGTGCACAGGACCGACTTGAGCTGACGCCGAAGCACGTGCGGGTCCTGGGTGAAGGGCCCGGAGCGGTAGGCGTCCTCGAGGACCACGTTCTCCCCGCTGCGCAGGACGTGGTGGACGATGCTCAGCGCGAGGGGGCCCTCGTGCAGGGGTCGCTTCTCGTGGACCTCGACGGCCTCCCCATCGCTGGATGCGGCGGCCTGAATGCGGAAGTCGTCGTCGGCCTCGAGGATCAGGAAGGCCCGGTTGGCGCCGGCGTTGAGCAAAATAATCCGCATCATGCGGGCGAGCAGACGATCGAGATCGATCTCGCTCGAGATTGCCTGGGAGGCCCGGGTCACGGTCGCCAGGTCGAGGGCCTGCGAGCTGCCGAGGGCCGCCCAGCCGTCGGTGGTCACGGTCATGGGGTGGCTGTGACCGCTGTGAAGGGGGGGGCTCTCCCGGCACAGATCTCCGAATTCGCCCTCGAGCAGGTGGACCTTGTGGCGGGCGCCCCAGGCCCGGTAGCTCGACAGGGCGGCCGAGAGGTAGGGGAGGGTCAGGCGTCGGTTGCCGAGCTCGAGCCACATCCGGGCAGCGAGCTCGTTGGCGAGAGCGTGGATGCGGACGAAGCCGTGTTCACCGGCGCCTGCGATGGCCTGTTCGTAGTGGGCGAGGGCGCCGAGGTAGTCGCCGTCGAAGCGAGCGAGATCGGCGGCGACCAGGGCGTGCATATGGGCGAAGTTCGCCGGGCAGCTCTGCGACCAGGCCAGCATCTGCTCTTGATTGTGTTCGATGGTGACCAGGGCGACGTGGCGTCGATCATCGGCCAGATCCGGGAGGACGGCGATGAGCGAGAGCGACTGGAACAGGTTGCGCTCGGCGGTGGCGACGTGGCCGATGGCGTAGGGGAGGAACTCTTTGCTCTCGGCGATGACCTCGATCGCGCCGAGGGGGTCGCCGTGGAGGTAGCGAACCTGGGCGTAGTAAATTTGGTAGACGCAGATGGCGATGAAGCTGCGGTCTTTTCGACAGCCGTCGAGGAAGGGCTGGGCACGCTCGACGTAGGGCGAGGTGGCGAGCCTGATCACGCTGCCGGTGCTCTGCGCCTGGAGGTCGACGGCCTGTTCGTCGAGGAGCTCGCCGACGACCAGCTGGAGCCCGCGGATGACGTTGGCCGCGTAGACATGGTTGATGGCTTCGAGCTCTCCCAAGACCTGGCTGAGCTCGCCCTCGAAGCGAGCCAGAGGCATGGCCCGAAACATGTTGAGGAGCTGGCGGTGGTAGTGGATGTAGCCGACGAACTGGAGCTGCCCCGACTCTTGTCCGGCCTGGTAGCCACGCTCGTTGATCGAGTCACAGGCCGAGACGTGGACCCGCCAAGGCAAGAGGTAACCCGCGACGATGTTGCAGGCCCGGCACTCCTGGGCGAGGTCGTTGGTCTGGCGAGCGAGGGCGAGGGCGAGCTTGCCCCACTCGTGGGCAGCCTCGAGATCACCGAGCACCGAGCCTACGAAGGTTCCGTGGTGGGCGTAGCCGTAGCCCGACTCGGGGAGGGCGCCGTGGGCCAAGGTCAGGTTGACGAGTTTGAGGGTGATGAGCGGGGAGATGCGGTAGTCGGCCGAGAAGGCCGCGCTCATCATGGTGGAGAGCAAGCGCGCTGCGGCCATGGTGTCGCGCCGGGTCATGGCCGGGAGGGTGACCAGAGAGGCGATCGGGCGCTCGCCGAGGCGCGCTCGATACTCACGCAGGAGCTCGGCGAGAGCCTGGTCGATGTCCCCCTCGCTGCTGGGGAGGTCGATGTCGAGCAGCGCCAGGGCCTCGCGACCGGTCGCCAGGGCCTCGGCGTAGCGGGTGGCCATGGTCTGTTGGAACACGAGCAGGTCCAGCAGTTCGACTCGATCGACGGCGTCGCGGGCGTGGGCCATGGCCGTGTTGATGCGC
>CAYVJQ010000011.1:0-30275 GCA_964451725.1 uncultured Nannocystaceae bacterium | reverse complement strand
ACGGCGTTGGCGTAGGCGTTGGTCCGTTGAGCCCGCTTCCCCGCGATGCTCGCCAGCCTGGCCAGCTCGACGAGCTCGGCAGGATCGTCGATCAGCGAACGGCCGGTGCCGAGGTGGTCGACGATCCGAAACACGCGCTCGGCCCTGCGGTCGGCGGGGGTGTTGTTGAGCAGCAGACGACCAATGCGGAGGTGAGCAGCGGCCCGCTCGCGCTCGGGCAAGAGCGCGTGCGCGGCCTCCCGGACCCGATCATGGACGAAGTCCCAACGCCCATCGGCACGCAGCATGAGCATGCCGGCGCGGGCCGAGACCTCCAGGTCGCGCTGCGTGTCGCGGGCGTTTGCGCTGTTGATGGCGGCGACGGTCTCGAGGGTGAAGGACCCCCCGAAGCAGGCCGCACAGCGCAGGGTCTTGCGGGTGGTGTCCGCGAGCAGGCTGATGCGCCGGGCCAAGAGTTCGCCCACCGACTCGCTGGCCTGCATCTGGCGCAGGCCGTCCTCGTCCCAGCGCCAGTTGATGGTGGACAGGCTGGCCCCGGGGACCGCCGCGCGCCCATGCTCATCATGCTGGTCATGTTTGTCATGCTCGCCTCGCTCTTGGGCGACCAGGAGCTTCTCCTCCCAGGCCGAGCGCAGGAAGGTCCGCACAAACAGGGGATTGCCGGCGGTGCGCTCGACGACGAGCTCCGCGAGCGCACCGGCTCGGGCCGGCGCCTGGCCGAGGGCCTCGGCGATCAGCGCCTCGACCTCGGCGACGCCGAGCTCGCGCAGGGGCAGCTCCACGACCTCGCAGCTGCTGCGACGAATGGCCTCGAGGCTCAGCCGGGTCGCGTGGCCGGCCTCGAGCTCCTCATCGCGCATGGCGACGATGAGCAGCAGGTGACTCTGAGCCTCGTCGTGGGCGAGGAGCTCGAGCAGAGCCAAGGTCCCAGGGTCGGCCCACTGGAGGTCGTCGAGGAAGATCGTGAGTGGGTGTCGGTCCCGGGCGCAGGCCCTCACAAAGCGGCGAAATACCAGGTTGTAGCGGTGCTGAGATCCCTCTGGCCCCAGGGCTTGGACACGAGGGAGGACGCCGACGATGAGCTCGAGCTCGGGGAGCAGGTTGCTGAGCACCCGGCCGTTGATCGCCAACGCCTGGCTCAGATGGACGCGCCAGGTTCGGAGCTCGTCCATGGTCGCGCCCAAGATCCGACCGACGAGGACGCGGAAGGCCTCGGTGAATCCCTCGCTGGTCGCCCCGCTGCCCGGTTGGGCGAACTTGCCGCTGATGAACGCGCCCGCCCGGTCGCGCAGGCGAGCCTCGAGTTCGGTGACCAGCGCCGACTTGCCCACGCCCGAGCTCCCCGACACCAAGACGATGGTCGGCCGACCGCGCTCGGCCTGAGCCCAGGCCCGCTCGAGCACCTCGATCTCCCGGTCGCGGCCGAACAGGCGCTCGGGCACCCGCAGCTCCGCCTGACGGTCGAGAGCCCCCAGCTCGAAGGACGAGATGACCCCCGCGTTGACCAGCATCTCGCGGCAGCGTGAGAGGTCGTTGAGGAGGGCCCGGGCGCTCTGGTAGCGATCTTCAGGGGCCTTGGCGAGCAGACGCATGACGATGCGAGACAGCTGCTCGGGGACCTCGGGGCGCAGGGCGCGGGGATGCTCGGGGACCTTGGCGAGGTGACAGTGAACCAGCTCGAGGGCCTCTGTGGCCATGAACGGGACATGGCCACAGAGCAGCTCGTAGAAGGTGACGCCGAGGGAGTAGAGGTCGGCGCGGTGATCGAGGGGCCGATTCATGCGCCCGGTCTGCTCGGGCGAGATGTAGGCGAGTGTGCCCTCGAGGCGGTTGGGGGACACGGACAGGGGCTCGCCCTCGTCGAGGCGGGCCGAGACTCCAAAGTCGATGTACTTGACCCGCTGTCCCCCGCCGTCGACCAAGATATTTCGGGGCTTGATGTCCTTGTGGACGATGCGCTCGGCGTGGATCGCCGCGAGCCCACGGCTGAGCTGGAGCCCGATGTCCACGAAGCGGGTGATGGCGAACCCGCGCTGGGGGATGCGCTCGGCGAGCGAGACCCCGTGGAAGTCCTCCATCACGATCGCGGCGTGCTGCTCCGAGACCTCCACGTCGAGGTAACGCATGACGTTCGGATGATCGATGCTGTGGCCGATCTCCCACTCTCTGCGCAGCCTGCCCACGGCCAGGGCGCTGGGTCGGGTCGAAGCCAGAGTCTTGAGGACCACGCTCACCCCGTCGCTGGAACGGCGCGCGCGCACGACCCGTGAGCGGGAGCCCGCGTGGATCAGCGGGCCGGGTTCGTATCCAGAGGGGAGGCTCACGGTGCTTGGCGGGGGCGACCGCTGGCGGTCGTGCAGGTGGTGTTCAGGTCGAAGGCGCGGGGGCCGAGCCTGGATCTCCGTGGACCGGACGTCGCTCGAGCTCCTCACGCATGACGGCGCGGATGGTCCCGATGTCGAAGGGTTTGTCGATGCGCCGGGCCGAGAGCTGTTGGATGAACTCGCTGGCCTGCTCTGTGAACGCGCCGCCGGTCATGAACACGATGTGCGAGCGCATCACGGGGTGAAGGGCCTGGATGTGGGCGTGCACATCTCGGCCGCCGATGTCGGGCATCATGACGTCGCAGAAGATCAGGTCGAAGTGCTCGCCGGCGTCGAGCCTGCGAATGCCCTCCCGACCGCCATCGGCACACACGATCTCGTGCTCGGGGAAGGCCCGCGTGAAGCTGCGGCCAATGTTGATCTCGTCGTCGATGATCAAGATGCGGGCCCGCGGGATCGCCCGTTCGCGGGGCCGGGAGGTGCGGAGTGCCTTGCCGGGGAGGGTCGTGCCCTCTGGGGCGGGGGGCAGGCGGACCGTGAAGGTGGTGCCTTTACCCGGCGCGGACTCGACGTGAATCTGGCCGCCGACGCTGAGCACGATGTCGCGGCAGATATAGAGGCCGAGGCCGGTTCCGACCCCGACGGGCTTCATGGTCACGAAGGGCTCGAAGATCCGCTCGAGCAACTTGTTGGGGATGCCGCTGCCCGTGTCGCGGACGCTGATCTCTGCCCAGCCGTCGTCGCCGGTGGCGGTCCGCAGGGCGACGGTGTTCTCATCGGCGGCGCCCTCGGTGATGGCCTGGGCAGCGTTGACGATCAGGTTGAGGAACACCTGGCCGAGGCGCGATGCGTTGGCCATGATCAGAGGAGCATCGCCGTAGTCGCGCTCGAGCGTCGCCCGGTGGCGGATCTCGTTGATGGCCATGCGCACCGAGGAGTCGAGGACCTGGGAGATCTCGACCGGTTGCACCTCGTCGGAGCTGCGCGAGAAGGTCTTGAGGTCGCGGGCGATGTCCCGGACGCGGCGGGCTCCGTCGGCGGTCTCGCGCAGGAGATCGAGGGTGTCCCCGGAGCGGAACTTGTCGGGCGCGGCCTGACCCGTGGCGTCGAGTTGCGCGAGAGCCTGCTCGGCCCGCCTCCCGAGCACATGCAGGTTGGCCAAGATGTAGGTCAGCGGGTTGTTGATCTCGTGGGCGACGCCCGCGGCCAAGGTGCCGATGGAGGCCATGCGATCGGAGAGCATGAGTCGGGCCTGGAGATCCTTGCGCTCGCTCATATCGAGCATGACGCCGTCCCAGACGATCGAGCCGTCCTCGGCCTTGATGGGGCGAGACTGAGCTTGAAACCAGCGCACGTCGCCGTTCGAGTGTAAAAACCGGCCCTCCCAGGTCCACAGGTTCAGCTGTTCGGCGGACCGGGCGAGGGAGTCGCGGAGCCCGTCTCGGTCCTCGGGGTGGACACGATCGAGGAACACGCGCGGGTCGGCGACGACCGCTCGGGGATCGATGCCGAGGGTTTCCTCGGCACTCTCGGCCATAAAAGTGAACGCGAAGCTGCCGTCGGGGGGGCGCTCGAACTGAAGCAGGATCCCTGGGATGTTCGAGGCGATGCGGCTGATCCGGGCTTGGGTGGAGGCCAGGGCCTGGCGGGTGTCGTGGACCTCCGCCGTGCGCAGCTCGACCAGGCGCTCGAGCTCGAGATGCTGGCGCTCGTTCTCGGCTTCCAGCCGCCGGTTGTCGTCTTGGAGTGCTTTGACGTCGGCGGCGGCGGCGACGACCCTGCGAATCTTGCTGCTCGAGACCGGCTTCGAGATGTAGTCGTAGGCACCCGAGCGCACCGCCCGGGCGGCCGTCTCGACGGTCGGTTCTCCGGTCACCAAGATCACTTTGATGGCCGGCCAGCGTTCGGCGATCGCCTCGAGCAGGGATACCCCGCTGCGCCTGGGCAAGATGATGTCGGAGACGACGACATCGAAGCGCTCGGCCTCGAGGGTCACCAGCGCCTGGTCGACATCCTCGGCGGTATCGACCACGTGGCCGTCGTCCTGGAGGAACAAAGCGAAGGTGCGACGCAAGCTGCGTTCATCATCGACGACGAGAATCCGAGCCATGGGCAGTCTCGACACGGTATAACACGGCCACGGAGCGGCAGTGGAGACCTCAGACGAGCAGCGGCGCGGGAGCGAGGCCGGCACAGAGAGCGATGCTGGTACCGAGATCGGGGCGCCGACGCGAGCCGAGCTGGAGCTGGAGCTGGCCCAGGCGAAGCTCGCCTGCGAGCGGGCCGGCGATGAACTCGAGGTGTTCTCGCAGCTGACCTCCGGCTACTGGTGGGTCACCGAACTTCAGGGCTACCACCCGGACGGACGTCGCAAGCTCGCGCGCCGGGCCTGGGCGACGCTCGCGTTCACTCGGACGACTGGCTACGAGAGCTCCGATATTCGTTGGTTGGGGGCCAAGCCGGTGATCGCTCCAGCCGATATGGAGGCGGTCCGGGGGGTCCTCGATCGCATGCTCAGGGGAGCCAGCGACAGCCATATCCACGAATTCCGCATCATTGGACGGGATGGGGCGACCATGTGGGTACGCCAGCGCCTGGCGGGGCAGGGCCAGGGGATCGGCAGACGGGTGTTCGCCAGCGGCGAGCTGATCACCGACCGCAAGCGCACCGAGGACGCGCTGGGCCACGTCGAGGCCCGCTTCCTGTCGTTGGTCGAGCACGCGCCGAACGTGATCGTGACCATCGATTTGGCGGGCACGATCTTGTTCGTGAACCGACAGATGCCGGGCGATGGACGCGAGCCCTGGGAGCTCATCGGGAGCACGATCTTCGACCTCGCCAGCGAGGAGGGGCAGCTGGCGATCCGGCAGACCATCAGCGAGGTCCTGACTGAGAAAGTGGCCCGTGAATTCACCCTGCAGGGGGTCCGCGGGGCGGGGATCGACGGCGGTCGAGGGATCCCCGAGCGCTGGTACGAGGTTCAGGCTGCGCCTGTGATCCGGGGTCGAGCGGTCACCGCGATCACCATGATCCTGACCGATGTGACCGAGCGCCGGCTGGCCGCGGAGGCCCTGCGACGGCTGTGGCACAACGTCCCCGATCGGATCACGGAGCTCGACGAGCGCGGTCGGATCACGGTGACCAACCGCTCGATCGACGGAGAGTCCGCCGAGCTGCTCGTCGGCCGGTCCCTGTTCGACTACTTGAGCCCGGACGCGGGGGCGGCCCTGCGGGAGGCCATGGATCAGGCCCGGGCCAGCGGGGAGCCCGCGAGCTACGAGATCTCCGAGCCGCTCGGGAGGGGCGGCGACGGGAGTGGTGAGCAGACATCGGGTCGAAGCGGCCAGGTGGCTTGGTGGGCCCAGCGCGTGGTGTCCTTCGGCGAGGGCGAGGCCCGGGGCTTCCTGCTCGTCGGCACCGACATCACAGATCGGCGCGCGGCCGAGCGCGAGCGCGCCAACCTCGAGGCCCAGCTTCGGCAGCAACAAAAGCTCGAGTCGATCGGGACCTTGGCCAGCGGGGTGGCGCACGAGATCAACAACCCGATCCAGAGCATCATGAACTACGCCGACCTGGTTCAGATCCGGGCCGAGCCGGGCAGCCAGATCTCCGAGTTCGCGACCGAGATCGTCGCCGAGA
This sequence comes from uncultured Nannocystaceae bacterium, assembly GCA_964451725.1. GTDB lineage: Bacteria > Myxococcota_A > Polyangia > Nannocystales > Nannocystaceae > Plesiocystis. The sequence goes on along the minus strand of CAYVJQ010000011.1, from coordinate 24,312 downwards.
CCGAGCGGGTCGCCAACATCGTCCGCAACCTCTTGGCCTTCGCGCGCCAGGAGAAGGAGCACCACAGCCCCGCCCGGGTCAGCGACATCATCGAGTCGACCCTGGCTCTGATGCGCGCCGTGTTGCGCCGGGATCACATCGAGCTGCGGGTCGACGCTCCCGAGGACCTACCCAAGATCAAGTGCCGGAGCCAGCAGATCCAGCAGGTGTTCATGAACCTGCTGGGTAACGCCCGCCACGCGCTCAATGGCCGCTACCCTGAGTACGACGAAGACAAGCTCATCGTCATCGTCTCTCGATTGCGCGACCGGGGGGGCGAGCTGTGGGTGGAGACGGTGGTCGAAGATCACGGCCACGGCATGGCGCCCAATATCGTCGAGCGGATTTTCGACCCCTTCTTCACCACCAAGGGGCGGGACGAGGGCACGGGGCTGGGGCTCTCGGTGAGCCATGGGATCATCCGTGAGCACCGGGGCGAGCTCGAGGTCGAGAGCGACGAGGGGCAGGGGAGCCGCTTCTCGGTCAACCTGCGGGTCGACAACGGCTGGGGCCTCGAGCTGCCGTGACAGTCCGTGGTGGAACCCATCGCGTCGCCTCGCGCAGAATTTCTGTCAGCCGGCGCGGAGCAGGGTGTCGGCAGCGGGGACGCCGCTGAGCTCGAGGATCTCGCGGATCACGGCGGGATCGGTCTGCGCGGGGCTGGTGAGGACGTGGCGGACCAGCCACTCGAGGCGCGCAGCGGGGTCGGTCTCGGCGTGTCCCGCCTGGAGCATGGCCTCGCGGTAGCTCCAGAAGCTGTCGGCGATCAGCTGACCGACCAGGGGGAGGCCGGCAGCCCACAGCTCGAGGGCGAGGCTGTCCCGGCTGGGGAGGGAGAGGGGATCTTCGCCGATGCCGGCGATGTTTTGGGCAGGATGTGCGTCGTCCTGGGCCGAGGCGCTCAGGTCCCGATCGAGGGTCAGGGCTGGGCGCGCATCGGCGTGGGTCAAGGACGCGGACATGCTCGCGCGAGCGCTGAGCACGTGGGTGACGATCTCGTAGGTGTGGGTCGAGTAGACCGCTTCCTCGGTCGTCGGGTCGGTCCTGGCGAGGTCCTCCTTGGCCCGGCTGAGGGCGCTGCGTTGGTCGACGAGGCTCCGGCGCGCGGCCTCCAGGCGGCTCTGGGCGTTGCTGAGGTTTTGCTCTGCGCCGGTCGTGACTCCGGGGGTATCGCCCTCGTTGGCGACGCTCGCCCTGTAGCGATCGACGTCGCTCTCGTATTTGGTCACGTCGTTCTCCCGATCCATCAAGCGCCGCTCCTCGTCGCTGACGTCGTCGACGGCCGACTTGTAAAACGGGTTCTCGACCTGGCGCGTACCCGACTGATATTGGGCCGAGGCCGAGCGAGCGCTCCGGTCTTGGGTGAACTTCGGCTTGCTGGCTTTGAGCTTCAAGGTCGCGGCCGGTGTGCCCTCGCCGCCTTTGGCCGAGACCAGGAGCAGGGCCCCGCCACGCTCGCCCATCAAGCTGGCGGCGATGGCCTGCGCGCCGGCGTCTCGAGCTGGGGGGTCGAGCTCGACCCTGTAGGTGAGGGCGCTGTCGAGGGCCAGGCGCGCGCTGGCCAGCTCGCCCGCGCCCTCGCCACTGAGCGCGCTGATCTCGACGCGATACAGGTGCGCGAGCGCGGAGAGCTGGCTGCCGTCTGCGTCGGCCGCAGCCTGGGTGAGCTGGGCAACCCACTCGCCGCGGACGATGTCGGCCTCGCTGCGGACCCGGGCCTCGGCGCTGGGTAGGCCCAGGGCGATCGCGTCGAAGATCGCCATGGCCTCGGCGTAGGTCCCCGCGTCTGCGAGCGCGCGGGCGCGGGCGCCGGTCACGGTCACGACCTGGTCGATGAGCGCCGTGGTGGCCGCGTGGGTGGGCAAGATGGCGTAGGCCTCGGCGGCGAACTGGATCGCCTCCGTGTCGTAGCCACGATCGAGGGCCAGGTTGGCCCGCTCCGCGCGGGACTCGACCTGGCCGACCTCGGCGGCGGCCAGCTTTTGGCTCAGCTTCTCGTCGTCGGGGTGCAGGCGCAGGGCCTCTGCGAACTCGGCCGCGGCTGCGTCGTAGTTGTGCGCCTCCATGTAGACGTCGCCCTGCTTCATGTGGCTCTGCCAGGCGCAGCCCAAGCTCAAGGTCGTGCTCAGGGCGAGGGCGGTGAGCAAGGCACGAAATCCGAAGCGAGAGCGAGACATCGACGCAATCTACAACCTGGGGTCGCCCGGATCACAGGGCGGCCCGCCCGCGCGTGAGGACCACCGCGGGCTTGCGCTCGGCCCGAGGGCGGGGTCCACTCCGCGAGACGACCGAGGACCCACTGTGACCCACGACCCAGCGCCGAACAATGAGGATGAGACCCACCCGAAACCGTGGCGCCGTCGGCTCGCCCGGGGCCTGGGGGGGCTCGCTGCCGTCTTGCTGCTGTTCATGCTGATCGTCCTGATCTCCGGCTGGCGAGCCTTTGGCAAGGCGCCCGAGGGTGAGCGCCGGGCCCGTATGGAGGCCTCTGCCCAATGGGTTGACGACAGTTTCGTCAACCCTCAGCCAATTGTGAACGACAGCTGGCTCGGTATGCGGGACGCCTCCGACAGGAGTGATGAAGGAACTCCGGCCGCGCCCCTGCCTGTGGTCGAAACCGACCCTCGACTGTTCGCGCACGCGCCGACGTCGGGGCTGCGTGTGACCTGGCTGGGCCACTCCACCATGTTGGTCGAGATCGATGGATTTCGGGTTCTGACCGATCCGGTCTGGGGACGGCGGACCTCACCCTTGACCTGGGCCGGTCCGGCCCGCTGGTACGCGCCGCCCTTGGCCCTCGAAGACCTGCCCGAGCTCGACGCGGTCGTGATCTCCCACGATCACTACGACCATCTCGACTATCCGACGATCGTCGCGATGAAAGACTGGGACACGACCTTCCTGGTCCCGCTCGGCGTTGCCGCGCACCTCGAGTATTGGGGTGTACCCACGGCCCGGATCGTCGAGCTGGACTGGTGGGAGGAGCACCACATCGGCGGGCTGACCTTGACCTGTGTGCCGGCCCGGCACGCCTCGGGGCGCCAGCTGTTCGACAAAGATCGGACCTTGTGGGCGGGCTACACCCTGGTCGGTCCACAGCACCGGGTGTTCTTTTCGGGTGATACGGGTCTGTTTCCCGCATTGACCGACATCGGGGAGCGCCTGGGACCCTTCGACCTGACGATGATCGAAGTCGGCGCCTATGGACAGGGCTGGCCGGACTGGCACCTGGGCCCTGAGCAGGCTGTCGAGGCTCACACTCGGGTCCGGGGAGAGCTGCTGCTGCCGGTCCACTGGGGTCTCTTCGACCTCGCCTACCACGGCTGGACCGAGCCTATCGAGCGGGTGCTGGTCGAGGCCCGAGCGCGGGGTACGAAAGTCGTCAGCCCGCGCCCAGGGGAGAGCTTCGAGCCCGCCACGGCAGCGCCGGCGGAGCCGTGGTGGCCAGCGCTCGAATGGCGCAGCGCCGAGGCGTACCCGATCGCCGCCGGTTCGGGAGACTGAGCCGGGCCCGGGCCCGGCCAGGGGTCAGGTCAGGGTCAGGACAGGAGGCCAGCGCGGATGGCCTTGACCACGGCCTGGGTTCGAGACCGCGCCTCGAGTTTGGCCAGCAGAGCATCGACGTGGAACTTGACCGTGTGGGTGGAGATCCCGAGCTGTGTACCGATCGCCCGGTTGGATAGGCCCTCGGCGAGCTCGGCCAGGACCTCGTGCTCTCGCGGCGTCAGGAATCCGGCGTGCAGGGTCGGGACGGCGGGGGTGGTGGCCGCGGGAGCGCTGAGCTTCACCGGCTGGCCGGCGGGCGGGGCACCATCCACCAACTCTGTTTCGTCGGGGGCCCAACCTGCGACGATCGCATCGCCTGGGTCTTCGTCGAGAATGATCAGTCCGAGCTCCGCAGCCAAGATCGCGGCTCGCAGTCGGTTGATGCTCGCATTGCGGTCGACGAGGCCCTGAACACCGGCTGCGAGCAGCGGCAGGGGATCGTCGCCGTCGGTCGTGAGCGCGACCACGACCGTGGTGTCTGCGGAAATGGGCAGTCGGGGCAGACCATCCTCCATCTCGATGGAGTGGGCATCCCACACGAGTACGCGGGCGCGGGCCGGATCGTCGACCAGGGTCAGCCCATGGACCGCGGTCAAGCGGGTGCGCAGCGCGGAGGCGCGGGCCGGATCGTCGCTGGCCACGGCGATAGGGGTCGCGGTGAGAGACGGCGGGATCAGGTTGGCCGAGTGGGCCAGGGCGATGCTGGTATCGAACATGGTGGGTCTTTCGTGCTGTGCCGGGTATTCGCGGGGCAGCTCGGAATGTTGCACGGGTCGGGGAAAATCCGACCGGTGGGCTCAAAAAATCCGAGCGTCGAGGCCCGATCCGGCCCTGCCCTGAGGCCCGATCCGGCCTCAGGGCAGGTTCAGAGTCCGCAGCAGCGCGAGGCCGCCCACGCTCTCCGCGCCGGCCGCGTTCAAGGTCTGGATGCAGGCCTGTAGCGTCGCGCCCGTGGTCGTGACGTCGTCGATGACCAGCACCCGACGGCCGCGGACCTGTCCGGGATGTCGGACAGCGAAGGCCTGCTCGACGTTGCCGAGTCGCCGTCGAGCGGGGAGCTCACTCTGGGGCGAGGTGCTCCGGGTTCGCACGAGCCCGCGGTAGAGAGGTCGAGGAGGGGGGCCCGAGGGGGGGATCGGGGCGTGCCGCAGGGCCCAGCGGAGCAGGAGCTCGCTCTGGTCGAAGCCGCGTGCGACTCGGCGTCGCCAGTGTAGAGGGACGGCCATCACGAGCTCCCACGCCTCGCCCCGCTCGTCTGCGTAGAACCAGGGGTCGCTGGCGAGCAGGCGGCCGAGCGGCCCTGCGAGCGCGAGCGCGGCGGAGAACTTGAGCTGGAGCACCGCCCGGCTGAGGGGTCCGTCGTAGGCCCAGCGGGCACAGATCTGAGATCCAAGGGCCAGGTCTGGAGCCAGTCGGCCCTGCTCGGGGCGGCACCTGGTGCACAGCGCCAGCGCTCGGTCGTGGCGAAGGAGGCGACCGCAGCCCAGACAGGTCGGTGGAAAGAGGGAACTCCACATGTCTGCTTGTCGGCCGGCGCCAGCCCGAATTTCGGCCTTCCAGGGGACTTGTCGGGAAATTAGGCTCGACTTCGAGCAGAGATCTCGCGAGCGATCTCCATATTTGGCATGGACATTCTGTGGAAGCGGCCGCTCTGGGACACCACTCGGATCCTCAAAGTACCCTCAAACACCTAAATTTCGTGACTCAGCCTGGGGTTGACCTTTCATACGGGGCGAGGAGGCGCCCTTCCTGGAGTCGTAGCGGCGGCACCAATGAGCGGTCACAACAAAAGAGGGAGGACGATTGGCCAATGCGAGACCCAATGAGCTTCGGTGTCGGTGAGTCCCTGTTTTCGCCGACTTTCACGGTCACACCCGACGAGATGTGGGCCTGGCAGCGCGCCAAGGTCCTCGGCAGCCGGGATGATCGGCCCAATTTCAGGTCGCGCCTGGAGCGGCCGGTCGACCACTCTCAGGCGCCGGAGGGCCTGGTGCTCGCCAAGCTCCTCGACGCGATCGGCCAAAGTGAAAACCTGGGCGGATGCGCCCTGGTCCCGACCACAGGCGCCCGCCGGCTTCGGCTCTCGGCGCCCGTCGTCGTCGGGGAGCGGCTCAGCGCGGTGGCGACGGTCCGATTTCGGAGCATCGACGCCGGCCGCACCTTCATCACCTTGGCGATCGAGCTGCGGGCCGACCAGGGCCTCCGTCGGCTCGCCGCGCTCGAGGTGAGTGCCGAGGTCTGGCCGGAGCTGGGTCTCGAGGCCGCGTAGGTACAGGTACAGGTACAGGTACAGGTACGCGGGAAGCGGCGGCTGCTCGAGCGGAGGGTGGGTGCTAGCGGTGGTGATAGGGGTGGCCGGCCAAGATCGTGCCAGCCCGGTAGAGCTGTTCCACCAGCAGCACCTGGGCGAGGCGGTGGGGCAAGGTCAGCTTGCTCAGGCCCATGACCCGGTCTGCCCCGTCCCGGTCCTGGGGCGTGAACCCATGCGCGTCGCCGATCAAGAAGTCGACTCGGCGCACGCCCCGATCGCGCCAGTCGCCCAGCCACGCGGCGAGGCCGTCGCTGTCGATCTGGAGACCACGCTCGTCCAAGACCACCTGGGGGGAGCCGGCCTGGGCTCGCAGGGCAGCCATGTCTCGAACCCAGCGGAGCTCGATCGGGAGCAGCTTGCGCGAGCGCTTGCAGTAGTCGTCGACCAGGACCTCGAGGCCCGCCTGCTTGAGCTTGCCGACCGCGAGGAGACGCAACTTCACCGCTCGACCTCCGTGCGCGGTCCGGGTCGGGTCAGGCCTCGAAGAGATCGCTGTCCGGGGTCGGGTCAGCGGGCGTCTTCTCAGGCTTGGGATCGTCGAAGTCGGCCCCGTTGCCGTCTCCGAACGCGTCGTCGTCGACGAACTCGTCACCATCGTCGTCGTAGTCGTCATCATCATCGACGAACTCGTCTTCGAAGCCGCCGAAGTCCATGTCGCCGTGGTACTCGGGCATGGGATCGGGGACGGTGAGGCCGTCGAGGTCGCTGGCGTCGAGGATGTCGTCGGGCAGGCCGAGGTCGACACGCGGGGCGTCGCTCCACATGCTCTCCAGGTCGTAGTGGCGACGGACCGGGTGATAGAACACGTGGACGAGGAAGTCGTCGTAGTCGAGCAGGGCCCACAGGTTGAGGTCGAGGCCGTCGACCCCCAAGAGGTTGGGGGCGTCGTCGCCCTCGAGCTTGTCGGCGAGTTTGGCTGTGGCCTCTCGGATACCCTCGACCACCCCCCGGACCTGGCGGTCGGAGCGGGCGGAGAGCAGCAGCGCCCAGTCGGTGTAGCCGGCGATCTCCGTCAGCCGCAGTACGACTGGGACCCTCGCTCCACGCTCGATCGCGGCCTCCAGCGCGCCGTTTAGGGCGGGGGGCAGATCGGCGCGCGTCCATTTACGCTCTTCCGGCACCGGGGGGCTATAGCGGGCCGACTACGGGGCGGCAAGCCCATCGAGCAAACGCTGGCGCAGGAGCTGGGGTCGATCGCGCTCAGGGACCGGCAGGGACTCGCTCGGCGGGGCGATGCTGGGGGCCTGAGCCAGGGGCAGGACCTCGCCCTCGAGCCTCGCGCGTCCGCGCATGGGCCGATCTGCGCCGTCCCGAAAGCGCCACTGGAGCTCGATATCCACCGCTAGCCACAGGCCCGTGGCCGCGTCGAGGATGAGCTCCGCCCGAGTCAGCTCGACCGTGGCGTCGCGCCGCCACGGGACCAGACCCTCGACCACCCGATCCATGTGTGGGACATCGCTCGGGCGCAGGCTCACACGCAGGGCCCTCCGTCCCTGGTGTTCGACACCCTCGACCCGGTCGATGTCCGCGGCTGGTCCGGCCAGCTCGACCAGGTCGAGGGCGGCGCGCTGGGCATCGTCGAGCCACACCTGCCACAGGTCGCTCTCGAGTGGGCGGGCGTACCAGCCCGCGCCGTCGAGGGCGGCCCAGGCTCGCTCGTCGATGACGGTGAGCTCGCGCTGGCTGCGAGCTTCGAGACCGGCGGCCTCGGGGCTCAGGTCCTCGGTCGCTTGGGAGAGCTGAAATTGGGGGGGCGCCCCGGGCTCCGCCGCCCAGGTCAGCGCCAGGGTGTCGCGCACGGAAAAGCGCTCGAGCACGGGTTCGTTCACGTCGACGGGGGGCAGCAGGGCCGAGTCGGAGAGCGCGCTCGGGCCTACGCTGATCTCGGCGCTGTAGCGCAGGGTGTGGGGTCCGAGCCGGGTGCGGGCCGAGGCGTGGGGTTGAGCGAGCAGGTCCGTGAGTCCCCCCCAGTCAGGGGTCTCGGCGAAGGCCTCGGCGCGCTCGCGGGCGCCGTCGCTCGAGCTCTTGTCGGTCTCGAGCTGGGCGAAGGGGTCGTCCGGGGTTCCGCGTTGTCCGCAGGCCGGGGTCAGGACCAGGACCGCGCAGGCGAGGGAACCGGCCAGCCCGCTCGGGGCTCGCCGTCGCCTCGGCCCCGAGCGCGGTGCTGAACCCTGTCCCGACTTCGACTCCGGCCCCAGTTTGGGCGTCGCGAGGCCGCGCCAGGATCGCCCGCAGTGCGGATCGCAGTCGCCACACGAAGGGCGAGCCAAACGGGGCGAGCGGCACATGGGCGCGCGAGCATAGCGGCTCCCCGGGGGCGAGGCGAACTGGCAATTTGGCGAACGAAAGGCCCGACAATGGCATTTTGGCGGGGTTCTACCGCCGCCGACGAAGGCCCGAGACGTGGGCACGGCTGCCTCGCTCGTGTCACACTGCGCGGGTGTTGGCAGCCGCCCCCGCCGTCCTCCCCGTCGCGGTCGATCCGACGGTGATCGAGATCCTGCTCAGCCCGGCGCTGCGCGTGGCCGCGTTCCTGTGGGGCACGCTGTGGGGGTCCTTCGCCAACGTCGTCATCTATCGTGTGCCCCTGGGCGAGTCGGTGATCAGCCCGCGCTCGCGCTGCCCGGGCTGCGAGACGGCCATCGCCTGGTACGACAACATCCCGGTGCTCTCGTACCTGCTGTTGCGCGGTCGCTGTCGCCACTGTGGGGAGTCCTTCGCCCTGCGCTACCTGTTGGTGGAGCTGATCGGTGGGCTGTTGAGCTTCGCCCTGTTCATGCTCTACGTGATCACCCCGCTGCTCGAGGGCGGCGGGCTCGACGGGCTGATCACCTGGCAGCTGTGGTTCTTCTTCTCGCTCTCGCTGGTGGTCGTCACGTTCACGGACCTCGACGTCTGGATCATCCCCAACGAGGTCGTTCTGCCCATGGCGGGGGTGGGCCTGCTGGTCGCGGTGTGGCGCCCGGAGCTGTTGGGGGTCGAGACGATCCCCGCGGTCGTGGCGGGGGTGGCCGGGCTCGGTCTGGTAGTCGGGATCCGGTGGCTGTATCTGAAGTTGAGGGACATCGAAGCCATGGGCCTGGGCGACGGCAAGCTCCTGCTCATGGTCGGTTTTTTCGGTGGTCCCACGGCGCTGGCGTGGACCCTGGGCGCCGGGGCGCTGCAGGGCCTCCTGGTCTCGGTTCCCCTGCTCCTCAGCGGGCGCAATCTGGCCAATACGGAGCTCGAGGAGGTCCACGGAGACGACCCGGAGCTCGGCGAGGAGGACCCCGATGCGGGCGTCATGGGTCGGCGCGTGCCCTTTGGACCGTTCTTGGCTCTCGCCGCGCTCGAGTTTGTGCTCTTGCGTCGGGAGATAGACGGGCTGTTCGCCTGGCTCGCGGGAGTCTGAGCTTCGCGCACGGCCCCGACCTGGGTCGCTCTCTCGCGTGAAGGCTTGGGCCGTGGAAGGGCCGAACGCAAGCTTTTCGGCGGCGCATCACGGCATCGAGGGTCCCTCCGGGTCATGATCTTCAGCATGGCGACGACCCGAGACGGCCGACAGCCCGAGCCCCCCCCGAATCGGGAGCAGCGACTGCGCGCTCCGCCTCCGCGCCGACCGATGTCGCCGCGTGAGCCCGAGGGCGGGACCAGCGGGAGCGGGGCCAGCGTGGTCGAGTTCGACCTGGTCTGAGCCGAGTTCTCGGTTGGGGGCAGGCGCGGTAGACTCGCGCCGCGATGGCCGAGATCAACCTCGACAAGATAAAAGAGCTGCGCGGACAGGTGGGCGACATCGCCCAGTATATCTGGGTGGGGGCAGCGAGCCTCATCGTGTTGGCCATGATGTTCATGTCCTTCACGACCATCGAGCCTGGTGAGGTGGCGGTGCGGGTCAACAACGTGACGGGTTCTGCAACGGCGATCACACAGCCCGGTTGGGTGTTTCGCCTGCCGATGGGGATCCACTCGCTGCACGTTTTGGATGTCAGCCCTCAGACCTTTCAGATGAAGGGCGACTCCAGCACCGACGACCTGCATGTGGAGAGGTTGACCGTGCGCGCGAGCGACGGGGCCAACTTCCACTTTGAAGACACGACCTTGATCTTCCAGGTCCTCGGCGGAGACGCGGTCACCGTGTCCCGCAACGCGGGCCACGAGTACGCCTTTCGGGCGTGGATCAAGCCCTACGCCCGGGCGATCCTGCGCGACGAGTTCGGGCGCGAGTCCACGATCACCGTCTCGGATCCCTCGAACTACGGTGCGGCGGCGAACCGGGCCCAGGACCGACTCAACGAGTTTCTCGAGCCCCACGGCATCAAGGTCACGCAGATGGTGACCCCGCGGCCCAAGTTCAACGCCGACTACGAGCAGCTCATCGAGGAGCGCAACAGCCTGCGCAACGAGCTCGAGGTCATCCGCTCGAATCTGGAGCGGGCCGAGACCGACCGGGAGCGAAAGCTCTCCGAGGTCGACCGGGACGAGAACAAGAAGATCCAGGAGCGCCGGGCCGAGCTCGAGTCCGACCTCGCCACGGCGGTCGCCGATCGGGAGAAGACCATTCGGGCCGCAGACACCTACCAGATCGAGAAGATCGGCAAGGGACAGGCCAAGCTCGCGGCCGCGAAGCGAAAGGCCGAGGAGCTCAAGGGTCAGCTCGACGCCAACTACCGCGCCAAGAAGGCGGAGATCGAGGCCTTCCGCACTCAGCCGGTGGAGCGGGTCATGGAGCGGCTCGGGGAGACCCTCAAGGGGGTCACGATCCATATCGAACCTTGGGCCAACGACGCCAACCCTTCGAAGATCGACATCACCCAATAGGAGCCCACCATGGAACGCATCAGCAATATTTGTAAGTGGTTCGTGATCGTGTTTGCGGGCCTGATGGTCCTGCGTGGAGCCCTCGTCGGCAGCGTGGAGATCGGAGAGGTCGGTGTGCGCCGCAGTAATATCGGCGGCGTGGTGGCCAAAGATCTCGAACCGGGCTGGCGCCTGGAGATCCTCGGGTTGCACAAGATCATCGATCTCCCGAGCACCTATCAGTTCCTCGGCTTCCTCAAGCAAGACGCGCTGGAGATCCGCACCAAGGACAACAACATCGTGACCTTGGACATCTCGGTGCCCTACCGGATCAAGCCGGGGGAGGCCTGGGAGATCGTGAGCGCGGGCAACCACGTCAAGGACGGGGAGAGCTATCGCTATCAGCGCTTGACCCGAGAGACCACCGTGGGCGTGCTGCGTGAGCATCTGGCGGCCCTGCAGAGCAGCGATTTCTATGACACGGATCGCCGCAATGTCGTGGCCGCGACCGCGCTCGAGAGGCTCAACGAGGAGCTCGGGGCGCTGCATGTCGAGGCCAATACGATCTTGATTCGGGCGGTCTATTTCCGGGGCGAGTACGAGAAGCAGCTGTTGCAGATCCAGCTCAACGCCCAGAACAAGCTGCTCGACGGGGCCCGCAAGGGGGTCGCGGACAAGCAGCAGACGCTGGACAACTTCCAACAAAAGACCCGAGCCCTGGCCTCTGCGCGGGAGCAAAAGTGGGTCGCGAGCCTGGCTCGCATCGACCGCGCCTACCAAGTCGGCTTCTTGCGTGTCAATCCCGCCGACGCGCTCGCGGATGTGGCGGTGCCGGACTCGGGTCTGGTCGACCCGAGTCCTGTGAATCCGGACGCAGAGAACCCGGACGCAGAGAATCCGGACGCAGAAGACCCTGCGGGGTCCGGCCCGCTCGCGGGTCTGAGTCTCGAGGAGTTGGCTGAACTCGAGGCTCTGGCTGCCGAGTCGGCGGCGGCCCTCGAGCCTGGGGCCGCACGTCGGCGTCTCGAGACGCTGTCCGCTGCGCAACGCTCGGCCCTGCAGATGGTCGCTTCGGTGGCCCTGGGTGGGGAGCCCGAGGGGTACGGTGACAACTACCTGCTCGGGATCAAGAATATCGAGGCCGAGACTCTGGCCTACGACAAGAGCGTGCGTGCGGGAGCGGACGGCGTATCGGCGCGGCTCGGGGCCGAGGGCGACGCGCTGGTTGCAGAGGTCATGGGCGGCTACGAGGGCCGGGTGAACTCGCTGTTGAACTCGCCGGCTGGTCGGGCCTTTGTCGCGTGGCAGGCAGCGGCCAACGTGACCTTCGCCTCGGACCTCACCTTCCAGAGCACAGATGGGGTCCCGTCCGTGTTGCGGCTGCGGGAGTTCGCAGAGGCGTTCATGGGCGAGTGACGAGCGCTCGTCGGGTCGAAGCGCTGAACTCCGGGTGAACCCCGAGCTCAATCGCAGGATTGGATGGCCGTCGAGCTCTGTGCGGCGTTGATACACGCCAGCTTCGGGCCGCGCTCGCCGGGGCCGACATCCTCGAGCAGCCCAACCACGCAATCGTCGAGGATGGTTTGGAAGGTCTCGATGCTCTCGATGTCGACCGGCTGGTCCTCGCCGAGCCGGTCGACGGTGGCCAGCGCCATGATGTGCATGCAGGCCTGGGAAGCCTCGGGCTCGCCGTCCACGGGCGAGAGCAGGAGCGCGTTGTGTTCGCGGCAGGCCTGGACGGCCTCGCCTGTGTCCGCTTCGTGCAGGCAGGTCGCCAGTTCGCGCCACGCGTCGGGGCGGCGAAATACGAGGTCGATGCGGAGGCCGGCGCGACAGCGCAGCTCGGCCCTGTAGCTGGAGTTGGAGCCGGCGTCATGCGGCGACGCGCCAGGGATCGCGCCGAGGTGCTGGCACAGGGCGATGATCTCCGGGGCGTGGCGGATGCGATCGGGATCGATCTGGGGTTGGGGTGTCGTCGGGCCCGAGCGTGGCGGGGGCTCCCACGCGGTGGGGGCCGGGCGCGGGTTGGGGTCGGGGCTGTAGCCGGCGGCCATGGCCGCCGCGACCTGTGGGTGGGGGCCGTAGCCCAGGGTCTGGGGGTCGTCGGTACCCGAGATCGGTCGACACGCGCCGAGGGTGATCAGGGGGAAGAGCGCGGCGAGAGCGATGGAAAGCGTGGCGTAGGCGCGGTCCAAATGGGCGGCATCACGGACGAGCACGGGCGTGAGTGTAGCGATATTCGGGCAGCGCGCGACTCGCCCAGGCCGCCGCGGGGGCTGCACGAAAGCCGACCTGTCTGAATCCTCGTCCGAGCGGTCTGAATCCTGGTCCGGGCGTCGTTTCGCGCCCGACAGCCGATCCCGGCGTGGCCATGGGGGGGCGCCGATCCCCCGTCTGGGCGTGGCTGGTTCGGAGTTGGGTTGTTATGGTCCGCGCCCCTCGGTCGAGCACCATGGCGCGGATCATCTACGCACTGACCTCTCAAGGGCGGGGCCACAGCTCACGGGTCACGGCGATGGCGGAGGCCCTCGAGGCCCGGGGGCACACGCTCCTGTTCTGTGCTGGAGGCGGGGCGGGGCGGCTCCTCTCCGAGGCCGGGCGCGAGGTCGTGTCGGTGCCGGTCCTGCGCCACGCGATTCACAACAACAAGATTCGCCTGGGTCGGAGCCTGGTGAAGATGGCGAATACGAAGATCCGGGCGGTGGGCACGATCGGCCGGCTGGTCGAGCAGTTCTCGGCCTTCGAACCGGACTTGCTGATCACCGACTTCGAGAGCTTCTCGGTGCGCGCGGCCGGCCGCATGGGGCTGCCGGTGATGTGTTTCAACCATCAGCACGTGTTGACCCACACCGCCTACGAGGTCCCGCGTCGGCACGCCTGGGAGGCCTGGGTCGCGCGCCTGGTGATCGGCACGATGACGCCTCGGCGGGCGGTCCACTTTTTGGTCAGCTCGTTCTTCTACCCGCCCCTGCGCGACCCTTCACACACGACCTTGGTGGCGCCGATCCTGCGCCGAGCCGTGCGTGAGATCGAAGCCAGCGACGCGGGCCACGTGCTCGTCTATCACAACGATCCGACCGGTATCGAGGGTTTCATGGAGGCCCTGGGCACACTCTCCGACGTCCAGTTCAAGGTCTACAACTTCGGATCCGGGACGGCCTCGAGCCCGGCGAACATCTGTTTCAAGCAGCCGGAGATCGAGGGCTTCCTGGCCGACCTGGCGAGCGCGAAGGCGGTGGTCTCGACGGCCGGGTTCACGCTCCTGTCCGAGGCCCTGTATCTGGGGAAGCCGCTGTTGGCCATGCCCAACGGCGGGAGCTTCGAGCAGTGTCTCAACGCCCTGTACCTCGAGCGCGACGGCCTGGGCGAGGCCTGCATCGACGGCCCACCCACGGCCGAGCGTCTGCGGGCCTTCCTCGAGCGGGCGCCGGGCTACGCGGGCAAGCGGAGCGCGGAGCGCTGTGGCAACGACGACGCCGTGGCCTGCATCGAAGAGGTCCTGGCGAAGATCCTGTCGTCGGCCTGACTCTCGTCGACCGAGGGGCCCGATACGGCCCGGTGGAGGAGGCGAACTCGGGACCGGTGGTCGTGGAGTCGGGGTGTAGGATGGGCCTCGACGTGTGTATGTCCGAGCCTGATCGACCGGAGCGCAGGGCGGTGTGGGGGATGGCATGGATACTCTCGGGCTCGGCCTGCGCCCCTGTGTCGGCCGCGTTGGAGCCGGCCCCGGCAGCGATTTCGACGCCGGACCCCGAGCCTGAACCAGGGCCCGAGCGGGGGTCCACGGGAGCGGAGACGATGGCCTGTGAGGCCCGCCTCGAGGCTGGTCGGGTGTTGGTCGAGGGTCGGCCCACGGGGCTCGGATCCGAGGATGGTCAGGCGCTGCGGCTGCGGGCCTATCCCTGGTTCGAGGGCTCGATCCTGCTCGGGGTCGGGAGCCTGTACCCGTGGTTGAGCTGGGAGCGGGGTGGGGTCGAGGCCGATACGCTGTGGCGAGTTTTTTGTGATGCGCCGGGCCAGCCGGAGCTGTTCTTGCGGGTGGAGGGCGCGAACTTCGGCTGGTCGGAGCGCAGCGCCGACGGTCGGAGTCTCTACTTCACGCTCGTCGCCGCGGGGGTCCAGCGTTACGACTTCGGGCGCGGGGACTTTGGGCCGCTCGGGCTGCAGCGCGACATCGATCAATGTTGGATGGCCGAGCCGCAGGACCCATCGGTCCGGGCCGAAGAGGTCGTGGCGGGGTGGGTGCGAGAGGATGAGCTGCTGGTCTATTCGGGGGGCCCCTGTGGGTTCGAGGCGAGCTGGGAGGGGGTCGCCGAGGTGTTCGAGCTCTCGCCCGTGTGCGAGATCGAGGCCCGCAGGCCCCTGGCCCATGTCGGGAGTGTGGCCGCGGGTGCGGGCGGGGTCGCCTGGGCGAGCGACGGCGGTCTGTGCAGCGAGGGGGTGACGGCAGTGCACGCGGGCTCGCCCGGGCTGTGGCGGTCTGTGGATCAGGGCCAGCGCTGGTCCCTGGTCGAGATCCCGGGTCTCGGGACCAGGGCGATCGACGCGGTCTGGGCGGCCCTCGACGCGCCCGAGCGACTGCTCGCTCGCTCCGAGTGTTGTTTTGAAGACGCGGCCGACTACTGCCTGGGTGGAAAACTGTTTTACAGTGAGGACAGCGGGGAGCGATGGACCGCCCTGAACCCCGCGGTCGCGGTCGCGGGGGTGGATCCGAACGACCCTTGGGCGCTCGGCCCTCTCGTCGGTGTGCGCTTGGGTCCGAAGGGGGAGATCATCGAGGCCGAGACCTGCAGCATCGAGGGGGGCTTCGCACTGCGCAGCGACGACGGTGGGCGACACTGGCGAGCGCAGCCCTCGAGTGTCTGCGAGCGGCGTGGGGCGGCCGGTGATGGCGCCCTCCAGCGGGTGCGTGTGGGGGCGTGGATCCTCGAGGCGAGCCCGGACGGAGTGGTGCGCCGGTCGGCCTCGAATCCCGAGGCGGCTGGTGTCAGCGTGCATCTCGATCGCGCCCAGCCCTGACT
This sequence comes from uncultured Nannocystaceae bacterium, assembly GCA_964451725.1. Classification (GTDB taxonomy): domain Bacteria; phylum Myxococcota_A; class Polyangia; order Nannocystales; family Nannocystaceae; genus Plesiocystis. The sequence continues at coordinate 8,619 of CAYVJQ010000011.1, read as the reverse complement.
CGGCCAGCGGTACACGACCAACTGAAACCAGCTGGCGGGTGTCACTGTGTGCGGGAGTCCGAGAGCCATCCGATGGGCACCCTGCGCCGAGCCAGCCAGTACCCGCGTGGGAATCGGGGTCGTGTCGGATCACGCCGGATCATGCCGGCTCCACCGGTGGAGCCGGCCGCGAGGTGGGTCTGCCGCGATCACCGTGGCTACGAATGGTGGTCCCCGACGTCGACCAGCGTGGTATCTTGATACCTACGATCGAGGCGATCCGTCGGCGGCCATAGCAGGTTTCGGTGGCCGACTCGGTGGCGAACTCGGTGGTGAAATCGATGCAAAAATCGAAGCAAAACAAGCGGATCATTCGACCCGTTCCCCTGGCTATCGGCTACGCCCTGGGCAAGCTCAAGCCCCTGCATCCACTGCTCCCAGACTCGGTGCGCTACCGGCTGCCGCTGAGTTGGAACGCCGAGATGATCGGCTCTTTTCTCCGTCATGGGCTCGGGCGTGTGTATATCGACGTTGCGTGTGAGCTCGACCTGCCGAGCTCATTTGCGCCTCGGGCCCAGGTCGAGGGTGAACTCGGCCTCGACGAGGCGGCCATTCGACAGTTTTGGGAGGACGGTTACCTCGGGCCTTTCGACGTCCTGCCCCAAGCCGAGATGAACGCCCGGGCCGACCAGCTGTGGAAGTTGTGGGATGTGCCCTCGACCACCTATCCCCCGGGGACCTACGAGTTCATCGGTGACCGCAGCGCAGCGGCCAGCGGCGAGATGAGCAACGAGGAGTACGCCACCCGAGGTCTCAACGCCCGGGACAAGCACCTCCAAGACCAGGATCTGCTCGACCTCTACGCCCACCCTGCGATCGTCGAGAGGGTCGCCCAGCTGCTCGGGCCGGACCTGTTGATGTGGCGCAGCCAGTTCTTTCCCAAGTACCCGAAGATGGGCGGCACGGGGTGGCATCAGGCCTCGTCCTACCTCAACGAATCGATGCGGGTAGCGACCCTGAACCCGCCCGACCTGCGCAGCTTGTTTCAGCTCACCGCTTGGATCGCGGTCACCGACTCGACCCGCGACAACGGCTGCCTGCGCTTTGTTCGGGGCTCACACCGAAGGATCGAGCCCATGACGGTGGAGGAGTTCGACCCGCTCAAACACGCGGACAACAAGTCCGACCGCTTCGGCACTCGGATCTTGCGTACCCACAAAGAGATCGACGCCTCCGCGGTCGTCGACATCGAGATGAAGGCCGGCCAGGCCGTGATCTTCAGCGAGCGCCTGCTGCATGGCGCCCACGAGAACTCGACCGAGGACGAGAGCCGCCTGGGGATGTCGGGTCGCTACATTCGGCCCGAAGTGGGGATCCACAACCCCTGGGTGCTCGGTGACGGCGGGCTCGACATTGCGTACCTGCGGGTTCGGGGGCTGGAGCTCGATCGTTGGCGGGCGGTCCAGGTCCGAGGCACCGACCGGGCTCGGGTCAATGGTGATCGGGTGGTGCCCTATCGCGGCCGTTATGCCCAATCTGCTGATCAGGAATGACCAGCCCTGATCAGGGATGATCAGGGATGATCAGGGATGATCAGCCCTGACCAGCCCTGGTCAGCGTAGACACTGGCGCAGCGAGGCGATCAGCGAGTGTTGAATATTGGCACCCGAGACGAAGCTCGGGTCATCGCGCAGCGCGACCCGGAGCTTCGGTAGGTTGTACCAGGGGACGCTCGGGTACCAGTGGTGTTCGAGGTGATACCCGATGTTGTGGGGCAGGATGAAGAACCTGCCGAGGGGGCCCGGCGAGGTGCTGCGGGTGAGCTCGAAGCCCGGCTGTAGACTGATGCGCCCGCTGTGTTCGCAGATCAGGCGGGTGTATTGGGCGACCATGTGCCAGGTGCAATAGGGCAGCACCCACAGCGTCAGGAACTCGACCCAGGCGCCGAGCGCATGGATGGCCCAGGCGGAGAGCCCGTAGAAGGCCGCGCGAGCGATCAGTTCGGACGCGGGTCGGCGGACCACAAAGGGAGCGATGAGCCCGCGGACGATCCACAGCGCGCCGGTCAGCAGGGCGGCCCGTCGGAGGATCGTGGCTGCGAGGCCGAGCCGCGATTTGGGGTAGGTCCACTCCGGACGCAGCTCACCGTCGGCGGCGTGGGTCCGCCACGCGCGGCGGTTTCCGTCGCCGGGCTCGGCGAGGAAGCGGTGGTGGGGAGCGTGGACGATCCTGAATACGCGCACCGAGAGGAACACGGGCCACGCAGCGAGCAGCTCGGCGACCCAGTCGTTGAGGCCCCGGTCGGCGAGGAAACGAAAGTGGACGGCGTCGTGGGTGACGACGGTCAGGGCGTGTTGGCGCCCACCGATGACGATCACCGCGAGCGCGGTCGCAGGCAGCCAGTCGAGGTAGAGGGCAAAGCCGATCGCTGCGGCGATCACCAGCCAATCGCCAAGCAGGGCCGAGAGGGCCCGAGTTCGGTCGATGCGCGAGAGGATCCGCAGCCGGTCGACGGCCAGCTGCACAGGGATCTTGGCCACGGGCTGATGGGGGTGAGGGTCGCTGTCTTCACTCATGGGGATCTGTCTGAGTGGCCGGTGAGGCTCGCTGTCTTCACTCATCGTTGGAACCTCGTGCGGTAGTCGGCGAAGGCCTCGGCGATCTGGTCTCGGTGTTGACCGAAGTCGGAGGCGGCGTAGGGGTTTGGGCCGTGTTTGCGCTGCGGGTTGTCGGCGATGAACTGGGTGAGGCGCGCGCGGTAGGCCGGGTCGAAGTCGAGGCCGAAGTGGTCGTGGATCGCCTCGACGACCGTGAAGGGGTCGGCGACGAGCTCCCGGTAGTCGACGTCGAACACGCGGCCGGGCTCGAGGCGGGGGCGGGCGTCGGCGCTGCGCCGGACCAGGGTTTGGAGCCAGCGTGTGTTGAGCTCGACGGTCCGCTCACGGTCGACCCGCGCGGACAGGACGGCCTGAAAGGTGGTGGTCAGCTTGTGAAAGCTGGGGACGATCTCGACGGGGTCACGGTGGGTCTGGACGACCATGGCGCCCGGGAGGACACCCAGCAGGCTCTCGAGGTGTCCGGCGTGAAAGGGATCCTTGAGCACCAGGCGGCGACCGGGTTCGGCCAGGGCGTCGAGCAGGGCCCGATACTCGCGATAGGGGAGCTCGGCGTCGGCGTCGATGTACCACTCGAGGTAGCGGTAGACGGGGACCTGCCAAAACAGGGACGACCAAAACGCGACCTTGAACAGGTGCCCGCACTCGTCGGGGAGCTCGGCGCGCATGAGGTGTTGGGCGTCGACGCTCTCGGGCAGGAGCTCGGCGATGCGTCGGTCCCGGGCCTGGGCGAGGGCCAGGCGTGGATCTGGAGCGCCGGGGCCGAGGTGGGGCGAGTTGGTCCGGGGGATCGGCTCGCGCAGCTCCCAAAGCGGGAGCGGGCGGGCGTCGCTGCGGATCGCCAACATGCGGTGCAGGAAGGTGGTCCCCGAGCGCGGGAGGCCGCAGACGAGCAGGGGAGGGGTGAGGGAGACGGGTGCACGCTGCCGGCTCTGGGCCAGCCGTCGACTCAGGCGCAGGCGGGTGACCAGCAGCTCGATCACCAGCGCGCGCATGTGTAGGCGCCCGAGCATGTGCAAGTCGGCGTCGGCCTCGAGGGACTCGACCAGGGTCTCGAGGCCGACCCGAAACCGGGGATCGCCGAAGTCGTCGTGGCCCTCGCTGCGGCTGGCGGCGCGCTCGAGCTCGGCGGGATCCAGGCGCCCCGCGGGCACGCCGAGGGCCCGGGCCGCCGCGCCGACTCCGTTGACCACCGAGGCCGCCACACGAAACAAGCTCACGACCCGGGCTCCCCGAACAGGCCGGCGCGGCGCATGAAGTCGATGTCGAGGAGCAGCTGGTCGACGACATCGGGGGCCGTCCAGCCCGGGTCGGCGGCGCGGGTGTTGTCGGCCGAGAGCCGGGCTTCGTCGACCCGCGGGGGCGCGCTGTCTCCGAACAGGCCGGCGAGGGCGGCGAGCGGGCTGTGGGGAGCGGAGAGGACGGCCTGGCGCCAGGTCTTCCAGGGCAGGAACTCGTAGCTGTGGCCGGCGGAAGCCAGGGCGTCGTGGAGCGCGGCGATCGACAGGGGCTCACGGTGGGCGAGGTTGTAGGCGCGCCCGCAGGCGTCGGGGGTCCGCGAGATCCGGACCAGGGCCGCGGCGACGTGGTCGACGGGCGTGACCTCGAGGCAGATATCGACGTCGGGGAGGGCGGCCACCTGGGCGCAGCTGCGGAGGATCCGACACAGGAGGTCGTCCGGGTTGACCTGTCCCGAGTGCGACTGCCCCCCGATTCGACCAGGTCGGTAGACGGCGGTCTCGAGGCCGTGCTCCCGGGCCGCGATCACCAGCTGTTCGGCAGCCCACTTGCTCTGTTGGTAGGCCAGCCCGTCCCTCGGTTGACGGACGGGGGCATCCTCGGGGATCGCTGCGTCGCCCGGGTAGGCCCCGGGGCTGAACACTCCCTTGGTCGAGACGAAGTGCAAAGGCTTGCCCCGCCCTGCCGCGGCCAGCCGCAGGAGCGCGCGGGTGCCCTCGACGTTGGGCCCGCGCAGGGCGGCGTAGGGCAGGCCAAAGTGGACCTGGGCGCCGTTGTGATAGATGGCGGAGGTCGAGCGGGCGAGCGTGTCCCAGCGCTCGGGTGTGAGGCCGAGCTCGGGAGCGGCGAGGTCGGAGACCTCGCCTCGGATGCGTTCGTGCCACTGTTCTCGCCACAGGCCGTAGTGGATCATCGCCGCGCGCACACGCTCGGTCGCCGCGGCCGGAGTCGACGCTCGGACCAGGCAGCGCAGGGGCTGGTCGGTCTGGGCGAGCAGCTCGGCCGCGAGGTGGACACCCAAAAAACCGGTCGCGCCGGTCAGGAGCAGCTCATCGTCGAGACTCGTAGAGCAGCGCGGCGCGACCTCGAGGGGGAGGGCCGAGCGCGCGTCGGCAGCGGGGTCGCTGGGATCGACGAAGTTCTGGCCCTGGGTCTCGACCGGGGTCGAGTAGCCGAGGCTGCGCGCGAGGCTGGCGGTCGCCGGGTCCAGGCGCCACGGCGACCGGGTGTCTCGCCAGCGCTCGGCGAGGCGAGGATCGATGCGCGTGCGCGAGCCGAAGTTGGGATCGCCGATGAAGCCGATCGCCCGCTGCTCCCCGCCGACCATGCGCTCTCCGGCGAAGGGGTCGAGGGTGGCGGGATCGAAGGGGAGCTCGAGGAAGGCGCACAGCCGGGTCAGGGTGCGCTCGGGTTCGGTGACCAGATCTTCGAAGGCGAGCCGGTGGCAGCGGGGGCCGAGCGTGGTCTGGAGCTGCTCGAGGTTGGTGTAGGCCCGCTCCCAGACGGCCTCGGCAAAGAGCTCGGGATCCCGCTCGCCGGCGTCGAAGAGCTGCCCCATGCGCAGACGCGCGAACGACTCGATCATCGCGTAGGGGTGGCGGGTGAGGACGATGTACCGGGGCTCGTCGAAGACGGCCTCGGCGCGGGCCAGGGCGCGGGGTTCGAGGGCGTGGCTGGGGGACTTGTCGACCAGCAGGCGCGGACCGGCGAGGGCCTGGAGGGCCGCGTAGACATCGGCCGTGGGTCGGGCTTCGTCGACCCAGGTTTGGATCTGTGTGCTGGCGGCCTCGGCCTCGAGGCCGAGGCCGATCAGGGCCTGGACCAGGCCGAGGTGCATCATCCTCGGGGCCAGGGCGCGGTGCCACGAGGCCATGTCGCCGTGGTCGAGGAGGTGGAGCTCGGGCGGGGCGAACAGGCCTGGATGTCCGGCGAGCATCGCCCGCAGCAGGGTCGAGCCACAGCGGGGGGCGCTGAGCACAAACACGGCGCTGGGCAGTCGGAGTGTGGGCTGGGGGTGCGCCGGGCCGGCACCGTGGGCCGCGATGTGGCGGCGCGCGGCGGCCCGCTCGGCCGGGGGCGCGACCTTGGGTTCAGCGTCGGCCGCGTGTCGGCGCCCGAGCTGAGCCGCGAGCAGATCGGCGAGCGCGGCGAGTGAGTGGGCCCCGAGCAGCTCCTCGGGGTAGACCTGGAGATCGAGCTCGCGCTGGATGGTCTGGATGGCCTCGACGATAGCGACCGAGTCGAGGCCGAGCTCGACGAGGGGCCGGTCCGCGGGGAGCTCCCCGCCCAAGATCGCGCCCAGGCGCTCGCTCAGCCAGCGCTCGAGATGGTCGCGCCGTCGCGGGAGCGGGGCAGCCAGCAGCTCGACGAGCAGGGTGCTGGGGGATGGTTCTCGGGATGCTCCGGACCGGGGTACCAGGGGGAGGTCGGCCAGCCGTCGGCGCGCGCTCGGGTGGGGGGGCAGACTGACCCGGGGCCCGCGGTCGTGAACCCGATCCCAGCGCGGGTCGAAACCACGCACCACCAACGCCGCGAGTGTGTCGAGGGCATCGGGGCTGGCGAGGTCGATGCGATGGGCGGGCGCCCTGGCCTGAGCTGGAGCCTGAGCTGGAGCCTGGTCGGGTCCCCGCGCCGCGAGGGCGTCCTCGACCGAGAGGGAGCCGTCGCAGAGCGCGAGGACCCAGCTGGCGCCCCGGCCTTCGACGCGCCGCAGACGTAGACCCAGGGCCCGCCATCCGAGCAGGGCGGCCGCCTCGAGGATCCGGGCGAGGGGCGCGTGGGGATCGAGGGCGGTCCGGGGCGTCGCTCCCAAGACCGCTGCGGCGCGCTCGACCAGGGCGTGGGCGGCGGGAGCACGCGCGAGCACAGGGGCGAGGTGCACAGGTCCGGCGCCGCAGCCCGCCGCCATGTCGAGGGCGGCCCCCTCGACCTGTCCGAGGTGGAGGGTGAGCGCTCCCTGGTCACCGCGCAGGCCCGCGGCCGCGCCGTCGAGATCCGTGCAGGTGAAGGCCAGGCGATGTTCGTGGAGGCGGACAGCGGCGCAGCCACGGGCGAGGTCGGCGAGGGCGGTCTCGGGATGTGTGATGAGCTGCGCTGCCAGGGCGGCGCGGCGCTGCTCGAGGGCCGCGCTGGTCCGGGCCGAGAGCACGATCAACTGGGGGGCGGGCGTGCCCTGGGACTCGGGGCGAGCAGGGCGTGGGGGGGCGGCCTCGAGCACGAGGTGGGCGTTGGTCCCTCCAAACCCGAACCCGCTGACACCTGCGATCCGCGGGCGCGCTTCGGGCCAGGCCTCGAGGGTCTGGAGGACCCGGATCGGGCTCGCTCCGTCGTCGAGCGCCGGGTTGGGGCGAAGGTGGTGCAGGCTCGCCGGAAGCGCGCCGTGCTCGAGACACAGGAGCGCCTTGATCAGAGATGCGGCTCCCGACGCAGCCTCGGCGTGACCGATATTGCTCTTGACCGAGGCGATCGGGAGGTCGCCGGAGGGGCGCCCGGCGAACACGTCGGACAGGGCCCGAAGTTCGACGGCGTCCCCCTGCGGGGTCGCGCTTCCGAAGGCCTCGACGTAGGTGACGGCGCCGGGCTCGAGGTCGGCCGCGGCCAGGGCTCGGCGGATCACCTGGACCTGGGCGCGCCGGCTGGGAGCGGTCAGTCCGTTGCCTCGGCCGTTGGAGTTGACGGCGCTCCCGCGGATCAGGCCGAGGATCGGATCACCCTCACGCTGGGCGTCGCCGAGCCGGCGGAGCACGAGGGCGCCACAGCCCTCGGCGCGGACGTAGCCGTTGGCGTCGGCGTCGAAGGAGCGGCAGAGGCCGTCGGGCGCGAGCACACCCAGGCGGGTGAAGTAGACGGTCATGGCCGGGGACAGGAGCAGGTTGACCCCCGCGACCAGGGCCTGGTCACAGCTTCCGGCGCGGAGGCTCTCGCAGGCGAGGTGGGCCGCGACCAAGGTCGACGAGCAGGCGGTGTCGAGGGCCATGACCGGGCCGTGGAGACCAAACACGTAGGCGATCCGGCCGACCGCGGTGCTGAACGCGTTCCCTGTTCCCGTGTAGACCCCGATCGCCTCGGTGGCCTCGTCGCGCAGGGCTCGCTGGGCGTAGTCGTGGGTGCTGATGCCCACAAACACGCCGGTGTTCGAGCCCTCGAGTTCCGCGTCTCCAGCTCGCTCGAAGGCCTCGGCGGCGACCTCGATCAGCAGGCGCTGCTGCGGGTCCATGGCCTCGGCCTCGGCCTCGCTGATCCCGAAACGCTCGGGCTCGAAGTCGAGTGCGTCGGCGACGAATCCTCCGTGGCGGCTGTTGGTTCGGCCCAGCGCGAGGGGGTCGGGATCGTAGTAGTCGTCGAGGACCCAGCGCTCCGGCGGGACCTCGACGATCGGGTTGCGGCCGTCTCGAAGCAGGCGCCAGAAGGCCTCGGGTCCGGCGGCCCCGGGGAAGCGGCAGGCCATCCCGACGACGGCGATCGCCTCGCTGCGGGCGCGCTCGAGGGCTTCGATCTTGAGTCGGGCCTGGCGCAGAGCGGCGATCGCTCGCTGAAGATCAACCGTACCTTGGGCCATCAGAGCAGGCCCTCCAGAGCCTCGAGCTCCCGCGCGAGTTCGAGCTCGGCCTCCGAGCGAGGCAGGTCGTCGGACGGGGCGGGAGCGGGAGAAGGGGAGGAGGGAGAAGGGGAGGAGGGAGAAGGGGAGGAGGGAGAAGGGGCGGGGGGAGAAGAGGCGGGGGAAGAAGGGATGGGGGAAGGAGAGGGAGGCTCCGAATCCGTGCCCGCATCGAGCTTCAACAGCTCG